>NZ_JBXWQP010000019.1:0-538510 GCF_059612445.1 Ruegeria sp. TASC047
CGCTGACGACCCAGCTCAGACCGGATCGAGCCAAAAAGCTCAGGATCGCGGTCCGACAAGGACTGGGTGAAAAATCCGGTGTCACGAAGATTGGCGTTCATTGGCGCTCCACATGGCTTGGTATAAATCTTGCGGATTTCCTATCGGAAACGCCACATTCGCAAAAGGCTTAAAGCGACGATTTGGCCTGCTGCGGCGTCAAGACTGGCCTATTGGGGAAAGGTATGTTTGTTTCGGAACCAAATGTGCAACACCGGAAACCACAAAACATGAAAAAGAGAATCGCCTTTCTCGCCAGTGAGGTCAAAGTGGCGCAAACAGCGCGTGACATCCTGGTGGCCAAATATGGTAATGTGGCACCTCGGGACGCAGATGTAGTGGTTGCATTGGGCGGCGACGGCTTCATGTTGCACACTTTGTACAATGTGCAGCATCTCGATACTCCGGTCTACGGAATGAATCGCGGCACGATCGGCTTTCTGATGAATGAGTATCACGAAGACGACCTGATGGCGCGGCTGGAGGATGCCGAGGAAGAGGTTATCAACCCGTTGGCCATGCAGGCGATGGACCAATCTGGAAAACTGCACGAGGCGCTGGCGATCAACGAAGTGTCATTGCTGCGCGCCGGTCCTCAGGCAGCAAGGCTCAAGATCAGCGTAGACGGCCGGGTGCGCATGGCCGAACTGGTCTGTGACGGGGCATTGCTTGCCACGCCTGCGGGATCGACCGCCTATAACTATTCCGCGCATGGGCCGATTGTTCCGATTGGCGCTGACGTTCTGGCCCTGACACCCATCGCAGCGTTTCGCCCACGGCGGTGGCGTGGTGCCTTGTTGCCGAAAATGGCGAAAGTCAGGTTCGATGTGGTCGAAGCTGACAAGCGCCCGGTCATCGTGGCCGCCGATTCCGTTTCTTTCCCGGATATCGACTGGGTTGAGATCAGGTCGGAACCAGCCATTGAGCACCGTATCCTTTTCGACCCCGGCCATGGGTTGGAAGAACGTCTAATATCCGAACAATTCACGTAAAATAGGCCATCCCCGAATTTTTCTCACGCCTGTGTGAAGCAGTTCACAGGAATTCCCTTAATGATTGGCTAATGTGAACTTGTCCGGAGAACACGCCAAGGTGGGAGTGAGTGGCCACCTGAACGGTGTTTTCGAATGGTTGCGCAGATTTTGCGCTGGCGAGGGTGGGTGGTGCTACGCTCGTCATCAGAAATCCGGGCTTATTTTAGCAGCTGGACCCCGGGCACAATGACCCGGGGTCTATTTTTTGTTACATGTGATCCCACAGCGGGAAACACATCTGTCCCACGCGATCTTCTATCGCGGCGGCGGCATCCACGGCCAAATCCTCGCGCCAGCGCTGCGCCGCGATCTGTACATTGATAGGTTGAGGACCTTTGGGAAGGTCGGCCAATCGTGACGGAACGCAGGCTGCGGGCAGTCCCAGAAAGTTCATCGCATAGGAATAGACAGCGCATCCCAAAACATCATGCACGCCTTCCGCGCCTTCGGTGTCCCGGTCGGGTTTGAAAAATGGCTGCGGAAGGAAAGGGGACAAAACCAGCGGGTAGTCCTGCATAAACAGGGACCATTCACGGGCATAATGGCTGCGCTTGGCCAGCATCCGAACCAATTCTGTTTCAACGATGGGCGGGAATTCCTGAAAGTAGACATCAAAGATGTCGCGGATGGTTTTGGAACCAGCGGCTTCAATTTCAGATTTCATCAGGGTCAGCACTTCGCCCATCAAGGTCCGATACCCGATCCGGCCACATTCAAAGACATCGGGTGGATCGACCTCTTCAACGTCGTACCCTGCATCGACCAGCGCATCGCGCGCAGTGTCGAGGGCTTTTTCGACCTCGGGGTGCAGCGCATAGCCGAAGGTGTTCTTGGTGAATGCCACCTTGATCGGCTGGTCAAAACGCTCGCCGCGCCAGGGCATTGGTACGTGGAACGGATCCCGCGCATCGGTGGCGATCAGGCTGGGCATGGACAGGTGCAGATCCGCAGTCGACCGGGTGATCAGGCCCTGAACCGACATTGATTGCGCCAGCAATCCGCGTTCGGCCTTCTGACTTGGGTTCCACGCGGGAACGCGCCCCAGCCCCGGTTTCACCGTAACCGCTCCGATAGCGGCTGCCGGAAAGCGCAGGCTGCCGCCAATATCGTTGCCATGGGCCAGCGCACCGAGACCTGCCATCACGGCGGCAGCAGCGCCACCGGATGATCCCCCGGGTGAAATGTGCCGTCCCCACGGGTTGAACGTGCGCCCATGCAGGGGGTTGTCGGTGTCGGCCCTGAAGGAAAACTCGGGCGTATTCGTTCGCCCGATCACAATGGCCCCCGCTTTTTGCAAGTTGCTGACCACCGGCGCGTCATCCGGTGCGATTACGTCCTTCAGCGCAATGACACCGTTGGTGGTGGCGTGGCCTTTCTGATCGACATTCACCTTGATTGTTACCGGAACACCATGCAGCGGGCCGGTCGGCTGACCACGCCCCCGTGCAGCATCTAGCGACTGCGCGCGTTCCAGGGCCTCGGTGCGCAAGTCTTCGACGACCGCGTTCAGCGCGGGGTTCACCGCGTCCATGCGATCAATCGAGGCCTGAACCGCCTCGGTCGCGCTCAGATCGCCGCGTCGGGTCAAGGTGGTCAGCTCTGTGGCGCTGAGACGCCAGATATCGGTATGTGTCATGGGCCCTCACTGTCTTACAGCGACAGTAGGGGCCCAGATTCAGGTTGCAAGGGCGGACATGACATGGGCGGCCTGTGCCGCCCGATGGTTACTTGGCGTAACCAATTGTCTGCAACGCTTCCTTGATCTCATCAAGGATGGCAGGATCATCAATTGTTGCAGGCATTTTGTAGTCCTGACCGTCTGCAATCGACACCATCGTACCACGCAGGATCTTACCGGAACGGGTCTTGGGTAACCTGTCGACGACAACAGCCAGTTTGAAGGCGGCCACCGGCCCGATTTTCTCCCGAACCATTTTGACGACCTCCCGAACCACATCGCCATGATCCCGTGTGGCACCAGCATTCAGGCACAGGAAGCCGACCGGCATCTGCCCCTTAAGCTGGTCCGAAACTCCGATCACCGCGCATTCAGCCACATCGGGGTGGGCAGCCAGCACTTCTTCCATCCCGCCCGTCGACAAGCGATGGCCGGCAACGTTGATGACGTCATCGGTGCGCGCCATGATGTAGAGGTACCCGTCTTCGTCAATCATCCCGGCATCGCCGGTCTCGAAATATCCGGGGAAGTGTTCAAGATAAGATTTCTTGAATCGTGCTTCGGCATTCCACAGTGTTGGCAAGGTGCCTGGGGGCAGGGGCAATTTAACCGCGATGGCACCCAGTTCACCGGCCTTCATCGGGTGACCGCCTTCATCCAGAATTTGCACGTCATAACCCGGCATCGGTTTTGCGGGCGAGCCCAGCTTGACCGGAAGCTCTTCGATACCCAGCGGGTTCCCGGCAATGGCCCAGCCGGTTTCGGTTTGCCACCAATGGTCGATCACCGGAACCTTCAGCGCGTTTTGTGCCCAGATAATTGTGTCAGGGTCGGCGCGTTCGCCTGCCAGATAGAGGGCCTGTAGATGAGACAGATCGTATTTGCCGATCAATTCGCCTTTGGGGTCTTCTCGTTTGACGGCGCGGATGGCCGTAGGTGCGGTGAAGAAGCTTTTGACCTTATGTTCCGAGATCACGCGCCAGAAGGTGCCAGTATCCGGGGTGCCGACCGGCTTGCCCTCGAACACAATTGTGGTGTTTCCATGGATCAGGGGCGCGTAGCAGATATAGGAGTGCCCCACGACCCAGCCCACATCGGAGGCTGCCCAGAACACGTCGCCCGGATCGACGTTATAGACATTCTTCATCGTCCAGTTCAGTGCCACAAGGTGTCCGGCAGTGGGGCGCACGACCCCTTTGGGTGCACCCGTAGTGCCAGAGGTGTACAGGATATAAGCCGGGTCATTGCCATCAACCGGCACGCATTCAGCCGGTTCGACACCGTATTGGAAACCATGCCAGTTGAAATCGCGCCCTTCAATCAACTGGGCGACCTCTTGTTCCCGCTGGAAGATCACACAAAAATCAGGTTTGTGGTTGGCCAGTTCGATCGCACCGTCAAGCAGGGGCTTATAGTGAACCACGCGACCGGGTTCCATCCCACAGGACGCGGCGATGATTGCTTTGGGTTTGGCGTCGTCGATGCGCACGGCCAGTTCGTTGCTGGCAAACCCGCCGAACACGACCGAATGCACGGCGCCGAGGCGGGCACAGGCCAGCATCGCCTCAAGCGCTTCGGGGATCATCGGCATGTAGATGATGACACGGTCGCCTTTCTCGACACCCTTTGCGCGCAGCGCGCCGGCCAGAGTGGCCACGCGGTTGCGAAGCTCGACATAGGATATCTCGCGCTTGGTGTGGGTGATGGGACTGTCATAGATGATGGCAGTTTGTTCACCGCGCCCGTTTTCCACATGACGGTCTACGGCATTCCAACAGGTATTGACCCTCGCGTCGCTGAACCATTCGTACAAGGGCGCATTGTCGTCGAACAGTGCTTTGCTGGGGGCCTTGACCCAATCGATCCCTTTTGCAGCGTTCATCCAGAACGCTTCGGGGTCGGTTTTCCAGCTGTCATAAACGTCCTGATACGCCATCTTGTCCTCCTCACAACGGCTTGGACATTGTGTTAGGTCGCTGAAAACATCCGGGCAAGCGTGACGCATGACGACGCGTCAGTTTATCGCAAAAAATTTGCAGATCAGCGGAATATGACTTGCAAATTTTTGCAAAATTACAGTTCTAGCAGAGTTTTTGCCGCTACAGTGGAAAGATTTGCAAAGTTGCAAACTTTCGTGTGCAAATTTTGCGCCCCTTCGGGAATCAGCTCAACCAGCCATTTTGGCGTAACGTGGCAGCTTGTCCTGAAGGTTCAGCCAGGGCAGGTGGTCGGCGTGGAACACGTGAAACTGTGGCGGCAGGGTCTCCGGGTTGTCCAGCGTTACGGTATAAAGATGAATGTTCACCGTATCGCGCGCTGTGCGATAGGCCATCTGGGTTCCGCATTTGGCGCAAAACAGACGTTCAACCCCTTCCGATGAGCGATAGATCTTTGGTGCCTGACCCAACCATCTGACCGCCTCATGCGGCAGCCCGAAAAAAGCCGTGACCGGCGCGGCGCAGTTTCGCCTGCAATCTGAACAGTGGCAATAACAGCTCCACGCGGCTTGGGCATCGCTTTCCCAATGCACGGCGTTACAGTGGCAATGTCCTTCCATGCGATTCCCCCCCTGTTGGCAGGGGTGCCAGCAAGGCTGCCCCCGGTTAACCGTAATGCGCCACGGGTGTTCCTGCAATCGCCGCCATGTTCAACAGACCGCGCGCGGTGATGGATGGAGTAACAATATGGGCCTTGTTGCCCATGCCCATCAGGATCGGGCCAACTTCAATCCCGTCCGCCTTCATCTTCAGAATATTGCGTACGCCACTGGCAGCATCTGCGTGGGCGAATATCAGAACGTTGGCCGCCCCCTCCAATCGCGACGCTGGGAAGATACGCGCCCGCAGGTCTGCATCCAAAGCCGCATCCAGATTCATTTCGCCTTCGTAGACAAAATCGCGCGGCTGCCGATCAAGGATTTCCAGCGCCGCTCGCAGCCGTTTGCCTGATCCTTCAGCCTGATTGCCGAATTGCGACTGCGAACAGAAGGCAATCTTGGGTTCGATCCCGAACCGGCGAACATGTCGCGCGGCGCCAATGGTGGTTTCGGCCAGTTCTTCCGGCGATGGCAATTGCCGGACATGCGTATCGGCAATGAACAGGGGGCCATCTTCCAGGATCATCAGGGACAAGGCACCATGCGGGCGCAGTTTGCTGTCGTCCAACACCTGTTCGACATAGTTCAGGTGCCAGCGGAATTCACCAAATGTGCCGCAGATCATGCTGTCCGCTTCGCCACGATGCACCATGATCGCACCAATGGCCGTTGTGTTGGTGCGCATGATCGCCTTGGCCAGATCCGGCGTCACACCGCGGCGCTGCATGATCTGGTGGTAGGAAGTCCAGTAATCGTAATAGCGCGGGTCGTTCTCCGGGTTAACGATCTGACAGTCCTTGCCCGGACGAATGGTCAGCCCCAGCTTTTCACATCTGGTTTCGATCACATCGGGTCGCCCGATCAGAATTGGCGTTTCCGTCGTCTCTTCGAGAATGGCCTGCGCGGCCCTCAAAACCCTTTCATCTTCACCCTCGGCAAAAACGATGCGACGGGATGCGACGGCCGCGGCCTCGAACACAGGACGCATCAGAAGGGCTGATTTGAAGACCGACTGGTTGAGCTTTTCCTTATAGGCTTCAAGGTCCTCGATAGGGCGTTTTGCAACACCGCTTTCCATGGCGGCCTTGGCGACCGCCGAGGACACCACGCCCACAAGACGTGGGTCAAATGGTTTTGGGATCAGGTATTCGGGGCCAAAGGTCAGTTGCTCGCCCTTATAGGCAGCCGCCGCCTCGGCGCTTGTGGTCGCGCGCGCCATCTCAGCAATACCATCCACGCAGGCAATCTGCATCGCGTCGTTGATCTCGGTCGCGCCGACATCCAGAGCACCCCGGAAGATAAACGGAAAGCACAGCACGTTATTGACTTGATTGGGAAAATCGCTGCGCCCCGTGGCGATGATTGCGTCTGGTGCTACTGCACGCGCGTCCTCTGGAAGGATTTCCGGCGTCGGGTTGGCCAGGGCGAAGATGATCGGGCGGCTGGCCATTTTCCGGACCATATCAGGCTTCAGAACATTTGGGCCGCTGAGACCCAAAAACAGGTCGGCCCCACCGATCACATCGTCCAGCGTCCGCAAATCCGACTTCTGCTCGAACTGTGACTTGTGCGGGTTCATGTCCTCGGCCCGTCCTTCGTAGACAAGCCCGTGAATGTCGCACAGCCATATGTTTTCACGTTTCACGCCCAGCTTGACCAGCATGGTCAGGCACGCGATCCCGGCAGCCCCGCCGCCGGTCGACACGACTTTGATTTCCTCAAATGACTTTCCGGCTACATGCAGCGCATTCTTGGCCGCAGCCCCGACGACAATGGCGGTTCCATGCTGATCGTCATGGAAAACCGGGATGTTCATACGCTCCCGGCAGAGCTTTTCGACGATGAAGCAATCGGGGGCCTTGATGTCTTCAAGGTTAATGGCGCCAAATGTTGGTTCAAGGGCACAGACGATATCCGCAAGCTTTTCGGGATCGGGTTGATCGACCTCGATATCAAAACAGTCAATACCTGCGAATTTCTTGAAAAGGACGGCCTTGCCTTCCATAACCGGCTTCGACGCGAGTGCTCCGATATTCCCCAGGCCAAGCACCGCGGTGCCGTTTGAAACCACGGCGACAAGATTGCCGCGCGCCGTGTAACGTTCCGCATTGGCTGCATCGGCCTTGATTTCAAGGCTCGCCTCGGCCACGCCGGGCGAATAGGCGCGGGCCAGATCGCGCCCGTTGGCCATCGGTTTGGTAGCCTTGATCTCAAGCTTTCCGGGTTTGGGAAATTCATGATATTCGAGCGCAGCTTGTCGCAGGCTGGGGGTGTCAGACATCGGCGATTCAGCTCCCATTGAGAATTTGATTTAGCCTTAAACTATTTATTTGGACTTGGCTACGCTACGTAACTCTGCCGTGATGTCGCAACCGTGAAACCGGATTGGTATTGTCTGAGTTCATTTTCACCTTTTCACATTGTGACGACCAAGATCACTCTGGCAAGGCCGTTGTGACATTCAGAACTGATGACCCGGCTGGTAACGAACGAGAGATCAGTAGGTTGTATGTTGGTTGCAGCGGTGTTGGGCGGTTGTCGTCACCCAGATTTGGTCGAGTTCACAGTGCTGAACGGCGGAGTTTTACCTGTGATTATTGAAATGCGCTTCTTCGTTATGGAAGAAATGCCGGGGATGTTCTTTTCGGTTGGCATTTTGACCTCTGTTCTGATCGGATGGCCAAAGTTGCAATTCGAAGAGAATACTGATGACCAAGACATCCGATCTGGCGAAAACGCATGCTGAAATTCGCCTGCCCACACAGGAAATTCGCGACGACATCCTCTTCTACACGAAGAAACTGGGGATGAAGATGGACATGATTTATCCCGCTGACGATCCACGCGTCGCGGTGTTTTCGGGGCATGGCGTGCGGTTGCGCATTGAAAAAGACGCACCGGAAAGCCCAGGAACATTGCGTATCCTGACGGATAATCCGTCAGATTTCGCCGGTGGTGAACGCGTTCTGGTGGCCCCGAATGGCACCCGGATCGAAGTTGAAGAACGAAATCCGCCACTGGTGATGCCAGAGACCGTGCATTCCTTTGTCGTGCGCAGGCTCAAGGATCAGGCCCCCTGGATCATCGGTCGGGCCGGGATGCACTATCGCGATCTGGTGCCGGATCGGTTGGGTGGGTCGATTATTGCCAGCCATATCCGCATTCCCGATGGTGGGCCGGTTCCGGACATGGTGCATTTTCACAAGGTCGGGTTTCAGTTGATCTTTTGCATCCATGGCTGGGTGGATGTGGTCTATGAAGATCAGGGCGAGAAAATGCGTCTGACAGCGGGGGACTGCTTTATTCAACCTCCGGAAATCCGGCACCGCGTTCTCGAAGCTTCTGATAATGTTCAGGTCATCGAGATCGGAGTGCCGGCTGAGCATGTCACAGAGATCGACCATGACATGACACTTCCCACTCCGCACATCCGCCCGGACCGCGAATGGCAGGGGCAACGCTTTGTCTATAATCAGGCCAAGGGTGCCGAGTGGATGCCCTTCCGCCTGCCGGGGTACATCTGCCGCGACACCACGATTGCCGAGAACACCAAGGGTGTCGCTGGGGTGCAGGTTGTGCGCAAAGGATCGGGTGATCCGGAATGGGCCAGCCATGACACCGACATTCACTTTACCTTTGTGATGGGTGGAGAGGTCACCCTGGAAGGAGAGGGGCGCGATCCCTACCGGCTGGAGCAAGGGGATGCTTTTGTCATCCCACCTGGGATGCGCACACGGTTGTCCGAGCCAACAGACAATATCGAATTGTTGGAAGTCACCTTACCCGGTACCTTCAACACAACGCTGAGTTAAGCGAAAAACATGGGTCAGGGGCTTCAAATTCCCCGCCTTAATACGTTAGCGTGCAAATTTCTGACCAGATGATCAAAAATGAGGATTCGCCATGTCGCTGAAAGACGCTGCCTTGTCTGTCCGGGAAAACGCCTACGCGCCATATTCGAACTTCAAAGTTGGCGCAGCGCTTCGGTCTTCTTCGGGTCATGTCTTTTCCGGGTGCAACGTCGAGAATGTGGCCTATCCCGAGGGGACCTGCGCGGAAGCAGGTGCAATTGCCGCAATGGTGGCCGCGGGCGAGCAGGAACTGACCGAGGTCTACGTGGTTGCCTCCAGCCCTCAGCCTGTGCCGCCTTGCGGTGGATGCCGTCAGAAGCTGGCCGAGTTTGGCAAGCGCGATGTAAAGGTTACTCTGGCAACGGTCGATGGTGCGGAGTTTGAGACAACCATCGGAGATTTGCTGCCGGGTGCGTTCGACGCGTCGCACATGGAGGATGTCTGAACGCATGGACGCCCGTTCAATCATAGCCAAACTGCGCAGGCACGAAGTCCCAGGCCGCGACGAGCTGATCTGGTTCGCGCAAGGGTTGGCAGACGGCAGCGTCAGCGATGCGCAGGCCGGGGCGTTTGCCATGGCCGTCTGTATGGGCGGGCTGGGTCCTCAGGGGCGTGCGGACTTGACGATTGCGATGCGCGATAGCGGCGATGTTCTCGGTTGGGATGTGGACGGGCCGGTGATCGACAAGCACTCGACCGGTGGGGTCGGGGACTGCGTCAGCCTTGTGCTGGCTCCGGCGCTAGCGGAATGTGGTGCGTATGTGCCGATGATCTCGGGCCGCGGATTGGGGCACACGGGTGGAACATTGGACAAGCTCGAGGCGATTCCGGGTGTCAGCACTCAGATCAGTCAGGATCGACTTGCGCAGATATTGCGCGAAACGGGTGCGGCTATCGTCGGCGCGACGGGCCAGATTGCACCGGCGGACAAGCGGCTTTATGCAGTTCGGGACGTGACGGCGACGGTCGAAAGTCTGGATCTGATCACAGCGTCGATCCTGTCCAAAAAGCTGGCGGCCAGCCCGGATGCGTTGGTTCTTGACGTCAAGGTCGGCAGCGGTGCCTTTATGAAAACAATTGAGGATGCCCGCAGGCTGGCCACAGCATTGACCGAGACTGCGAACGCGGCTGGGTGCCGGACTTCGGCGGTGATCACGGACATGAACCAGCCTTTGGCCCCGGCGCTGGGCAATGCACTGGAGGTCGCGGAAGTGATGAAGGTTCTGACCGGTCCTGGCGCTTCGCCATTGGTGGACATTTCTGCCGAGTTGGGCGGCGTCCTGCTGGCCGATGCAGGCATGTGCATCTCGGTCGAGGAGGGGCGTGAGCAGATCGCCAAGATCATCCGTGACGGTCGCGCTGCCGAACGGTTTGGCCTTATGATGGCAGCGGTTGGTGGTCCTGTGAAATTTGTCGATACCTGGACCCGTTTCCTACCTGAGGCGAGCGTTATTCAGGAGGTTCCTGCCCCCGAAGACGGTTACATCTCCGCCATCGACGGAGAGGCTCTGGGCCTTGCGGTCGTCGCACTGGGTGGCGGCCGCCAGGTCGAAAGTGATGAGATCGATCCTGCAGTAGGAATATCCAACATCCTCAGGCTGGGTGATCGTGTTTCAAAAGGTTCACCCATTGCCGTGGTCCACGCTGCACGGGAAGACGCTGCACGGCGGGCAGCGGAAACTGTGCTGAGTGCGATGACAATCAGCGATACAGTTCCAAAGCTGCCCGATCTGATCCACGAAAGGATCAGCGTATGAGCCGAGCGTTTCTTGTCGTCATGGATTCCGTCGGAATAGGCGGGGCACCTGATGCAGACCGGTTTTTCAACGGTGATGTTCCGGATGCCGGGGCAAACACGCTGGCCCATATCGCCCAAGCCTGCGCGGAAGGCCGCGCAGTAGATGGGCGCACCGGCCCGTTGCACCTGCCTAACCTGGACGCGCTGGGTTTGGGCGCGGCTGTGCGGCTGGCGTCTGGAGACGCCACTCCGGGCCTCGATGCCGAACCTGCTGGACTATGGGGCTGCGCGCGTGAGCATTCGCCGGGTAAGGACACGCCCTCGGGCCACTGGGAACTGGCGGGCCTGCCGGTGCCTTGGGATTGGCAACACTTTCCAAACACGGTTCCGGCTTTTCCAGCGGAACTGAGCCGCGCGGCAGCCGAAGCTGCCGGGACCGAAGGCATTCTTGGTGACTGCCACGCGTCGGGGACAGCGATCATAGCCGAACTGGGTGCCGAACATATGCGCACCGGTTGGCCGATCTGCTACACATCCGCTGACAGTGTGTTTCAGATCGCGGCCCATGAGGAAAGCTTTGGGCTTGAGCGGTTGCTGGACATGTGCCGCGCGCTTGCTCCGCGATTGCACCAGATGAAAGTGGGGCGTGTCATCGCGCGCCCCTTTGTCGGTACGCCTGAGACGGGGTTCGACCGGACGACCAATCGCAAGGATTTCGCCATTCTGCCCCCGGCACCGGTGCTGACCAACTGGGTGCAGGATGCAGGGCGACGGGTTCATGCAGTGGGCAAGATCGGCGACATCTTCTCGATGCAGGGGATCGACACGCTGCGCAAAGGGTCGGATGCCCAGCTGATGCAGCACCTGTCTGATCTTGTGGACGAGGCGGAAGAGGGCAGTCTGACCTTCGCCAACTTTGTCGAATTTGACAGCCTTTATGGGCATCGCCGCGACATCAGCGGCTATGCCCGAGCGTTGGAATGGTTCGACCGCGAGATCGGGGATATTCTGAAGAAGCTGCACCCAGGCGATCTGTTGCTGTTAACAGCTGATCATGGCAATGACCCAAGCTGGACCGGAACTGATCACACCCGTGAACAGGTTCCGGTTCTGATTGCGGGGCAGGGTGCGGGGCAGATCGGGCAAGTAGATTTTGCCGATATCGCCGCCAGCATTGCCCACCATCTGAACATTCCGGCGCAAGGGCCGGGAAGGAACTTTTTATGAGCGTTGCAGACCTGCCCAAAATTGAACTGCATCTTCACCACGAAGGCGCGGCACCTCCGGCCTTCATCCGCCAGCTTGCCCACGAAAAACGCGTTGACCTGAGCGGTATCTTCAAGCCAGACGGATCTTATGATTTTCGTGATTTCGCGCATTTCCTGAGCGTGTACGAAGCCGCTTGCGAAGTTCTGAAAACGCCCGAAGACTTCCGAAGGCTCACATTGGCCATTCTTGAGGAAAGCGCTGAAAATGGCGTGGCTTATTCCGAGACCTTCCTCAGCCCTGATTTTTGCGGCGGTAGCGACCTGCATGCGTGGCGGGATTATCTGAATGCCATTCAGGATGCGGCAGACGAAGCCGAGCGTAAATTCGATATCACCTTGCGCGGCGTCGTTACCTGTGTCCGCCATTTTGGTCCCGAACAAGCCAGGCGGAGTGCCCATTGTGCGGCCGAGACCGCCGGAAACTGGGTCACCGGTTTCGGCATGGGCGGAAACGAAGCCATTGGCACGCAGGGCGACTTCAAATGGTCGTTCGATTGCGCCCGCGAAGCCGGGCTGCGCCTGACCACGCATGCGGGTGAGTTTGGTGGCCCTGACAGTGTGCGCGACGCTGTGCGCGATCTGGGGGTTGAGCGTATCGGGCACGGCGTCCGCGCCATCGAAGACCTTGATCTTGTTCGTGAACTGGTTGACCGGGAAATCACGCTTGAGGTGTGTCCGGGTTCGAATGTGGTTCTTGGCCTTTTCCCGGATTTTGCCGCCCATCCCATCGCGAAACTGCGCGATGCGGGCGTAAGGGTTACGATCTCCACCGACGACCCCCCGTTTTTTCACACGACCATGCGGCGGGAATATGAGATGTTGAACGCGGCTTTCGGCTGGGAGGCCGGGGATTTTGCGGCATTGAATGAGATGGCCCTGAATGCGGCCTTCTGCGATGATGACACCCGCGCGCGGGTCAAGAAAAGACTGGAGAACACATGAGCGAACACCTTACTGTCGTCGATCACCCGCTGGTGCAACACAAGCTGACGCTCATGCGGGACAAGGGCACCTCGACCGCCGGATTCCGGCAGTTGTTGCGTGAAATCACATTGCTGCTGGCCTACGAGGTCACGCGCGACATTCCCCTTACCACGCGCAATATCGAAACGCCGATGGAAGAAATGGACGCCCCCATACTGGCAGGTAAGAAAATGGCGCTGGTGTCGATCCTTCGCGCCGGAAACGGGATGCTGGACGGGGTGCTTGAACTTGTACCTTCAGCACGCGTCGGTTTCGTGGGGCTGTATCGCGACGAAGAAACGCTGAAACCCGTACAGTATTATTTCAAGGCACCAGAGAGCCTGAAGGACCGTTTGGTCATTGCTGTGGATCCGATGCTGGCGACCGGCAACAGCTCGGCCGCGGCCATTGACCTGCTGAAACAGGCCGGGGCGACGGATATTCGCTTTCTGTGCCTGTTGGCGGCACCCGAAGGTGTCGCGAGGATGAAGGAAGCACACCCTGACGTGCGTATCGTCACGGCAGCGCTGGACCGCGAGTTGAACTCGAAAGGTTACATCATGCCCGGTCTGGGGGATGCCGGTGACCGGATGTTCGGAACCAAGTGATCCGGTTTATTCGCCGCAAATATTCTGTAGCCGGACCCAGTCACGGTCCGGCAGCACCTGTTCCAGCGCCCTTCCCGCCATCGGATCCGCTTCGATCAGGCCAAGAACGGTTTCGCCGGTCACATCACGGGCATAGGCGTAGGGGGTTGAGGGAAGCGCGCTTTGCGAGAACATCGCCAGCAAGTCGTCGTCAGAAATGGCCGGACGAGGCTGTGACAGGACCTGCTCGGTATATGTGTCGATAATCTCGGGCGTCAGCCCGCCGGTTGTCAGCAGCCTAAAGGCCGAGGTCGCGCCAGTTCTGTCCAGAAGGTCATCCAGCGGGTCCCAATGCGCGGCCCGCGCCCGTTCCGCAATCACATAGCCCGCTGCAACGGCAGGATCTTCGTAATCTTCTACCAAAGCACGGCTTAGCAGGACCGTGCCGCCAGGCAAGCTGAGGCTGTCCTGAACGCCTGCTGGCAGAATGATGATCTGCCGTACGCCCGTGCGCCGGGCCAATTGTTCCAGTGAATCCCGTGCATCCCGCGACGTACAGGCCTGGCCCGAGACGCGCTCGATCCGATGCAGGATCATATCGCCGATCTCTTGCCGCTTGACCTGGGGCACGACCGAGACAACATGGTTTTGCAGCGCACCCGGCAGCCAGAACAGCAACAGGGCCAGCACGGCGGCCACGACGCCTCCGACACTCAGCCAGCGCAAACGCCCCGGGTGGGGGCGGGACCGATCAATAGCGCGCTGCAATCGGTCGATCGCTTCAAGCATCGTGGTTTCGGATTCGGCCAGCTCAAGCGTTTCATCCGGATCACCGTCCGGGTTGAATATGGCCGGAAAGGAACTAGGGTTCTGGCGTTCAAGTGCTGCCAGCGACCAGTGGGTCAGCGCCCTGTCATTGAAATCGGAAATGGTCAGGGTGGCTTCACCGATAGACACCACAACCTCGCGCCGCTGTTCATCGGGCGAGGGTCGCCACAGACCGGTGGCTTCGATCCGCTGGTACTGTTTCAGGGCTGTCATCTGGGTGGGTCTGCTCGAATTTGTTTTGCCGCAGCTTAGCATGGTGAAATCGCAGGGCGCAAACCTGTTGCGCAGTCATTGCGAATTGTGCTGGATACCCGAAAGGATCGAGACTGTCGGTCCACGATCACAATCAGGACACGACTTCATGCAGGCGCATTCCTCATCTTCTGCTTTGCTGGCTGCGGCCCTGATGGTCAGTGCGATGGCAATTATCGGCGTCATCGACAATGTTGTGATCCTTTTGGCCGAAACCGTCGGGCTGTGGCAGTTCCATCTGACCCGTGCGCTTTTGATGCTGCCGCTGATCGTCGGCCTGTCGTTTCTGGGGCTGGGCAGGTTGAGGCCCGTGCGGTGGGGCCCTGTCATCTTGCGCAGCGTTCTGATCACCACGGCAATGTTGTTCTATTTTGCATCTCTTGCCATGATGCCAATTGCACAGGCGCTGGCAGGGTTGTTCACCTCACCGATTTTCGTGCTGCTGATCTCCGCTCTGGTGCTCAGGCAACCAATAGGGCCGTGGCGCATACTGGCCGTACTGATTGGATTTACCGGCATCCTTCTGGTGCTTCAGCCAAACCCCGGCGATTTCGACCTGCGCACACTGGTGCCCGTGGCCGCGGGTTTTTTCTATGCCCTCAGTTCGATTCTCACGCGTACGCATTGCTCTCAGGAAAGCACTGTGGCCATGCTGGCCGTCATGGTCATTACGCTGGGTTTGGCAGGTGCGATGGGGCTCACGTTCCTGACAATCTCGCCGGTTGTTACGGCAGACGGTGCCGAGGGGTTTGTTACGCGTGGGTGGGTCTGGGATATGGGGCCTGCCATACCGTGGTTGGTTACTCAGGCTGTCGGTTCAACAATCGCGGTTTTCATGCTGATCAAGGCGTATCAGTTAGGCGAGCCGTCTTATGTGGCGGTGTTCGAGTATTCTGTTATGATCTTCGGCCCGCTTTTCGCTTTTGTGGCCTTTGGACAAACCATTGGCGCCTTTCAGATTTCGGGCATCCTTATGATTGCGGCAGCGGGTCTGTTGCTGGGGTGGCGCGCCAGTCGATCATCTGAACAGCAAAAAGTCGCCTGACGCAATTGGGTCGTATGCACGCCCAAGCCAGACCGTTTCGTTACTTCCGTATCCGGTGAAACGCCGTGGATTCGTTGGATCGACAAATGGCATTCGTTTCAGAAATGGCAAAAATGTCGGATGAGAGTCCTGGAGTGTCCACGAAAACCATCGGCAATTACGCGGAATTGGTCAAAATTGGGCGCAAATATGTCTGAAATGTGACGGGCTGGATTTTTGGTGTTAGCTCATTGGCATAAATGTTTTGTGCCAAAAGGGGGTAAGGCACGTGTCCGAAGTAACAAGTATTTCTGTTTATCTGGATCAGCTGCCAGAAGTTGATCGAACCAACAAAAAACAGGCGGTAAATGCGCGCCGTGGCGGGTTTTTGCACGGCACCAAGATCGCCACGACTGCCGGGTGGAAGCCGGTCGAACGGATCACGGTGGGTGATCTGGTTAGAACCCTCGATCACGGGTTCAAAGAGGTACGGCGCATCTCGATAAGCGTTGTCGTCATTCCGGCCGATGAACGCCGGGTCGAGTTCCTGCCGGTCCTCGTGCCTGCCCGCGCCGTATATAACGGGCGACCTGTCTGGTTGATGCCCGAACAGGGCATGGCGCTGAACCTGTCCCGGATCAATTCCACGGCCGATGCGCCTTCGGTGGTGCCCGCGCGTTTGCTGAACGGCGCCGGTCACCTGACGTCACAGGCGCCGGGGTCGTCTTTTGAAGTGTTTTCGCTGTTTTTTGATGATGATCAGGTGATCTTTGTCGAAGGCGGATTGCAGGCTTATTGCCCGTCCGGTCGCTTCAATATGCGCGGCGCAACGACAGGAACACGGTATGAAGTCGCGACCGAAGAGGTCGCCTCCGACCTGATCCATTCTCTTATAAGCAGGGGCGATATGTCGGCTCTTGCCAACCCATTGGGTGCGCTGCCTGCACCCATTCCCCAGGAACCGATATTTCCGATCCGCCCGCCATTTGGGGTCAGGCGACCGGGTCGACCGGGACGCCCAAGCGCGCCGGTTCTGTTCCTGCGGCCCGAATGGCAGATCTAACCAAACACTGACAAGAACGATGCGGGCGCATGGTGACATGCGCCCGCATCATTGGATTAAGCGGCCTTTGCTTCGGGGTTGAAGCGACCGTAGAAGCTCTGACCTTTTTCTGCCATCTCGCGCAGCAGTGGCGGGCAGGCAAAGCGTTCACCGTATGTCTCGGCCAATTGATCACAACGCTCGGCCGCATAGGGTGTGCCGATGATGTCCAGCCAGCTGAACGGACCACCCGACCACGGGGCAAAGCCCCAGCCCAGAATTGCACCGACATCGCCCTCGCGGATGTCTTCCAGAACACCCTCTTCCAGTGCGCGGACGGCTTCCAGAACCTGAGCAAACATCAGACGTTCCTGCACTTCGATCAGGTCAGGCTGGTCATCGGCAAGCGGATACTTCTCTTGCAGGCCCTTCCAGTATTCGACGCGCTTGCCCTTCTCGTCATAGTCGAAGAAACCGGCGTTAGCCTTGCGACCCAGACGGCCCTGTTCCTCCATCCAGAAGATCAGATCGTCCGAGGGGCTTTCCGGATAGGCATCGCCCATCGCCGCCTTTGTCGCGCGGGCGATCTTGGCACCCAGATCAATCGAGGTTTCGTCGGTCAGCTGGATCGGACCGACCGGGAAACCCAACTGCCGCGCGGCATTGTCGATCAAAATGGGGCTGACGCCTTCAGTGACCATGCGCGCGCCTTCGTTGATATATGGAATGATGCAGCGGTTTGCGTAGAAGAAACGCGCATCGTTGACCACGATCGGGGTCTTGCGGATCTGACGCACATAGTCCAGCGCCTTGGCCACTGCACGATCACCGGTTTCTTTGCCCTTGATGATCTCGACCAGGAACATCTTTTCGACCGGTGAGAAGAAGTGGATGCCGATGAACTGGTCAGCCCGTACCGAGGCTTTAGCCAAATCGCTGATCGGCAAGGTCGAGGTATTCGACGCAAAGATACAGTCTTCGGGGATGATCGCCTCGACCTTCTTGGTCATCTCAGCCTTGACGCCCATGTCTTCAAAGACCGCTTCGATGATCAGGTCACACCCTTTCAGGTTGTCCAGATCCGGCGTCGCTGTGATGCGACCCAGCATGGCCTCTTTTTTCTCAGCGGTGACCTTGCCGCGCTTCATGCCTTTGTCCAGATAGGTCTCGGTATAGGCTTTGCCTTTGTCGGCAGCCTCCTGATCGCGGTCGATCAGAACCACTTCCATACCGGCCTGCGCCGATACCAGAGCGATACCAGCCCCCATCATGCCTGCGCCCAGAACGCCAATCTTCTTGACGGACTGATCCGGAACACCTGCAGGACGCACGGCACCTTTTTCCAGTGCTTCCTTGTTCAGGAACAGCGATCGGATCATCGCACCAGACGACGGGTTCATCAGCACGGACGTGAACCAGCGCGCTTCGATTTTCAGCGCGGTGTCGAAATCGACCAGAGCGCCTTCGTAAACCGCGCTCAGCAGAGCCTTGGCTGCCGGGAAGGCCCCTTGGGTCTTGCCATTCACCATCGCCGACGCGCCAACGAAGTTCATGAAGCCCGCAGGATGATAGGGGGCGCCACCGGGCATTTTATAACCCTTCGCGTCCCAAGGCTTGACCAGATCGGCGTCCTTGGCGCTCAGCACCCATTCCCTGGCTGCTGCCATTGGATCGGCTGCGATTTCGTCGATATAGCCTGCGCCTTTGGCTTTCTTGACGTCCAGCATTTTGCCTTCCAGCAACAGCGGAGCCGCCGCAATGGCGCCAACTTTGCGGACCATACGGGTGGTGCCGCCCGCGCCAGGGAAGATGCCGACCATGATCTCGGGCAGGCCGTACTTTGCCTTTGGGTTTTCGGCTGCAAAGATACGATGGGTAGACAGGGGCAGTTCCATACCGATGCCCGCAGCGGTCCCGGGCAGAACGGTAGCAATCGGCTTGCCGCCTTTCTTGGTCTTGGGGTCCATGCCAGCCAGTTCGATCTTGCGCAGCAGGGCGTGCATTTTCATCGTGCCCTCGAACAGACCCTTGGCCGGATTGTCGCCCGCCTGTTCTTTCATCACTGCCAGAAGGTTCAGGTCCATGCCGCCCGCAAATGACCCTTCCTTGCCCGAAGTAACGATGATGCCTTTCACCTCATCGTCGGCCAGCGCCTGATCGATGCAATCGCTCAATTCTGCCAGCCCGTCAAAGGACATCACGTTCATGGTCTTCCCGGGCACGTCCCAGGTGATCGTGGCGACGCCGTCTGCGTCTTTGCTCAGAGTGAAATCAGTCATTGTCATCTCCAATCTGGTCAGCCGTCAGCGGGCTGCCATCCTTGCGGGTGAAGGAGAATCCGTTCTCATCAACCTTCACCATCATGTCCATGTCGCTGTAATAGCCGGTCTCGGTCGGGGTCCGTGTGCCCACCACCAGAAAGGTCATGGGCGCATCGGTGTTGTTCACAAGGTGATGGCCGTTGGCCTCACCTGCGGGCCAGGCGGCGCAATCGCCGGGCTGCATCTCGTGCTCGCCATCATCATCTACCAGCGTGCACGAGCCGCTGAGGATTATGGCAAACTCGTCCTGTTTCATGTGGTAATGGCGCAGCGATGACAGGCCCTGCGGATCCAGCCGCACGATGTTGACCCCGTATTGGGTCAGCCCGCCCGCATCGCCCACGCGCTGCGCAAAGCGACCTGTGGTCGCTTCGGCCAGCTTGCCGGGATAGGCCGAGCCGCCCTGAAACGGGATCTGAGAAAGATCCAGCTTGGGCATCAGACACGCTCGATAATGGTTGCCGCACCCATGCCGGATGCAATGCAAAGCGTGGCCAGACCGGTTTCCTTGTCCTGACGCTCAAGTTCATCCAGCAGCGTGCCGATAATCATCGCACCCGTGGCACCCAGCGGGTGACCCATCGCGATCGAGCCACCGTTGACGTTGACCAGTGCGGGATCGACATCAAATGCCTGCTGGAACCGCAGCACGACCGAGGCGAAGGCTTCGTTCACTTCAAACAGGTCCAGATCGTTGATCTTCATGCCATTGTCGGCCAAAATCTTCTCGGTCACCGGAACCGGGCCAGTCAGCATGATGGTCGGATCAGTGCCAATCTTGGCGGTTGCTTTGATGCGGGCACGCGGCTTGAGGCCGTATTTCTCGCCAAATTCCTTGTTGCCGATCAGAACAGCAGCGGCTCCGTCCACGATGCCCGAGCTGTTGCCGGCATGGTGGATGTGGTTCACGCGCTCAAGATGGGGGTATTTCAGCATCGCAACCTTGTCGAAGCCAGGCATCTGTTCGCCCATCATAGCGAATGACGGGTTAAGCGCACCGAGGCTCTGCATGTCAGTGCCGGGGCGCATGTATTCGTCCCGGTCAAGAATGGTCAGGCCGTTCTGATCCTTGACGGTGATCACGGATTTCTCGAACCGGTTGTCGGCCCAGGCTTCCGCAGCACGTCTTTGCGATTCAACCGCCAGCGCATCCGCGTCATCACGGGTAAAGCCATACTCGGTCGCGATGATGTCGGCCGAGATTCCCTGAGGTACGAAATAGGTCTCCATCGCCAGCGAGGGGTCAACAGCGATTGCTGCACCGTCGCTGCCCATAGCCACGCGACCCATCATCTCGACACCGCCCGCAATATAGGCATCGCCTGCGCCGCCTTTCACCTGGTTTGCGGCCAGGTTCACGGCTTCCATGCCCGAGGCGCAGAAACGGTTGATCGCGAGACCCGGGATCGACTGGTCGAGGTCGGATGCCAGAACCGCCGAGCGCGCAAGACAGCCGCCTTGCTCCATCACTTGCGTGACGTTTCCCCAGATCACGTCTTCGACGGCGTGACCTTCCAGGTTGTTGCGCTCTTTCATCGCGTTCAGGGTCAGGGCGGACAGGCGCACCGAGGTTACCTCGTGCAGGCTGCCATCCTTGCGGCCCTTGCCGCGCGGCGTGCGCAGGGCGTCATAAATATAGGCTTCGGTCATGGGTCTTCTCCTCAAGCTCGATCCGACGGGTTGCCGGGCATCAGGTCATAGGGGTGTTTCCAGCCGGGCTGTTCGGACAAGCGGGTCAGCCAGGCGTCGATATGGGGCCAGTCGGCACGGTCAAAGCCAAATGGTTCAGGGTAATACAGATAACCACAGCAGCTAAGGTCGGCGTTGGTCACACCATCACCAACGATCCAGTCGCGACCATCCAGGTGGTTGTTCAGGATTTCATAAGCCGCCTTCAAACGTCCTTTATTGAATGCAATGACATCAGGGTTGCGGTGCTGCTCGGGTAGGAAATTGATCAGGAACCGCGTCAAACCTGCCATTGAGCTGAGTTTGTGATTGTCCCACAAAACCCAACGCAGAATATTGTAGTCTTCTTCCCGGTCCTTGCCACCGAACTTGCCGGACTTCTCCGTGACATAGGCCTGAATCGCACCGGATTGGCTGGTGTGAAAATCTCCATCGACCAGAACTGGTGCCTCACCCAACTCGTTTACGTCAGCACGATATTCCGGCGTACGGGTTACACCTTTGAAGAAATCGACAAAGACCGGTTCCCACTCCAAACCGGACATTTCCAGAGCCAAAGCAGCCTTGTAGCTGTTTCCACTTTCTCCGAAGCAATGAAGTTTGATGGTCATGTGCTCGCCCCTCCCAAGGCGCATGTTGCTAGGCCGGATTTGAGTATTTTTGAAAAGATGAAGGGCAGTAGGTAACGTTTCATCAACCATCTTCGTATTCAGTGGTCGTGCGGTACAGGCTGGAGAGCCGATGACCGCAAAAGGTGAAGTCGTTCCTGTCCTGATGGCGATTGTGCCCGGTGGCAGGGACGCATCGCCGCTTCATCTTTTCACAAATACTCCCGCCGGAGGCGTCCGGCATTTAAATTAAAGTCGCCGTTGAGTTTTCTCCGCAGCTGTTCACCTCTTCCGTGCCTCAAGTTCGGAATTGAAGATGCGCAGGCGATGGGTCAGGTTCTCCTCATTTATCACGCTGTTGAAATTCTCGAACAAGAAAGACAGCGCCTCCCCTTCGTCCAGACCGGCATCACGCGCGAACGCCTTGAGTTTGCGATACCCATCTTCAGTCATCGCAATCGGAAAGCGGCGGGTCAGGCGAAAACGTTTTGGCATTTGGTCTCCTCCGGTAAGCTGGGTCCGGGCGGTGTTGCCCGGACCCAGACTGAGATCAGAAGTTCGCCGCGTCCAGTGCCATTACCGTGTCCGCGCCGGTCTGGATTCGCGCCAGATGCATCGCTGTCGCGGGCAGGCGGCGGGCCATGTAGAAACGGCCGGTGGCAATCTTGGTCTCGTAGAATTCTTTGTCCGAGGCTCCACCATCCAGCGCTTCCTGAGCCGCTTTCGCCATTTGCGCCCACATCAGGCCCAGGCAAACATGGCCGAACATGTGCATAAAGTCATAGGAACCGGACAATGCGTTATTCGGGTTCTTCATGCCTTCCTGCATGAAATACATGCCAGCGGCCTGCAAATCCTTGGATGCGGCTTTCAGCGGTTCGATGAACGCCTTGTCGTATGCTTCGTTCTGGCCCGCGTTTTCCTTGCAGAAGGTTTTGACCATCTCGAAGAACGCCATGACGTGCTTGCCGCCATCCTGCGCCAGCTTGCGACCCACAAGGTCAAGCGCCTGAACGCCATTTGCACCTTCGTAGATCATCGCGATGCGGGCGTCGCGGGTATATTGCGACATGCCCCATTCTTCGATGTAGCCATGGCCACCATAGACCTGCTGCGCCTGAACGGTCATGTCGTAGCCTTCGTCGGTCAGAAACCCTTTGATGACCGGGGTCAGCAGCGAGATCAGCCCGTCCGCATCCTTGTCTCCCGCGCGGTGCGCCTTGTCGATCATGGTCGCGCCCCAAAGGATGAACGCGCGCGCGCCTTCGGTAAAGCTTTTCTGATCCATCAGGTTGCGACGGATATCAGGATGCACGATCAGAGGATCGGCCGGACCATCCGGGTTCTTGACACCGGTCACATCGCGACCCTGCAAACGGTCCTTGGCGTATTCCAGAGCATTCTGATAGGCCGCTTCGGCTTGCGACAGGCCTTGCATGCCCACCCCCAGACGCGCTTCGTTCATCATGGTGAACATGGCGCGCATGCCCTTGTGCTCTTCGCCCAGCAGCCAGCCGGTGGCTTCGTCATAGTTCATGACGCAGGTCGAGTTGCCGTGGATGCCCATTTTCTCTTCGATCTTGCCGACCGATACGCCGTTGCGCTCGCCCAGGCTGCCGTCTTCGTTCACAATGAACTTGGGCACAATGAACAGCGACACGCCTTTGATGCCCTCGGGGCCACCTGGGATCTTGGCCAGCACCAGGTGGACGATGTTGTTTGCCATGTCGTGGTCGCCAGCCGAGATAAAGATCTTCTGGCCGGAGATATTGTAGCTGCCGTCACCCTGCGGTTCTGCCTTGGTGCGCATCAGGCCCAGATCGGTGCCACAATGCGGTTCGGTCAGGTTCATGGTGCCGGTCCATTCGCAGCTGACCATGTTGGGCAGGTACTTGTTCTTCTGCTCGTCTGTCCCGTGCGCCAGAATGGCCGAGGCCGCGCCGTGGGTCAGGCCCTGATACATGGTGAAAGCCTGGTTGGAGCCCGAGAACATCTCACCCACGGCTGTGCCGATCACGTAAGGCATGTTCTGGCCACCATACTCTTCCGGCATGTCGAGGCCAGTCCAGCCACCTTCCTTCATCTGCTCGAAGGCGTCCTTGAACCCGGTAGGGGTGTACACAATGCCGTTTTCCAACCGGCACCCTTCGGCGTCACCAACAACGTTCAAAGGATGCAGGACGTTGGTGGCAACCTTGCCTGCTTCTTCGAGAACTGCGCCGGTGAATTCGGCTTCCAGTTCGTCATAGCCGGGGATGTCCGACTGCGAGACTTTCAGAACATCGTGCAGAATGAACTGCATGTCTTTGGTTGGCGCGTTGTAAACGGGCATGTGAAGCTCCCTTAATTCATATGTCCGGAAGGCAGGGCGAGGTTACTCGGCCGCCTTCTTTTCCTGTTTCATCGAGGCGATGACTTTCTCGCCCCAGCGCAACTGCTCTTTCAGATCGTCGATGGCCTGCGTCAGCTCTTCGCGGCGTGATTCCATGTCAGCCAGACGCTCGCACGCGATTTCATATGTGCGATTCATCTGGGTGACCTGTTGATCGCCCACATGGTAGAGATCCAGCAGCTGTCGAATTTCCTCGAGGCTGAACCCGAATCTTTTTCCGCGCAGGATCAGCTTCAGCCGCGCCCGGTCACGTTTGGTGAACAGACGTTTTTGGCCTTCGCGGATCGGGAACAGTAGTTCCTTTGCCTCATAGAACCGCAAGGTGCGTGGTGTGACATCATAGGTCTCGCACATCTCACGGATGGTCATCACATCTTCGGTCATTCGTCATACTCTCGTCACTGGCGTCATGAGACATGAGTTGCGCAGTTGGTGGGTGCTTTACAACATGTGAGTGACGTTTACGTAATCCAGACGCTGCGTCACTTTGAAGTTGACGTAACATCCGTGCACGTAAGGAGCTTTCGGCGTAATTTTGTTACCGTTACGTCAACTGATTTTCGGCATGAATAAACGGGTGCCTTGAAGGGGATGCGCACCGGTTTTGACAGGTTTTGCCACCTGCAATGCTTGGTTATGAAATATCGGAAAAGGTTATTCCAGCGACTTGGCCGTTTGGTCGCGCAGGCTTTTGAGTTCGTCCATTGCCTCATCCAGCTGCTGTCGCTGCTGCTGAAGCTCACTCATCTGGCGGTCCGCCATTTCGACAAAGGTGGCCATCTGGGCCTCGTTTCCCTGATCTTCATAGATCAGTAGCCATTGGCGAATCTCTTCTAGAGGAAAACCAAACTTTCGGCCGCGCATGATCAGTTTCATCCGCGCGCATTCCCGGGCCCCGTAAAAGCGCGAACGCCCTTCGCGGTCCGGTTGCAAAAGCTCGATATATTCGTAGTAGCGCAGGGTGCGCGGCGTCACGTCAAACTCGGCGCACATTTCTTTGAATGACAAACGGTTGTTGGACATTCCCGGTCTCCTCGTCAGCAACCTAGGCGGTCCCGATCCCAAGCGCAACAGGTAGGCTTGCTCTTTACCGGAACACCGGCTCATAAAGGCGGTGCAGAGAACAGGACGCATACTTATGGTCGATAAGACAGTTTTAGCCCGCCAGTTTATCGAGGCGATCCCCCATGCGCGGGCATTGAACCTTACGCTCACGCAGATCGGCGAGGGTGAGGCAGAGATAACTCTGCCCTACAACAAAGACCTGATCGGGGATCCGCGTACAGGGGTGATTCATGGGGGCGCGATATCCACGATTCTGGACACCTGTTGTGGCGCTGCGGTGATGAGCCACCCATCGGCCCCCGGAGGAACCGCAACAATCGATCTGCGGATAGACTATATGCGCGCGGCGACGCCAGGTCAGACGATTACTGCACATGCCGTCTGTCACCATATCACGCGAAACGTTGCCTTCGTGCGGGCCACCGCAATGGACAACGACATGGACCTGCCGGTGGCGACAGCCTCAGGGTCCTTTACGGTTGAAGGGAAGTAATATGCCAAGACCTCGTCCCGAGCCGATGCAGGTGGTCAAGCAGCGCCGCGATGCAGCCCTGCGTGCGCTTGTCGACGGCGTACCGTATATACGTTTTCTGAACATCAGTTTTGACAGGCGCGGGGATGAGCTGACCGGCGTTTTGAATTTCGATGACAAGCTGATCGGCAATCCGTTTCTGCCTGCAATTCATGGCGGCGTGACCGCTGCCTTTTTGGAGGTAACAGCCGTTATCACGCTGAGCTGGGAACACATGTTCCCAAGTATTGAAAGCGGAGAGATCGATGCAGAGGCAATCGTGTCAGACGAAAGCATCCGGTTTCCCAAGACAATCGACTTTACCGTCGACTATCTGCGTTCGGGCTTGCCGCGAGACGCCTATGCGCGGGCATTTATCAGCCGGTCAGGGCGGCGTTACGCTTCGGTACGGGTTGAAGCCTGGCAGGACAATCATGCGAAACTGTTTGCGCAGGCCTCCGGGCATTTCCTGATGCCGCAACCGCCTCGGGGCAAGAGCTGACCATGCAGGACGCCTCGGCGCCCATCACGCATCGACGGGTGCTGAAGATCGCTGTGCCGATTGTCCTGTCGAACGCCACCGTTCCGATTCTGGGGGCAGTTGATACCGGCGTTGTCGGCCAGTTGGGGCAGGCTGCGCCTATTGGTGCGGTCGGGATCGGTGCGGTGATCCTGTCAACGATCTACTGGATCTTCGGTTTCTTGCGGATGGGAACCACCGGGATGGCGGCGCAGGCACGCGGGGCAGGTGACGCTGTTGAAACCCGGGCATTGCTGATGCGCGGCCTGATGCTTGGCGGCGCGGCTGGGCTGTTCTTTATCCTTACACAAGTGGCCGTGTTCGCGGGTGCGTTCGCTTTATCTCCGGCAAGCCTCGAGGTCGAAACGCTGGCCCACGCCTATCTTGAGATTCGAATTTTGGGCGCGCCTGCCACTATCGCGCTTTATGCGCTTACCGGATGGTTGATTGCGGTTGAACGCACGCGCGGGGTTTTTGTTCTTCAGGTCTGGATGAACGGATTGAACATCGTTCTGGATCTATGGTTCGTGCTTGGTCTCGGCTGGGGTGTCGAAGGGGTTGCCATTGCCACTTTGATTGCGGAATGGACAGGTCTGGCGCTGGGCATTTGGCTGTGTCGGGATGGGTTCGAAGACGGAATCTGGCGCGACTGGGCCCGCATATTTGATGCCGCTCGGCTGCAACGGATGTTGCAGGTCAACGGCGATATCATGATCCGGTCGGTTTTGCTGACCGGATCCTTCACGACTTTTCTTTTCGTCGGTTCGGATCTGGGTGATGTCATTCTGGCGGCCAATCAGGTCTTGCTTCAGTTTCTAGAAGTCACAGCTTTCGCGCTGGATGGGTTCGCCTTTTCCGCCGAGGCTTTGGTCGGAAGTGCGGTGGGTGCCAGAGACAGGTATCAGGTGCGCCGCGCGTCTGTCATGACCTCGCAATGGGGTGTCGGGGGTGCCCTGTTACTGGGTGCGGTTTTCTTCGTCGCCGGACCGGCGTTGATCGACGTCATGTCGACCTCACCGCAGGTGCGTGAGGCGGGGCGCGAGTTTCTCGTATGGGCCGCGTTGGCACCCGTTATTGGCGTGGCAAGCTGGATGTTCGACGGAATCTACATAGGCGCCACCTGGACCCGGGCAATGCGCAGCGCGATGTTCCAATCGGTTGTGATCTATCTGGTTGCGCTGTTTATTCTGGTGCCGAGTTTCGGAAATCACGGCCTGTGGGCCGCGTTGATGGTGCTTAATATCGCGCGCGGCGTGACTTTAGGATGGCGCTATCCCAAGCTCGAGGCGCAGGTGGCCTAGAGCAGCGCAAGAAGGTTTTCCGGTGGACGCCCGATGGCGGCTTTATCCCCCGCAATGGCAAGCGGACGCTCAATCAGGATCGGGTTTTCGGCCATGGCCCGGATCAGGGCGTCGTCTGGCGAGGCCTTTGTCAGCCCCAGTTCCTTGAACCGGGATTCTCCGGTACGCATCATCTCAATGGGCGAAAGCCCCAAGGCGGATTGTGCCGCTCGCAGCTCATCGATTGATGGTGCATCCTCAAGATATTTGCGCACCGTGACCCGTGCGCCATTCTCTTCCAGCAACGCAAGACCGGCGCGGGATTTTGAACAGCGCGGGTTGTGCCAATATTCGATCATAGCCAGTCCTCTCGTTTGCTGCCGACGGCTTGGGCTACATTCTCAATGCCGTCGCGGGCCAGCAGTTCATCGAGCCCGTTCGCAATGTCAGCCGCCAGAGAAATGCCGCCATACACCATCGCCGTATAGAACTGCACAGCAGATGCCCCGGCGCAGATCTTGGCATAGGCCTGTTCCGCATTGCTGATGCCACCCACGCCGATCAGGGGAATGTCACCCCCGGTCAACTGGCTGAGCCGCGCCAGAACACGTGTTGATTTCTCGAACAGCGGTGCGCCGGACAGTCCGCCGGTTTCACCTTTGTGCGAACTGCGCAACCCGTCACGCGACAGGGTGGTGTTGGTGGCGATCACGGCATCCACACGGGTCTCGCGCGCAACATCGGCAATGTCCTGCAACTCGGCATCGGTCAGGTCCGGCGCGATTTTCAGGAAGATGGGCAGTGGGCGAGGCAGCGCATCACGGGTTTCAATCACACCGTTCAAAAGCGCGCTTAGCGCCGCCTTGCCCTGCAAATCCCGCAGCTTTTCCGTATTCGGGGATGACACGTTGACCGTGGCAAAATCCAGATGCGCGGCACAATGCGCCAGCACCTTTACGAAATCACCCGCGCGATCCTCGCTGTCCTTGTTGGCGCCCAGATTCAGGCCGATCACCGCATTTTGGGGGCGATCAGCAAGCCGTTTTTCCATCACCTCCATGCCTTCGTTGTTGAAGCCAAAACGGTTGATCGCTGCTTTGTCCTCGGTCAGGCGAAACAGGCGGGGTTTAGGGTTTCCCGGTTGCGGGCGCGGTGTGACGGCCCCGACTTCGATGAAACCGAACCCTGTGCGCGACAGCGGCGTCAGAACTTCACCGTTTTTGTCGAAGCCCGCGGCCAATCCTACCGGGTTAGGCAGGTCCAACCCGGCAAGGCTTGTTTTCAGGCGCGGCGTTGTCACCGGCCCCGGCGCAGGCGCAAGCCCCGCCTTCAAAGCCCTGATCGACATCCCGTGGGCGGTTTCGGGGTCCATGCAGTGCAGGGCTGCAAGCCCGAATTTCTCGGTCAGTTTCATCCGAACGCTTTCCTGCTTTCGCTTGATCCGCACCGGATCAGGCGCGAGGTCTCTACCGCAGCCTGCCGATGGACCACCGCCGCCCGGTAGGCCGGATCGGTCACCATTTCAAGAAACGCATATGCAGTCGGATAGCGTGCGATAAAGACGGCATCCCATACCTCATCAGCCGGTCCGATCAGTGTCGTTTCAAAGACACCCCGCCATAGGATGCTTGCCCCGATACGGCCAATGATTGGAGCGGTTTCAGTCCCGTATTTCTGATAGGCCTGCGCCCCGGTCAGCCCTGCGCACGCCAATTCATGTGATTTGGGATACTGCGCCTCGGCGCGGAACTTCACCAGATTGAGCATTTCGATCGGCTGGTCGCGGTCCAGGGCCTTGAACGCCTCGAACTGGCCGCGATCCGGATCGACATAAGATATCATGCCATGTCCTCGGGAAACTGATGTGCCGTGCCGACAAAAGGCAGGGGTCGCGCCCAGACAACGTCGCTTAACCTGATCTGACGATACAGATGTGGAAACAGGGCGTCTCCTCGCGACACTTCCCATTTCAGGTCATCGCCCATGGCATCGGCATCACAGGCCAACAGCATAAGCCCTTCAACGCCCGCAAAATGCTTGGCAGCGGTTTCAGCAGCTTGTTCAGCGGTAGAAAAGTGAACAAACCCGTCTGACACGTCAATGGGTGCTCCGTATGTGGCGCCCAGACTTTGCAGTTCAGCCCATTCGACGGCTCGGAAAATCTTGTAGATCAGCATGATGACCTGATGCCCCGCACGGCGCTTGGAATCAAGCTGGATTTCTCCTTTGACTCTCGGTCGACATAAGCGCACGATCCCCGGCAATAATAACAGGGAGTTCCAAGATGTTGACCCGATTTTTAACTTCGGTCGCGGTGGTGGGCCTGACGGCGGGTGCCGCAGCAGCCGATTACAAGCTGACAATTCTGCACACCAACGATTTCCATTCGCGCTTTGAGCCGATCAACAAATACGACAGCGGTTGCGGTGAGGAAGACAATGCAGAAGGCAAGTGCTTTGGCGGATCGGCGCGCCTAGTAACGGCAGTTGCCGACGCGCGCGCACGGGCAGAAAATTCGATTCTGGTGGATGGAGGTGACCAGTTCCAGGGGTCCCTTTTCTATACCTATTACAAGGGCAAGGTCGCAGCCGAGTTCATGAACAAGCTGGGCTATAATGCCATGACCGTCGGCAACCACGAGTTTGATGACGGCCCCGAAGTGTTGCGGGGGTTCATCGACTCGGTCGACTTCCCGGTCCTGATGTCCAACGCCGATATTCACGACGAAGAGCTTTTGACGGACAGGATCAAGAAATCGACCGTTATCGAAGTAGGCGGCGAGAAGATCGGCTTGATCGGCCTGACCCCAATCGACACGGATGAGCTTGCCTCGCCCGGCCCCAATGTCACGTTTTCGGACCCGGTGCCAGCTGTGCAGGCCGAAGTCGATAAACTGACAGGTGAGGGTGTCAACAAGATCATCGTTCTCAGCCATTCCGGCTATGGCGTCGATCAGCGTGTCGCACAAGAGACGACTGGTGTTGACGTGATCGTCGGCGGGCATTCGAACACGTATCTTTCGAATGTGTCGGATAAGGCGGCAGGTCCGTACCCAACAGTGGTAAACGGCGTACAGATCGTTCAGGCCTATGCTTATGGCAAGTTTCTGGGCGAATTGAACGTCACTTTCGATGACGATGGCAAAGTGATCGAGGCAGCTGGCGAGCCTTTGATCATGGACAACGCAGTGACCGAGGATCAGGCCGCGCTGGACCGGATTGCGGAACTGGCGGTGCCTTTGGATGAAATCCGCAACAAGGTTGTTGCAAGCGCTGCAGAAGCCATTGAAGGGGATCGCTCAATTTGCCGCGTGCAGGAATGCCAGATGGGCAACCTGGTTGCCGATGCGATGCTGGCGCGTGTGGCGGATCAGGGCGTTCAGATCGCCATTGCCAATTCGGGTGGGTTGCGGGCTTCTATCGATCCCGGTGATGTGACCATGGGCGAGGTTCTGACGGTGTTGCCTTTCCAGAATACACTGTCGACCTTTGAAATCAGCGGACAGGGTGTCATTGATGCGCTGGAGAATGGCGTAAGTCAGGTGGAAGAGGTGAAAGGCCGATTCCCGCAGGTCGCCGGTCTTAGCTTTACCTGGGACCCAAGCGTGGCACCGAACGAGGGGCGCGTCAGCGAGGTGATGATTGCCGAGGGTGACGGTTTTATTCCGATCGACCCGAACAAGACCTACCTGGTCGTCACCAACAACTACGTCCGCAACGGTGGTGACGGGTACAAGATGTTCGAAGGCGATGACAAGAACGCTTATGACTTCGGCCCGGACCTTGCGGATGTCACCGCGGAATACCTGGCGGAAAATGCGCCCTATCAGCCGTATGTAGACGGGCGTATCAAACAGAAGTAACTTGTTTTACGACAAAGACAAAAGCCGCATCCCTGTGATGCGGCTTTTTTGTTTGGGAACGGATCAGCTGAAATCATATTCCGGCCAGAGTTTCGGATCGAACCCGTCCAGCATCGGTTTGATGTGCTCAGCAACCCCGCGCCAGCCGCCGATAGACTTGGTCGAGATCTTGTTGCGCACCTGATCGATGCTTGCCGTACGTACCTGTTTGGTGTTTTTCTCGGGGTGCATCATCGTTTCGGTCCACTCCAAATCGCAGAACGCAGCGACCTGCTGGCTGTAGGTTTTCGGGTCGGCCACCAGTTCTTCGTAAGGTACCGTCAGGATACGATTTCCGAACACGGTATCCCAATGCGCCGTATAACGACGATACATATTTGCCGAATGGGCGATGGCTTGCATATTCGAGGCATAGCGCATTCCGCCCGCAGGAAAACATCTGATCCATTTGGACAATCCAACATCACGCGGATCGCGCAGCATGTTGATAATCTTTGCCTTTGGGAAGGCAGACAGCAGGAATCCAATACGTTGATAATTGTGCGGCATCTTGTCGACAAAGGCGACAGAGTCGCCCGGAATGGGCGGCATCAATTCGAGGAATTCCCGCGCAAGCTCGGACGCTTTGGCAGCGTCATACTTCTGGCCTTTTTTCTCATACTCACGCGACAGATCGGCCCCCAAAGTCAGTTCGCCGCAACCGGAAATTCCGGGGGCTGAACTCAGCATCATCTCCATCAATGTCGTGCCCGAGCGGGGTTGACCCAGTACAAAGATCGGTGTTGGCCCTTCGGCAAAGCCAGACTCTGGTGCATCGGAATCGACAGGGAACAAGCTGGTGATCCGGAACAGTTTTTCCTCTTCATCCGCCGGGACATAGGGGTTGCCTTGGTGCTGAATTTCATTGGCCCGCGCATAATGCGGCATGGCGGCATTCAACCCGTCTAACTTTGAAATCAAATGCGCCTTGGCGAACTGGAGTTCCAGCTTATCATCTCCCTTTTCGGAGATGGCTTTATTAACGGCTTCCAGCAGCTCCGGAGCTTCTTCTGTGGTTGCAATTGCCGATAATTGCAGCAAAGCCGACATATGTTCGGGTTCGTTTTGAAGAACGCGCCTCAGTATTGCTTTGGACTCGTTCTTTTCACCCGTTTGGTGAAGGTTTACAGACTTAATAAGGGCAATCTTTGTGTTCTCGGGGTCCAACTCGTAGGCGCGGGCGACATCCCGCGAGTTTTCATCGTCAAAGCCGATATTGGCGTAAGCTCTGGCCCGTTTTGCAAGAAGGTCCACATTGTCTGGATCGCTCTCCAGCTTCTTGCTCGCATGTTCGATCATCATGCGCCAGTTGGTGCCTTTGAGGTGAATTTCATCCAACACGCGGTTCAATTCCTGGTTGTTGGGGAATTGCTCCAGCTTTTGTTCGGCATAGTCCAGGGCTTTGGGAATTTGCCCGGTCTGCATCAATGCATTCGCCAGGTTTTCGACAAACTGCAGGTCGTCCGGTTTCATCCGCGAGGCTTCAACAAAATGCGGAATTGATTTCTTGTATTGCTTCATCTCGGTCAAAACAAAGCCTGCGATGGCATGATAATCCGAGTCTTTTGGGAATTTCTTGACACCCAGCTGGGCCTTTTTCAAAGCTTGCGGCAGCTTGCCTGCTTCCAGAAGCGCCAGTGCTTTGCTCTTGAGGGTTTGCGTTGTCTGGTATTCCATGTGACCCCGTGAGATCCTGTGCCTGTATCAAGAATGTATCGGTGGTTCATTACCCATGTGCGGACGGTTTGCAATAACTCTTCCCAACGACGCAATGGCGCAGCTGTTTTCAGCGCGCCCGGCAAATGCGCTACCTGTGGTGCCGAATTTCAATGTTTGTCCGACAAATCAGGTACATGTCGTGCGTAGCGGCGAAACAGGCCGCCATCTGGATGCGCTGCGCTGGGGATTTCTGCCACATTGGTACAAGACCGAAACGGCAGGGCCGTTGCTGATCAACGCCCGGGCCGAGACCCTGGCGGACAAGCCCGCCTTTCGCGATGCCTGCCGGACGCGCCGTTGTCTGATCATGGCGACTGGGTTCTATGAATGGACAAAAACGGAACAGGGAACGCGCCTGCCTTGGTATATCCACCGTCAGGACAAAGCTCCCATTGCCTTTGCCGGGGTCTGGCAGGACTGGGGCCCTGAAAGCGAACGGCAGGGCACCTGTGCTATCGTGACGACGGCTGCCAACAAATGGCTTGAGTTCATTCATCAGCGAATGCCCTTGATCGTAGAACCCAAAGACTGGCCATTGTGGTTGGGTGAAGCCGGAAAAGGGGCCGCGCGGCTGATGCAGCCGGGGAACGAGGATGTGTTGACCTTCCACCGGGTCGGGCCTGCGGTGAACTCGAACCGGGCCAGCGGGCCAGAGCTGATCGAACCTTGTGGCGCGTGACCTTTTCTTTGGAAACGCAGCAAGCTAGACCTTCGGCATGGCTCTGAAATTTCCTGACCTGACCCAACTTTACGCGCACAGGTATGATACCGTGATCGACGTTCGCAGCCCTGCCGAGTTTGCCGAAGATCATCTGCCGGGTGCAATAAACCTGCCTGTGCTGAACAACGAGGAACGCGCTCGGGTCGGAACCATTTATGTACAGGACAGCCCGTTTCTGGCGCGCAAGCTGGGCGCTGCTTTGGTGTTCCGCAATGCAGCCAATCACATCGAACACCACCTCAGCCATCATGACGGAGCGTGGCGCCCCTTGGTCTATTGCTGGCGCGGTGGACAGCGTTCCGGATCATTCACATGGATGTTGCAGCAAATTGGCTGGCGCGCCGAAGTGGTCGATGGCGGCTATCGTACCTACCGTCGATTGGTGAACGCTTATTTGTACGATGATCCCTTGCCACATCGGCTGATCGCGCTGGATGGCTACACGGGCACCGCAAAGACCCATCTTTTGGCTCTGTTGCAGGCACGAGGCGTACAGGTTCTGGACCTTGAAGCGCTGGCCAACCATCGCGGGTCCTTGCTGGGCGAAAGGCCGGGGGGGCAGCCCAGTCAGAAGGGGTTTGAATCTGCCCTGTCCGCTGCGCTGTGTTCAATGGATCCGGCGCGTCCAGTCGTGGTCGAAGCGGAATCATCCAAAATTGGCAGCTTGATCCTGCCGCCCAGCCTTTGGAACGCGTTGTGCAAGGCTCCGCGTGTGAACATTACGGCTTCAATTGAAGCCCGTTCTGCCTATCTGGTTCGGGCTTATGACGACATTCTGTCTGACAGTGACCGATTGCGGGACCGGTTGTCACCGCTGCGGTTCCATCGCGGGCATGAGGTCGTGGACGGATGGCTGCGATTGATTGATGCGGGTCAAAAACAGGCGCTGACACGGGCCTTGATGGAACAGCATTATGATCCCGCATACACCAAATCCCGGCAATCTCGCCCGGTGCAGGTATTGGCCAGTCTTGATGTGGAAACTTTGGACAACACGGGGCTGAGCAACGCGGCCGCGCAAATTGAAAGCCTTCTGGATCAGCTTTGAATGCGCAAACCCGTTGTGTCGGTCAGCTGGCCAATGATCACTGCCGGATATTCCATGTCCAGAAGATCTTGCAGAAGGGTTTCGGCGTCCTTCGCATTCACGGCGGCCAGCAAACCCCCGGCTGTTTGCGGGTCAAAAAGCAGCGCCGCCTTGCCCCTGGACGGAAGATCGGGCGCAATCGCGTTGTTGTCGGCAAAAATCGTTGACCGGACCCCCTGATCTGTCAGCGCAAGCGCGCCGTCCATCACCTTTACCGCGTCCAGATCAAGCGTAGCGCCGCAATGCGATGCGTCGCAGATGCCTTGCAGATGCCCGGCCAGACCAAACCCGGTCACGTCGGTCATCGCATGGGCGTTGGCCAAAATGCGGGCTGCATCGCCCTGGGGCTGTGTCATGTGTTTGTAGGCTGCCGCGACCCAGGCCCCTTCGGCAAGACCAGCCATTTCCGCCGCCATCAGAACACCGCTTCCCAAGGGTTTGGTCAGGATCAGGCGATCCCCCGGCTGACCACCCGCCAAGGTAATCGGGGTAGCCTTGCACAGGCCAGTCAGCGTGAAACCGACAGTCATCTCATCGCCCATTGAGCTGTGCCCGCCCACGATTTCCGCGCCCGCAGCCCGCATGACGTCACTCGCGACTGACATGATTTCGGACATTGTGCGGCGTTGCAGGGCGGCAGACATGCGCGGCAGGATGATTGTTGCCGTGGCCGCCTGAGGTGCGGCCCCCATGGCCCAGATATCCCCCAAGGCGTGAACGGCAGCGATCCGCGTCATAAGTGCGGGATCGTTGGTGAAAGCCCGCAGGTGGTCAGACGTCATGACTTGCTGCGCCGCGCCTGTTTGCAAAAGCGCGGCATCGTCGCCGGGTAGGGCGGTGATGTCGGTACGAGTAGGGGTGGGGAGGGATTTTAGGGCGAGTTGCAATGCGTCGCGCCCGACCTTTGCTCCACATCCGCCGCACATGGGCTTTTCACCCAAAACCTCATCAAGCCCGGTTGCCCGGACGCGTGGCAGGGCGGGCGGTGTCATTTGCGGCAGGTCGCGAAACTTGTTCATAAAGGTCTGGTCGATATGGTTCTTCCATGTCCACATCAACGGGCCGCTGAACGATGTTCCCAAACGCTCGGCCAGTGCTGACTTGCCACCCAGTGAGATCAGTTTGAGATAATCTTTTTGCGGTGTGTATTTTCGCATCTGTCCCGCGCCGAGCGCTGCGCGAAGATTATCGTACAAAACCGGCGCTTCGCGCACCGCATAGACACCAGCCTTCGGTCTGGGGTTGTCCGTAAGATGGGCGCAATCCCCGGCGGCAAACACAGCCGGATCACTGGATTGCAGGTAGCCGTTCACTCGGATGTGTCCGTCCTGAAGGTCAAGCCCTGTGTTTGCGATCCAGTCATAGGCGCGGGCTCCGGCGGCACCGGTCACGAAACTAGCCGGAATTGTGCGCCCGTCCTGTAGTTCCACGTGATCCTGCCCGATCCGGGTGATCACCGCGTTTTCAATCACCTCCACACCAAGGTCATGCATTGCAATCCGGATTGTTGCCGCCGCCTTGGGTTTGGTTGCAGTCAGGGCCGAGGCACTATCGATCAGGGTAATCTGTGCCGCCCGCCCCCTGGCCTTCAATGCATGTGCCATCGCCATGACCAGTTCGACGCCCGCGACGCCGCCACCGATCACAGCGACCGAGGCCGGGCCTTGACCCTTTAGATACTCGGCCCATTTTGCAGCAAAAGGTCCCAGCGGCTTGGCTGGCACTGCATGTTCCGCAAAGCCCGGCAAGGCGGGCATGTCCGACGTGATCCCCACATTGACCGAAGCCATGTCGAAGCCTACCGGAGGATGCCCAAGGACGTGCACTTCGTGTGTTTCGGTATCGATGCCATTGACTGTGCCCAAGATCACCCGCGCACCTGCGAAACGGGCCAATCTTACAAGATCGATATCCAGCTCCCACCGGTCGTAATGTCCGGCGACATATCCGGGTAACATCCCGGAATAGGGGGCGGTGGGGCCGGGGTTGATCAAGGTTACCCGCGCGCCGGGCAAAGGGCTCATTCCCCATTTGCGCAGCAGCAGGGCATGGGTGTGGCCGCCGCCAATTAAAACCAGATCACGGGTCAGGGGCAGCGGAGATGTGTGCATTTGTGTTAATTCGCGCTGTGGTCCGGAACATCCTCGACCTGCTCGACCGCGTGGGTGGCCCAAAGCTCATCCTCGCCAGCATCGGGCAGGTCGCTGGGCAGTTCATGACGATGAATGTGCCATTTTGCAATGAACAGGGCCGTGATCGGAGCCGTCAGGAATAAAAACAGCGTGATCAGAAGCTCGTGCAGCGACAGTTTGCCTTCCAGCAGAACGGAATGGGTGATCGAAGCCAGCAACACCCCACCCACGCCTAAAGTTGTCGCCTTGGTCGGCGCGTGAAGGCGGGACATTGGATCATTTAGCTTGATCATGCCGAAGGACCCGACAAACCCAAAGATACCCGAGACTATCAGGAAAACGGCGATCAGCAGCTCTGCAATGAATGTCATATCGCCCTCATTCGATGATGTTGCCGCGCAGCATGAAACGCGCGTATGCCACGGTCGAGACGAAACCCAGCATCGCGATTATCATGGCCGCTTCAAAGAAAATCTCGGTCCCTTTCGACAGGCCATAAAGGATCATCAGGGCAATCGTGTTGATGACCATTGTATCCAGAGCCAGAACCCGGGTCCCAACGCCGTCCGCGGTGATGATCCGCCACAGACACATCATTATCGCCGCGCCAAAACAAGCAAATGCAAAGTAGATTGCGTATTCGATCATTCGAAAATCTCCTTCAGGCGACGTTCATAGCGCTGCTTGATTTCGTCGCGCACCTGTTCCGGGTTTGGTGCATCAAGGCAATGGACCAGCAGATTGTGCCCCTGTGCCGACAGGTCGCAACTGACGGTGCCGGGCGTCATCGTGATGGTCCCGGCCAGCACGGTTATGGCCTCGGGTGTTCGAAGTTCCAGGGGAATGCTAACCCAGTTGGGCCGCCGGTCTTCATTGCGTTTGAACAGAACGATCCGGGCCACCGTAATATTTGCAACGACAATATCCCATAGCACGACGATCATGTATTCGGCGACCATGGGCCAGTTGCGCAGCTTGGGCCGGTCGGGCCAGTAAGGTTGTGTGACAAAGGGAATGATGATCCCGAGGATCAGGCCAAAGACCAGAGAATTCAGTGACGGGCTGTTCGCCAGCAGGATCCAGACGATCGTCAATAGAATGGTCAGGTGTGGGTGCGGAAATATCCGGTGCAGCAGTTTCATCACTCGGCCCCTCCCAATACGGCAGAGATGTAGTTTTCAGGTGTAAACAGCTGGTCTGCGGTTTGGCTTGTATACTCAAGCGCTGGGCCCGCGAACAATGTCAGCAGGATCAGGCCGGCTACGGCGCCAAACACGGCAGTAAAGGCCAGACCGGGTTGCGGTTCAGGTGCGACCGGTGCAGGGGCAGCTTCATTTTCCGCTGGCTCAGCTATCGGAACAGCCTGAGTGTCGTAACTTTTCCAGAAAATCAAAGTTCCGGCTCGGGCCAAGCCAATTATTGTGACGAACGAGCTGATCAGAATCACGGCCCAGACCGTCGTGGCATCCGAAGCATCGCGCGAGGCGTCCAGCACAAGCAGCTTGCCTATAAAGCCGGACAAGGGCGGCATTCCTGCCATCGCAATCGCCCCCACGAAGAACAGTGCGGACACCAGCCCGCTTTGCGGCATGGGTGGCGTTGGTGCGATGGCCCCGCCGCGCCGCGCCATCACCAGATCGGCAACCAGGAACAGCAGGGCTGTCGCCAGCGTCGAATGGAAGACATAGTACAGCGCCGCGGCTGTCGCATCAGGCGTAAATTGCGAGATCGCGATCAACAGGGTGCCCATGGATGCAATCGCGCAGAACGCCACCATGCGGGCGATATGTTTTGACCCCAGAATGCCGATAGCCCCGACAGCCAAAGTGACAAGTGCAGCAGGTTGCAACCACTCACCCACCAGACCCTCTGTCGCTGCGACATCGGGGCCAAAGGCCAATGTGAACATCCGCAGAATCGAGTAAGCCCCGACCTTGGTCATGATTGCAAACAGGGCCGCGACGGGCATTGGCGCATTGGCATAGCTGGCAGGTAGCCAGAAATGCAGGGGCAGAACGGCGGCCTTAATGCAAAAGACCAGCAACAAAAGGACCGCGCCAACCCGCAACAATGCCGTATCCTCGGCCGGGATTTCTGCAACCCTTATGGCGATATCCGCCATGTTCAGTGTCCCGGTCACGCCATAGATCGTGCCCAACGCAAACAGGAACAAAGTCGATCCCAACAGGTTGTAAGCCACATATTGCACACCCGCCTTCAATCGCACCGCACCGCCACCATGGGTCATCAGGCCATAAGAGGCGATCAGCAGAACTTCAAAAAACACGAAAAGGTTAAAGGCATCTCCGGTCAGGAATGCGCCGCAGACACCCATAAGCTGAAAATGGAACAGAGCGTGGAAGTGTTTGCCCCGATCATCCCAGCCTGTTGCAATGGCATAAAGCACAATCGGCAAGGCAAGCAGAGCTGTCAGCAAAACCATCATAGCTGACATTCGATCCAGCACCATGACAATGCCAAACGGGGCGGGCCAGTTTCCAAGCTCGTAAACCTGAATATCTCCGCCCGAAGCCTGCGCCGTGATTGTCAGCGCAATCCCAAGCAAGGCCACAACACCGGCGACCGAAAAGATGCGCTGCAGATCCAGATGGTATCGCAGGACCATGATGCTAAACGGAGCCAGGATCGCGGGCAGGACGATCGGCGCAACGATCCAGTGGTTCATGCGTCTTCTCCTGCTGCGTCCACGCTGTCCTGCGCTGTCATGTCGATATGGTCATCCTTGGAGGACAGGTACGCGCTGAGCGAAATCATCACGATCACCGCGGTCATCCCAAAGGATATCACAATTGCGGTCAGCACCAGCGCCTGTGGCAAAGGATCGGTATAAGCGACGTCCTTGTATTTGTTCAGAACCGGGGGGGCGTTCAGCGCAAGACGCCCGGTCGCAAACAGGAACACGTTGACCGCGTAAGTAATCAGCGACAAGCCCAGAATGACAGGGAACGTCCGGCGGCGCAGGATCAGGAATATACCGGCAGCGGTCAAGATTCCAACGGCAGAGGCTACGAGCGCTTCCATCAGGCCTGCTCCTTCTCTTGTTCTTGTTCCGGTGGAGAGTCTCGCAGGGGATTGATATCCATCGGGAATTCCTGCGCCATTCCGGGCTGCCATGCAAAGCGGGACAGGCTGTCGAGCGCCAGCATGACCGCGCCCAGAACTGCAAGGAACACGCCCGTGTCAAACAGCATGGCGGTGGCCCATTCGAATTCCTCAAGCGGGGGCCAGTTGAGATAGCCAAAATCACTGGTCAGGAAGGGGCGTTCATTGAACCAAGCCCCCAGACCCGTGGCAGCGGCGATCAGCACGCCCCAGCCAATGGTGCCGTGGTAATAGAACCGCTGCCGCTCAATCGCCCAAGTATAGCCGCTGGCCATGTATTGCATCAGATAGGCGATGGCGACGATCAGCCCGGCGATAAATCCGCCGCCGGGCTGGTTGTGCCCACGGAAGAAAATATAGGCTCCGACCATCAGCGCAATCGGCATCATCACGCGGGTCGCCACAACCATCATCAGCGGGTGTGAATCACCAGACTGCGGCCAGTGCGGTTTGCGATTCAGCAGGTAACTGCGGACATTGGTGCTTAGCACGGATTCCGTCAGCGCAAAGATAATCAGCGCGGCAATGCCCAGCACGATGATCTCGCCAAATGTATCAAAACCCCGGAAGTCGACCAGGATCACGTTGACCACATTGGTGCCACCACCGCCCTTGTAGGAATTGGCCAGATGGAATTCTGAAATCGTTGGAAATGCAAAATCGCGCATCATCATCGCGTAGACCAGCGCGCCAGTACCAAGACCGGCAACGACGGAAATTGCTGCATCCCGCCATCGCCGCGCCGCGCTGCTGTCCCATGGCGTCTCGGTCGGCAGGAAGTTCAGCGACAGCAGCAGCAAGATCATCGTTACCACCTCGACCGAGATTTGCGTCAGGGCAAGGTCAGGAGCGGAAAGATAGTTGAACGCGATGGAAACGATCAGGCCCACGACACCGATCAACACCAGCGACAACAGGCGGTTCCGGTGGAACCACATGATACCCAGCGTTGCACCCACAAGGCAGATCCAGCCGATGATCGGAATGATCTGCGCTGGCAGCGGAACACGGGTTTCCACACCGATGGTTCCTGTCGAATAGGCGTAATAACCAAGGCCCACGGTGAAGGCGACAAAGATGATCGCATACCTGCTGAGAACACCGTTATGCATCTCATCGGTGATCCAGCGGCTCAGCCTAGTCAGCGCGTCGATGATCGCCTCAAAGATTACCTTGGCCTCGGGCCGGGGCAGGGTATGCCAGACCTGCTCGCCGCGTTTGTGCAGCGCCAGCAGGAACAGGCCGCCCAATGTCGCAACAACCGACATGTAAAGTGCGGGCGTGAAGCCATGCCACAGTTTGAGCGAGTAATACGGCAGCTTCTCTCCGCCAATTACCGTGCTGGAAACCACGGCGATCAGGGGCCCAACGATTGCTGCGGAATTCAGACCGATCAGGACGACCAGCACCACCAGCAATGCGGGTGCCAGCCACAGCCCGACAGGCGGGTCATGCGGATGGGTGGGATAGTCTTCTCGCTTGGGTCCAAGGAAAACATGGCTGACGAAGCGGAAAGAATAAGCGGCCGAGAACAGCGCTGCCAAAAGTGCCAGCCCCGGAACCAGATAATGTGAATGCAACCAGGTGGTATGCACAGTCTCTTCCAGCATCATCTCTTTCGACAAAAAGCCGTTCAGCGGCGGCAGACCCGCCATGGACAGGGCCGCGATGGTGCCGATAGTAAAGGTGATCGGCATCAGATGACGCAGGCCACCCAGACGTTTCAGGTTCCGCGTACCGGTCTCGTGATCCACGATCCCGGCGGTCATGAACAGGGCGGCCTTGAAGGTCGCATGGTTGATTATGTGGAAAATGGCGGCCACGGCGGCAATTTTAGTGCCAAAGCCCAATAGCATGGTGATCAGGCCCAGATGGGATACGGTCGAAAAGGCCAGCAGCGCCTTTAGATCATCCTTGAACAGCGCGATGACCGCACCCAGCAGCATGGTGATCAGACCAGTCGTGGCCACGATGTAAAACCACGCATCTGTTCCTGCCAGAACAGGCCACATCCGCGCCATCAGGAACAGACCGGCTTTCACCATGGTGGCCGAGTGCAGATAGGCGGACACCGGCGTCGGCGCGGCCATGGCATGGGGCAGCCAGAAGTGAAACGGGAACTGTGCCGACTTGGTGAAGGCGCCCAGCAGGATCAGGATCAACGCCGGCAGGTAGTAGGGGGACGCCTGGATCAGCTCCTTGTTCTGCAAAATGACACTCAGGTCATAGGATCCAACGATATTGCCGAGGATCAGCATCCCGGCGATCATCGCCAACCCGCCCGAGCCGGTGACGGCCAAAGCCATGCGCGCGCCCTGACGGCCATCGGGCAGGTGTTTCCAATAGCCGATCAGCAAGAATGAGCTGAGCGATGTAAGTTCCCAGAAAACAATCAAAAGTAGGATATTGTCGGACAGGACAATACCAACCATCGCCCCCTGAAACAGCAGCAGATAGGTATAGAACTGCCCCATCGGGTCTTCGCGCGACAGGTAGAACCGTGCGTAGAGGATGATGAGCAATCCAATGCCAAGGATCAGCAAGGCGAAAAGAAATCCCAGCCCGTCCAGCATGAAATTCGCGTTCAGGCCCAACCTCGGTATCCAGTCAAACCGGGCAGTCACGACGTCTCCGCGCATGACTGAAGGGATGTGGATCAGCAGCCCCATCAGGGCCAGAAATGTGGTCAACCCGGCTGCGGATGCGGCGGCATTTCGGCCCGCGCGGATCAGCAGTGCGGGAAATACAGCACCAAGGAAGGGAAGGGCCGCAATAAGGAATAGGGACAAGTGCGATACTCCGGTCTGGGCGGTCAGGGTGAGGTCAATTTTGTAAGGATATTTTGCCGACTGTCCAGAGATGGCAACTTTTTTGCCGGGCTCCAACGGATCACCAAGGCATTGGCGGCGCTGCGCATTAATGACGCGATCTTGATCTGCGAGCTGTGTTTCACCGCGCAACTTGCTGTCTGGTTGTGCTAGAACCAGCATCAGCGAACAGGAGGCTGAGGCGTGGCCGAAAAAATGAACCGATCCCGACGGTGGCTATTGATTGGTGGCGGTGCCGCGATTGCTGCCGGGTTTGCGATCAGGCAATACAGACTAATCCCTGAAGATCACAGCGGTGGCCGGATCAGTGTGGCCGACGCCCATGAGCAGGCCGCGGACGGGCGCGTTCTGCTGGTTGATATCCGCACACCGCGCGAGTGGCGCGCCTCGGGAATAGGCAAGGGCGCGGTACCGCTGGACATGCGCCGCAAGGATTTCGTCGACGTTCTGACACAAATGACCGGCGGTGATCAGGCTGCGCCCGTGGCGCTGATCTGCGCCCGAGGGGTGCGGTCCGCGCGCCTCAGCAATCGTTTGATTGAAGCCGGATTCACAAATATCATCGACGTACCCGAGGGTATGTTGGGCTCGGCGGCCGGGCCGGGATGGGTAAGGACCGGTTTACCGGTCCGTAAATACAGTGAGGATGCAGGATGATCAGGGAAATCAGCCTGGCAGCAGTATTTGCCTTCACCGCGCAGTTGGCCTTGGCGGATTGTGCTGATCAGGGGGAAATTTGCGAAACCTCCTTGGGCGCGTATCATATCGAATTGCCCGATGCGGAAAACCCGCCATTGGTGGTGTTTCTGCACGGGTATGGCGGCAGTGGATCTGGCACGATGCGAAATCGCGGGATGGTCGAACCTCTGCTGGCGCGGGGGTATGCTGTGATGGCACCGGAAGGTTCGGACAGGCCCAACCGGGGCGGCAGAAAAAGCTGGAATTTTATTCCTGGATTTGGCGAACGGGATGAAGCCGCCTTTCTGTCCGAAGTGGTTCAGGACGCGGAAAACCGGTTCGGAATCAATGCGGACCGGGTCATGCTGGGCGGGTTTTCGGCTGGTGGCTTTATGGTCAACTATCTCGCCTGCAAGGCGCCCGAGACATTTTCGGCATATGTTCCGGTGTCCGGAGGATTCTGGAGGCCACACCCGGAAACCTGCAAGGGTCCGATCCGGATGTTTCATACCCATGGCTGGACGGACAACGTGGTACCGCTTGAGGGGCGCGTACTGGGCGGTGGCCGGTTTCGGCAGGGCGATATCTATGCCGGGCTCGAAATCTGGCGCGAGGCAAATGGCTGCGTCGATCACAAACCGGCCGGCTTTAGCACAACGGGGAATTTCATGCGCCGCCGCTGGACCACCTGTGCCAAAGGCAGCGCGCTGGAGTTTGCCTTGTTCCCGGGCGGTCATACAGTTCCAGCCGGTTGGGCTGATATGGTCGTGGATTGGTACGAAGGGCTTCCCGGCAGCTGATCACTCTGCCGGGGTCATGTTGATCTTGCCTTCAACCAGTTGCTTCAGCTCGGCTCGGTAACGGCGGGCCGACCGGGTGATGGCAGGTTCGCGGAAATCCTCGCGCATTCCGACCATCCGGCGTGCGGCACCGGCCGAAACACCGCTGAGTGCCGATAGCGGAATGGCAAGGGCGAGACTGATGGCAATCGGAGCCAGCCAGATCGAGACCAGCCCGGACAGGATACCAACACTCAAGGCTATGCCACTGACGGTTTCCAATGCGTGACACAGAAGCAGCGTGCGCAATCCGTAACTGCCACCGTCGCGTGCTTGCGGCGACCAGCCCCGCTGAATGCCAAGCGCTGTCCGGAAAACAGCGATCATCTGTTGCACCATCAGGATCGGCGCATACAGGATCGACAGAATGACCTCGGCCAGAAACGAGGTCAGGAACTTGAGGCCGCCTCCGAATTCGGAGTAGCGCACACCGCTTAGCGGCAAAGCCAGAACTCCCAGCACCTTGGGTGCCAGCAGCATTGCATACATCACGAGAATGATCAGAACGTGCCGGGTTTCCGACATTTCCGGCCATTGCGGGAACAGCGGATTATCGGGGCTGAAGTAATGCAGGACAGAGGCGTCTTTGCCCTGACCGATCAGTGCCCACATCAACAGCAGAGCAAACCACAACGGTGACATCAGGTATCCTACGGCACCGTGGAACATGTGAAAACGCGAGACGGCCCGGAATCCAGTCGAGCCCAGCAGTTTCAGGTGTTGCAGGTTGCCCTGGCACCAACGCCGATCCCGCATCGCATGATCAATCAGTGTGGGGGGCGTTTCCTCGTAAGATCCCCGAATGCGCGGCAGGAACCGCACCGCCCATCCGGCACGGCGCAGCAATCCAGCCTCGACGAAATCATGGCTCATGATCAGCTTGTCCTGACCGTTGAACGCACGCAGCTTGGGCAGTCCGGCACTGGTGGCGAAAGCCTTGGTGCGGATTATGGCGTTGTGGCCCCAATAATTGCCCTCTTGCCCGCACCAGCGCGCCAACCCTTCGGCAAAGGCGATGCCATAGACCCCATTGGCGAATTGTTGCATCCGGGCAAAAACCGATTGCGCGCCGATCAGTTGCGGATAGCTCTGGATCAGCCCGGCACCGGGATCACGCGCCAAAGCATCGGTCAGCCGGTGTATGGCGCGACCGGTCATAAGGCTGTCCGCATCCAGAACCAGCATCGCGTCCCAGTCTGCGCCCCAGCGACAGACCCAGTCGGCGATGTTACCCACCTTGCGGTCGGTGTTCTGCTCGCGGCGGCGGTAATACAACTCCAGCCCCGGGGCGAGCGTGGTGCGCAGGGCTTCGACGCTGGCTTGTTCCTGTGCCGCGATTTCAGGGTCGCGTGTGTCGGACAGGATGAACATGGCATAGTGATGCTGCCCTCCGCGTGCCTGCAAATCTTCAAGCATGGTGCGGGCGTTGCCCAGCACGTTCCATGGCACTTCGTTGTATACCGGTGTCAAAAGGGCCACGCGCAGGGGCTGTGCTGTGCGCTTGCGCTGCGGACGATCCTGTCGCGACAGCGAAACCATACCCAGCAGAACGGTGCAGACCGTGAACGAAATCCAGAAGAAGTTGAACGAGATTAGCGCCAACAGGATGCCCTCGATCAGATTGATCCCCTGGGCGCTGAACCAGTCGCTCATGATCCACAGCAGGCCCAATGTCGCCACCATCGCCGGTGAAAACGCAAGCGCGCGCCAAAATCCAGTCGCGCCCGTGTCTGTGCCCGACGGGGCATCGGCATCGTGGAATCCCACGCTGAAATTCTGCGCGGGCATCGCCAGAGGTGCTTCAAGCGGCATGATATGCAGATCGCGGTTCATATGGTCCATCGGTAAAGCCACACCTCAGAGGCGGGCTGTTTGTCTTTCAGCAGTTGCGCGCGCAATTCGACATGATCGCGCCCATCAGGCTGGAACGAAAACGCCAGACGCAACCCACCCGTATCCGGGTTGCGTTGAAGAACACCGTCCGAGGTTACAGCATGAGGGGAATCCACGAAGACACTGATCACCTCGATATCATCGAACAAATCGCTGCCTTCGAAATCGATGACGGCCAAACGCCCCTCACCGAAGGTGTTTTCGCCCATGGCGGTGTTGGTCACCCGTGGCATCGGAGTGTGTTGAGGCTCCTCACCCCAGATCAGACGATAGGACAGGTCAACCTGACTGCCTGCCGCATAGGGCTCTGCCGGACGCCAATAGGCGACGATGTTGTCATAGATTTCCTGATCGGCCGGTATCTCGACCAGTGTAACGGTGCCTTTGCCCCAGTCATCCCGAGGCTCGACCCACAGACCCGGGCGCTTGTGATAATTCGCCTCAAGGTCGGCATAGTCCGAAAACTCGCGCTTGCGCTGCATCAGCCCGAAGCCGCGCGGGTTCTCGTCAACGAAAGACGATATTTGCAGGCGGGCCGGGTTTGCCAGTGGACGCCACAACACCTCGCCCGCGCCATTGCGGATCAACAGCCCGTCGCTGTCATGGACGGCCGGACGGAAATCGTCGAACCGGCTGTGGTTGGTCTGGTCGAACAGAAACATCGAGGTGCCCGGCGCGATACCTACATGAGGTAGGTCTTCGCGGGGAAACAGCGTGGCCTCGACGTCGATAATGCAATCCGCCCCCGCCGTGACATTGAAGCGATAGGCCCCAGTCACGCTGGGACTGTCCATCAGCGCATGTACGACCATATTCCGATGGCCGGGCTTGGGGCGCTCCAGCCAGAAACGGATGAACTCAGGAAATTCCTCGCCATCCGGGTCGCCTGTTTTCAGGGCGAGACCGCGTGCCGACAGACCGTAGACCTCGTCCAGACCAATAGCGCGGAAATAGCTGGCACCCTGCCAGACGCAGAACTCATCCGTCTTGCCAGGGCGGTGCATCTCGGTCCGCAGCCGCAGGCCTGAAAAGCCCAGTGTCTCGTCGATGGGCAATTGCGGCACATCTTCGGATTTGTCGAACATCCCCAGATCGAAATCGACTGGTGTTGTCATGCCATTTTCGACCGTTTCCACCTTGACGGTCCGGGGGAAATACAGGCCCGGTGTGAAGAAATCGACGTTGAATGGCGTTTCGGTTTCGTACCACAACGCCCGGTCCAGTCGAAAACGGATCGAGCGATATTGTTCGTAAGTCAGATCCTGCCATTCTTGGGGAACCATTTCGCGTTCCGCATAGGGGCGGCTGGCCAGTTCGCGGGCCAGTTCGATCACGTGGTCGCGGTCAAAGGGGACTGCGCCCCCGGTCGCATAGGCCGATGGGGTAAAGGCCAAGGCAGTCGTCGAGACTAGGAATGCGCGACGGGTGAAATTCATCTCTTCAATTTCCAGGGTTGAGACTTAAACCAAGCTGCCAGATAGGCCACGCCGATGATCATGGCAAAGCCAATTATGTTGGCGACAAAGACGGTGGCAACATCCCGCCCAGCTTGATCGAGGGCAACGCCGATAAGTCGTGCTGCTGCCATGGAAAATACAAACACCGCAAGGGATTGCTGACCGACTTTGGTGATGACAGTCAGCAGGAATTGCCAGACACGCGCGCCTATTCCGTGACCCGTCGCTATCAGGCGGTGACCATGTTCGCCTGCCGCGACCCAGCCCAGATAGGCCAGTGACAGAAAATGGACATATCGCAGCGCACCAAACTCGGTCTTGTCGCGCAATTCGTCGGTCAGTGGCCAGATCTTTCGGATCGCAGCGCCCAACTCAGGCGCAGCGCTGTTAACCCAGAGGAAGACCTTCCAAGATCCAAACGGAGCTGACAGGATCAGGAACAAGGCAGCCGCCCAGACCAGAGATTTCGATACTGGTGGAGCGGGAATCCATCCGCGCATCAAGGCAAATCCGGTGAAGAACAGCAATTGCCAGCCAAACGGGTTGAAAAACCATTGCCGATCCGACCAAGGCTCGGCCGGAAGGGCCAGCGCGCCGGTCTGAGTGATGCACCAGATGGTCACAGATGCAGCCGCCATCAGCCAGAAACTGACACGGTAAAGCGCGATGTAGAGCGGCATCAGCGCCAGTACCACCAGATACATCGGAAGGATGTCAAAGTAGTTCGGTACATAAGTCAGGGTAAAGATCCCCACCATCTGCGGGGCGGGATCATTGAAGAAATGCTGAAGGTTCAGGGACGAGACATAGGTTTTCCCGAACGCGCCGGTCAGGTCCAGCGCTGCCATTGTCATGGCGACAAAGAAGAACAGGGCAATATGGGCCCAATAAACCTGCCAGATGCGATAGGCCACTCGGGCCGTGCCCATCCACCAGCCTTTGTGCAGGTACGCCCCGCCGAAGGCGATGGCCGAGGCCATGCCCGAACAGAACACGAAAATCTCGGTTGCGTCCGAATACCCAAAGCGCGCCGGGATCCAATTCGCCCAAGGATCATTGGGAATGTGGGCGATCAGGATGATGAACATCGCGATGCCGCGATAGAAATCCAGTCGCGGGTCACGCGTGCGAGCGGGGGCCGCAGCCGGGGCTGCGACGGGTGCAAAATCAGCAGCGGGCGATATGGTCGCCATACGGTCTCTGTCCTTCTTGGTCGTCTTGTTATTCGGCGGGGACGCTTTGCATGTCTCCGCCGTCGCGTGCCGCATCAATCAGGGCGCGGCGCGCGATGGCATAATTGTCTTCACCCCCGGCGCGCTTGGCGCGACGGTCATCCAGAATGCGTTCAACCGCATCAAGACGACCGGCCCGAAGCCCGGAATCGATGGTAATGCGTTCAAATACATCACGTTGCGCGTGACTGCCACCAGCCAGTTGCATTGAACCGCGCGCTGCCAACAGGTGATCAAATGCCGTGCCATAATGGCCGTCACCAAAGGCTTCAAGGCCCATGGCGGCCGCGACACCGGGATCAGCCATACGGCGGGTGGTGTCGTCATTGGCACGCGCTGCATCCTTGCTCATGCGGTTCAGCATTTTGGCTGTGGCGTCGACGCGATTGTCGCCTGTCAGTGCCAAAAGGTAATGCAGATCGGCGAAGATCAGGCAGCCGTCTTCGGTGCGCGCGGCACTCAGGTCAGCCAGTTCTTCCCAGCGATTTCCGACATTTACGCCTTCTAATTCAAGCCGCATCAGAAGCGAAGTTCCGTTCGAGATGTCGCGGTAATCGTCGGTTTTGTCCTTGCGGACGTGGTTGTCATACAGGTCCATCACCTGATCGACCTGACCCAGATCCAGATGCATCAGGGCCTTGTGCCACCAGACGTGATAGCGGAAGTTGTTGCAATGGGCCCAGGCCGCCTCGCGCCCGGCCAGCCAGTCAAGGCCCAGCTGCGCGTTGCCGGTCATCTCATGGACATGGGCCACCGCGTGCAGACCCCAGGCATCGTCGGACACCATCCAAAGCGCCTGACGTCCCGCGATTTCGGCCTTTTCGTAGGCTCCGGTTTCTTCCAGCGCGAAGGAATGGCAGCCCAGCAGATAGCCCCGACCGGGGTGATCGGGTTCATAAGCAGGTATCACCCGTTCGATCGAGCGGCGCATTCCATCCGGATCTCCCAGAACGAAACGGGTCGCATGGCTGAGTTTCATCGCCAACGTATCCCGCGGATGGTCGCGCAGGACCGCTTCGAACTTTTGCACCGCCTGTGTCAGTTGGCCCGCCAGATACAGCCCCAATGCATCGACAAACAGCCGCTCGCGCGTCGAGACGGGCTGCCGTTTCATCGCAGCATTGGCAGCCGCCAAAGCCTCGACTGCAACCGCCATCATCTCTCGTCGACCGAGAAGGGCCATGAATAGGCCTTTGACGGCATGGCCCAAAGCAAAATCGGGCTCAAGCTCCAACACTTTGCCCAGATGTTGGGGCGTAACCGCGGCATGTGCCATGAACCCAAGCAGAACACCATTCCAGGCTTCGACAGCTTCCGGCTGCGCCAAGGTGTTCATCTGTCCAAAAACGTCTTGTTTCATACTTGGGTCCAATCTGTATTGCGGTATTTGACACTGTTTGATGTAACAGAGTGTGCGAGAGCGGCGTATCAGTATCGACCCCGCTCTCGAATTGGTGAAATGTCGTGTGTGAAAAAGTCGAAAAAATCCGCCGATTCAAAGGCATGTTTCAGCAACTTGCCGCCTAGTTGTGCAAGTGTTTCAATCGTCGAACGGGTTTTCAGCGTTTAATACCCAGTCAGTGTCCGCCCCGCAGGTAGGTGGCGCGCTGCGATATGTTACAGGCGTACGTGACAGGTTCAGGGGATTCCCGATCAGGTTCACCACTCCGGGCTGGGCCTGCATCGAAATCTGCATTTTTCGTGCTGCTACCTGTTCCGTATCAAAAACCTGATCCAGCGTCTGGACCGGACCTACGGGCACTTTCACGGCTTCCAGGCCGGAAATCACGGATCGCGTATCCAGCCGTTTAACAGCGGGCCGAAGAATGGCGTTCAGCGCATCACGGTGTTCCAGTCGCGCCGGGTTGGTCCCGAATCTGGGGTCGTCGGCAAGTTCGGGTTGTCCCAGGAAACCGCACAGTTTTCTGAACTGGCCATCATTTCCAACCGCCAGAATGACATGCCCATCGGATGTCTCGTAGACGTCATAAGGCACAATGTTAGGGTGCCCGTTTCCACGGCGTTGCGGAACGTCGCCTGAAGTCAGGTAATTGACGCCCTCGTTGATCAGCCATGCGATCTGAGAATCAACAAGTGCCAGATCGACCTGCTGGCCTTCACCGGTCAGGTCGCGGTGGCGCAGCGCGGCCAGAATGCCAACGCTTGCATACATTCCGCACATCACATCAGCGATGCCGACCCCCACTTTCATCGGCGCGCCTTCCGGGTCGCCGGTCAGGGACATGATCCCACCATAACCTTGCGCCATCAGGTCATAGCCGGGTTTGCTGGCGTTCGGCCCGGTTTGGCCGTAACCCGAAATCGAGCAGTAAACGAGGCTGGGGAATTCCTGCGACAGGGTGGCATAGTCCAGCCCGTATTTCGCCAGACCGCCGGGTTTGAAATTCTCGATCAGAATATCCGCGTGTGAGGCCAGCCGTCGGATTTCCGCCTGACCTTTCTCAGTCGCGATATCCAGCGCCACGGATTTCTTGTTTCGGTTCGCTGACATGAAATAGGCGCTCAGGTCCGAGCGGTTGCCGTCGGCATCGGTGACATAGGGCGGACCCCATTGCCGCGTGTCGTCGCCCCCGGTGGCAGGGTTTTCGATCTTGATGACGCTTGCGCCCAGATCACCCAGCAACTGCGTGCAGGTCGGCCCGGCCAGAATACGGCTGAGGTCCAGAACCTTGACGCCCTTCAGCGGGCCCTCAGATGCGGCCATCGTATCCTCCACGGTCGATTTCAGCGGCGATGACGGTAAATGTCTCGGCCTTTACAGCAGCTTCAAGTGCTGCACGCAACTCTGCCCGGTTGCGGACAGTGTGGCCGTTCCCACCAAATGCACGGCCCATGGCCGCGAAGTCATGGTGGCCGAAATCCACGCCATTCTTACCCATCTGCCGCTGCCGCTGTTTCAACTCGATAAGGGCAAGGCTTGCATCTACGAAGACAAGAAAGATCGGATTGCCGCCCATTTCAGCCGCCGTCGACAATTCCCCGGCGACCATCAGAAACCCGGCATCACCCGAAAAGCTGATCACCGGGCGGTCGGGCTCGGCCAGTTTCAGACCAATGGCCATTGGGACAGCACAGCCCATGGTGCAGAGCGCCGAGGATTGGATCAGCCCACGTTCCTCGCTGCAGTCCCACATCTGGCTCAGCAGAATGCGATGCGCGCCGCTGTCGGCGGTTGCGAGTGTTTCGGGGGGCATGGTAGCCCGCGTTTCGGCGATGACCGCTGCGGGTCCCCAGTCCTCATCGGTGGGAAAGGCCTGTGCCAGTGCGGTTTTGACCTGCGCGGGCTCACCACCCGGCCACGTTGCGTGGGCAGGGTTTCCCTTGGCAATGGCCTCAAGCGTCTCGCCCGTGTCGGCCACCAGATTAAGACCCGCCTGATGCATGTAGTGGTCATTGATCACCGCGGATATGTCGATGACGCGCTTTTCTTCGGGGTCCCAGATTTCGCGCCAGCCGGGGCGCATTTCGATCGGGTCATACCCCAGACACAGCACCAGATCGGCGTGTTCGACCAATGGGACAAGGTGCTTGTCTGCCAAAGGCGACAGGCCCGCGCCGCCCAAACACAAAGGGTGATCTTCGGGAACAACACCCTTGGCCTTGTAGGTGGTCACAAATGGAATTCCGAAATGTTCCAAAAACGCCTGCACCACACTGCGCGAGTCGTCATAGAGGACATCGAGACCGATAATGGCGATGGGGCGCTCGGCCTCAGCCACCCAGCGCCTGGCTTTTTCCAGGCATTCGCCATTGGGGCTGACAGGCGCGACCTTGGCCAGACGGCGGCGTTTCACACCCGTCACCGGCGTATCGGCGACCGAGATCGGAACATCAATATGGACCGGGCCCGGTCGCGGTTGCGTGGCCAGTGACACCGCCTTGTCTGCGATGATATCCGCGCCATTGGCCGTCAGTGTAAACGTGCCCTTGGTGATGGAACGGTAAACCTGGCTGTGGTCCATAACCTGATGGGTATAGGTCAGTGCTTCGTCCGCATCGACGCAACCGGTCAGAACGATCATCGGAACACGGTCCTGCAACGCATTGGCCACCACATTGATGCCGTTCATCGCGCCCGGACCCAAAGTGGCGACCAGAATCGCAGGCGCGCCGTCGCGGTGATGCACGGCCTCGGCCATGAATCCGGCCGAGTTTTCGTGCTTTGTCAGATGAAAGGCAATGCCCGCCTTTTCAAGCGCATCCACCAGTGTCAGCACCTCACCACCCGGCATTCCAAAGGCGTGGCGGCACCCCGCTTCGTACAGGCGTTGGGCCAGAAGATCGGCGGCGCGCGGCGTGGGGTCCTGCATCAGTCATGCTCCGAGATAACCGTTTCAAAGCAGATTGCGGAGGACGCCACCAGACGCAAGGCGGATCACGTCAGTGTGACTATTTGACTGCGTCTTCAGCGACGGATTGAAAGGTTTTATCCAGTTCCGCGGCAATGTCCTGCAAGGCTTGCCCGCCTTCCGCCATGTAAGGGTCAAACACGAAACTGGGGGTCTTGTAAGACAGGGTTGCGGTTCCGTCCTCGTTCTCGGTGACATAGAAACGGATCGGTGCTTCGATCATCGCATTGGTAGAGGTTTCCAGCACCCTTACGGCGTAATCGTTGTTGAACGCGCCAATCACCATGTTACCCGGAATGGTGATCCCTCGTGCCGCAGCTGCCTTGGTGGGTCCAGCCTGCGTCACCACTATCAATCCGTTGTCCTTGATCGCAGCCTTGGTTGCATCGACCAGTTCCGAGTAGGTCTTATCCGCGGGAAACACGGTCCAACCGGTTGGGGCGTCCTGTGCCCAAACGGGTAAAGCGATCAGGCAGAGCAAGGGAATGAGGGCTTTCATTGTCACGTCTCCTGTATTGAGGTGCACCCTGTGTGCCAGACCTGACCGACCCGCGACATCACAAACCCGTGTTCATGTGCCCGTGCGTTACTTCCGCCGCATCTTCAACAGGTAGATATCCATGATCCAGCCATGTTCGGCGCGGGCTTTCGCCCGGGTCTCAAGGATATTCTGGGCAACCTCATCCAGCGGGCCACTGATCAGAACCTCTTCTTTCATACCCACATAGGCGCCCCACCAGATGTCATAATCTGCCAAATCAAGGGTTTGGAACGAGCATTCGCCGTCCAGCATCACAGCGACGTTCGAGGCCGCATCAGGCCAGCCTTCGTCCCGGATACGACGACCGGTTGTAACAACGTAGGGCGCGCCCAGATCATTGATCGGAATCGCATGGGCGGCGGTCAGCGCCTGCAAGGCGGTGATGCCGGGGATAACCTTGGTATTGGGTTGCGGATTCAACCGGGCAGCGATGCGCAGTGAGCTGTCATAGAGGGACGGATCCCCCCAAATCAGCAGCGCGACATGCTGCGCCTCTGGATGCGCGGCAATGGCCGCTTGCCAGCGCAGGGCGATGGCGTCGTGCCATTCATCGACACCGCGCAGGTAGCCATCGTCGGCCCGGCGCTGGGGAATATCGAAATAGGCGATCTGTGGCGGCGTTTCGGCGACACTCTCGATGATCGCTTCACGCAGCCCGGCCAGATCAGCCTTGTTTTCCCCTTTGCGCGGAATCAGGATCAAATCCGCCGCCCGGATCGCCTGCGCGCCTTGAAACGTTACATGATCCGGATTGCCGGTGCCGATGCCGATCAAGCTCAGATCAATCATCGTCGAACTCCGCCAGCGGACCATAAAGGATCAGCGCCGGTGCTTTGCCAATCTCGGTTTTCAGCTGCTCTGCCAGCGCGCCAATCGTGGCGCGTTGCAGCTTTTGGTCGGGGGTCGAGACGGATTCGGCCATAAGCGCCGAAGTATCCAACGGCAATCCTTGCGTGTGCAGGGCTTCGACCAGCAGGGGAAAGGTGCGCTTGCCCATAAAAACGACGGTCGTGGCCTGCGGATCAGCCAGCGCTTTCAGGTTCAGGTCGTCGGGCAATTCACCACTGACGTCATGGCCGGTCACGAACTGGACCCGCCGGGCCGTGAGCCTGCGTGTCAATGGAATGCCTGCGGCCGCTGCCGCTGCCACTGCCGAGGGGACGCCAGGAATGATCTCATAGGCGATTCCGGCTGCGCGCAGGGCGACAAGCTCTTCCTCGAGCCGTCCGAACATACCGCCGTCGCCGGATTTCAGGCGCACCACATGCTGACCAGACTGCGCGTAATCCACCAGCAACCGGCTGACATGGTCCTGCTTGGGGGACGGACGACCGGCCCGCTTTCCGACGCCAACAAGATCCGCATCGTCGCGCGCATGGCTCAGGATCGGGCCGCTGCTGAGATCGTCGAACAGGATCGCATCGGCCTTTTGCATCCGGTCCACCGCCTTGAGTGTCAGCAGTTCCGGATCGCCGGGGCCAGAGCCGATGAAAGAAACAAAGCCGCTCATGCCGACGCCTCCGCAATCAGGTGAAAGAACGTGCCAGTGACATTGCCACGCAGTGATCCGGTTTGCGGACCTTCTTCCCCTTCAGCGTCAAACACGCTTGCCAATGGGGCGTCCGGTTGATCCACGATCGAGGAATAGTGGAACTCGTGCCCGCGCAAGGCTGCGCCTTTGGCAAAGCCGGGCATGGGGGCCAACAACTCGGCCCTTCTGTAGCCAAGATTGAACTTGCGCTTCTGGTAGGATGTGACGAGCCCCAGCAAGCCGGCCATTTCATGTTGCACGCCGTCCTTGTCGATCAGCGCCTGACCAAGTGCCATGTAGCCGCCGCATTCTCCGTGCACCGGTTTTGTTTCCGCATGTTTACGCAAACCACTCACGAAGGTGTTGGCCGCTGCCAATGTTCCGGCGTGCAATTCGGGGTACCCGCCGGGCAGCCAGACCAGATCGGCATCCGCCGCCGGAGGTTCGTTCGCCAAGGGGGAAAAAGGCAAGATCTCGGCACCCGCATCGTGCCACCCCTGCAAAAGGTGGGGGTAGGTAAAGGAAAAGGCGGCATCACGGGCCAGCGCGATTCGCTGGGCGGGGGGGCGCGGCAGCGCGGCTGACGATGGCCCGCCGGGGCCTGAGGAAGCCGCCCGCTTGATTGCGTCAAGGTCCACATGTTCTCGCAAGAACGCAGCATAGCCTACAATGGCGCTTTCCAGATCGGGGTGTTCGACCGCCTGAATAAGTCCCAGATGACGCTCGGGCAGGGTCAAATCACCACGGCGGGGCAGCACGCCGAGAACAGGCAGACCCGCCCGCTCCATCCCCAGACGGGTCAGGCGTTCATGGCGGGGGCTGGCGCATCGGTTCAGGATCACTCCGGCAAAGGGCAGGTCAGGATTGTACATCCTGAACCCCAGCGCCGTTGCCGCCGCTGATTGTGCCTGCCCGCCCACATCCAACACAAGTACAACGGGCCAGCCCATGCGCAGGGCGGTCTCGGCGCTTGAACCGTGTCCAACTTCGCCGGGCTTTGCGACACCGTCGAACAAACCCATCGAGCCCTCGGCCACCACAATGTCAGCGCCTTCAGCCTGAGCGGAAATAGCGCTGAACAGGGGATCCGTCATTGCCCAGCTGTCCAGATTGAACGAAGCCCGCCCGGCAGCCGCCCGGTGAAAGGCGGGATCGATATAATCCGGCCCGCTTTTAAAGGGTTGCACGGTCAGGCCATCTTCAGCTAGCGCGCGCAAAAGGCCCAGCATGACCGTCGTCTTGCCGGTACCCGAAGAGGGAGCTGAAATCAAAATACCCGGAGGGTTAGTCATCACCATGGCTCCAGCTTGACCAAGGGCTATCGGCACTTTGCGGGCGATAGCGGCGGTCGTAATCTCTGGAATAAAGACAGCTTTCGTCAAAACCCTCACCGGCCAGCGCGGGGCCGACCATGATCAAAGCCGTGCGCGAGATGCTTTCGTCCAGCAACCCTTTCAGAGTTTCCAGCGTTGCGCGGATGATCTTTTCATCCGGCCAGCTTGCGCGATACACAACGGCCACCGGACAATCGGCGCCATAAGCCGGGATCAGGTCTGCGATAACCTTGTCCAGATTGCCGATTGACAGATGAATAGCCAAAGTCGCGCCGGTACGGGCAAAATTCACCAGCGTTTCACCTTCGGGCATGGATGACGCGCGCCCCGGCGTCCGGGTCAGAACCACTGATTGCGCCAGTCCCGGCAGGGTTAGTTCGGTGCCCAGGGCCGCTGCCGCGGCGGCAAAGGATGGTACGCCAGGGGTCACACTGACCGGAATGCCCATTTCTTTAAGGCGGCGGATCTGTTCGCCCATCGCTGACCAGACTGACAAATCGCCCGAATGCAGCCGCGCCACATCCTGACCCGCTTTATGCGCGACTTCGATCTCGGCCATGATCTGGTCCAGATCCATGGGCGCAGTGTTGATGATTTTTGCGTCTTTGGGGCAGTGGCTCAGAATTTCCTCGGGCACCAGTGATCCGGCATATAGGCACACGGGGCACGAGGCGATGATGTCGCGCCCACGCAATGTCAACAGGTCTGCAGCGCCCGGTCCGGCGCCGATGAAATGAACGGTCATGTTTGTCCTCCGATGGCGATGGCGCAGGTGGCCAGCCGGTCGTCCGAAATGTGTCTGGGTGAAAGCAGCCGCGCGCCGGACCCGGCGGCGGCAAGGGCCGATGCTTCGGCTACGCTGCCGGTGCCATAAGCGGCACGGCTGCGGTTCGAGCATGACAGGGTGCGTTGTCCGGCCAAATCGGCAGCCGCCACGAAATGCAGCGGAAGGGCAAGGCTTTCCGCAAAGGCCGCCAGCGCAGAGTGGCCGCTTTTGTCGGCAACGGTCGCCAGAGCTTGGACATCATGGCTGGCCGCTGCCGCGTCATAGGCGGCGCGCAAACTGTCTGCCGTCGCGTCTGATGAAAAGCCCAAGCCTGCCACGATCATAAGGTCACGCTCCACTGCACGACCGGATAGGCAGATTTCCAGCCGCGCCGCGGTCCGAGCGGTGCAGAATGTGCCAGTTCGATCCGCAACAGGTCTCCGCCCAGGTCTTGGTGCCATCGCGCCAACAGTGCTTCGCTTTCCAACGTTACCGCATTGGCGACCAACCGGGTGCCAGCGGGCAGGGCGTCGCGAAGCCACGCCAGCAGACTGGGGCTGAGCCCACCGCCGATGAAAACCACGTCCGGCAGGGGCAAACCGGCCAGCGCTTCGGGTGCGGTACCGTGGACAACCTGTAACCGATCCTGCCCCAGCGCGTCGGCATTGCGACGAATGCGTTCGGCCCTGTCTGCGCGGGGTTCGATACTGGTGGCGGTCAGGGTCGGGTCACACATCAGCCATTCGATGCTGATCGAACCAGTGCCACCGCCGATATCCCACAGATGCTCGCCCCGCTGCGGGGCCAATGCGGACAGGGTCAGTGCCCGGATCGGGCGTTTGGTGATCTGACCGTCGGTTTCAAAAAGATCATCTGGCTTGCCCGAGGCCTTGGACAGTCCCCGCCCAGTGCCGGTCACTTCCAACCCGACGCAGACGGGATGATCGAAGGTTCCCAGCAAAGCTTCGGTCAGGCTCACTGTCTGGACGCTTTCACGCGGGCCGCCGAGGGCCTGCATCACATGCAACGCGCTGTCGGCAAATCCGGTTTCGCTAAGATATGTCGCCAGTTCAGCAACTGCCTTGCCGTCACGCAATAGCGCAATGGCATGAAGTCCCGGGGCCAGATGCGGTCGCAATCGGGTCAAAGGCGCAGCGTGCAGGCCAAAGGTCAGCGTGCTTTCCAAAGGCCAGCCCAGCCGCGCAGCGGCCAGCGAAAATGTGGACTGGCCGGGCAGGGCGGTCCACTCGTTGGCATCGAAGTTACGCGCGATGACGGACCCCGCGCCAAACCAGAACGGATCACCTGACGCCAGAACCACCGTCTGCCGTCCGCGCAGGCCTTTCAGGATCGGCAATCCGTCCGAGAACGGCACCGGCCATTCGACGCGCTCAGCCTCGTTTTCCGGCAGCAGCGACAGGTGACGAGGCGGCCCCATGATCACTTCGGCCCGGTCCAGCACTTGACGGCTTGCAGGCGACAGGCCATCAAACCCATCTTCGCCCAATCCCAAAACGGTCAGCCACGGAGATTCAGACATGCCCAACCTCCTGATTCTTGGCGGCACGACCGAGGCTAACGCTTTGGCCAAAGCTGTTGCGGAACAAGGGATTACGGCTGTGTATTCTTATGCGGGACGGGTGGAAACCCCGCGTCCGCAGCCGTTGCCGGTGCGAGTTGGCGGGTTTGGCGGCCCGGAAGGTCTGGCCCACTACATCCGTGAAAACGCGATCACCCATGTCGTGGATGCGACCCATCCATTTGCGGCGCAGATGAGCCGGAACGCGATTGAGGCGTGTCACACAACTCAGGTTCCACTGGCCGCCTTGACCCGCGCGGCGTGGAAGCCGCAACCCGGCGATGTCTGGCACCGCGTGCCCGATATCACTGCCGCCGTCGATGCGCTTGCAGGTGATCCGCAGCGTGTGTTCCTGGCTGTCGGGCGTATGCATCTTGAAGACTTTGCAGCCCAGCCCCAGCATCACTACCTGCTGCGTCTGGTGGACGAGCCTGACAGCGTGCCTTTTCCTTTGGCGCAGGTTGTCGTGGCCCGGGGTCCTTTTGCAGAAGCCGATGACTGCGCATTGATGCAGCAACACAGGACGCAGCTTGTGGTGTCCAAGAACGCGGGCGGCTTGGGTGCGCGCGCCAAGCTGGACGCAGCGCGGGCGCTGGGCCTGCCAGTGCTTATGATCGAGCGCCCTGTTCTGCCTAAGCGGACCGAGCTTTCGGCTGTCACACAGGTTCTGGACTGGGTGTCTCATCCCTGATCCTCGACCGGGGTGAAGCGTGGCGTATAGACGATCGGCGTGCCTTTGCGTTCGATGACTCGGGTGCGCGACGAACCGACAATAACCACGGTCTGCATATCCGCCATCTCGGGCGTGGCCTCGGCCAGAGTAGAAACCCGGATCACCTCATCCGCTCGTGACACGGCGCGCGCAAACAGGATCACCCGCTCGGGCTCGCATTCTTCGCGTAGGATTTCCAGTGTCTTTACAAAGCCTTCCGGGCGAGACTTCGAGCGGGGGTTGTAGAATGCCATCGAAAAATCGGCCTGCGCAGCCAAGCGCAGGCGTTTTTCGATCAGTGCCCAAGGCTTTAGGTTGTCGCTAAGGTTGATGGCGCAGAAATCATGCCCCATCGGAGCGCCCGCGCGGGCAGATGCGGCCAGCATCGCGGTGATCCCCGGCAGCACATCTATCTGAATGTCACGCCATTCTGTTGGGCCATTCTCCAACGCTTCGAACACAGCGGCAGCCATTGCAAACACACCGGGATCGCCCGAGGACACAACAACCACCCGCCTGCCTTCGACGGCCATTTGCAGCGCGTGTTGCGAGCGGTCGATTTCAACCCGGTTATCACTGGCGTGCAGGGTCAGGCCGGGTCGGTCGGCCACGCGGGCTACATAAGGGATGTAGCCCACCACATCGGTGGCGTCGGCCAAAGCCGCTGTAACCTCGGGGGTGACCAGCGCCTCGTCCCCCGGACCAAGGCCTGCGATCTTGACCCATCCGCTCATGGTCGGCGCCCCTGACCATGAACAACGATGATCGAGAAATACGGGGTGATCTTCTCGCAGGCCTCAGACAATTTTGTCACCGTCTGATTCGGCATTTGCGCGTATTCGACAATCCATGCGCGGTCATACAGACCAGAGGTTTTCAGCGCGCGTTTCACCTTGTCGATGTTCCGCCCGATTTTCATCACGACCAAGGCATCTGTCTGCGCCATGCGTTCAGCCAGAACTTTCTCGGGCAGGGTGCCGACCAGCACGGTCAGCACATCGTCCCCCCAGGTGATCGGATCGCCCGTGGCCGTCCACGCACCGGACATACCCGTGATGGCTGGCACAACTTCAACCGGAGCTTCGTCACGCAACCGATTGTAAAGATGCATGAACGAGCCGTAAAAAAACGGATCACCCTCGCACAGGACCACCACATCCTCACCCTGTGCCGACAGCGTCTTCAGGTGTGCTGTGCACTCTTCATAAAACGCGGCCAGCAATTCATTATAACGCGGATCGGTGACCGGAATCTCGGTGGTCACAGGGTATTCCATCGGGAATTCAATCGCGCCTTCGGGGATCATCCCGTTGACGATTTTGCGGGCCTGACCGCTTCGACCCGGTTTGCGAAAGAATGCCACGTGCTTGGCGTTGCGCAGAAGGCGATCGGCCCGGACACTCATCAGATCCGGGTCACCGGGGCCAAGGCCCACACCGTATATGGTACCCATTTTCATTCCGCCCGGCTTGCGATGGCGTTGATGGCTGCAACGGTGATGGCGCTGCCACCCAGACGGCCTTTGACAATGCAGGACGGAACGGGTTGCGCCTGCCACAACGCGTCTTTGGACTCCATCGCTCCGACAAATCCGACCGGGCAGCCGATGATCGCAGCAGGGCGCGGGCAATCGGGGTCTTCCAGCATGTTCAGCAAGTGAAACAGCGCGGTGGGCGCGTTTCCGATGGCGACCAGAGCACCTTCCAGATGCGGTCGCCAGAGTTCCAGCGCAGCGGCCGAACGGGTGTTGCTCATGTCGGCGGCCAGAGGGCGCACACGTTCGTCATGTAGGGTGCAGATCACCTGGTTGTCTGCAGGCAGACGGAAGCGGGTCACACCCTCGCTGACCATGCGCGCGTCACACAGGATCGCCGCGCCGTTTTCCAGCGCCGTGCGTGCGGTCTGCACAAATCCGGGTGAGAAATGTACAAACTCCTCCAGCCCGACCATGCCGGCGGCGTGGATCATCCGAACGGCGACCTGCTCTTCATCGGCATCAAAGCGGGTCAGATCAGCCTCGGACCGGATGGTGGCAAAGCTTTCCTTGTAGATCGCCGCGCCATCAGTTTCGTAAGTGTAGGGCATCAGGTGAAGTCCATGGTCATGAGTGTTTCGGGGGCGAGCCCGCATTGGCAGGGCTCATCCCCTGCGTGGCCCTGTTTGACAAGATCAAATCGCCCGTTGTTTCCGACCACTGTGATGTCGGCCGGGCCCATATGGGCGCATCCTTTGGCGCAGCCCGAGACATGCAGGCGACCGGGAATTCGCCGAGCCAATGCACGGGCGATGTCGCGGGTTTCCACTTGCGCTTGCGGGCAGAACGGCGCCCCGGGGCAGGCGTCGGTTGTCATCATCGGATCGGCTCCGTCCGTGACAAAATCCAGGGCGGGTATCGCCGCCCCGCCTTCCAGCAGGATCAGTCGCCACGGGGTGACACGCAGGGCTGAAGCGTCGCTGGCTTCAATCAGTTCACAAAGCTTGCGCGCAGGCAGCGAGCCGAACGCCGCGCCATAGAGAGCACCCAGTTCACAGGGGCCGGGTTGCAGTTTTTCACCGACAGGACCGGGGGCAAATCCCTGCCATTCCTGTGGCAACGCGTGAGTGACCCGCGCCATGCGACGTGTCTCGGCCGTATAAGTCTGGGCAAACCATTGGGCCAGTGCGATCACGTGGTCAATGGCGTCATCCTCGGTCACACATCGCCCGGTTTTGCAGCCGTCGGCGCGCAGGATCAGACCGTCGGCACCCAGTTCCAGACGAATATCTGCGGAATCTGAGGCTAACAGGCGCTTCGGGCCTGTATCTATGGCAAAACCAAACTTAGCGGGCAGAGCAGGCAATTCGGCCAGTCGATCAATCAACTCCTGTGTCAGCCGCGCGGTCAAATCGCCCGCCTGATAGAGCGGTGTAACCAGAATATTGCGGCGTACTTCGATGCCGGGTTCCGCATCAAGCAAGTTCAGCGCCGCAAGTTCCACAAGCAACGGCTGGTGGTCGCGCTCATCCACGCCGCGCAGTTGCAGGTTGGCACGATTGGTCAGGTCGATGGTGCCATTGCCGAACCGTTCAGCCAGTTCGCACAAACCAATAGCCTGCCTGGCATTCAGTCGCGCCAGACGCGGACGGACCCGCACGACCAGCCCGTCGCCTGACATCATCGGACGATGCGCGCCGGGACACCATCCTTGAACGATATGTGCACTCATCCCAAACCCTCCAAATCGGCCCGGATCGAATTCCGGCGTGTGTTCCAAAGCCCCGCTTCCAGCAGTGCACGGAACCTGTCTTGCATGGCCTGATGGGCCTTCGGGTTGGCCTCTTGCAGAAAGGCATCAACGGCCTCATTGCCCAATGTGGCTTCGTGGTAGAGATCAAACAGATGCGGAGCGACAGTGCCCGACAGATGTGCGAATGAGGCCATGTGATCCAGCGTCGCCGCGATCTCGGCGGCGCCGCGAAACCCATGGCGCTGCATCCCGGCAATCCAGCCGGGGTTGGCAGCGCGGGCATGAACGACGCGGCTGATTTCTTCCGGCAGAGTCCGGGCGCTCGGATTATCGGGGTTGGTGTTGTCCAGATGGTAAAGCTGAGCGGTGCCACCAGTGATGTTTTTGGCGGCGGCAAAACCGGCCTCATGCGTGGCATAATCGTTGGCCAGCAGCAGATCAGTTTCCGTCAGATCCTGGAGGTGAACAAAACTGTCGGCCTTGGCGACACGATCCGTGATCCCCGCTTTGTCCTGCGCGATGTGTTCACCTTCCAACGCGTACGAACTGGCCTCAAGCCATGCCTCCCCGGCTTGGGCGCGCGCCTCGTCCGTATAGGTCTCGGACAGATGGGTCATGTTCAGGCCGTAACTGCCGGGTGCCGGGCCAAACACCCGCGCAGCCGGGGCGTGACCGGCATAGGGGTTCCAGTCGGTCGCTTCGTCACGCTCTGACAATGCCCGAACCGCCTGACCATAAAGGGCAGACAACGTGGGGAACACATCGCGAAACAAGCCCGAAACCCGCAGGGTGACGTCCAGGCGCGGGCGGCTCAGGTCGGTGATGGGCAGCACTTCGATACCCGAAACCCGCTCGGATCCCTTATCCCAAACCGGCTTTACACCCAGCAGGTGCAGGGCCATGGCGAATTCTTCGCCCGCCGTGCGCATGGTGGCCGATCCCCACAGATCGACAATCAGCCCTTTCGGGTAATCGCCTTCCTCCTGCAAGTGCCGCCGTACCAGTTCCTCGGCCAGTTTCACGCCTTGCGTGTAGGCTGCGCGGGTGGGCACAGACCGCGGGTCGGTGGTGAACAGGTTTCGCCCGGTCGGCAGCACGTCAGAGCGGCCCCGATAGGGCGAGCCGGACGGGCCAGCCTCGATCCGCTTGCCAGCCAACGCATTGATCAGGGCCTTGCGTTCGGCATGGGCGGATGGGGCTGGGTCGAAACTGCCGGTCACATCCGGAACACGCCCATAGACGTGCAGCCCGTCGCCAAACTGGCTTTCTTTGATGTCGCAGACAAAGCGGTCGATGCGCGTGATTGCTTCCGCGGTGCTGGTGGCCTGGTTCAGGCCCAGATCGTGCTCCAGCCCAATGGCTTGCGCCTCATCCCGGATATCTTCCTGCAACCGGTCACGGCGTCTGGGGTCAAGGCCGTCTGCGTTTGAGAACTCGTCCAGCAGGGCTTCCAGCCGCACCATCCGGTCAGGCGTTCCGCTTTCTTTCATGGGGGGCGGGATGTGGCCCAGGGTCACGGCGCCGATCCGGCGCTTGGCTTGCGCGGCCTCGCCCGGGTCGTTGACGATGAACGGATAGATCACCGGCAGGTCACGGATCAACGTCTCGGGCCAGCAGTCTGCTGATAGGGCGACCGATTTGCCGGGTAGCCATTCCAGTGTGCCATGCGCACCGATATGGATCAGCGCATCCGCGCCAAGACCTTTGCGCAGCCACAAATAGAAGGCGACATAGCTATGGCGCGGGGTACGCGAAAGGTCGTGATAGTCGCCATCACGCAGCTCGGGTGTTCCGCGCTCTGGTTGCAGTGCGACCAGCGCCTTGCCGCGTCGCAAAGCCGTGAAGTGAAACGCGTCATGAGCGAAAGTTGGGTCTTGCTCGGGATTGCCCCATACGGCGTGCAGATCGGTGCGCAGGGTCTGGGGCAATTCAGCGAGCGCACTCAGATAATCCTCAAGCGGCCACGATATCCGGGCGTCCAAAAGTGCGTCGGCAACCGGATCGCCAGCCGCGATGTCGTAGCCTTCACCGCAAAGATCAGACAGCATCGCCTCAGCCGAGGCCAGCGCGTCGAGACCAACCGCATGGGCCATTTGCCAGTCTTTGCCGGGATATGTGGACAGTACCAACGCAGGAACCTGATCTGCCTTGGGTTTGTCATTCAGGGCAAGCCAACCCGATACCCGGTCGATGATCGCCTCGATCCGGTCCGGCTCGGCCCGATGCGCAAAACGCGAGTATTCCAAATGCGGATCGCGCTTGCCCGGCTCTTTGAAAGAGGCAACGCCTGCCGATATTCGCCCGTCCACTTCGGGCAATACCACATGCATGGCGAGGTCGGCGGGTGACAGGCCGCGTTCGGCCTCGGCCCAGGCCTTGCGTCGCGAGGTGGCGAGAGCGACCTGAAACACCGGTACATCTGCTGCGTCCAGAGGCGACGTGCCGGACGCGCCCTTGCCCGAGAATGAAGTGGCGTTGATGATCGCCGACGGTCTCAAGGCAACGACCTGCTCCCTGAGCCAGTCGGCAGCGGCCGGGGCCTTGAGCGACGGGGCAAACAGACCCACCGCCAGAAGCCCGCGGGCGCGCAGGCTGCGGATCAGGGCCGCGACCGGGGCGGTGTCTGCGGATGTCAGATAAGCGCGATAAAAGGTGACAAGGATGCGTTTCGCATCGCTCTCGAACGCGGAATCCACCAGGATGACGCCCTGATCTGGACACCACGCACCGTATTCTGGCAGGGTTTTCGCGCCCATCACCGGCCCGGCATAAAGTCCTGCTGCCAACGCCATCTGGGCCAATGCGGCCTGCGCGGCGACTTCGCCGCCGATGTCACACAGATGTGCCAGCCGCCTCAGGGTCGAGAGGGGCAGGGTCGAATACTCATCCAACCGAGCGTCTTCACGCCCATCCGCCGGTAATACGGCCAGTGCGATGCCTTTGGCCTGCGCCAGTGCCAGAACCTGTTGCAACCCGTAAGACCAATAGGGCACGCCACCTATCAGACGGATCAGGATGCCCTTTGCGCCCTCAAGTGTCTGTTCGACATAGGTATCGACGGACAGAGGGTGCTTCAGCGCCGCAAGATTGGCCAGCCGCATCGTGGGCATCCGCCCCTCAGGCCCGCCGCCGCGATGCCAGCCCGCCGCGAAAGCGCCCAGGTCACTGTCGGAAAAGGACAGCACAACCAGATCACCCGGGCTTTGGCCCAGATCGGTTGGGGTCTCGGTTTCCTCGAGCCCGTGGCTTTCGCGAAAGACGACGTGCATGACTTACTCGGCAACCTCGGTCACACCCACGAGGATATCACGGATTTCGGCTTCTTTGATGTCGTCATGCTCGGCAATCACGACCAGGCGCGAGCGGCGCTCTTCACCGGGCTCCCATGGGCGGTCGTATTGGTGACGAACTCGCGCGCCGACAGCCTGAACCAGCAGGCGCATCGGTTTGCCAGCGACGGCGGCATAGCCTTTGACGCGCAGGATATTCAGCTCAGTCGCAAGACGTTCGATTCTGGCTACCAGTTCCGCAGGGTCGGTCTGTTCCGGCAACTCGACGATGATGCTCTCGAAATCGTCATGCTCATGATCGTGATGGCCATCGTGATGTGACGGGCGCGCGTCCATGTCATCTTCGGCGGCAGCCTCAAGGCCAAGCACGACACGTACGTCGACGACACCCTCGGCGACCTCGACAACGGGAAGTGGCCGCGGTGCCTCGGCGGCGATGATCTGTTTGGCTTTCGCGACACCTTCGGGACCTGCCAGATCGGGCTTGGTCAGCAGGATGATATCCGCGCACGAGATTTGATCTTCGAACACCTCGGACAAGGGTGTTTCGTGATCGATCGAGTCATCAGCCAGCCGTTGGGCATCCACCGCTTCAACGTTCGGAGCAAAGCGACCGGCGGCCACGGCCTCGGCATCGGCCAGCGCGATCACGCCATCAACGGTAATTTTCGAACGGATATCAGGCCAATCAAACGCTTTCAGCAGCGGTTTGGGCAGTGCAAGGCCGGATGTTTCGATCAGGATGTGATCCGGGCGCGGTTCCAGCGCCATCAGCGCCTCGATGGTCGGGATGAAATCATCAGCCACGGTGCAGCAAATGCAGCCGTTTGCCAGTTCCATGATGTTTTCCGCAGGGCAATCCGGTATCGCGCAGGATTTCAGAATGTCGCCATCAACACCCACATCGCCAAACTCGTTAACAACAATCGCAAGACGCTTTCCCTGCGGGTTCTGCATCAGATGGCGCACCAGCGTGGTTTTGCCCGAGCCCAGAAAGCCGGTGATCACGGTGACGGGAAGTTTTTCTAGGTTCGACATGATCTCAGCCTCCAATCGGGGGAATGCGCGAGGCGCAGTTTTTGCGGAAATGTTCAGGACGGTCGCGCCACTTCACCAGACCATCGTCTGTGGCCAGATACTTGGTCACACCATCGATGATGACATCGACGTGATCGATTTCGTTCAGGTTCTCGTAAACAAAGGTCCAGCGATCCGGCCCGCCCCGAAGAACGATGGAACAGCCCTGATCGCAGTTCGAAAGGCATTCGACAGGTTTCAGAATGATGCCATCTGGCAGGGCAGCCTGTTCCAAGGCCTTGTGCAACAATGTGCCGGGACGCTCAGCGTCATCCTCGACGGGCAGACCCCGGCGGCAAGTCGTGCAGACCAGTAATTCTACCGGTGCGGTCTCGGTCATGTCTCTCATCCCCCCAAATCCTCTTCGCGGGGGACGGGGTTTCATGCGGGCACCACGTCTGCACATGGACCCGACACCGGAACACCCCGCCCGGTTTCAACTTCGGGTGTTGGCAGGTCTCCCGGCTTGCGGATGCCAGAGCGGTCGCTCTGTCGGATGTCCCGCCTTCCCGGCACAGGCCAGTGGCATTGGGCATCCTCTCCGGTCACGGTCGCGGGGGCGGCTGCGTTTGGCGGATGAACCGTTGACGCATTCCCTTTTCATCGGCTGTTGCCGACACCAACGTCCGGGACATGCGGCACCGCCGACCCGCTTGTCAAGCGGTTCGCGCGCAACAAATAAGCCAAGGTGAAAAAAGCGACCTGTAGGCGTCGTTCGGCGGCATGAAGTGCGTGTTCGGTATGTGGTCGCATGACGGGAAAACGACGAACTTGGAGATGCGTCATATGAAAGTGGGATTTATCGGTCTGGGTAACGTTGGCGGCAAGCTTTCGGGATCCCTTTTGCGCAATGGCATTGACCTGACTGTTCATGACCTGAACGCAGATCTGGTGGCCGAATTTGTCGCCAAAGGCGCAAAGGCGGCAGAAGGGCCCGCCCAGCTGATGCGCGATTGCGATGCGGTGATCACCTGTCTGCCGACTCCGGCAGCATCGGACGCAGTTATGAAGGAGATGTTGCCCGAAGTGGGCCCCGGCAAGATCTGGATGGAGATGTCGACCACAGACGAAGCCGAAGTCAAACGCCTCGGTGCCGAAGTCATTTCACGCGGCGGTGCAGCAGTGGATTGCCCGGTTTCTGGCGGGTGCCACCGTGCCGCGACGGGCAATATCTCGATCTTTGCGGGCTGTGACCGGGAAACGTTTGAACGAATTCTGCCGTTTCTGACGACAATGGGCCGCCGGGTTTTGCACACCGGCGAGTTGGGCTCGGCCTCGGTGCTGAAAGTGATGACCAACTATCTTGCCACTGCCAACCTGATCACCTGCGCCGAAGCACTGGTTACGGCAAAGGCTGCGGGGATGGATCTGAACACGACCTATGAGGCGATCAAAATCTCGTCCGGCACATCCTTCGTACACGAAACCGAAAGCCAGGTCATCCTGAACGGGTCGCGCGATATTTCCTTCACCATGGATCTGGTGAAGAAGGATATCGGTTTGTTTCAGGAGGTCGCCGACCGCGCCGGGGTGCCACTGGAAATCAACCCGGTGATGATCAACATCTTTAACGATGGTATCGCACGATATGGCGAACGCGAGCTTTCACCAAATATTATCAAACGGCTGGAAGAGGCAACCGGCCTGGATATCACCGCCCCGGGCTTTCCAGCCGAAATGACGGATGATGAACCGGAAGAGCCGGGATACGAGGTTGTGCCACAAGGGCGCGCCTGAGGGTAAGGCACATACCAGACTACATCGCGCCCCGTGAACGAGCAGGGGTAGGCAGGTGTTCCGAAAAAACACGCCATATCTGGCCCGCAGTTCGACAGAATCGCGGGCCATGAACGTCTGAAAATACCAAGCGTCACACGCGCGTACTGCGGGGGCAAGTCAGCGATTAGGATGTTGTTGGAGGCGAGTACCGGAATCGAACCGGTGTACACGGATTTGCAAAACTTAGTAAGCTACTGACGAAGATAGATAATTTGTTTAGACGAGGGGCGAAAATCGGCGGAACATTGCGTGAATGTTTAGACGGTTTTTCGATCAGAATTAGCGCCAAATATAGGCCGCAAACTCTCTCTATTCTTCACCTTAGACTGTGGCAGTGAGCCAAGGTCGTCGGCAACGATATGGTGCTCTGTTTTGGAAGTTTTGCTGGGGCTATTGTTCCTATTTGCTGTGATCGTGATCGCCTATCGCTTTCGTGGCGACGTCGAAAAACCGTCGGTGCAGGAGGCATCGGAAACAATCACTCGGCAGAAAGTCCAGCCTCGCGTGTTCGACCGGGACACCGCTCACGTTGTACGGAAGCCTGAAAGCGTTACCGGACCTGCGCGGGTGGTCGATGGCGACACGATTGTTATCAAGAAAACGCAGATCAGGTTGTTCGGGGTCGATGCGCCCGAGATCAACCACCCCTACGGACAGAAGTCCAAATAGGCTTTGGTCGCGCTATGCAAGGGGCATGTCCGGGCAGAGATCACCGAGAAGGATGATTATGGCCGAACCGTCGCCAACGCTTTCTTCCTGACGGACATGACCTGAGTGCCGAAATGGTGCGGCAGGGTTTGGCCATCGAGTGGAAGAAGTTCTTTGGCGATGTCTTCCGCGCACTAGTAACCCCAGACTGTCCGTCCCCCAATAGAACGGAGTTCCCCCGGTTTCGCGGACACTTTTTCACTGATGAAAGAGAGTGTTTGTTATGCCGAGAACGAGGAACCCGTAACCTGCGGAATTCAGGGAGCAGATGGTTGCGCTGGTGTGCGCCGGGCGCAGTGTCGAAGGTTGGTCGCGGGATGTGAGCTCTGCTCTGCCAAGACCCACCGTGGGTTAGGCAGGCGGCTGCCGATAGGGGCGACGATCCGAGCAGCCTGGCCAGCGAAGAACGTGACGACCTGTGCCAGCTTCGGCGTGAGGTAAAGCAGTTGCGCCAGGAGCGCGATATTCTCTCAAAGGCCGCGGCCTGGTTTGCACAAAACGACGTGACATGCGCAGGTCTTCGAGTTCTTGACCGCGAACCATGCCGAGTATTCTGTCCAGATGATGTCGCGCGCGCTGCGGGTGTCCGCCGCCGCGAGGTTGTCCGGTACTATCAGACTGTCTTCGACGTGTCGGAACGCCGGGCTTGCTGGGCCATGCCTTGCCTGACAGGCGAATGCGTGCATTCGCCGAGAGGGGGCTTCGGGCGGGCTTCTCACAGATACCAATTCAGGCGCGATCCGGCGGTGGAGCTGCGGATGCGTTTGAGGGAACTTGCAGAGAGCCGGGTGCGATACGGGTATCGCCGCCTGCACATCTTGCTGCAGCGCGAAGGGTGGCGCGTGAACCACAAGCGCATGTACCGGCTTTATTGCGAAGAAGGTCTGTCGATCCGCACCCGGAGCCCGAAGCGGCGGCGCGCCTGCCGGTACCGATCCGGCCGATCCGAGGCTGATGGCACGAACGACGTCTGGGCGATGGACTTCATGTCGGACCGGCTGTTCAACGGGAAACCGTTCCGCATTCTGACCATCGTGGACTGCTTTACAAGAGAAGCTCTCGCGACGGCTTCGAGGACAATCTTCCGCGCCTACCAGGTCATCGACGAACTGGATCGTCTGGCACGGGTCAGAGGCAAGCCCCGAAGCATTCGAGTCGACAACGGCCCCGAGTTCGCCGGGCGACTACTAGATAAGTGGGCTTACCTAAACAAGGTCGAGCTGGACTTCTCCCGGCCCGGAAAACCAACGGACAACGCCTATATCGAGGCCTTCAACAGCCGCCTCCGCCATGAATGCCTCAACGCCTCATGGTTCCTATCGATGGACGACGCCCGTAGCAGGATCAATTCTTGGAGAGCCGATTACAACGAAAATAGGCCGCATTCATCGCTCGGAAACTTGACGCCGAGCGAATTTGCGGCCCAACTGAGCGAAACCCGAAAGGTTGCATGAAACCCGGACCCGAAACGGGGTGAGCTCCACCACATTCTTTGAGAAACCCCTGATCAGTGGCTCAGACACAGGGGGCTAGACACTCTGTCAAATCTGATGAATTTTGGCTTTTGCCCACTGATGTTATGAAACTCAGAATACACTTTGGCAAAAGGTTGCGATTGCCATTTGAGGGAATTTACATGGTGGCGATCTGCGGATATCAACGCCTCTTTTTTCGCTCCTTTGCGGAATGCCACGCGTGTCCAAGATACTTCCATGGATAATTCCTGGCATGGTCACGTTGCGCCCGAGTTTTCAAAAGCTGCTCATCTAGTTCTCCTATTTTCGCTTGAAGCTGATTTGCCTTCTGCTGAAATTCGAAGGATTGCCTTTCAAGTTCAGCTTCGGCCACTTTACTCGATGCATCAGAGTGGTCGTTTTCCATCCTTGTCAAGCGATCACAATTTAGTCGATAAAGTATCTCGATCTCACGTTTCAATATGTGAGAATAAGTGGGGCGATCCCTTCCAAATATGGCCGGATAGCTGTTCTCCAAAAATGGTTTTCCATTGAAGTATTTAAGTGAAATATCATCTTCGATGAACCGGCACGATTCCACGATAGCTTTTATCTCATGATCCTCTAGAGTTTCTATGACTCGTCTGTCATCTCCTGACGTGCATTCTTCATAGATGCGTTCAACGAAATCCAGATCGTACAATTCTATATTCGACGCCTCACTAAAAATGTGCCAAAGAAGCGTGGAAATGTCGCAGAATTTTCTTGACCGGCTTGGATTAGCATCCCCCGTGCCGGCGATCTCGACGTTGAGATCATTGACACCTAGTAGCGCCAGAAAATCGGAAACGACATTCTCACCAATTAGCTGTTTTCGCTCGAATGGCCTGAAAATCACTCGTGCGCCCGCCTTCTCCAGCTCGCGAACTGTGTTGAAAAACCGAGTGAAGATTGTTGTGTATCGACACCGATACTCGCCCAGTCCTAAATTGATCGGCATCGGGAAATTAATTCCACCTTTTTCGTGCCCTATTGTCGCATTGTAAGGTTCGGCATTCTCTGCCGCCCAGGAAGCCACGAGGTCAGCGGCATTCCTTAAATATACTACGACTCGTTTCTCAAAGCCGTCAAAGATTGGGTCTTGCATCCTCTGAGGCTGCCCCCACAATCCCTCTTCCGAGATGACTATTTGCCTGGCATCAGTTGCCATCAAAACGTCTCTCGCTTTTTCTCGGTCAACCTTATCCTCAAAGAGAAAATCCGCATTTGCGTACCGAGGTAAGTCTAGTTTGGGTGGAGTAACTAAAGGGTAGAAGACTCCATGCCTCTCTAGTTTTTCTCGCTGTTGCCAGCAAAAGTGTTGGATGGAAGTGGAGCCGGTTTTTACTGTTCCGGCATGAAAAACGATTTCCTTTTGTGTCAATGTGAGATTTTCCGGTTTTTTCAGCGTTTGAAGGAAGATTTGACTCGTAATCTGTGTATGACATGGACGCGATGTTTGGCTGGTCGATAGTGAAGACCATCGTGACAACCGAAAGTTGGTCACGTTTTGAGCGTGGATTGTAGGTTCTTGGTCACAGAAATTTCCATTGACTGCAAGTACATCGGAAAAACTTTTCGGACAGCAGGCATTCATAAGGTCCTTTATTATCAACCTTAAGCTAGTAGCAACTTTGCCGCGAAGCGGCCATTAGAGTTTGGCGCAGCGAATGTCCGCACCCCGCGCCACTTTCAATGCTTTAGCTGGGTTCCCCGCATTTCTTGCGCTCGCTTAGCTCTGATGCGTTGCCGAACCTTTTTCGTATAGTGCCGCACCATAGCCGGACTTTGCCCCGTCACAGCTGCAATAAGATCATCGCTGCAGCCAGCCTCCAACAGCTCGCATGCGGCGTTGTAGCGCCATGAGTGGATATCGTAGTCCAAAGCGTCGATTGCTTGCCGGGCCTTCCTGACGGCTGCTGAGGCGCCTCTGTAGGACAGCCGGTTTGTTCCCCCGTCATTTGTCACGATGAACACTGAGTGGCGGCTGGCGGCGTCTAGGGCGGCTTGGAGCTGCGGCAGGATTGGCACCCAAAGCTCTTTCCGCGTTTTGCTCTGCTTCACGAACACAGCGCCGTCTTCGATATGAGACCAGCGCATGTTGAGCACGTCACCGATCCGTTGGCCGGTGCCGACGCACAGCTCCATGACCAACCGTTCGCGGGTGCCGATAGGGCAGTGGTCGCGATAGGCCGTAAGCAGCTCTTGTGGCCAAGGTTCACGTTCACGCCGTTCCGTTTTCAACTCAGGCACACCACGAGCCGGGTTGTGATCTGTCCAGCCCAGATCGACACAGTGTTCCATGAGAACGCGCAGCGCCCGCAGCGCGTAGTTGGCGAAGTAGGCTTTGTGGGCGTTGGAGTCGCGCAGGCGGATCACGTCTTTGCGTTGCAGTCGGGCAGGGTTCCGGTCGCCCATGATCTCCACGAAGAAATCTAGGTGTTTGTCGTAGTCCAGCCCGGTGCGCGGCTTGAGGTTCCGATACCTGGGCGATGCCCGGTAGCTTTTGACCAGCGCCCGGAACGTTCGGGAGGACACGACGCGCGGCGCGTCCTTGCTGGCGAGAATGTCTGCATACTCTTTCCAGAAGGCGGGCGTACCGAAGTCACTTTGAAACTTCTGAGAAGCCCAGCCGCGACGCTGGAAGTAGATGCCGTTCCGTTAACGGTAGACATGTTTTGGAAGCTCACGTTTTGCCATATTGCATATCTATCCCGTCAAACTCATCGCCGGGTTCCCCGGTGGAGAGGACGATCTCGATTTTCCGCCCTTCCACGGTTACCCGGCTTACGGCTTTGCCAGCGTTCTCAAAGGCTTTGAGCAGTCCTATCGCCTTTTGCTCTATGCGCGTTCCCGACATTGCCAACTCAGCCTAGCCTACTGTTCTCATTACATTATGTTGCGCGACCCAAGGATCGAATTCGCAAGTGTTGCTCATGCAAATCTTCGTACAGGTTGAGTCTAGGCGGGGCTGGATTCTGGGGCAAGAACGCTGGCTGAGTTAGTTTAACCGCTTGCGGTTTCGTGTCACTAAACGCATACGTGCGGACGTGATATTTTCACATCACTCTCGGAAAATTTTGCCTCATGCGAACCGCCTTTTGACTGGCTCTATGAGCTTGATCAGCTGCGTTCAGATCTGCTGCTGCCGCAATCGGTGTCACTAAATGCAACCGCTACCAAGGAATTGTGCGATGGGCCGCCTCCCGCCCCCTCCGATATTCGAGGTCTACGGGGGCAGGAGGCTTGTGTGGTTCCACTGTTTCTCAGGAAACGCCGTTGGCGGATGTAGTTTGTCTTAGCAGTGTAAGCTCAATCAGGGGTCGCGTGAAGCCCGATCAGGCCCGGTCTCACGAGTTCGTCGGGAGGCAGCAAAACGGAACAGAACAAAAACAGAATGTTTAGACAAATGTTTAGACGCACGATCCGCAGATTCGCAAAAATCGTCTAAGTCATTGATTTTAAATGGAGGCGAGTACCGGAATCGAACCGGTGTACACGGATTTGCAAGAGATCGACATCAAAAACAGCTAATTAAATTCAATGCTATACGCGGGGAATTCTTCAATGTGTGCCGTTTTGTGTACCGTCAAATTTTCCCGCAGTTAATTGATTTTATTTGCTTTTTCAGCTGTCTCGCGCATGACTTTAAAGACAAGCATGAGGATTAGCATACATGCGAACAATCCACTTACGTCGCCAATGAAATAGCCAATCAAAGTATCTGTGTTGTGGCTAAAAGCCCAACCCATTCCAAAGGTACTGATTGCTGAGGCGATTGCACCTGCGACCATCACATCTCGCCAATTTGCTGTACGACTTGCTGTTATTCGAAAGTCCATCCCAAACTTTGCTAGCGCCCAAAAAGTTACCGCGGCACACACTATTCCAGAGAAAACACCAGCAAGCCCCGCCAGTGTGAAACCTTCAACCCCAAAGTTTATCCAGTGCGTTAGTAAGGCAGTTGGTGTGAATAACGGAATAGCTTTCCAGCCCATCATCCATGCTGACAATATGCGGACGCCATGTGGAAGGAAAAGTAAGCTGGCATAGGGTGCTAGCTCTGGCGTGTATTGGGCTTGTAGGGGGAGTAAAATGTAAATTGAGACTCCAAATGCGAGTAGGTGCGCAAGCGAAATAATAAGGAACGGTGCCAGCAGTTTATCGTTGCTAAATGCTTTCAAGGGCTCAGCTACCTAGCTCTTTCGAAATGACATACGAAGATCTTTGTCGCCCCTGCGCGTGTTGCAAATACCCTGCTTCTACTAGTTCTCGCAATTCTCGAAAAAAGGCGCTGCGCGACACGCCATTTAGCAATTCATGTTGCCGCAGTTCTTCTGTCTCAACCGTTTTTGAAGTTTCGCTCAGGAGCGTTGCGGCGTACACAATATTTCTCTGCACGGCACTTAAATCATCAATACCTAAGTCCCGCTCCATGCCAAGTAGCAGTTGCTTCAGACGTGCTAATTTTTCAATCCCTGCCACGCTTAAGCCCAATGCTGCAAACTAGCTGTCTTCTAACATAGGGCTTGACTGGTACGTGCAGCAAGTCCCAATTTGGCACTTATAGATGGAACTTGAACCACTTGAGCTTCGCGTGAATGAGGAAAGTTAGAGGATTGAGGCAGTGAAAAATTTTGTATTGCAAGTAGTCTTGGTGGCAGCAATTGCCGTGGCGGCGTTCAGTGGTCCATCTAACGCGGGAAGCATAAGATTTGAACAAGAAGCATCCAATTTGCCAAATTCATACAAGCGATTGCGTAAAGTCGACGGGATCAAAGCAAAACGTGTCCATTCATTTTCAATTTATGGCGGTGATTGCGTAACCTCTAACTACGGTGATGGCACAGGTAAGGGCGACTGTTCCTATGGTTCTGTGCGTTCCATGCTTAGGGAAACAAAGAGCGATGGTCATTGGGTTTTTCCACAACCAACTGAGGCTTGGTACGGCTGGGACATGCTCATTCCAGACTCATTTCCAACGCGCGGGTCGCAAACCAAAGGTGGCTACATTTTTGCGCAATGGAAAGGATTTCGCTGTACACACGCATCAATATCCCATTGGACGAGTAAAGGTAACGATGACGAACTATTTTTGAAGTTGCAGGTGGCAACGGGGGATCGTGCCAACCACGATTGCAAGAATGTTGCTCGTATTCCATTGATGAAGATGCGCGATTTCAAAGGACAATGGCGGAATTTTCAAGTCTACGCCAGATGGTCCCACCAGTCAGATGGGCAAATCATCATCTATTTGGATGGTCAGCAAGTTGCGAATTACAGGGGACCAACTCTGAACATTGCTCCAAACGCTCCGCACAAAAAGGCAAAAATGAATCACTTTGATATTGGCGTTTATTTGTGCTGCACAGCAGGGGTCAAGCACGTTCGTCCAGGCACGGTTTACTTCGCGAATGTGAAGCGTGCAGGCAGTCAAAAGAAGCTTGGGAAATGAGCGCTCATGTGTGAGCGCTGCTCAAAGCTTTCTAAGCAAATAATCGCCAGTAAGAACTTTCTGGAACAGATCATGTTGGAAAAAGAAACGGGGTTCGTATTGCTGTTGGCGCTGTCTTTGTTCGTTACATCATGCCTTGCGGCAATTTACGATGATGTTGTGCGGGGCAAAGATACTTGAACAAACTGGGATACGACGCAGGATCAGTTGATGGGCTTTGGCGATAGGTACAAGAAGTGCGTTATAAGCGTTCTTAGGTGATCTTAATCTGGAATTTGACGGCCAGCTAATGCGTTGACAGTTCGGGCCTTTTTGATGAAAAGACATACTTAAAAATATAGCTGCCGTACATATATTCTCGTCAAAATATATATAACTGAGGGCGTTGGCGTGTCAGAATCTCGTGTGCCATTTACGGCAAAAAGGCTTCAAAAAGCAGTCGCAAAATCCTTTACGGATGAAGTTGCTGGAATGGTGAAACAGGCACAAGCTGCCTACTTTGATACCAACAACATAATGAAGTTCCAGCATGGTAGGAGCTGGGCCTCACCTGCGAACGAACTGGGCGACAAAGCTGGTGAGGTTAAGCTCCACAGTGTTGAAAGCACTCTCGCCCTTGCAGATGTTGTGGATGGTGACCCTTCGATCACGTTCAAACATGCTAATGAAATTGCGAACGGTATGGTCACTTCGTTAGAAAAAATGATGTTTGCCAAGTTGCATGAGGTTACGGAGAAAACAGGCAACGTTGTTGATGCAGCCAAACACGATAGCCAGTTGGAAGCAATGGCGGCAATGCTAGAAGGCATTGAAATGTCAGTGGATAGCGACGGCAATTTGAACCTACCCACTATGTTTGTGAGCCCAGGTCAGTCCGCTAAACTGGCAAAGGAAATTGAGCAAGCACCGCCTGAAATGCACGAACGAATTGAAAGCATAAAGGCGAAGAAATTGGAGGAAGCGATCCAGAAAGAGGCTGAACGAAAGAGCCGCTTTGAAAGGCGCAACGCATGACTAATAGGGTTTGCTTGTGCATTGGTGTGACCAACCATGATGACCAACGTCTCTCTCAACTAAACGGTGCTGGCGTAGATGCGAGGAATATGTTTGCTGCGTTAACGGATCCTGCAAAAGGAGGCTATGACCCAGTTGCGTCCAGACTACTGCTAGACCCAAAGAAGCATGAAGTAGCTGCCGCTGTTGCGGACTTAGCCTACGATAGTGCGGTAGATACATTGACATTCTTTTTTGCTGGCCATGGTGGAGTGAGCAATGAAGCCTTTGCACTGTGTTGTTCAGACACAAACCGTGACCGTTTTATTGCAACAGCCCTGCCAATAACAGAATTGTTTCAGATACTTAATGATGCTCAGCCTAGACACAGCAACATCATCATTGACGCCTGTCAGGCCGCTGGAATGGTAGCTGACTTAGGGAGCCTATTGAAGCCATCACAGATTGGCCGTGCTCAAGGTGCTAGTATTTCGATCTTCGCCACTAGTGCCTCAGACCGTGGCGCGGGAGAAACGGATGAAGGTGGCGTTGGTACTGGCTACATACTGGACTGCATAGAGGGTCATAAAGATTGCAGGGTTGCCAAGGATCACTTGAGTTTGGACGACATAGGCGCAGCAATTGCGTCTGAATTTGGTGATCAATCGCCTAGTGTGTGGTCGTTTAATGTCTCTGGCGCTTCCCAATTTGTGAAAAACCCAAAGGCGATCGCAAGTTCAAGTGGTGAATTCGCGCGCCTGCCAGAACTTGGCTCGTCTGGTTTGCCCACGCTTGGTCAGGAGATGGCGGAGAGCCTATGGCAGGTTTACGTGGAGGCAAAAGACAATCTGGACACAAGGGAACTTCAAACCCTTGTAGAGAGGGCAATCGTTAGTCTTGCAGATGGCAGGGATCAAGGTGGTGTCGTCATAGGATTATCTGAGAGCTTTTCTTCACGTGCAGCGCTTTCAGAGGATTGCTTTGCTTCTGTAGAGGTGTTGTGTGCCTTTCTATTTGCTGCTCAGTCAATTGAAGACCAAACGGTACGCAATGAAGTGGTTAACTACCTTAGGGTTCAAGTAGACCAAAGTCTTTGGAACGCTCTTGAAGAAGTCGCAGAAGCGCTGAATGAAAAGTTTGGTCTTCTTGCAAAAGGCGGAGCATATGCGGAGTTTTTTGCACTACCAATTCGAATTTCTAAGGTCACCGCGTGGGCGCTGACCTCATTGTATTTGATAGAAAACGACATACAAGAATTTGCAAAGCGCAAGGAAACAGTTTCTGACATCCTCGTGGCTCTCAAGGAGCAATATGCTAACTCGTTCTGTCTCATGTCTGAAGAGCAAGCGCCGTATTTGCTCGTTGTTTCGGAATTGGCGAATAAGTTTGGAGTGAGCGGATGGGGGGAAGAGTATCTTTCCACGTTGTACTCAAACTATTTCGAGGAAAATCGTAGAGTCGCCAAGTCTGATATTTCAGATGATAATGTATTCTCATTCCTCAAATGGCGTTGCGGAGACAACAGTTTGGGTGAGGCGAACTTTATCGCTAAGCCATCAGAGTTGTTATTCGTGTTGCTGTATCATTTTTTGGGTCGAAAGCAACTTGAGGTAATCAAGTATGATTTCGAAGAATTAGATCATACGGTGGTCAGCACATTTGTTCCTGATGCCTATAAGGTTTTTTCAGAGGAAGTCATTTATGATGGGGTGAATATTTAGTTTCAAATTGGATATGATTTGTTTACGGCTTCTGACTTTGAAACCTTTTTCCAAGTTCACATGCTTCCATCTATTGAATCTGCCGTTTCTGGACTGAGCAATTCTGAGCTAAAAAATGCGTTGATTGCGTCCCTAATTTACCCAGATCGCTTGCCATGGTTTTTGGTAACGTCAACTTCCAACGACATCTGACGTATCCGTGTAGTGGTGTATCTTTCTCAATTTTGACTTCATCAAGCCGCAAGTGCTGCACGATCGCAAGCACTTGCGTTTGACCCTCAAGTTAACTCAATCGCGTTGCGTAATTTGCTCTCGTTGTAGTCAATGTACCGTTGGGTTGTGCTGATGTCTTTGTGGCGCGCCAAAGCCTGTATCACCCGCACGTTCACACCCTTGTCAGCAAGCTCCGTCAAAAACTGCCTGCGTCCGCTGTGTGAGCTAGCGCCCCTGATGCCTGCCGCCGCGTAAAATTTGGCAAACAGGTTCACAATCGTCTGAGGGCTAAACCCGCCACGCTTTGCGCTGAAAAAAAGCGGCGCGTCAGGATTGCTTGTGTGGCGTGGGTAGGTAGTTGCGTACTTAGAAAGCGCTTTGTGCAGCCGTTTGCTGACAAGAACTGCGCCAGCTTCATCGCCCTTGGTTTGTTCCGCCGCAAGAAAAACTGTGTCACGCGGGTTGCCGCTGTCGTCAAGTACGTCGCCAACCTTCAATCCTGCAATCTCACACGCGCGCAATCCCGCAAAAAAGCTAAACGCGAAAATAGTGCGGTTGCGGGCGCTGTAGCGGTGGGCATCAATCACGGCGTAAACGCGTTTCTGTTCCGCTTGTGTCAGTAGCTTTGCTTGTTTCATATCTCACCTTAAATGTGTGCATTTATTGTAATTCATTGTAATTTCACACATTTTGTAAAACGATCGAAAAAGGCGCTGATGCTAAACCACTGAGATCAATGGCTGTTCAGTGAAGAAGTTAGATATTACTGGAAACCTAACATTTTGCTGGGAATGCTTCGTTGCCCGCGATTGCCGCGATCTTGTGACGTTCAAGCAGATAGGCTTCTAGTTCGTCCTTTACACCGTTGAGCACACGAAGGTCGCTGTCAGCTATGCTTCCAAGTTTCTTACGGCTCATGTGGGCAAAGGCAATTTTGACCCTTGTTTTGTTCAGGCAGTTGATTGCCGTAGGAATTGAGAAGTCGCTTTGTTTGGTCTTTTGAACCGCAAACCAGCTTTTGCTGCGCCAACACCAATCTGTGCTGAACTGCTCCGCAGATTGCACAAACGAGTGCTCCTGTAGTTCCGCAAATATTTGTTCCATCAATGACATTTGAAATCTCCTTAAGTCAAATACGTTGACATCTTTGCCATCGTGTTTTGCTGGTGCTTTGCACCAGCCGCCGCTGCGGCAAATCGTTTCGCTGCCGCTTCACATTTGCCACATCAGCATTTTTCAAGCAGAGCTTTGCTTTCTAAATGGAACTTGAAAATGGTTTGTTTTTTTAGGCTCTTTATTCTGAGCAATCAGATCAAGCCACCTATTGGGCATGATCTGATGCGACTTTATCCGTCGCCTATCAGGCTACACTCACCAAACCAAAAAACTTGGAAGAGCAGGTTTTCCTATCATCTCAATTACAGGGGCATCATACGCACGAACTGGAGCGGGCGTAGCAAAGCTGGGTCCAGCGCGTTGACGGTTACCAAAGGGCTTGTCATCCGTCTCACTTTTTAACCGTTACCAACAACACAAACAAAATTTGTTTAAGGCATTCCGCACCCTCGCACGGTGTAGTGTGTTGCGGCGCATAACTGACAATGCGATTGCTTACCGTCACACAGCAGAACGGATTCACAGCACGATTACGACTGGCGTGCTAACCTTAAGGTCAGTTTGTAGGGCAGGCGGCATGTGCCTTAGCCTGTTAAAGGTATTTATCATCTGCGCGCAGATGGCGCGTGATTTCCAGAATATTTTGGCTTTTTGGGTTTTGACGGCTCTGCAACACGCACGGGTTTGACGGGCGGCTTGGGATCTGATGCTGTTTCCCGCTCTTTCGCTTTGCGCCGTTGGCTCGTCGTGCTGCTTTCGTTCAGCTCAGTACTCAATTGCTGGATGTATTGGCTTGTTAGCTCCAATAGCGCGCCCGCAATCGCCAGCCGTTCCGCAGTGCTGTTGGCGCGATGTGAATGTTGTAAGCGTTCAAGCGAACATTTTAGGTCGTCAAATTTCATCTCGTTCTCCTGCTCGTATTTAGCTTTAGCGAGCTAAGGAGTATTGAAAGAGCAAGCGGTGTTTGAGCGGGAAAGCGTGTTAACACGTTTGATGCGAGGCAAAGAAATAGAAAAAGCCCCAGCAATGCTGAGGCTTTGTAGTTATTTGACTATACGCAGGGTTGAACTTGGTGGGTGCGTTGTAGGTTCAGCGAGCATCAATGCCATGGGCACAATTTCACGCCAACTGCCGTCGCTGTTCCTGATGATTTTGTCAATTTCGTCTGTGTCTAAGTAACGCCCGTTGTCTCGCAATATTTGCTGCGTTCGTGAGCGAATGGCTTTAGAGTCAGCCGCATTGAAATTGATTTTAACGCAGCGGCTGAGCATTCCTTTGTCCAGCTTGTCCAAGTAGTTTGTAGTCAAAACACAAACGATGTTGGGTGTGTTTAGAAAGGCTTTCAGCGCCCGCTGTGCATCGTCAGTCAAGTTGTCAACTTCGTCAAAAATAAAATAATGAAGTGAGCTAGCATTGCATGACACATACTTGGCTTGTGCCGTGCACGTCTTCAAAATCTCCCTGATGCTTTCAGTCTTTTGGCAAGAAACTAATTTTGGCGAGATTTCGATTTCTCCACCACTTTTTTCCAACTCAAATTCGCGGCAAAAGATGTGTGCGTAAGTTGTCTTGCCAGTGCCGTAAGTGCCGTAAAAGCACAAAGCAGTTTTGCCACTCGCTGGGAACGGGAACCTGCCGCTGAGAAGCGCATTTATTTGGTTCTCAGCGGTATTGTTTGCGAAGACCATTTCGGCGGTGGTTTGAGGCGCAGTACTTGTCATTATCACTGCTCCTTACGCCGCTTGCTTTTCAACGTCGCGCTTTTCATCACGAGCACGCTTGTTAAATGCACTGTTCTGCTTGTCAGCAGCCGCTTCGTCAGCCTCGCGTTTGGCGGATTTCTTCGCCAGTTTTGCTTTGGTGCTGTAGAGATTTGAAAGCGCGCCAGAGACAACAGTTTTGCCTGCAATGCGTTCTTTGCTGACATCATCTTCGAATACGACGTGCTTTACTTCAACATTGCCGCGTGCGTTCAGCTTGCCAACAAGCACGACATATTGCCCTGTTGCGTTAGTCGCGTATTGCGCAATTTCATCGCATGCAATCTCTACAATGTTGTTGGCATCATCAGCAATGCGGCGACCTTCAACGGCGCGCTGTTTTGGCGTCTTGGTATCCTTAGCAAGTGCAGCACGAATTTCTTCGATGCCGCCACGATCAGAAATGTAGCTTGCAATTGCGTTGCCTGTGCCAACTCCTTCTTGTGCTGCGCAGCTCAATACACGCGCATAGGTGTTAACACGGCGGCTGTCAGCATTGCCGTCGAAGAAGACAAGCTTAGTGGCGAGCTGAATGAAAGTGGGAGTTTTGGCAGTTGGGATTTCGCGTTTTTGCACTTCGCTCAGCAGCCAATCGTATTTGTCTACATTAACGTCGTTACCGTCTTTTGCCTCCAAGTACAGCGTATAGACATTACCTAGCAGTTCATACAGACGCTGGTTCGCAGTGGCATACAAAGTTGTTTGCCACTCTTCACGTTCAGAAAAAAGCGTGTTAACACGCTTTTTGAATGCAGACATTACGTTGGCTTTGGTGTTGATTTGGTTAGTCATTGCTTTTTCTCCTTTTTTAGCAATCACGCTTACTAACAAGCGATGACTAAGTTATAGCTTAGGTAGCTGTTGTTAACTTCATGCAGGGATTTACAACTTCAATGGTTGTTAACGTATGAGGCGGCGTTTTGTGTCGCCGTGGCCCACTTTTGGCAGGACAGAGATACCTGCTGCGTTCAAGGTAGAATCATCACCGTACTATTGGTGGTGGTATGCGTTGACACAGAACGAAGGATACACTGCCGCTTGCCAGAACAGCGGCGCGGGCTTTGAATCTGTTTACACAGATTTTGGCGACGTTCGCTATCAGGGTAACCGCCACGCAGCATTCAAAGTTTGGTGGAACGAGCGTGTTAACACGCTTGAAGACCGTGGCGGATATTTATTTGCGGAACCAGTGTTGCCAGGGAAATCCGTTTCAATTGTCACGGACGTTGATGTAGCGGTTGATGCGATCGCGGATGAGCAACGGCTTCTTGTCAACATTCCATTGGATGCTCAGCGTAAACACATTGAATGGCGTCTAAACAACATCTTGAAAAAGCACCTCAAGCCAGAAGCTGCACGTGTCGTGGGATCTGTGCACAGGAGCAAAGCTCGTTACAGCTTAGAGAAACCAGTTGTGCCTGACGCGCTCAAAAAATGCTTTGACCTATATGATGCAAAGCAAGCGGCTGCCGCGCAGGGAGAGAAAGTTAGTAATTTTGAACTGGCAAAGCGTGCGCGGATAAAGGTGCAGGAGCGCGAAAAGAAGGACGAAATCAACACGGTTGAAAACTACCGCCGCACAGTGTCCGCCACTGTTTCACGCTACATCAAGCAAGCTGAACGAATGATCGAGAACGCAGGTGTGGGGCAGTTTCCCTAGTCTTGATCCCATGCCCTGACTACGTCATCAAATGGCGAATAGTCTTTGGTTGTTAGGCATTTGTCATGCAACAACTTCAATCTCAAAACTGCATCGTCCAACAGTGCACTAAGCTCTGTTTCGTCTAGCATTCCTTGTACTGGCTTACAGCGCGCAGTTTCGAACGATCCAAATGCGGCCAGTGTGATGTTGTCGTTATCCAATACGTCTGCGTCTACTGTGAAGCCCAGAAGTACGTTGTAATCTCGCACAAGGTTTGCGCAGATTGCTGGTCCAAAGAGATTTGTGGGCCGTAGTTTGCAGCTTAAGCTTACAACACCATCGCTAGTTCCATTGTCATCTGGGCTTTCAAAGTCAAATCCAAGTACTTTTTGAACGGTATCATCAAGGCTTCTATTGACTCCAAATATGCGGTCGCCATTGCGAGGTAGCTTTGTCTTGAACCCAAGGGAAAACAATTCCAGTTCATCAACAACACTTGGCTCAAGTTCACCTGCCTTGGCAGCGCCAACAAAACTAATCTCAGCCTTCAATGCCGCGTCAGTATTGATTGCAAAATTAGTGATCCAAATGAGTTTTTCTTCGATGGTTTGCATTGCCTGAACCCGTTCGTAGTAGCTGTAAACTTCTGAATTTGATCGACTAAACAAGGAGAAGAAAGCAGACGTTAAGAAGCTACACAAGGAGCAATTCAATGTCACAACTATCCAAGCTAACCGTAAAATCCGTCACCCGCGCCAGCAAACACGACCCTGTTCAACTGCGCCGCAGTAAGCTTGTTGCTGCGATTGAAGAACAGATGAATGTGGCGGCTGCTGCGGCAAAGGGCGAAAGTTATGAGGTAGCGCGCAAGACATGGATCAAGAACGAGCAGGGCGAAAAAGTGCTGGTGGATAAGCTGCGCAAAGTGCGGCCTTGGTTTTTTGAACAAGACGGCGGCTGGTACGTGCATTGCAAATACGGAAACAAGGTGCTAGCGCTGGGCGAAGGCAACGCGGTTTTCATAAAAACGCTGAAAGATGTTGCTGGCGCGCTGGCGACATTGAAGGCAGCTGCTGAAGCTGGCGAACTTGATGACGCTATTGCGAAGGCAACACAGCGCAAGAAAGCAAAGTAAGACGCTTTGGTTGGCGCGGCAGCGGTTGCGTCAACTACCCATTCAGTATCCGCAGCAAAGTTTCGCCCTCTATCAAGTCATCATTTTTTGCCGTCAGCGCCTTCATCGCAATTTCTTCTGTCACCACGTAGTTCTGTCGTTCAACGCCCAAAGCCGCCAGCAGTCCTGCTTCATCTAGCTTGCCTGCCGCAAGCATATTGAACGCTGTATCCACCACGCCCCCTACATTTGCCGCCGTTTCCTTCTTCTGGCTTTTTCGCATGTCTCGTCCGCTGTGCATTTCAGCATTAAGCAATGGACTGTATTTGCTGTAGTGCTTGTCCAGCATCGCAGTGCTATTGCCCATTTGTTTGCTCAAGGCGTGGGTGCTGATGCCGCGCTTCAAGTCCCGCGTCGCATAGTAGTGCCGCAAACTGTACAAAGTGCGGGATTTGCCATCCGCGCCAAACTTCAATCCCAAGTCGTCCAGTAGCGCATTAAATGCGCGGTTTAAGCTCGCGATGTTTGCAACACTGCCTAAGCGCGTCGTGAATACGTGTTCGTTGGATTTGGCTGCGATGAGCTGAGCGAAGCTGTCGTAGCTGAGAGCAGGATTCAGCTTACTTTGTCTGTCCAAGTAGCCTTCCACAGTGTCTCGTGCCACTGCGCTTCTCTTTCGCGTTTTTCCGTCTACGTTCACTACCAAATAGCGTTCGCCGTCATTCTCCTGCCATTCAATGTTGCGCCAACGTAGCCGCAAAGCCTCTGTGCCGTGCCGCACGCCAGTGTTTGCCAGAAACAGCACGTAGTTTCGCAGCACTTCGCGTGTCGCAATCGCTTTCTTGTCTTTCGTCTTTTTGTGCCAACTACGCAGCGCCGTATAAATCTTTTTGTACTCTGCATCCGTGAAGCTGCCTCTGCTTTCGCTTTTGACACCTTTGTTGAGCAGTGTGGGGCGCATGGATTTTACGATCCAGCCGTGTAGCTCTGCTTCGTCCAGTACTCTGTTCAGTGCTGCATTGTGATTGTTGATGCCGCTTTGGGAGAATGGCTTTTTGTTGGTCTCAGTACGCCACGCGTCAAAAGCCGTCAGCGCAGCCAAATCTATCTTCGCTACGTCAGTGTTTCCAAAATACGGGATGAGCCAGATGCGCAGTGCTGAGAAGTAATCTTTGTAAGCTTGCTTGCCGCCACCTTCATCAAGCTCTCGCTGCATCCTCGCAATCGCATACTCAGCCACATGCTTAAATTTGCGGGTTTGTGCGGGGAGGTGATTTTTGATGCGCGCTTTGGTCTCGTGGTACAATTCAATTGCGCGCTCTTTTGCTTCCTCTAAGTCGTCTGTCTTTGTGCTTTTCACAACACGTTTGCCGTTGTCCAACGTCAACCGCACGTACCAATTTTCGCTGCCCTGGCGCTTATCCAGCTTCAGTTTTTTGTGCACATTTACAGTGGTAATGCCGTAGCTCATCGCGTGCTGCTTCGCCTAGTTGCCTGTTTTTCCTGAGTATACGGCAAAAGGTTTCAAAATGCAGCCGAATCTGCACGCGGACTGTGTACGAATTGTGCACGGACCACTGTGAGCTAGATATTGTGCTGAAGTTTGGAAAATGTGGGAAAAACCACAATATGTTGGAGGCGAGTACCGGAATCGAACCGGTGTACACGGATTTGCAATCCGCTGCGTCACCACTCCGCCAACTCGCCTTTTCAAGTAAAATCAAATACTTGCCGTGGTGTGACTGGGTTTTTAACAGCTTTCCTCTGGGGCGTCCAGTGGATTGCGCTCGAAATTGCCGGCAAGATCGAAATTTGCCGACGTCCACGCCCAAGGAGGTGATCAAGATTCAGGTTGCGGCAACAGGGGCGTTGCTGGAAGGTTAAGGATATGGCACAAGCCCGACATCTTTGGGAATGAGACGAGATATCCAATGACTGACTTCGCAGCCCGGCGCCGCACAATGGTTGATACACAGATCCGCCCCTCTGACGTCACCAAGTTCCCGATCATTGAGGCGATGCTGAGTGTTCCGCGGGAAAGCTTCGTGCCCGATTCTCAACGCGAGGCGGCCTATGTGGACGGCCTGATTGATCTGGGGGACGGGCGCAGCATGTTGGAGCCGCGGACCCTGGCTAAAATGCTGGACGCGCTGAACATATCCAAGGATGAGATGGTCCTCGATATCGCTCCGGCAATGGGGTATTCCACGGCTGTCACCGCGCGGATGGCTGAGTTGGTTGTGGGTGTTGAAAGCGACGAAACCCTTGCAGCCGAGGCGCAAAACCTCTTGGCCGAAGCTGACGTGCACAACGCCATTATCCACGTCGGCGCGCTGGAACAGGGTGTGGCAGAGCACGGCCCCTATGATGCGATCATGGTGCAGGGCGGTGTCGAGCAGGTGCCCGATGCCCTGTTGGATCAACTCAAGGATCACGGTCGGATCGTGTGTCTGTTTGTCAACGGCAACCTGGGCACCGTGCGGATCGGTCGAAAAACCGGTGGTCGCGTCAGTTGGCGTGATGTGTTCAATGCCAATGCGCCGGTTCTGGAAGGTTTTTCGGCAGAGTGTGCATTTTCGCTATAGTCCGCCGATAGATTTTTCTATCGCCTTGATTAGTTGAAAAGAAGGCCGCAAACTGCCTGTAGGGCAGTGTAATTTCGTTTGAGAGGATTTTGGTATGCGTGGTTCGGCGACAGGTAAGCTGGTCAGGGCGTTTGCTGTGACCGCAGGACTTGCCATGAGCGTGATGCCAGGGCGTGCAGCGTGGGCAGACAACATAACGGATGCGTTCATCGGCGCGTATAACACCAGTGGTTTGCTTGAACAGAACCGGGCGTTGTTGCGGGCTGCGGATGAAGATGTGGCCATTGCGCTTTCTGCGTTGCGACCAATCATCAACTGGACCGTGCAGGTCAGCCAGGATTACACCCGGTCGCGGGTCAATAACGTCGTGACGACAAACGAACCGTCGCGGTTCTTTTCGGGCCTGACGCTGAGCCAGCTTTTGTATGATGGCGGCGCGTCTGTACTGGGCAAGCAGTCGGCGCAGGAAACGGTGCTGTCTACCCGGCAAACCCTGATTGATATCGAACAACAGGTTCTTATTCGCGCAGCAAATGCCTATCTGGGCGTCCTGTTGCAGGAAGAGACCGTGGCGATCCGCCAGAACAACGTGGATGTGTCAGCAGAGGAACTTAGGGCGTCGAATGACCGCTTCGAAGTGGGCGAAGTAACCCGGACGGACGTCGCATTGTCCGAAGCACAGCTGGCAAGCTCTCAGGCGGATCTGGCGGTGGCACGTGGCGAGTTGAGCATTGCGCAGGCCGAATACGTGAACGCAGTCGGAAAGGCACCGGGGCGAACGGCTGGTCAGCCGAGCCTGCCCAATCTGCCGCGTTCCGAAGCTGAAGCTGTGAACCTGGCGCAGCGCAACCACCCGGCCATTCTGTCGGCGCAGCATCAGGTCAGGGCGTTTGATCTGGTCGTGCAGCAGCAACGGGCAAACCTTGGGCCGAATGTCAGTCTTAATGCCGATGCTGGCGTGTCCGAGCGCTATGACAATAATGACTATGTGAACGACGCCACCGTGTCGCTGAACTTCACACAACCAATCTACGCGGGTGGCCGGTTGGCGGCAAATGTCCGCCGCGCAATGGCCAGCCGGGATGCCTCGCGTGCGAATCTTCTGAACGTTCAAAAGAACATCACGCAGGGTGTGACCGACCGTTATGCGGCGTTTCAGGCGGCCAGCGCCAGTCTGAGGGCGTCAACCGAGCGCGTTAACGCCTCACAGGTGGCGTTTGATGGCATCCGGGAAGAGGCAACTCTGGGCGCGCGAACAACTCTGGATGTATTGAATGCACAACAGGATTTGCTGGATGCACAACTGGCAGAAGTCGCTTCGCGCACCGAACGGTCGCGGGCTGCCTATCAGTTGTTGCAGGCGCAGGGCCTTCTGACAGCCGAGCGTCTTGGGCTGGCGGTGCAAATCTATGATCCGACTTTGTATTACAATCTGGTCAAGAATGCGCCGGCACAGGTCAGCAAGCAAAGCAAGGATCTGGATCGCGTTCTCAAAGCATTGCGCCGGGACTGATCGCCAATACTATCTGTTGTGAGGCGCGGATTGTTTGGCTACACTCGATCCAAGGATAGAGCGGTAGAGAACAATGTCTGATAATGTCGTGAAAGCAGGGATCGAAGACGTTCTGTCTTCGGTCAAACGTCTGGTCAGTGAAGACAGTCGTGATAAAACCGTCGCGGATCAAACGACTAAGGCACGCAAGCCGGGGCGGCTGGTGCTTACAGATGCTTTGCGGATCAGCACACCAGATCAATTGGGGGTGATTCCCGCTAAAGCTGTATCAGAAGCCGAAGTTTCAGATGCTGCGAAGCCGATGTTGCTGCGCACCTGCGATATCGTTCAGACGGGTCAACCCGCGAACGCCGACCAGGACAAGCCAGAAACTGCCGAGACGAAACGCGCCGCGGCGGATGATGCAACAAGCAGCCTGAGTGCAAAGATCGAAGCGCTGGAAGCGGCCATTGCGCAAACAGAAGATCAGTGGGAACCGGACGGTGACAGCCAGGATGCATATTCGGGCACACCGTCTCACGCGCTGCCATGGGATGTCGAAGAAGAATTTGCCGCTGCGATGTCGATTGATGCTGCCGGTGGTGACGAACCAGAGGCGGTTCAGCAGGGCGAAGACGCATCTTATCAGGCGGAATTCATCCGGTCGTCTCAGGCTGTTGTGTCTGATGCCGATTCCGAAGAACCTGATTCCGACGAAAATGTCCGGACGATCGACATGGATGAAGACGCTCTGCGCACCCTGATCGCAGAGGTTGTCCGCGCCGAGCTGCAAGGAACGATGGGTGAGCGGATTACACGAAATGTGCGCAAGATGGTCAGGCGAGAGATCGCCCGCGCTCTTGCGGCTCAGGATCTAGAGTAACTCTCAGCCACGGTGCGGGGGCTGCGCGAGGCTGAGAAGCAGGTCAAGGTCCATGTGGCGCTCCAGATGATCGGCCAGATCGTCCAGCGCCTGCTCGACGCCGTCCTCATAGGACAGGTCCGAGGTCACGCCTAACGCTGACAAATACCGCGCCCGGAATGCGTCGGACGAAAAGATACCGTGCAGATAACTTCCCTTGATCCGCCCGTTTGCGCTGGCCGCGCCTTCAGGGCGGCCTTCGACCTCAAGCCATGCATTGGTGCAATCCGGCCCGCTTGTATGCCCCATGTGGATTTCGTATCCGGTGACCGGCTCTCGGTCCGGCAAGGCATGAGCCGTACGCAGGACAACTTGCTTTTGTCCTCCCATGACTGTGTCCACATCCAGCACCCCCAACCCGTCGACCTTACCCGGTCGACCGTCTACGCCATCGGGGTCGGAGATGGTCTTGCCCAGCATCTGAAAGCCACCACAAAGACCCAGCACATGCCCGCCGCGCCGAACATGACCGTACAGGTCGATGTCCCAGCCTTGTGCACGGAAATAGGCCAGATCTCCGATGGTGGATTTGCTGCCCGGTAGCAAAACCAGATCGGCATCGCCCGGCAATGCGCGTCCGGCCGGAATGATCTCGACACTCACACCGGGTTCGGCCGACAATGGATCAAGGTCGTCGAAATTCGCCATCCGTTCAAGCTGTGGCACAACAACCTTGCAGGTGCCGCCTGTGTGAGAACGGATGTCCATCATATCTTCGGCCGGTAGCTTCCAGGCGTCATGAAACCATGGCACGACCCCCAGACAGGGCCACCCTGTACGAGAGGCAATATCATCGCGCCCTTCGTCAAATAGGGACACATCGCCCTTGAACCGATTGACGGCGAAGCCCCGAATTCGCGCAAGATCGCCGTCGTCCAGAACCGCCTGAGTGCCAACGATCTGTGCGATCACACCGCCGCGGTGAATGTCGCCGACAAGTATTACAGGTATGTTCGCAGCGCAGGCAAAGCCCATATTGGCGATGTCACCCTTGCGCAGGTTTGTTTCGGCCGGGCTGCCCGCCCCTTCGATCAGAACCAGATCCGCGTCGTTGCACAGCCGGTCAAAGCTTTCCAGTGCGGCGCTTAGCAGTCTGGATTTATCCTTGCGGTAATCACCGGCTTTCATGGTGCCCGCGCGCTGCCCCTGAACAATGATCTGCGCGCCGGTATCAGTTTCAGGTTTTAGCAATACAGGGTTCATATCCGTATGCGTCGCCCGCCTTGCCGCCCGTGCCTGAAGGGCCTGTGCGCGACCGATTTCCCCACCGTTTTCTGTAACAGCAGCATTGTTCGACATGTTCTGCGGTTTGAAGGGCGCAACCCGAAGACCCCGCCGTGTAAAAGCCCGCGCAAGCCCCGCCACCAGAACGGATTTTCCGACATTGCTGCCGGTGCCTTGAATCATGATGGCGCGAACCATGGATTGTCTCCTACCTGTCAAGGCGCAGATGACCTGATTTGGGCGGGCAGGGGAAGCCCCGAACTCACCCTGACGCCCGGGATCGTGGTGGGATACGCATAGAAAAACGCGCTCTGATGGCAGAGCGCGTTTTTTCTGAGTTGAAACAGCCTTGGATCAGGCAGCTTCAGCCTGCTGAGCGGCATTGCGACGCTCGCTTTCTTCACGCGACAGCGCGACCGAGGTCCGCACGCCACGGCCAACGAACTCCATCAGTCCGCTGACAACCCGCTCGTTCGGGTCGATTCCCGCGCAAGACAGCACTTCGCGTCCATCGCGCGAGCGCGCCCAACGGGCGATTTGTTCCGGGCCATTGCCATACTTCTTGTCATCGGCAATGGCGTCATCGAGTGCGGCCAACACAACGGCCGCGAAAAGTTTGCGAGCACGATTGCCTTGTTCGTTGTTAAAGGCAGTGCCGTCAACGAAATCTCTCATCTCGTCTTCCTTGTTTTTCTTGCTCTTGCAATTTTCGGCGTGACGGTCCTTATGACCGATAAAGTGCGATTCGGATACAGCTAATATGCATAGTTGCGTTGCGTCACTTGCATATCTCGCTGCACGTGCAGCACTAGGTTTGGTTGTCTTGTCAGGTATGTTCCCGCCAGATATAGGAGGCGCAACTGACGCATCAACCGTTTGTGAAGGAATTATGTAATGCCCAAGATAAATGGGAACGAAATTCGCCCCGGCAATGTGCTTGAGCATAACGACGGCCTTTGGGCCGCGGTCAAGGTTGACCATGTGAAGCCCGGCAAGGGTGGCGCTTTCGCGCAGGTCGAACTGCGCAACCTGCGCAATGGTTCGAAACTGAACGAACGGTTCCGCTCGGCTGACAAGGTTGAGCGTGTGCGCCTTGAACAGAAGGATCAGCAGTTCTTGTATGAAACCGATGGCATGCTGGTCTTCATGGATGCCGAAACATACGAACAGATTGAATTGCCAGCGGATTTGCTGGGCGAGCGTCGTCCGTTCCTTCAGGATGGCATGACGATTGTTGTCGAATTCTACGAAAGTGAAGCGCTGAACGCGACGCTGCCGCAGAAAGTGACCTGCAAGATTGTCGAAACTGAGCCGGTCGTAAAAGGTCAGACCGCCGCGAACTCGTTCAAGCCTGCAATTCTGGACAATGGCGTGAAAGTCATGGTGCCGCCGTTCATCGGTCAGGATGAAATGATCATCGTGAACACCGAAACGATGGAATATTCCGAACGCGCGTGACGTTTCGTCGCTTTTAGTGTCAGACCGCGCAAGCAGCCGCTGCGCGGTCTTTTTTTATGCACTGTTGCGGTACCGGTAATGCGCGGGGTCCGGGCCGAATAGTTCTAGCATCAGCTCGTATTTGATGCGGTTGGCACTGACTTGTCTGTAAAAGGCGATCAGGAACGCGGTCGGGCCCTGTATCCGGCCAAGCCCGCTGGTCGCGGCCACCACCGTGCCGACGTCGGTCTTTCCTTGCAGCACCAGATAACCGCCCAACATCAGAATACCTACGGTTCCGGCGCCGTTGATTACGCTCAGGAGAAACTTGGCCGAAAGCTTCCAAAGAAACATGCGCCGCCTTGTGTCATAGATGTCGTCGAACAGGGCATTGATATCCCGCTCGACGGCATCGATATCCTCGGTGGTCAGCCTATCAGTGGCGCTGCGCAAAAGGCGGACGCGTTCGGCGACGAACGTGTTCACTTTGCGTTGCGACACCAGAACGATAATGATCTGCGGCACAATCATGGAAAACGCGATAAGGCCAAGGCCTGGCTGCGTTGAGGATATGTACCCGATCACGCTGACCAGTGTTCCAACCTGAACCACCGGGTCCGAGAACGCGCCCCCGGCAAACTTGCCCAGCTCCTCAGCCTCGGCTGAGATAGCGGTCGTCATGGTACCTTTGCGCAGATTTTCACCCGTTTCCTTCAGGTCGGTCGCGCGCCACAGCAAGCGTTGCCGGATCAGCCGGATCATGTCTTCGCCCAATGTACCCGCGCGAAAACCCAGAACCCATTTCAGGGCGAGGCTCAGCAGGATGACAATCATCATGCCGATGCCCAGCAGAACCAGCTTTTCGACATGAAGATCGTTGGACGTAAGATGGTTGACGATATCGCGTTGAAACTCAAGCGGAACCGCGGCAAGCGCAGCAATGGCAATGGATAACAGAATGAGGACAATCTGCCGTCCGGCGCTGGCGCGCCAAATCGCGGAGTAAAGCTGAAACATGCTGGTATCCGTGTTGCCCCTGTGCCGACACATTGGCAGGGCAGGGTAACGGGTTCAAACTTTACGAGATAAACGGCGGATAAGGCCGTGCCGATTTGGCAACAAGTTACGCTTGATCCGTCAGGCGAACCACGATGTCTCCGGCCATCATGTCTGAATTCGCACGGTCAAAGCGCAGATACGCGATCCCGTGTCCGCCTGATTGCGTGAACAGGGTGCCGACAGGTTTGCCGTTTGCGGCAATCTCAGTCCCCACCGGAACCGAGCCTTCGACAAAGACCCGCCGCAAGCCTTTGCGCAATTCGGTCTTGTGCTTCATGCGCGCAGTCACTTCCTGACCGACATAGCAACCCTTTTTGAAATCCACGCCGTTCAACGCCTCGAACCCGGATTCGAGGATATAGCTGTCTGGCGTCAGTTCGACCCCAGCCTCGGGGATGCAGTGTCGAACGCGCAGCGCGTCCCAGTCGGTTCCGTCATCGCCTTCTGGGGCTGTCGAATAGTCACGCCAACCCATATCCGGGTGACGGGGGTCGGGCAGGGCGGTGTCCGGTGCTGGACCTGTGCCGCGTTGCAGATGTAGATCCGTGCCTTCGATCACTACATCCGCACGGAGTTTGTACATGTTCAGGCGCTTGATCAGGTCATCCGCAAGTGGCTCGGCCACGTCCAGCAGCACGCCACCTTCATCGCGTTTCAGAAAGAAATCGGCCAGATACTTGCCCTGTGGAGTAAGCAACGCCGTATAAACAAACCCATTGCCCAGCCCCCGGACGTCATTGGTGACAAGGTCCTGCAAAAAGTCTTCGGTGTCCGAGCCGGTCAGGCGCAGGATGCGGCGGGTGGGCATGGCTTGGTCCTCGTCATTGCCTTTGGCCTCGTGATATAGGAAGTCCCGCAGTCAAGACCAGAGGTTATCGGACGTGCCCGCACCCGTCACTGTAGTGATTCCAACCTTGAATGCCGCCGGTTCCTTGCCTGCGTGCCTTGAAGCCCTGATGGAAGGGGTGCATTCCGGGCTGATCAGGGACCTGATCGTCAGCGATGCAGGCTCAACAGACCAGACGTTGAGAATTGCAGAAGATGTTGGCGCGCTTGTTCTGAAAGGTGAGCCGTCGCGCGGCGGTCAATTGCGCCGGGGGTGTGCGCAGGCTGATGGTGAATGGTTGTTAATCCTTCATGCCGATACCGTGCTGCAACAGGGATGGGCCGAGAGCGTAAGCGCCCATCTACCCTCCAACGCACCAGCTGCGTTTCGGTTGGCTTTTCGCGCGCGTGGGTTTGCGCCGACCTGGGTGGCCGGATGGGCCAATTTGCGCAGCAGGCTGTTCGGTTTACCGTACGGAGATCAGGGGTTGCTGGTTCCGCGTGATGTCTATCTGGCAGCTGGTGAGTATCCGGACCAACCCTTGATGGAAGATGTGGCGCTGGTGCGCGCATTGCCACGGATCGCAATACTCGAGTCGCGCGCCTTTACGAGCGCGGAGCGCTATGAACAGGCAGGTTGGACTCGACGGGGCATGCGGAACTTGTGGACACTTCTGCGCTATTTTCTGGGGGTTGATCCACAGGTGTTGGCGCGGGGCTATCGACGTTGAGCGCCCGGCGCAATTCGACCAAAGATTTTCCCAGTCGAAACGGGGCAGCAAAGCTAACAAGACAAAGCGCCACGATTTGCAGAACCAGAATATGGGCATTGGCCTGCAGGTATTCCCATTCGTCCTTCAACTTGCCGACCTGCTGGATCAGATCGTCATAGCTTTGTGCCAGGATCTGATAATCTCCGGCAATCGCGGGTACCTTACGGCGCATGTTGTCGATGGCCACCTGAGTTTTGTCGTCCAGAGAGGTGAATACGAGGAACTGGTCGATATTGAAAGCATCGGCTTTGGCCTTCATATCCCGCAGCTCGTCCATTTCATCTTTGCCCTGACTTCCGAACAGGAAGTGCAGGCCCTGCAGGGGGGCCACTTCGTTGGTTACGGCGATGAACAGGGGCAATTCCGAGTTGCTGGCAGTTGATGCCGACAGGAATTCAACCTTGTCGCACAGCACTGCCGTGTCAGGATCGTAAGCAGGGTCGCAGAAACGCAGACGAAACCGTGCGGCATCCCGGTCGAATGCCAATGTTGCGGCGTAGGCCACATCAATCTGACGATCCAGTCGCGAACTGTCCGACGTATAAAGCCCTGCCAGAACAGCTACCAATGCGCCGATGCCACCCAGCACGACCCAGACCAGATCGGCCAGTTTCCACGCCCGGTGCCCCGCTGGCTTGCGGAACAAAAAGGCGGTGCCGATCGATCCTGACAGAAAGAACAGGATTAGCAGGGGCAATTGGTTGTCTGTCACAAAACTCATGTGCCCGATCTTAGAACGTGATGCGCGTCCTGCAACCGGGATCACGTGCAGTTGTAACTTCTTACCGGGCACAAGGGCGCAGGACGAGACCGGAAACGGCTTGCGGACACGTCCCCAACAGTGGCGGTAATTTGACCACTGGAATCCGGCTTGACAAAAATCCCGGTTTTGGCAGACACCACGCCCAAGTGAATAGGGCCAAAGACCCTTTTTACGCACGAATTCTGCGGGAAAGGTTCGGGTATGACCCTGTTCGTCATTCTGATTATTCTGTCGGCGGCGCTGCTGCATGCCGTATGGAATGCCATCGTGAAAACGGCAGCGGACCGCACCACCATGCTGGGTCTGGTCGCGTTGGGTCAGGTGTTGCCGGCGGCGGTTATGGTGATGGTGCTGCCCCTGCCGAACACGCAGAGCTTTGTCTATATCCTGCTCTCGACCGTCGTGCATTTCGGCTATTACTTCATGCTGAGCAAGGCCTACCAGCATGGCGATCTGAGTGTGGTTTACCCCATAGCACGCGGGATTGTTCCGGCACTGGTCTCGCTTTGGGCAATGGCGCTGGTGGGCGAAGTTCTGCCCTGGCAAGCCTGGGGTGGGATCGCCTTGATCGCGGTTGGCATTCAGCTGAGCAGCTGGGCGGCGCTGCGTTCGGGCGTCGGGCGCAGCGCGCTGGGATTCGCGCTGGGAACCGGGTTTTGCATTTCAATCTATTCGGTCGTTGACGGCATCGGGGTGCGGCTGTCAGGCAATACGCTCAGCTATTGGGCGTGGGGGGCCTTTCTGCACCTGTTCATTGCAGGGTTTATCGGGGTCAGGAAACGCACCACCCTGAAAGACCTGTCAGTCAGAATATGGATGACGGGCCTTTTGGGTGGGCTGGTTTCGATGACAGCTTACGGTCTGGTGCTTTACGCCAAGAACTTTGCGCCGCTGGGGGCGGTTTCGGCCCTGCGGGAAACCTCGGTCATCTTTGCGGCACTGATCGGGTTCATTTTCCTGAAGGAAGGCAACTGGATGCGACGCCTAGGCGCCGCAGTCCTCATGGCCATTGGCGTCGCGCTGATCGGCACGGCGGTCTGATCCGGTCCCCGAGCCATGGCGAGACGGATTATCCGGCTGCGCCTTCTGACTGAAGCGTCCGGAAATACCGGATCGTTGCGTCCAACCCTTCTTTCAGCTGCACTGTGGGTTCCCAGTTCAGCAGGGTCCGCGCCAGCGTGATATCTGGCTGACGTTGTTTCGGATCGTCCTCGGGCAACTCTTTGAAACTGATAGGGGTTTCCGCGCCAACAAGCGCCTGCACCTCGCTGGCCAGCTCGTTCATCGAGAATTCGTTGGGATTGCCCAGATTAACAGGGCCGGTGACGTCTTTGCCCGTGTCCATCAGGCGGATGAACCCTTCGATCAGATCATCCACGTAACAGAATGACCGGGTCTGCGTGCCGTCGCCAAAGATCGTGATCGGCTCGCCCGTCAGGGCCTGCATGATGAAATTCGACACAACGCGCCCATCGGCGGGGTGCATTCGGGGGCCGTAGGTGTTGAAGATGCGGGCGACCTTGATCTCTAGCCCCATCTGACGGTGGTAATCAAAGAACAACGTCTCGGCACAGCGCTTGCCCTCGTCATAACAGGACCGCGGACCAACCGGGTTGACGTTGCCCCAATAGTCTTCGGTCTGCGGATGGATCGTCGGGTCGCCGTAAACCTCAGACGTTGAGGCCTGAAAGATCTTGCATTTCAGGCGTTTCGCCAGACCCAGCATGTTGATCGCGCCATGCACGCTGGTCTTGGTCGTCTGCACCGGATCGTGCTGGTAATGCACGGGCGAGGCGGGGCAGGCGAGGTTATAGATCTCGTCCACTTCCACAAACAGCGGGAAGGTCACATCGTGGCGCATGAACTCGAACCGTGGGTTGTTGTGCAGATGGTCGATGTTGCGCTTGGTGCCGGTGAACAGGTTGTCGACGCACAAAACCTCATGCCCCTGATCCAGAAGCCGGTCGCACAGATGCGAGCCCAAAAACCCGGCCCCACCGGTTACGAGAACACGTTTTCGACTGTCATAAAGGCGAGCCATTGCAAATCCTTAATCGTTAAATCCAAGCCAGCGTGTCACAGGGAAGCCGGGTCTTGATCTGATTAGTAAACCGAAGGGATTTGAATTGCAGTAGATTTTGGTTTTTTGAGGGCGCGTGCGGTGTTGGCGTGTCTTCCGCCCAGTCAATGCTTGATGCGAGGCATCAAGCACGCGCCCAATTCGCTCGCATAGGTAGGCGCGATGCTTGTCAACAAGTAGGGTGGGTGTTGGTACCCATCTTGACGCGGGGAAATTGAAGGGTGTGAGCACCCATCCATTGCTTGCTATTCCCAAGGTCACAAAAAAAGGTGATCCTCAGCTATCCTTATGGCGTTGCAAATAGGTTTCTGTAGCAAAATCTACAAATGCTATTGCACAGGAAGCTGCAAGCCTCGCGTGCCTTGGTTCGAGGCCTATGTGCTTTCCGTCGCGCCCGTGCCCCGAGCCGTACAAACCACGCAATTCTGATATTCCTTTTGTAATAGATGCTAGATTGCTCAGCGTCCTTTTGATACTGTCCGCCCCCTTTGCTTCTTTAGGGACACCCTCAGGAACTAGCGCCAAGGCTTTGCAGAGTTTTTTTGAGAGTGTCGGTAAGTCATCAGATTTTTGCGGGGCATCTGCGTTTGGCAGTTGTGCAAGGATTGTCTTACAGCAAGATTCAACTAAGTCCTTTGCTGTTCCGATTGCCAAGGCTGGGTCGGTTTCGATCGAGTCCTGGATCCGTCTGATTTCGGCTTGCATCCAATTGGAAGACAGCTTTTCTGCCACGGTGCTTGCTCGCTGGATCTGGCTGTGAAACTCGTTGGTTCGCTGGGCGATGAAGACGGCTCTTCCCGCGATCTTTTGAGATTCAACTAGTTTCCAGTTTGCTCGGCCCAATTGATCATTATAGTGGCTGACGATCTTAGCCGCTTCGAACGCGTCAGGTCGAACGACGGGGTGAACTGTCTCGCACAGAAAGCGTAAAAAGGCGTCATCAGAACAACTAAGTAGATTAAACCTAGCGTCCGCAAACACCCAATCTATTGGCCAATCGTTGTTGTTCTCACAATGCTGCCAAATATCTTGGTCAGCAGTTTTGAACCGTTGATCGTAGCTTGGGAGTTCACGCAAGTCGTAAAGGCGGCCCAAGAAATCTACGTCGCCAAGTTCACCAGCGTAAAATATCCGCTCTAACCTGAGACCATCAAAGATATTATTTCGAATTTGTCTGGTGATCTTTTCCAATTGAAATCTTCCAATTCAAACATCCAACTCCTCCACAAACCGCGCGTTCTCCTGAATGTACTGGAATCGCAGTTCGGGCTTCTTACCCATCAGGCGCTCGACAAGGTCGCCGGTCTCGCCGGGTTCGTCCTCGTCGATGGTGACCCGGATCAATTTCCGGGATTTGGGGTCCATCGTGGTCTCTTTCAGGTCCTTGGCATCCATCTCGCCCAGACCCTTAAAGCGGGACACGTCGATCTTGCCCTTGCCGCCCAGACCTTTCTTCAGCCATTCGTCGCGTTCGGCCTCGTCCAGACAGTAGACGCGTTTGGCACCCTGCGTCAGGCGGTACAAAGGCGGGCAGGCCAGGTACAGGTGGCCCGCGTCAATCATCGGGCGCATCTGGGTAAAGAAGAACGTCATCAGCAAGGACGCGATATGCGCCCCGTCCACATCCGCGTCTGTCATGATGATGACCTTGTCATAGCGCAGGTCGTCAACGTTGAACTTGGTGCCAAGCCCGACACCCAGCGCTTGGGTCAGGTCGTTGATCTCGGCATTGGTGCCCAGCTTGGAACTGGCCGCGCCCAGCACGTTCAGGATCTTGCCGCGCAGGGGCAGCAGGGCCTGCGTTTTGCGGTCACGACCCATCTTGGCCGAGCCGCCCGCAGAATCGCCTTCGACGATGAATAATTCCGTGCCGTCGCGTGTTGAACTGGAACAGTCCACCAGCTTGCCGGGAAGACGAAGTTTCTTAGTGGCGGACTTGCGTTGTGTTTCCTTCTCGGCCCGGCGGCGCAGGCGTTCTTCGGCCCTCAGGATGAGGAAGTCGAGGATCGCGCCGGCGGATTTCGTATCAGCCGCCAGCCAGTTGTCGAAATGGTCGCGGACCGCGTTTTCGACCAGCCGCTGCGCCTCGACCGTGGCCAGGCGGTCCTTGGTCTGGCCCACGAATTCCGGCTCGCGGATAAAGCACGACACCAGCGCGCAGCCACCTGTCAGCAGGTCATCGCGGGTGATCTGCGCGGCCTTCTTGTTGTTGATCAACTCGCCATAGGCCTTGATCCCCTTGAGGATCGCAGCCCAGAAACCGGCCACATGGGTGCCGCCTTCGGGGGTGGGAACGGTGTTACAATAGGATTGGATGAACCCGTCACGCGACGGTGTCCAGTTGATCGCCCATTCGACCTTGCCGGGGGTGCCGAATTTCTCGTTGAAATCGACGGTGCCCGCAAAGGGTTGCTCGGCATAGGTGGACGAGCCGTTCATCGTCTCTTTCAGGTAATCCGACAGGCCGCCGGGAAAGTGGAACGAGGCCTCAAGCGGGGTTTCACCGTCATCGATGGCGGTTTTCCAGCGGATTTCGACGCCCGAGAACAGATAGGCCTTGGAGCGGATGGATTTGAACAGCCGCGCGGGTTTGAACTTGTGATGGCCAAAGATGTCCGGGTCGGCGTGGAAGGTCACCGTTGTGCCGCGCCGGTTCGGGGCCGCGCCAACCTTTTCGACCGGGCCAAGCGGGACGCCGCGCGAGAAACGTTGTTCATATAGCTGCTTGTCCCGCGCCACCTGCACAACCATCGAATCAGACAGCGCGTTCACCACCGACGCACCGACACCGTGCAAGCCGCCCGAGGTCTGATAGGCCTTGCCCGAGAACTTGCCACCCGCGTGCAGGGTACACAGGATCACCTCCAAAGCCGACTTGCCCGGAAATTTCGGATGCGGGTCGATCGGGATACCGCGCCCGTTGTCACGGACGGTCAGGGCGTAGTCGGAATGCAGCTCGACCTCGATCCGGTTGGCAAAGCCTGCCACCGCCTCGTCCATCGAGTTGTCGAGGATCTCGGCCAACATATGGTGCAGCGCACGCTCATCCGTGCCGCCAATATACATGCCGGGGCGTTTGCGAACCGGTTCCAGCCCTTCGAGCACCTCGATCGAGGAGGCGTCATAGGTAGAGGTGGCGCTGGGCGTCAACAGATCTTCGGGCATGGGTGCTGCTCTTGTTTTTGGGTTTCCGCCATTATGGCAGGTGATGTGGTCCGGGGGAAGAGGGACGCGAGGTGTTGTGCGTTTTCTGTCAAGCCGCTTGCAATCCGTGCAGATAACCAGTCCTTTGATCCCGGTATAGCGGAGGTGCATAAATGAGCTGGATCAGAACCGTTCCGTTCGAAGAAGCGACTGGAAAGTTGAAGAAACTCTACGAACGCGTGACCGGGCCGAACAATAACGTAGACAACATCATGATGGCACACAGCCTTCGCCCGCATTCGATGGAAGGCCATATGGCCATGTACAAGGCGGTGCTGCATCATTCGGGCAACAAGATACCGAAATGGTTTCTGGAAGTGCTGGGGGTTTGGGTCAGCTCACTGAACCGGTGCGGGTATTGCGTCGAGCATCACTTTGCAGGTCTTCAGCGCTTGCTGGGTGATACGGTGCGTGGCAACGCGATCAGGGCAGCGATTGAGGCGCGCGATCCCTCGGCTGCACCGCTGGATGCGGCGCAAATGGCTGCGATGGATTATGCCCGCAAGCTGACCGAAGCGCCGGGCGATCTGGTCGAGGCGGATGTCAGCGCCCTGCGCGACGCGGGGTGGGATGATGGCGAAATCCTCGAGATCAATCAGGTCTGCTCCTACTTTTCATATGCAAACCGGACGGTTTTGGGGCTTGGGTGCTCAACCGATGGTGATGAGTTGGGCTTGTCGCCGAACAACTCTGACAACCCTGACGATTGGGGGCACCGGTAAGGTGCTACAGATATCGTTGGCGCTGCGACAAAAGCTGCTTGGCTTGCCGTTGCGCGCGGGCGGGGCCTGTTACGTCTGGCCAGTCCATCCCAGAATGGCCTGCGCCACGGCCTGCGGGTTTTGATGATGCAACCAATGATCGGTCCCAGGAATCGTGACACGGGTAAGGTGGGTGGCAAACGCCTCCAGCCCCTCAGTGGCTTCTGGTAAAAGGGCTTTGTCATCCGGCCCCCAAATCAACAAGTGCGGACACCTGACATGCAACCGGTCGAGCGGCAGGTCGGGCAGGTCTGTCGCGGGGACACCGGGTTTGGCGATAACGAGCGGAGAGGCTCTGTACCAATTCAGCATCGCCTGCAGCCGACCGGGTCGGGCCCATTCAGTGCGGTAGTCGGCCATGCGAGCTTCGGTCAACCAATCCAGCCCCATACCATGGCGAAAGAACTGTTCCAGCATCGCAAAGTTGTTTTCGGACAGTTTTTGTGCGGCATCGGGTGCTCGCAGCAGATTGATATATTGCGAGGCTGTGGATTGTGCGCCACCTGAGGCCATGGCGCGTTGAAACGGCACCGGATGTACGCCGTTTGCAATGATTAACCGATCTACGAGTTCCGGGCGGAACATGGCAACGCCATAAGCCACCGATGCGCCCCAGTCGTGACCCAGCAGCGCAACTGGCGCGCCGCAGGTTTCAATCAGTGCGGCCATGTCTGTGACCAGTTGCGACAGGGTATAGTTCTGCACCCCTTCGGGACACCAGCTTTGGCCATAACCGCGCTGGTCCGGAGCAATACAATAAAAGCGTTCTGCCAGATGAGGCGCAAGATCGGCCCAGGCACCGCTGTATTCGGGGAAACCATGCAGCATCAATAATGGTGGCGCGGCTTTGTCGCCCCATGTCCTGACGTGGAAAGAATGGCCGTTCAGCTTGAAAAAAGACGTCTGCATTGGAACAAGGGATCCGCGCTGGAAATCATGGGTTTTTGAGGCATCTATTTGACACCAATCAAAGCGCATTTCCGAGCTTTCTGCTAGCCACCCTTCAGGACAGTAGAAAAGGACAGGATGTATGGACGCCATTGCCACGACCAACGCAGAACCCACCCAGATCAAGACCACGCTCGCCAAAGACACCGACCCTTCAGCGCCCAGCCCCGAGAAAATCCGGCAGGCGTTTGAAAGTGGGAAATACCCCTATGGCCGCAAAATGGCCCGGTCGGTGTATGAGACGCAAAAAGCCAATCTGCAGGCCGAGCTTTTGAAGGTTCAGCTGTGGGCGCAGGAAACGGGGCAGCGGTTTGTCTTGTTGTTCGAAGGGCGCGATGCCGCCGGCAAAGGGGGTACGATCAAGCGGTTCATGGAGCACCTGAACCCGCGTCAGGCCCGTGTCGTTGCATTGAACAAACCCACCTGGGAAGAGAAAGGCCAGTGGTACTACCAGCGCTACATTCAGGAGATGCCGACCGTAGGCGAAATGGTGTTCTATGACCGGTCCTGGTACAACCGCGCGGGTGTGGAGCGGGTCATGGGGTTCTGCACGCCCAACGAATATCTTGAGTTCATGCGGCAAACGCCCGAGTTGGAACGGATGCTGGTGCGCTCGGGCATTCAGCTATACAAATACTGGTTCTCGGTTACACAGCAAGAACAGCAGCGCCGCTTCAAAAGCCGCGAAACCGACCCCCTGAAGCAATGGAAACTGTCGCCCATCGACAAGGCAAGCCTCAGCAAGTGGGATGATTATACCGAGGCGAAAGAAGCCATGTTCTTTTACACGGATACGGCTGACGCACCCTGGACGATCATCAAGTCAAATGACAAGAAACGCGCACGCCTGAACTGTATGCGTCACTTCCTGTCCTCGCTGGATTACCCCGGCAAGGATCACGATATCGTGGGCGAGCCTGATCCGCTGATCGTAGGGCAGGCGCATCACGTTATTCACCGGTCCGAGCATATTCTGGGTACGGCTCTGCACCCCGACACCCGCTGATTGCAAAGATGCCCGGCCTCAGGAAACGGTCGGGCATAAAAGTCTCAATATGAAATATTGCTGATCCGCTCTTGTCCCGCGCCAATGGCGCGCATATGGCTGGAGCGATGACAAAGGTGATGACATATCCGGCCCATTTTCGGGCTATTGCCGTTCTCGGCCTGCCACTGGTTGGTGGTCATCTGGCGCAATACGCAATCGGCTTGACCGACACCATCATGCTGGGTTGGTACGGGGTCGAGGCGTTGGCGGCTGTTACCTTGGCCAACAGTTATTATTTCGTGTTGTTTTTGTTCGGTGCGGGATTTGGCTGGGCAGTCATGCCCATGGTGGCCACAGCGGCGGCGGAAGGGGACGAAACCAGCATTCGCCGCTCGACCCGGATGGGGCTGTGGTTGTCGTTGCTGTATGCCGTGGTTGTCATGCCCTTGCTGTGGTGGTCCTATCCGATCCTGATCGCCATGAAGCAGGAACCGCAAATTGCTGAAACCGCAGCCGAATATCTGCGAGTTGCCGGTTGGGGATTGTTTCCGGCCCTCATTGTGATGGTGTTGAAAAGCTATCTGGCGGCATTGGAGCGAACGCAGATTGTTTTGTGGATCACAATTGCGGCGGCGGCTGTGAACGGGCTGACCAATTATGCGCTGATCTTCGGCAACTGGGGTGCCCCCGAACTGGGCGTGACAGGGGCGGCAATCGCCTCGATCACGACACAAGTTGTTTCGCTGATCGCGGTTGTTATCTATGTGATCCGGACGTTGCCAGAGCACAGCCTATTCCAACGGTTCTGGCGACCGGATTGGGAAATGTTTGCCAGCGTATGGAAGTTGGGTGTACCCATCGGCTTGACCACATTGGCCGAAGTTTCACTGTTCGCGACTTCCGCGGTGATGATGGGCTGGCTGGGTCAGGTCCCGCTGGCTGCGCATGGGATCGCCCTGAATCTGGCTTCTGCCACTTTCATGGTTCACCTGGGGCTATCAAATGCGGCGACCATCCGGGCTGGCAATGCGCTGGGTCGTCGGGACAGGGCGCATCTGGAAAAGGGCGCAATTTCCGTGACTGGTATGTCGCTGGTCATGTCGGTGGCAACCATCATTCTGTTTCTGACCTGCGCCGAGCCTTTGATTTCCCTGTTCATGGAAACAGATGACCCGCAGCGGGGCCAAATCTTGACTATCGGTACCGGATTGCTTGCCATGGCGGCGTTGTTTCAGCTGGTCGACGGCGCGCAGGTGATTGCGCTGGGCCTGCTGCGCGGGTTGCAGGATGCCAAGATCCCAATGGTCATGGCGGCGCTCAGCTATTGGGTCGTAGGGATTCCCGCGTCGTATTATTTCGGCTTTGTCCGTCATATGGACGGCATCGGCGTCTGGCTGGGCCTGGTGCTTGGTCTCGCCTTCGCGGCCGTGCTTCTCATGACCCGGTTCTGGATGTATTCGGTACAGCAGATACAGGCATCGGCCGAGCCCGCCTAGTCTTTGTCCAGCCGATCTGCCTTTTTTCGCACCAGTACCGTACGCAGGTCGTGCATGGCCATCAATAACCTGTCTGTCACATCCTCCAGCTGCGTGTCGCTTGCCTTGGACTGTGCCCATTGCGTAGTCAGATTCAGATAGTCGACCGCGCGATGGATATCGTCAATGTCACGCTGGGCCAGCAGGGCCCGGCGCTCTTCCATCCATTGGGCAATCTCGGCCTGATCCCGGTCTGACAGCGTCCGCTGCCCGTGCGGCTTGACCTCGCCATTGCGGATATTGATGACGGCAATCTGGTCCATCTCGATCCGGCGCTGACGGTTTTCCGTATCGATCCGAAACACCGCAGCACCGTTTTCACGTATGCGAAAGTAATACTCAGGCAGTTCGGCGGACATGGTCACCTCAGAGAAGCACAAAAACGCTGGATGCGGCTGCAAGCTTCGGTCAGTGCCGCGTCGGACGTAGCATAGCTGACGCGGAAATTCGGCGACAGGCCAAAGGCGGCGCCAAATACGACAGCTACGTCGGCCTCTTCCAGAAGTGCGGTTGCAAAGGCTTCGTCGTCTACCAGATCTGTCCCAGCGGGCGTCGTCTTCCCGATCAATCCGGCGATAGACGGATAGACATAAAAGGCCCCTTCGGGTGTGGGGCAGGTGACGCCGTCAATCTCGTTCAGCATCCGAACCACCAGATCGCGTCGGCGCCTGAATGTCTCGTTATTCGGGGCCAGAAAATCCTGAGTTCCGTTCAGGGCCTCGACGGCAGCCCACTGACTGACCGAGCAGGGGTTCGAGGTGGATTGCGACTGGATCTTGCGCATGGCCGCGATGATTTCGACCGGACCGGCAGCATAACCGATGCGCCAACCGGTCATGGCATAGGCTTTTGAAACCCCGTTGCAGGTGAGCGTCCGGTCAAATAGACCGGGTTCAACCTCGGCCGGGGTGCAGAACTCAAACCCGTCATAGGCCAGATGTTCGTACATGTCGTCGGACATGATCCAGACATGCGGGTGACGCATCAGAACATCGGTCAGCGCCTTCAGCTCATCCCAACTGTACCCTGCGCCCGTCGGGTTCGAGGGCGAGTTAAAGATGAACCACTTTGTCTTGGGCGTGATGGCGGCTTCCAGTTGTTCTGGGGTCAGCTTGAAACTGTTTTCCAGCGTCGTCTCGACCACAACAGGGGTGCCCCCGGCCAAAAGCACCATATCGGGGTAGCTGACCCAGTACGGTGCAGGGATGATCACCTCGTCGCCTTCATTCATCGTCGCCATCAGAGCGTTGTACAGCGTTTGCTTGCCACCGGTCCCGACCGAGATCTGGGCCGGCGAATAATCCAGCCCGTGGTCACGTTTCATCTTGGCACATGCCGCTTGTTTCAGCTCGGGGATGCCGTCCGGCGCGGTGTATTTGGTTTTGCCTGCTGCGATGGCCGCAACAGCGGCGTCTTTGATGTTCTGGGGCGTGTCAAAATCCGGCTCACCAGCGCTTAGGCCGATGACATCACGTCCGGCGGCCTTCAGCTCGGCTGCCTTGGCTGTCATGGCGATGGTGGGTGAAGGTTTGACGCGTGACAGTGTCGCAGACAGAAAACTCATGCTCGGCCTCGGTTTGTATGTTCAGCCCGACTGTCATAGGGTGCGTCCGAGTGACGATCAAGCAGTATAGACAATGTGAGATGGAGACCCAAATGAATGACGAAAACGACTGGTACGGTCCGGATTCTGCGACATTCGGAGACCGTCTGGCAGGCGCACGCGAAGCCGCGGGAATGACGCAGGCGCAACTGGCGCGGCGTCTTGGGGTCAAAAAGGCGACAATTTCAGATTGGGAAAACGATCTGTCCGAACCCCGGGCCAACAGGCTGTCAATGATGGCGGGCATGGTCAATGTCTCGATCATGTGGTTGTTGACCGGCGAGGGCGACGGCATGGATGCGCCTGTGGATGAAGGCGAAGGCGGCATGGAACTGTCCTCGGCCGTGGCTGAACTGCGCGCCATCCGCGCTGAGATGCGCGCCTGTTCCGAACGCGCAGCGCGTCTGGAAAAGAAAATGCGTCAGATGCTGGAGCAGAAGAATTGAGCGAACCCCGAAATGTGCGCATCAAGCGCATGCAAATGCGGTCGATGCGACGCGGCATCAAAGAGATGGACATTATCCTGTCCGCCTATGCCGGTCGCAATCTGGCCGACATGGATACCGCCGGGCTGGATGTCTATGACGCGCTGTTGCATGAAAACGATCAGGACCTTTATCAATGGGTTACAGGGCAGGTGCAGCCTCCGGCGCGATTTGCCAGCCTGATTGCAGACATAGCGCAAACCTTTCAGAAATAAGGCAAAGTTCCGCTTAACCGATTTTTCGGATTTTGGGTTCATCGTGTGTCAAACAGCGCGACTGAATCGGAGGGTCGGATGAGTATGGAAATGCAGGTCTCCACGCCAGAGACTAAGGGTTTCATAACCAGCTATCTTGAGGCGCTGGCCCTGGTGGAGCGTCTGCACCGGTTGTTGCTGGATGTCATCAAGGACGAGTTTGAGCGCGTCGGCGTATTGGAAATCAATGCGGTTCAGGCGTTGTTGCTGTTCAATATCGGTGATCACGAAGTCACGGCAGGCGAACTGAAAAGCCGTGGGTACTATCAGGGCAGCAATGTCAGCTATAACCTCAAGAAACTGGTTGAGATGGGCTATATGCACCACCAAAGATGCGAGATTGATCGCCGTTCAGTTCGCGTGCGCCTGACGCCGCAAGGCAGGGAAATCCGCAATATCGTGTCCAAGTTGTTTGCGCGTCACGCCGAAGGCCTGCAAGGCAGGGGGGTGCTTGGGCTTGAAGGCATCGAAGATATCACCAGTTCGCTGCGTCGCGTTGAACGGTACTGGACGGATCAGATAAGGTATATCTATTGATCAGTGGCGGGCGTCAGACAGGACAAGACTGTCCAGCTCACGAAGAAGTTTGCGAGTCATGACCTCTTCATACGCCTCAAAGCCCAGCGCCACTTCTACGAACGCGTTTGGCCCCAAAATGACCCAGGCTGAATAATAAGCTGAAAGTTCACCCACCTGAACATATCTTCGATCACCTTCTTTCGGATCGTCGGCGCCGATCACCAGCCCGTTAATTGTGATTCCGTCATGTCGTAAACTGGCTTTCACATCCCGTGGATGCGGTCCAAGGTTATGTTTACCATCCCCGGACAGATCCAGCGTACGGCGCCAGCATCCCCTTTGCTGATCAAGCAGGGAAGAGCCAAATAACATGGCCGACCCTAACGCCGTTCCTTGCGGCGCTGTGCTGCGCGAGGTTCGGATCAAACGATCACTGATTGCGATCAGGTCGGCGGGGGATCGTACTTCTGTCCACTCCAACAACATCCGTTCATGTCCCCGCTCGCTCCATTCGAAGATCGCCAGACGTAAGGAGGTTGCGCCGTCCGACAACATCAGCTGGCTGACTTCGGGGCGGCTCAGGGCCGACGCCAGCCCGTCCAGTTGCAGCCTGTATTCCCGGCTGTCGACCGAACCCGACACATCCAGCCCCAGCGCAAGTGCCTGACGACACTCGCCAAAGGCAGGTCCTGATATCAGGCAAGCCAGAAAGACGATCACCTGACGTATCATGGGCCTTCATTCCGTAATGCACCGATTTGCAGACCGCTCAGTTCCCGTTTCAGTTTCTTTCGCATGGCGCGTTCGAAATCTTCAAACCCGGTGGCAATTTCCAAAAAGGCACCAGGCCCGTGCAGGACGTTATTTTCGAAGAAAGGGATCAGGAACAGCTCTCCCTCGAAATCGGCTGCGTTGATCACAAGCCCATTCACGACAGTGTTTTGAAAGGGAAAGTGCCGATAGGCGATCTGCGGCCCATAGCCATCGTTGTTAGTGCCGTCGCCGGACAGGTCAATGGTTTGAAAAAAGCATTGCGGCGCTTGCTTCATAAGGTTTGCACCGTATGCCAACGCATAGCCCATAGCTGTTGCTGATCCGCTGTCAGATCGGACGGATTGGCTGACCTGGTTGGATGCGAACAGCAGATCACCCACGTCATCGATCATTGTCCAGTTCAGGACGACATTTTGGGTTGAGCGGCCACTCCACTCATATACCGCCAGGGCAACGGGCATCGGTGAAGAAAAGAAGGCCTCTTGCACTTCGGGCGCAATCAAGGCGGCGGCCAACCCCTGCCGTTGCAACACATCTTCAGCCTCATCGACTGAAACGGAAATATCCATCGCCAAGGCCAGCGCCAAGCGACATTGCTCGGCCTTAACAGGGCTGGCCTGAACGACCAGCCCAAACGCTATCAGCCAACGGATCACCAGTGACCACTGCTCTCCATGCTGGCCCAGGGTTCGGCTGGTTCCAGTGCTTCTCCATTCTGCAAAAGCTCAACCGAGATGTTGTCGGGCGATCGAACAAAAGCCATGCGACCATCCCTTGGCGGGCGATTGATCGTAACGCCATTGTTCTGAAGATGTTGGCAAACCTCGTAAATATTGTCGACACCGTAGGCCAGATGGCCGAAGTGACGGCTGTCGGCTGGCAGCGCGTCATCGCCGTCCCAGTTGTACGTCAACTCGATCGGCGCCTCTTCCTGTCCCGGAGGGGCCATGAAGATCAGAGAAAATCGGCCGGTTTCACTGTCATACCGACGTGTTTCTTTCAGACCCAGAAGCTCGTAAAATGCCATGGATTTTTCCAGATCCTTCACGCGGACCATGGTGTGAAGATATTTCAGCGCCATTTCGGCCATCCTTTTTCGACTCACATTGCCAAGACCTTAGCGCTCCGCCTCGATGTGTCGATAGAGCCCTCGTCAGGAATTTGATTTTTGCGCCGGTTGCGGCATATATCGCGGTTCCTGTGTCGGGATCGGCGATATATAGTAGTGGGCGACTCATTGCCAGAAAGGAAGATTCGATGCCGCTGTCCCCTGACCAACAGGCAGAGATCGACGCGCAACGCGCGCAATCGCATCCCACGCGTCGAGTTGTCTCGGCGGGAATGGAAGACCACCTGTACACGGCGCATCAGGTTCTGGATCATGGCTTTGTCCGCGTGATCGACTATATGGGGGACGATGCCGCCATCTGTCAGGCTGCGCGCGTTTCATACGGCACAGGCACCAAATCTGTTCAGAATGACGAGGGGTTGATCCGGTATCTGATGCGGCACTGGCATTCCACGCCATTCGAAATGTGCGAAGTCAAATTGCATGTGAAATTGCCTGTGTTCGTGGCGCGGCAGTGGATCCGGCACCGGACAGCCAATGTGAATGAATACTCGGCACGGTATTCAATTCTGGATCGCGAGTTTTATATCCCAGCCCCAGAACATGTGGCGGCACAGTCCGAAGTGAACAATCAGGGCCGTGGGGCAACGTTGGAAGGCGAAGAGGCCGCGCGCGTATTGGAAACCCTCAAGGCCGACAGCACGCGGTGCTATGACAATTACGAGTCCATGATCAGCCAGGACGGGCAACAGGGGCTAGCACGTGAACTGGCCCGCATGAACCTACCCGCAAACGTTTATACGCAATGGTATTGGAAGGTGGATCTGCATAATCTGTTCCACTTCCTGCGCCTGCGGGCCGACCCGCATGCTCAGTATGAAATCCGCGTTTATGCCGAGGCGATGTGCAAGATCGTCGCTGATTGGGTGCCGTTTGCGTATAAGGCGTTCGAGGATTACCGGCTGGGTGCGGTGAACCTGTCTGCCCAGATGGTCGAAAGCCTGCAACGCATGCTGGCAGGAGAGGCGGTCACGCAAGAAAACTCGGGGATGACAGCGCGCGAATGGCGTGAGTTCGAGGCGATCATTCGCAAATAGAGCTGACGAGCTGCATAGCTTTTGTCTATACGTATCGTCATGGAATTGTTACACTTGTTCCATGGCCCGCATTTTGCATCTTGCTCTATTATGCCTGTTTCTTGGTCTCGCCTTGCCTGCGCAGGCCAAGTCCCCCATAGCTGAGGTTTTGTGCGAACCGACGCCCCGGTTGCACCAGAAACTGGAAAGGCAGTTCGGTGCGCGGCGCGTGGCATCAAGTGTTCGCGGGCCGGAACAGATTATGGAAGTCTGGGCAAGTCAGCACGGGGACTGGACCATGGTTGTCACCTACGCGACAGGCACATCCTGCATCGTTGCCATGGGCGAAAACTGGAATACCCACGCCGACGCCAAGCCCGCGCGAGGGTAATGGAACGAAACCGGTGGGGGATGGATAACGGCCGGAAATTGGCCGTCATCCTTAATGATCTACCGCGTGTTTAGCGGGATGTCGTTACAGTGGTTTCAAATCAGCTGCCATTTGGCGGCCGTCGCGTCCGTCCTGCAACTCGTACGAAACTTTTTGGTTGTCTGCGAGTCCGGTGAGGCCGGACCGTTCTACGGCCGAGATATGTACAAACACATCTTTGCCCCCTTCGTCAGGGGCAATAAATCCATAGCCTTTGGTGGTATTGAACCATTTCACGGTGCCGGTTGGCATGTCCCGTGTCTCCTTCTACTTACGCATTGTCCCACAAATTGGTGGGGGCTGTGGTCAGCGTCACCACGGAAAAAACTGCGTAGCGCGTGCTGAACAGTCCAATTCGTGCGTTTCGCCTTTTTCAACATTGCATGGTGAAGTAAAAAATCAAGAATAACCGCAAGAAACGGGCAAGATTGCCTAAAAAGGAAGCAAGGGCAGGAGCGTCAAAGACATGCAGCTTTATGGATTGAAAAACTGTGACGCCTGTCGCAAAGCATTGAAATCACTACCAGACGCCAAGTTTTTTGACGTACGCAGCGACGGCGTGCCCGATTCGGTGCTGTCACGGGCCTTTGCCGAGTTCGGCAATGACTTGCTTAATACCAGATCGACGACATGGCGCGGATTGGACGAAACCCAGCGTGCCAAGCCCCCTTTGGAGCTTTTGAAAGAGCACCCGACCCTGATGAAACGCCCATTGATCGAAGTCGATGGCAGGCTGTTGTTGGGTTGGACAGCTGAAACCCGTGCTCAGCTTGGCATTTCCTGAACGGGTGCTTATCTGCGTGAAAGCTACAATGAGGATTTTCAATGCGTAATGCCGCAATGTTATTGGGTGTAATCGCCGGGTTGATCGGAATGATCGTCGGGTTCTTCGGCTATGCGAAGGTGGTCGTGGTTGACCATGTCGGCGAGATTGACGGAGTTCTAAGCCAGGTCGACAATCCTGATCTGGTGCAAGCCATTTCGATTATCGCGCCCTTGCTGGCAATCGCGGGCGGGGCCATGGCACCAGCGCGCGTGTTGATTGGCGGGGTCTTGTTGCTGGGGTCAGCGGCTGCGATGTACTACGCCTTTGGTTTTGGTGTTTTCACCATGTTCCCGATCACATTTGCCGGGATCGCCGGGATACTTGGGCTGGCCGCGGGAAAACCGGACCAGCCCAAGGCACATTTCTAAGTTACTTAAGGCGAAGGATCCGGTCGAGCGAGATCGGCCCTGCGCCGTTGATGACGATCACCAGCATCAGGAAGGTCCACATCGTGCGCTGATCCATCAGGGACGGCGCCGCGTCGAACAGGCTGCCCAGTTTCACGCCATGGCCGGTGACGTCGACAAGAGTCTGTACCCAGATAAAACCGATCATGCCCAAAGCCGCCAGACGCGAGAACAGTCCAACCAGAAGAAGGGTCGGAAGAACAAATTCGGCAATTGTTCCCATGAAGATGACGATGCGTTGGAAGAACGTCATTTGGGAGACGTCATAAAGAACAGCCTCGGCCGCTTTTGGGAATATCTGACCAAAGGCACCTGCCGAAGGCGAAAAGATCGATCCGTCGATCTTCAGCATGGCTGAGTTCCAGTAATAAACCAGAAGAACCGCAACAAAGACCAGTCGTGCCAGCGTAGGGGTCAACCAGCCAGACGCAAGGTCCAGTTTTCCCATGGTGTTATTGTAGGTTGAGATCAAAGCAGTCATGTCTCCAGCCTTTCGATAGTCACAGAGGTTATTGCACCGCCCTGCAACAGCAGTGCCAGAGTGGTTCCAAGATCAAATTCAGGCAGTTCGGCAGTCGTTTTTTCAAATGCTTCACCGATTGTGTCGCCGCTCAGCATATGGGCGATCCAATCTGCACCACCTGCCGGAAGCAGATTGGGTGTGGGATCGAATTCGGCGCGGGTGATCAACACATCCTCGGCCCGTGCATCCGGTTTCGGAGCATTGGTTTCCATGTTGAAGCGCCAGATTGCGTGAATGGGCCAATCCGAGCGGATCACCTGCATGGCCGGTGCAAACTGCAATCGGGCCTGCATGACCTGTGCGGGCTCGACCGCTAGGACATCTGCCGGTGCAGGTTCGCTGTCGGCGGCGTGGTAGGACTTGCGCAAGGCAATCTCCAAGCGGGCCACGTCCGGCAGGTATCCAAGGTGGGAAAGTTGAGGCATTCCGGCCAGAAAATCAGGAAACGCCTCGCCATAAAACATCATCAGCGGAGAGGAGGGCGGATGTTGACGCAGGAAAATTCCGGCCAGCCCATCCATGTTCTGCGCCCCCAGCAATTTGGCAATCACGGGAAACGCCTGATGCATCGCCTCGGTCAGCGACACCGCAACATTGTTGCGGTACACGCTGAACCTGCGACCGGCAGGGCGCGCGCCGCCATCCAGTAATCCACCGGGAACGGGCGCTGACGCATCCATCATGGCCGCGCGGAATTCAGATTGCGAAACGCTCATACCGGTATCCGGTCCAGTGCGGATTGCGCGCGAACGGCCTCATCCCGCAGAACGGGCCAATCCGGCACATCCGTGTCCCATTCGATCAGAACGGGTTTTGGCCCCGAACGCTCCAGCACATAATCCAGCAGAGCCCACACCGGGTCGACCACTTCTCGTCCGTGACTGTCGATTAGCAGCGGATGACCGTGATCGTCTTCATCCTCATCATGGCCGCCAAGGTGAATTTCCGACACTTTTTTAAGCGGATAAGCGTCAATATAACCTTGCGGCGAGAAATCCAGATTGGTGGCTGAGACAAAGACATTGTTTACGTCAAGCAACAGGCCGCATCCGGTGCGCTTTGCAATCTCCCTCAGGAAATCAGGTTCGGACCAGGTGCTTTCCTTGAAGGCCAGATAGCTGGACGGATTTTCCAGCAGCATCTGCCGCCCGACAGTGTGCTGGACCTGATCGATATGTTCACAAACCCGCGCTAGAGTTTCGTCTGTATAGGGCAGGGGCAGCAGGTCGTTGTAGAAATGGCTGTCATGGGTGGACCAAGCCAAATGTTCGGAAAAGCTTGCGGGGTTCAGCCAGCCGACCAAGTGTTTCAGCCGGGCCAGATGATCGGGGTCCAGCGCGCCTTCACCGCCAATGGACAGGCCAACGCCATGGACCGAGATTGGGAAATGTTCGGAAAGGTGGCGCAGCTGCGCCAAGGGCCGCCCGCCGTCGCCCATATAGTTCTCGGCATGGATTTCCAGCCATGCAACGGGCTGTGCGTGTTCAAGTATCTGAGCAAAATGTTGCGGCTTGTAGCCAACGCCTGGTGCTGCGGGCAGGCGGTTTGACCGGTGGCTGTCATCCAACATGGGCCAGTTCCTTGATCACGAAAGGGAAAGGGCGGGCGATGGTGCCCGCCCCTTGAAATCGTCAGGCCAATCTTATGCCGGCAGGTCGCGTTCCAGCGCTTCCAACGAACCTTTGCGCGGCGTGCCGTTTGCTTCCGCAGGCAGTTCGATGTCGGCGCAAGTGCCTGCGTCAACCAGGGTCCATGCGTTGCCCTGATAATCAACGGTCGAGGTGCCTGCGCAGGTGGTGCCGGGGCCTGCGGCACAGTCGTTCTGACCGGCCAGCGATACACCATAGCACTTTTCTTTTGCTTGTGCGCTGGCTGTGGTTGCGGCACCCGATACGGCGGCTGCGACTGCGGTTGCGATAACCAGGGATTTAGCTGTTTTCGACATCTCGGTAATCCTCTTGATGACTGGGTATGTCTGCTTGTGACAATGACAAAGGTAGTGGCTTGGTGGGCAGAGTTGAATTCACGAGCCCGTGTCTCACAAGCGCGTCATGGGGCGGCCTGCCCCCTTGCAGCGTAATACACTGTTTTTGATGAAGAAAGGGTGAAATGTTACAATCCGACCCCATATGAGGGGTCGGATTTTTTTGGATATGGTGCTGTTTGTTACAGCAGATCTGGCGGGGTGGCGGCGCGTGCCAGCTCATTTGTTACAACATCAAGCGGTTGTACCTGGGTCTGTTTTTCACCCAGTCGCCGCACGCTAACGGTGCGTTCGTCAACTTCGCGGTGACCGACGGCCAGAATGACAGGTACTTTGCCGACCGAATGCTCACGGACCTTGTAGTTGATCTTTTCATTGCGGATGTCAGCCTCGGCCCGCACACCCGCAGAACGCAGGGTTTCGACCACTTCGGCGACATAGTCGTCCGCGTCTGATGTGATGGACGCGACGACGACCTGACGCGGGGCCAGCCAGAACGGCAATTTGCCTGCGTGTTCCTCGATCAGGATACCGATAAAGCGTTCGAAGGATCCCAGCGTGGCGCGATGCAGCATGACGGGGCGGTGCTTGGCCCCGTCTGCGCCGATATAGGTGGCGTCCAGCCGTTCGGGTAGAACGAAATCGACCTGGAAGGTGCCGCATTGCCAGTCACGCCCGATGGCGTCCGTCAGCACGAATTCCAGTTTCGGCCCGTAGAATGCACCTTCGCCCGGGTTCAGTTCCGGTTCGATCCCGGCGGCACGGGTGGCGGACAAAAGCGCCGCCTCGGCCTTGTCCCAGACCTCGTCCGATCCGGCGCGGGTTTCGGGGCGGTCAGAGAACTTCACCGAAAAATCCTCGAATCCCAGATCCTTGTAGATCACGCTGAGGAAACGGATGAACTCGGCGGTCTCCGCCTCGATCTGTTCTTCGGTTGAAAAGATATGGGCGTCGTCCTGCGTGAACCCGCGCACCCGCATGATGCCATGCAATGCGCCAGAGGGTTCGTACCGGTTGCACGATCCGAACTCGGCCATACGTAGCGGCAGGTCGCGATAGGATTTCAGGCCTTGCTTGAAAATCTCGACATGGCAGGGGCAGTTCATCGGTTTGAGCGCGTTGACGGCCTTTTCGCGGGCATGTTCCTCGTCGACTTCGACAATGAACATGTTTTCCTGATACTTGTCCCAGTGGCCTGAACGTTCCCACAGTTTGCGGTCAACGACCTGCGGCGTGTTTACCTCGACATACCCACCCCTGCGCTGCTGACGGCGCATGTAGTCCTGCAACTGGGTGTAGATGGTCCAGCCATTGGGGTGCCAGAAAATCTGACCGGGGGCTTCTTCCTGCATGTGAAACAGGTCCATCTCGCGGCCCAGTTTGCGGTGGTCGCGCTTTGCGGCCTCTTCCAGCATATGAAGGTGGTCTTTCAGCTTTTCCTTGCCGGTGAAGGCCACGCCGTAAATACGTTGCAACATCGCGCGGTTGCTGTCGCCGCGCCAATAGGCACCGGCGATGGACATCAGCTTGAACGCATCACCGGGGACCTGACCGGTATGTTGCAGATGCGGACCGCGGCACAAATCCTGCCAGTGGCCGTGCCAGTACATGCGCAACGGCTCATCCCCAGGAATGGCTTCGATCAGCTCAACCTTATAGGGTTCGTTGTTGGCCTTGTAGAACTCGATGGCCCGCTCGCGGTCCCAAACCTCGGTGGTGACTGGGTCGCGCTTGTTGATGATCTCTTTCATCTTTTTCTCGATGAGGCCAAGATCTTCGGGCGTGAACGGTTCTTCCCGGTCGAAGTCATAATACCAGCCGTTTTCGATAACGGGGCCGATGGTGACCTTGGTCGCAGGCCAGATTTCCTGCACGGCGCGGGCCATGATGTGGGCCAGATCGTGGCGGATCAGTTCGTTGGCCTGTGCGTCATCCTTCATGGTGTGGATGGCAATCTGTGCATTGGCTTCGATCGGCCATTGCAGGTCCCAGTGTTTGCCGTCAACGGTGGCCGAGATGGCCTTTTTGGCCAGCGAACTTGAAATATCGGCAGCCACCTGCGCAGGCGTAACCCCTGCGTCATAGGAACGTGCATTGCCATCTGGGAAAGTGAGAGAGACGGATTTTGAATCCAGGGCCATGTCGGCTCTCCTCGTCGGTTTGGCGCCCACTGAACGCCCGGTTGCGGGTTATTTGCGTCTGGCTGATGTGGCAGGTGGATATGCCTGTGTCAAGTGTAGGGGCGAGGGGCCAGCCCCTCGCGCTCCCCGGAGTATTTGAAAAAAGATGAAGTGGGCGGAATTGCACTCGGGGGTGGGGCGTGCATGATGCAATAAAAGGAAAGAAGGTTTCATGGCAGCGACGAATTTTCTGGAGACGCCGCAGGGGCGGCGACTGGCTTATCACAAGACCGAAGGGGCAGGGCCGACCATCGTTTTTCTGGGTGGGCTCATGTCGGATATGGAAGGCACCAAGGCAGTCCATCTGGAAGCTTGGGCGCAGGAGCGGGGGCGGGCCTTTTTGCGGTTTGATTATTCCGGTCACGGCGAAAGCTCTGGTGCTTTCACGGATGGCTGCATTGGGGATTGGCATGAGGACACTGTTGCTGCGGTCGATGCCTTGACCAAGGGGCCGCTGATCGTTGTCGGCTCGTCCATGGGGGGGTGGCAGGCGCTTTTGCTGGCCAAGGCCATGCCGGACCGGATAGCAGGTATGGTCACGATCGCCGCCGCGCCGGATTTCACGGAAGATGGTTATTGGGCTTCATTCAATGATGACCAGAAAGCCGCCCTGGAAACGGTCGGGCATGTCGAGTTGCCGTCCGATTACATGGAGCCTTATATCGTCACCAAACGGATGATCGAAGATGGGCGGCAGCGTCTTGTTCTGCGCGACACGTTGAACCTGCCGTTCAAGGTTCGTTTCCTGCAGGGAACAGCGGATACAGCCGTTTCGACTGAAACGGCCGTTCGGTTGCTGGACCACGCAACAGGGCCGGACATGCAGCTTCATTTGGTCAAAGATGCCGATCACAGGTTCTCGGATGATGCATGTCTTGGCTTGATCGAGGCGGCGGTTCTGGACGTGTTGGGAGACGCATGATGCGGCGTTTGGGATGGCTTCTGGGGCGCTTGTTCCTTGCGTTGATTGCCCTCGGCGGCCTTGTCTACTGGTTTGGCCCGAGCGAAGTAGTGAACCTGAGCCCAAGCTTTGATCCGCGCAAGTTTGGTGAGGGCGTACAGGTTTATTTCGAAAGCACCGAAGCCGCGTTTGACGATATCGTTCCGGGTGTCGAAAAACGAGTGATCTGGCAAGATGGCCATAACGAGCGGCGCACCCCGTATTCCGTTCTTTACATCCATGGCTTTTCAGCAAGTTCCGAGGAAATCCGGCCAGTACCAGACCTTGTGGCAGACGCGCTGGGAGCCAATCTGGTTTACACACGCCTGCAAGGTCACGGGCGAAGCGGATCAGCCATGGCGGAAGGCACTGCCTCGGGCTGGATGCAGGACACCGCCGAGGGGTTGGCGGCCGCGCGTGCTGTTGGGGACAAGGTGATTGTGATCTCAACGTCGACCGGTGCGACGCTTGCAGCCGCTGCTGCTTTGGATACCAGCCTTAGCGAAGATGTTGTCGGCATGGTCTTTGTCTCTCCTAATTTCGGGGTCAACACGTTTGCGGCATGGATCCCCACTTTGCCATGGGCAAGGGATTGGTTGCCGGTCCTGATGGGGGTCGAACGCGATGTATCGGGGCCAGACCCGGAAAAGAACAAATATTGGTCTACTGTCTATCCTTGGGAGTCGGTCGTGCCGATGTCCGTTCTGGTCGAAAAAGTCTATGCGCTGGATTTCTCGAATGCCCTGGTGCCCGTGCTGTTCTGGTTCTCGGACAACGATCAGGTGGTGCGCCCTGACCGAACCCACGAGGTCGCCAAAGCGTGGGGTGCGCCAGCATCCGTCAAACTGGTGACAATGGGCCCCGAAGATGATCCGTCATCCCATGTTATTGCCGGTCGCCTGATGTCGCCAGGGCAGACCGACGCGGCTGTGGACGGTATTCTGGATTGGCTAAAAGGGCTGGGGGTGGAATGATGGCGGCCTCGGGTCGAGGGACGATGCGAAAGCCGGGCAGTATGTGGAGCCTTGAGACGTTGGGGCGCGTTCGTCTGTCCCGTTATTTCTTCATGCGCGATTTCCTCTATTCCGAGATCGGGAACTTTCACCAGAAACAGAACATTCCAGACAACCCGGATCTGGCTATCGAGACAGGACGTGCGTTCTGTGAAACTCTGCTGGACCCGCTGGAAGAGACCTTTGGCAGGATCGCCGTGCGCTCGGGCTATCGCGCACCGTCGCTGAACAGGTTTGGCAATGAAAACAAACTGAACTGCGCCCGGAATGATCACCCGTTGGAATGCCACATCTGGGATCGTGGGGCCGGGGACGCAAGGATTGCCGGGGCGTCTGTTGTAATTCCCTGGTTCGCGGATCAGTATGCGCAGGGCAGGGATTGGCGGGATCTGGCATGGTGGATGCATGATCACCTGGATTACTCCGAGATCTGGTTTTTTCCGAAACTCTGCGCTTTCAATCTGGTGTGGCGCCCTAAACCGCAGCGCCGGATTGACAGCTACATTGCGCCACGCGGATGCCTGCTGAAACCGGGCGCTGAGCCCGAGGAAAGTGCAGCTTCACGACGGTCCCGCTATGCTGACTTTCCGGCTTTTCGGGCAATCGCCTATCCGTGACGTTCCGCTGGTTTGAATGTGATAAACTCTCAACCTGACTACAAACCCAAAGCAAAGGCTCGGAATACCGAGCGCATGGAGGCCCCGTGTGATCGAGCCGCTGGTACTGCTACCTGGACTGATGTGCGATGCCCGACTGTATCGCCCTCAGATTGAGGTGTTTTCGCGGACGCGACCCGTAACCGTTGCGCCGATTTCCGCAGGTGAGCGTATCGAAGAGACCGCCTCGGGTCTGCTGGACCAGCTTCCACATCGGTTTGCACTGGCTGGATTAAGCATGGGTGGTGTGGTGGCGTTAGAGCTGATCCGCCGGGCGCCGGAACGTGTGTCACGCCTGTGCCTGATGGCCACTGATGCACAGGCGGACACGCCTCAAATGGCTGCCAGTCGCGAAGACCTGATCATTGGCGCGCAGGGTGGCCGGTTGGAGGAGGTCATGCGGAAACTTGTGGGGTCCGACACGCTGGCACCGGGCCCGCAGCGTATTCCCATCCTGAACGGCTTGTTGGCAATGGCACAGGATTTGGGTGTTGAAACCTTCGTGCGTCAGATGCGTGCTCTGCAACGCCGCCCGGATCAACAAGCCGCATTGCGTCGCATCAAGGTGCCCACGTTGGTTCTGTGCGGTGCGCATGACACTCTGACACCGGTCAAACGGCATTCTTTCATGGCAGAGCTCATACCCGGTGCGGAACTGCTGGTTATTGAAAAGGCCGGTCACTTGCCGACCCTCGAAACGCCCGACATCGTCATTGAGGTGCTGCAAACCTGGTTGGACGCCCAGCAACGGTTTGATTACTGGTAAAGCGTCGCGCGTTCGGTCTTTGAAATGACAGTTGGCGTCACCACGGGTTTACCAGTTTTCGGTCAAAAAACGGTGCGTTCTTCCACCGCCCGGACAGTCGCGATCCGGCGGCCCTGCGCAACAGCCCAAAAATGGCGGGGCCGGGATTGTCGTGCTTCTGCTTTCCGTCCGGTTGGGGAACAAACCCACGTGTCGTGACGGGTCCCAGCGCCGAAGCTCCACCCGCAACCCGGCCGACGATAACGCCAGCAAACGGGAATTTCGCGGATTTGGGCGTTGCCGCCAAAGGTGCGTTACAGCAACTGGCGTACCAACGCAGCATACCCTTGGGGCTGAGTTGCATCGCCGCAAGATACTGACTTCCTGCGCTGATTTCGATTTCATCCGGTGCGATCTGAAAAATCCCGACAGGTCCGGGTGCTGGGTCCGGCTGCTTGAAATATAGTTGAGCGGCCCGGCAATCATGGCAGAAACACTCAACATGTGTGCCTTGCCGAACACCGCGGGGTGAAATACGCCCCTGCAACGCGCCGCATTGGCAGGAAAAGGTAAGGCCATTTTGCGATGGCCCGCTCATGTCGCTTAGGCAACCTTGTTGGAATTGGCCGCGCGACGGTTTGGTTTTCGTGCATTTTCGTTCATGAAATCAATCACAAGAGGGCGAATGTTGTCGCGCCAGCTGCGGCCTGCGAAGATACCATAGTGACCGGCGCCGGGTTCAACGTGGCTTGCCTTTTTGCTGTCGGGCAGGCCGGTGCACAAATCCAGCGCGGCAATACACTGGCCGGGTGCAGAGATGTCATCATTTGCACCTTCGACAGTCTTCACCGCAACATCGGTAATCTTACTGATGTCCACCTTGTGACCCGCGACCAAGAACTCGTTTCTCGCAATCTCTCGATTCTTGAAGACCCGCTCGACCGTCGAAAGATAGAACTCGGCAGTCATGTCCATCACGGCCAGGTATTCGTCGTAGAAGCGGTTATGGGCATCCTGATCCGAGGCTTCGTCCCGCATGACGCGCTGGATCTGGTCGGAAAACGCTTTGGAGTGACGATCTGCGTTCATGGACATGAACGAGGCCAATTGCAGCAGTCCCGGATATACCATGCGCCCTACGCCCTTGTACTTGAAGCCAACGCGCTGGATCATTGTTTCTTCCAACTGGCCCATAGTGACGCGACGGCCGAAGTCTGTCACATCGGTCGGCGTTGCGTCCGGATCGACGGGGCCACCAATCAGCGTCAGGGTGCTTGGCTGGGCTTTGGGTTCAATCTCGGCCAGGTACGCCGTTGCAGCCAATGTCAGAGGCGCCGGTTGGCAAACGGCAACAACATGGGTGTCTGGCCCAAGCTCTTTCATAAAATCTACAAGATAGAGCGTGTAGTCTTCGACATCGAATTTACCTGCGGATACAGGGATATCGCGCGCATTATGCCAATCTGTGATGTAGACTTCGCAATTGACCAGAAGGCTTTTCACCGTCGAGCGCAGCAACGTTGCATAGTGCCCGGACATCGGGGCAACCAACAGCACTTTGCGCGGTTGTTCTTTCCGGCCATTGACGCGGAAATGTACCAGATCACCAAAAGGGCGTTCCAGAACAGTCGTGATTTCAACCAGGTGGTCCTTGCCATCTTCGCAGGTGAATGTGCGAATACCCCAATCGGGCTTTGCCACCATCCGCTGGAACGTACGCTCGGTCACTTCACCCCAGGCGGCCATCCAGTTGAATGCGGGGTTCGGCACCATGGAAAACATCGGATAAGACGCCATCGCGCTGGCGGTTGCACCAAGCCACTGGTTGGTGTTTCGCGCAGTTTCCATCAGGTCGTAGGTCATCATGTAGCGCATAAATGGGGCCTCCTGAGTGTCAGCCTGATAGTTCGGACCATTCGTCGCTTTGCCCCCCAGCACCCACGACGTTATTCTGCATAGCAGCGAGGTTAGGGGGGAATTGTTAAAATGACAACTAGTGAAGACCACATGCCAGACGTATCCGAAGAACACATTGAACGCCTTAAAGAAAATATGGAAAAGGTTGAGAAGTTATCGAAGCGCCTGATTGAGGTCATGGCTGTAAAACGGCCCCACACGCCCGCGCTGGACGGCCCGAATCAAGAACTTTTCGCACGAGCAGCAAGTGCCTATTGGGCCGAGGCTTGGCAAAATCCCGCCAAATTACTGGAACAGCAGATAGAATTCTGGGGCAAGTCAGTGTTGAACTTTGCCGAGGCGCAGAAAGCACTGACTGCGTCTGACGTGGAAAGCGAAGCACCCAAGCCAGAAGACAAGCGATTTTCGAACCCCCTTTGGGAGACCAATCCCTATTTCCGTCTGATCCGCCAGCAATACCAGACCAATGCGCAAGCAATCGCGCAGGCTGTTGCGTCCGTGGATGATCTGGATGCCAAAGACAAAAGGCGGCTGCAATATTTCTCGCAACAAATCGTCGACATGATGGCGCCGACAAATTTTCTGGCGACCAATCCGGATGCCTTGCAAAAAGCGGTCGAAACCGAGGGCCAGTCACTGATCAAGGGGTTGGAAAACCTTGTGTCAGATCTGGAGGCCAATAATGGAGAATTGGTCGTCAAACTGGCAGATGAAAGTGCCTTTGAGGTCGGCGGTAACCTGGCGACGACGCCGGGGGAGGTGGTTTATCGCAACCGGATGATGGAACTGATCCAGTACAAGCCAGCGACTGAAACGGTCTACGAGACTCCGATTGTTCTGTTTCCGCCCTGGATCAACAAGTTCTATATTCTGGACCTGAAAGCCCAGAACAGCATGATCAAATGGATCACCGAACAGGGGTATACCCTGTTTGTTGTAAGCTGGGTCAATCCGGACGAAAGCTATGCCGAAACAGGCATGGAAGACTACATTCAGGACGGTTTCCTGACCGCAATCGAGACAGCCAAGAAGATTTGCAAGGTCAAACAGGTCAACGCTGTGGGGTATTGCATCGCGGGCACCACCCTGAGCCTGACGCTGTCTCTGCTGAAACAGCGAGGAGACAAATCGGTCAAATCGGCGACCCTGTTCACCGCATTGACGGATTTTTCTGATCAGGGAGAGTTCACGCCCTTCCTTCAAAACGATTTTATCGACGGAATCGAAGAAGAAGTGAAAAAGGAAGGTGTTCTGCGGTCGTGGATCATGGCGCGCACAATGTCCTTCCTGAGATCACGTGACCTGATCTATGGCCCGGCCATTCGCAGCTATATGATGGGTGAAGTGCCCCCGGCCTTTGATTTGCTGTACTGGAACGGTGACGGAGCCAACCTGCCGGCGAAAATGGCGGTGGAGTACTTGCGTGGACTATGCCAGCGCAACGAATTTGCCACCGATGGCTTTGAGTTGCTGGGGCATAAGCTAAAGCTTGGTGACGTTGATGTGCCCCTTATGGCCATCACATGCGAAACCGATCACATCGCGGCGTGGAAAGATTGCTATCGCGGTGTGCAAAAGATGGGCTCGCGATCAAAAACTTTCGTGGTTTCCGAGTCGGGTCATATTGCGGGTATTGTGAACCCGCCCAGCAAGAAAAAGTACGGGCATTACACCAACCCGGATTTGAAACCAGACGCCGCCACCTGGTTGAAGGAAGCCGACTTTCATGAAGGGTCATGGTGGCCCATGTGGGATGCCTGGCTGAAAAAACGGTCGGGCAAGCAGGTACCGGCCCGCAAACCCGGCGATTCGAAGCACCCGAGCCTGGCTGCTGCACCCGGAACGTATGTAGTGGCAAAACCAAACGCCTGATTTCATTCTGAAACTTAAATTTTTCTGCAATGCAGCAAAAAAAACTTGCAATGCTGCGTTGCAGCAATCATATTGTCCTGAAGCTGATGAAACCCGGGGTGGGCCCGGACTGGCTAAAAGGATTATGACAATGGCTAAGACCCAAGACTTTACCGCGATCATGAAAGACATGATGGGTGCATTCCCTGTGGACACAACCGCAATGGAAGGCGCATTCAAATCGACCGCTTCGCTGAACGAAAAGCTGTCGGGCGTTGCTCTGGAAGCAGCTGAGAAATCGGCAGAGATCTCGAGCAAATGGACCAAAGACACGCTGGCCAAACTGACCGAGATGTCGAAAGCCAAGGCAGAGCCTGCCGACTACGCAAAAGCAGCAACCGATTTCGCAAGCGCGTCCGCTGAAGTTGCAGCCGAGAACATGGCCGCTTTCGCAGAAATCGCAAAAAAAGTTCAGACCGAAACCGTCGAACTGCTGATGGCTGCTGGTAAAGAAGCTGCGGAAGAAGCATCCGCTGCTGTTAAAAAAGCAACCAACGACGTGACCACAGCCGCTAAAAAAGCTGCTGCTGCGAAGTAAGAAAAGTCAGCGAAACGCACCCGACCCTCCCTATAGGTGCAATCGCGGTGGGCAGGTCCATTGACCTGCCCTTTCTTTTTGTGCTGCACTCGCATAACCTGTGCTGCAACGCATCATCCTTGGGGAGGGAACACGGTGTCGGACCAAGAAAAACCGCTGCTGATCAAGCGCTATGCCAGCCGTCGGCTGTATAACACCGAGACCAGCGATTACGTGACGCTCGAAGATATCGCGGGATTCATTCGTGACGGGCGCGAAGTACAGATCATCGACCTGAAATCCGGCGACGACCTGACACGGCAGTATCTGCTGCAAATCATTGCTGAACATGAAAGCCGCGGCGAGAATGTGCTGCCGGTCAATGTTCTGAATGATCTGGTGCGCAGCTACATGCTGCCGGGCGGGGGCATGATGCCGCAATTCCTGCAAAGCTCGTTCGATATGCTGCGCGAAAGCCAAAGCAAGATGATGGAAAACATGAACGCTATGAACCCGATGTCCCAGATGCCGGGTTTTGAAGCGTTGCAAGCACAGCAGCAGGCATTTCTGAAGGCTATGACAGGTGGGTTGTCTGGCAGATGGTCCTCGCCAGAGAAGGAAAGTGAAAAGTCAGAGCCGAAAGAGGATCTTGACGATATCAAGAAACAGTTGGCTGAACTTCAACAGAAGCTTTCGAAACTGAATTAAGGTGAGCCGGAGGAAAAGGCCCACCATTTAAGTGAGCCAGTTCTAGTCTCAGGTACCGTAGACCGGCATTGGGCCGGTCACTTCGCCAACGGCGGCCAGCAGAATATCTGCAATCACGTCCAGCTCTGCGCGCGTCAGGCGTACGGGCAGTCGGACGTCACACGCTTTCATCAGCATGTCACGTGTTTGCGGAAGCTCGAACGTTTCCGGTAGGAATTGCCAGTTCCAGAAGGCGCGCGCATTGTCCTGGCTCAGGCCAAAGACCTGAACTTTGACACCGCGTGCCTCGGATGCGGCGGCAAATGCGCGAATCTCGTGTTCCTGCAACCCAACCAGATTGAACTGAATCGAATCCGGCGCGCGCTGTTCGGGGAGCAAGGGCGCGGGCACGTTGATATGGGGTGAGGTATTCAAGCGTCCGGCAACATAGTCGTGGTTCGCCAGACCGTCGCGAACACGACGGGCCAGTTCCGGGATCTGCGGGCGGATAACAGCGGCGCTCAGGTTGTTCAAACGCAGGTTATAAAGCGGCAACTTGTTCTGCCAGCGAGCGAAGGCCTCTTCCAGCTCGGGCGAGTTGTCGCCGTGCGGTCCTTTGTGTTTCTTCCAGTTATGTTCGTACGCGCCCGACATGATGACGGCACGGGCCACCAGATCAGCATCGTTTGAGATCAGAATACCGCCTTCGCCCGCATTGATCATCTTATAGGACTGAAACGAGAAACAGCCGACCTTGCCGATGGTTCCGATATTTTTGCCATGCCAGGTCGTGCCCAGCGAATGCGCAGCGTCTTCGATAACCGGGATGTCACGCGCGTCGCACAGCGCCATGATCGCGTCCATATCAGATGTGTGGCCGCGCATGTGACTGATGATAACCGCTTGAACGCTGTCGAGCTTGGCCTCGAAATCGGCCATGTCGATGCGATAATTCTCACTCACTTCGCACAGAACCGGGATGCAGTCCGCGTGAATGACTGACGAGGGAACCGCGGCAAATGTGAAGCCGGGGATCAGGACGCGCGCATCGCGCGGCAAACCCAGTGCCTTGAGTGACAGAAACAGCGCAGCAGAACAGGATGAAACAGCGAGAGCGTATTTTGTGCCCAGAAGTTCGGCAAACTCGGCCTCTAGCAAAGACACCGGGGCATCTTGCGGGGCGGTATAACGAAACAAGTCGCCCGACTGCATCAGGGCGTCGATGGCTTCTTTTGCTGCTTCTGGGATGGGTTCGGCGTCATGAACGTTTGGTGGAAGCGTCATATTTGGATTTCCCGAATTCTATCTTTGGTAAAGATAAAGCTATTCAGGTGGCAATCCAAGCCCTCAATCGCCGCGCCAGCGGAAATTCACCAATTTGTCACAAGTAACGTGGATCAGATCCCAAGCCGGTCCCGCAAGGCGAACCATGTCATTGCTAGCACCAGCAGCGGGTTGCGCAGGGCGGATCCGCCGGGGAAGGGCAGGGTTGGCACGCGGGCCATTGTATCGAACCCTTCTGCCTGTCCCTGAATGGCCAGCGCCATCAGTTGCCCGGCATGGGTCGCCGTGCCTACACCATGACCGGAATAGCCGGAAGCAGACAGAATATTGGGTGCGATACGCACCAGATAAGGCATCCGCCGCATGGTAATGGCCAGCGTCCCACCCCAAGCGTAGTCGATTTTGACATCGCGCAGATGTGGGAAAATCTCGGTCATCGGCTTGCGGACCTTCGCAGCGACATCCGCAGGAAAACGATAGCCATAGCTTTCGCCGCCACCGAACAAAAGCCGGCCATCGGCGCTAAGGCGGAAATAGTTCACCACGAACTTGGTATCCGCGACCGCGACATCCTGCGTCAGGACCCGCGCAGCCTCGCTACCAAGGGGTTCGGTCGCTGCGATGAAGTTGTTGATGGGCATGACACGGGCCGCGACGGTCCGGTTGAGATTGCCAAGATAGCCATTGCAGGCCAGCACAACATGGTCGGCCCTAACGTTCCCCCTGGCGGTCCGGATCAGGGCAGGCCGGGTTTCATCAATACCGATGACTTCGGTGCCCTCAAAGATGCGAACACCCGCTTTGGCCGCAGCCTGCGCCAACCCCAGCGCAAAGTTCAATGGGTGCAGATGAGCGGCCCCCATGTCCAGATACCCACCCTTATAAGCGGGTGAGGGGCACAGTTTGTGGCCTTCGTCTTCATCCAGCAGCTTGATCTGGTCATAGTGATACCGGTCGGACAGATGGCCTGCATGGTCATGCAGCTCTTTTCGTTCCGAAGCTGACAGACCCAGAACCGCGACACCGGGTTGCAAGTCGCACGCGATCTGATGCTTGGCGATCAGTGATTTGACCAGATCCTTGGCGTCTTCGGCCAGGTCCCACAGCTTTGCGGCATCCGGGTCGCCAACAAGACGCTCAAGGTCTTCCTGATCCATCCGCTGCGCGCTGCCCAGCTGGCCACCATTGCGCCCTGAGGCACCAAATCCGACACGGTGGGCTTCAAGCAGAACGACATCGAACCCCGCCTCGGCCAGATGCAATGCTGCGGACAGGCCTGTGTAGCCGCCGCCCACAACGCAGACATCCGCCGTAATATCTTCGGCCAAAACAGGAAAGCGTTCCGTTGGGTTTGCCGTCGCGGCATACCAGCTGGCAGGGTATTCGCCCTTGCGGTCATTGGAATAGAGCAGGTTCACGAAAAGTCTCAGACGTTGATCAGCAGATGTTCCCGTTCCCACGGAGAGATGACCTGCAGAAATTCTTCATACTCGGCCCGTTTCACGATGCCATAGACACGGGCAAACTCGGGGCCAAGGATTTCGTGCAGGGCTGTGGCTTCGTCAAACAGATCCAACGCATCGCCCATGACCTGCGGGATATCCCCTTCGCCTTCATAGGCGTCACCATAGAATTGACGACGCGGACGCTCCTGTTCGACCAGACCCAGATAGCCGCACGCCAGCGACAGGGCGATGCCCAGATACGGATTGCAATCCATACCGGCGATGCGGTTTTCGACACGGCGCGATTCAGGTCCGGACAGAGGAACGCGAATGCCTGTAGTGCGGTTGTCGCGAGCCCATTCCAGATTAATCGGCGCCGCGTGGTCTTTCACGTAACGACGATACGAGTTCACATAAGGTGCCATCACGGCCAGACCGGCGGGCAGATGGTTCTGCAACCCGGCAATGAAGTGATAGAACGCGTCCGTTTCGCCGCCCTGCGGGCCCGAGAAGATGTTCTGGCCGGTCTCCATGTCGATAATCGAATGATGGATATGCATGGCCGAACCCGGCTCTTCCTCGATCGGTTTGGCCATGAAGGTTGCAAAACAATTATGCCGCAATGCCGCTTCGCGGATCAGGCGTTTGAAGTAGAAAACCTCATCAGCAAGTTTGACCGGGTTGCCGTGGCGCAGGTTGATCTCCAACTGGCCCGCACCGCCTTCCTGGGTGATGCCATCGATTTCGAACCCCTGATGTTCGGCAAAGTCATAGATATCGTCGATGACCGGGCCGAACTCGTCCACCGCAGTCATCGAATACGCCTGCCGCGCCGCAGCCGGGCGGCCAGAACGCCCCATCATCGGCTTGATTTCCTGTGCGGGATCGACGTTGGGGGCGACCAGAAAGAACTCCATCTCTGGCGCAACAACCGGTTTCCAGCCTCGGTTGTGATACAGCTGGACCACGCGTTTCAAAACGTTACGGGGGCTATAAGGGATCGGATCACCATCCCGGTCATAGGCGTCGTGGATCACCTGCAGCGTCCAGTCCCCGGTCCAGGGCGCGGCTGAAGCCGTCGAATAGTCGGGCTTCAGGATCATGTCCTTTTCGATGAACCCGTCGTCACCCGCGGCTTCACCCCAGTCCCCCGTGATGGTCTGGAAGAAGATGCTGTCGGGCAAGTGAAAGTAGGATTGCTTGGCAAATTTCGTGGCAGGCACGGCCTTGCCGCGCGCAATTCCGGGAAGGTCCGAGATGATACATTCGACCTCGTCCAGCCGCTGTCCGTGGAAATAGGCTTTGGCGGCTTCCGGCAGTTTATCAGTCCAATCAGCCATCAGGCTCTCTCTTTCTTTAAAAACTCGGCCATATGGCGCGCGATTGTGGCGTTGTCATCCGGAGCGGTTTCGCGATTTGCGGCCTCGCGCATCAGGTCTTCGGGAACGATGCCTTTTCCCCGTGTGCGCATCAGGCCCGCGACAAACCCATTGGTGAATTCAGGGTGGGCCTGAACTGTCCAGATCGTGTCTCCATAAGCCAGCATAGCGTTTTCGCAAAATGCGTTCTGACCCAGAACGCGCGCCCCTTCGGGTAGCTCGACGACCTGATCCTGATGCCAGGCATTCAGCCAGACTGTGTTGCCGTCAAACTCGTATTCAGTGCGTCCGACAGCCCATCCGCCCTTGAATTTCTCGACCTTGCCGCCCAGTGCCTGCGCGATGATCTGATGTCCAAAGCATACGCCGATCAGTGGCTTTCCGCTTTGCTGTATCTCTCTGACCAAGTCTTCCAGTGGGGCGATCCATGGCAAGTCTTCGTACGCGCCGTGGCGCGAACCGGTAATGACCCAGCCATCTGCGTCATCCGCGCTGCCTGGGAATATGCCGTCGACCACGGCGAAGGTCTGGAACTCGAATCCGTTGCCACCGAGAAGAGCAGGAAACAGCTCATCATAGTCGCCGAATTCGCCATGCAACGCATCTGGTGTGTGGCCGGTTTGTAATATGCCGATTTTCATGTGTCACCAAATTTGATCAAATTCACTCTAGCTGAGTCCGAATGAGGCGGCAAGGGGGGTCAAACCGCCTCGAGATAGCTCAGCCAGTGATCTTCAGGAGTGATACGCTCAAATCGTTCAACTTCCTGTCGCTTAGTCATGGTCAGGTACTGGATCAGGTCAGCCGAGAAAAGTCGGGCGACCAGGGGGTCGGTTTCAAACCTGTCAATTGCAGTTGCCCAGTCCGGCATCAGTTGGGGCAGGTCTTCAATATCGTAAGCATTGCCTGTGATCGGGGCAGGGGGGTGCAGGCCGTCTTCGATCCCGACAAGGGCTGCGCCCAATACCGCCGTCAGCATCAGGTAAGGGTTGATGTCACCACCCGCGACGCGGTGTTCGATGCGCCGCGCTGCCGGTGCTCCACCCGGGATGCGAATTGCGGCTGTTCTGTTCTCATAGGCCCAGCAGGCCCCGGTCGGCGCATGCGCACCCGGTACAAGCCGGGTGTATGAATTGCCATGCGGAGCAAAAATCAAGGTGCTGCCTGGCATGGCCGCCACACAACCCGCGACAGCGGAATGCAGAATGCTGGTCCCTTCAGGCCCGCCATTGTCGAACACATTGCGCCCGCGTTGGTCCAGCACTGAGAAGTGCACATGCATCCCATTGCCCGCATCATCGGCATAGGGTTTTGACATGAATGTTGCGGCAAACCCGTGTTTGCGCGCCAGGCCGCGCGTCAACGCCTTGAAAAGCCACGTATCGTCGGCGCAGCGCATGGCATCCTGATGATTCAGGTTGATTTCGAACTGGCCAACGCCACTTTCCGAGATGGCGGTTTGCGCGGGGATGTCCATGGCGGCGCAGCCATCGTAGAGGTCTGTAAAGAAATCCTCGAACGCGTCCATTTCAGCGACCGACAGAACGGATTCGTGCAGCAGGCGGCGCCCGGTGATCGGGTTCAACGGAGGTTGCGGTTGCGCGCCCGAGGCATCGATGAGTGTGAATTCCAGTTCGGTCGCCGCGACGACCGACCAACCGCGTTTGGCATATCGGTCAAGAATGGCAGACAGAGCGTGACGCGGATCACCCGCAAACGGAGTGCCTGCATCGTCATACAAGCTCATCGGAACCAGCGCCGTTTCTTTCGGAAGCCAGGGGACAGGCACCGGGCCTCGGTCGGTTGGTCGCAGCACGCCATCAGCATCGCCGGTTTCAAACACCAGCGGGCTGCCGTGGATGTCCGCGCCCCAGAGATCGACATTGAGCGCCGAGAACGGCATTCGCACTGCGCCTTTCTCCAGCTTGCTCGCATATTCAGGGGGCACGCGCTTGCCCCGCATCTGACCGTTCAGGTCACAGGCAGTCACACGAAAACTGTGCAGGGCGCTCAGGTCCATTTGGGGCTCCGTCAATTCTGTTTCCCCGTGATGTACTTCAATGGATCGGATTTGTCACCAAATTTGATCAAATTTTGATTTTTGGGTCAGATGTGGCTGCTCGACATAGTTTTTGGTTGAGTGCAAAAGTGGTCCTGCCGACAAAGCTCGCGTCTCGCATTTCCAGCAGTGAAAACACCATGGGAGTATCTGTTAATCCATTGAACATATTCCACAATGGTGTTGTCTGCGGCAAGTCAGAGAGTGGTTAGATTTTCCCAGTGTTGAAAGCGCGGCGATCGGATTTGATGCGACGCCTGAACCCGCAAAGCAGCTTCTTTTGGCGACTCCTCAAAAATTGGCTTATTTCGACGATTTTTCTATGATAGCTGCGGGTTTCGTACTCTTGAGGATGGTTGAGTTGACTGCACGTGGAAGAGATAACATTCAACACCATGCCACGCTGAGCATTGCGCCGATGATGGACTGGACCGACCGCCACTGTCGGTATTTTCATCGACTGCTTAGCTCGGAAACCCTGCTGTATACCGAGATGGTAACCGCACCGGCGCTTGTTCGGGGTGGGGCGCTGCATCTGTTGGACCATTCACCGCAGGAACATCCCGTGGCTTTGCAGTTGGGTGGGTCCGATCCGGAGGAGCTGGCGCAAGCGGCGCGTTTGGGTGCTGATGCAGGATATGATGAGATCAATCTGAACTGTGGATGCCCGTCGGACAGGGTGCAGTCTGGTACTTTCGGGGCGGTTCTGATGAAAGATCCGGCGCGGGTTGCAGAATGCGTCGCAGCAATGCGCGACGCGGTAAATGTGGATGTCACGGTCAAATGCCGCATCGGCTTGGATAATCAAGAGCCAGAAAAAGTTCTGCCTGCGTTTCTTGAGCAGATCAGCGCGGCAGGTTGTCAAAGAGTAACGATCCATGCGCGCAAGGCGTGGTTGCAGGGGTTGAGCCCCAAGGAAAACCGCGATGTTCCACCGCTTGATTATGACCTTGTGCATCGGATGAAAGCCGCGTTTGCGGATCTGCATATATCGATCAATGGCGGTATCGCCAGCTTGGACGAAGCAGCCGCACATCTGGACGCGGGTCTTGACGGTGTCATGATCGGTCGGGCGGCCTATCATCAACCCGGTGATATCCTGGCAGATGCTGACCGGCGCGTATTTGGCGTTGGAACCGTTCGCGATCCGATGACGATTGTTCAAGAAATGGTGCCCTATGTTGAGGGGCACCTTGCCAATGGCGGGCGTTTGCACCAGATCACGCGGCATATGCTGGGTCTCTTTGCAGGGCGTCCCGGTGCGCGGGCATGGCGGCGCGCCTTGTCCGAAGGGGCCGTGCATGAAGCGGCCGGGCCAGAAGTCATGCTACAGGCCCTGAACCACATAGCGCCGATGGTCGAGGTTTAAACGGCAAAAGGGGGGACGATGCCCGAGACAATGTTGCTGGCCCAGATGATGGGCCTTTTGCTTGTGATCGGCGCGCTGGCCGGTGTGCTCGCCGGGCTGTTGGGAGTGGGCGGCGGTATCGTTCTGGTCCCCGCGTTCTTCTATGCGTTTCAAACGCTTGGCTATGGTGGTCCGCAATTGATGCAGCTCTGTCTGGCGACGTCGCTGGCCACGATCATTGTAACGTCGATGCGGTCAGTTCTTGCTCACAACAAGAAGGGTGCGGTGGATTGGGATATCCTGCGCGGTTGGGGGCCGGGTATTGTCGTCGGCGCAATTGTCGGAGTGCTGGTCGCATCGGCCCTGCGGACCGAGGCTTTGCAGGCACTGTTCGGAATTCTGGGCATGGTGATCGGTGCCTATCTTGGGTTGGGTCGCACAGAATGGCGGTTGGGCGACGCAATGCCCGGCGGTATCAAACGGGCCGTCCTTTCCCCTTTGGTCGGGTTTCTTTCCGTTCTGATGGGCATCGGCGGCGGCAGTTTCGGTGTGCCGCTGATGAGCCTCTATAACACCCCTATCCACCGCGCGGTCGCGACAGCTGCCGGGTTTGGGGTGATCATCGCCGTGCCCTCGGTCATTGGGTTCTTGTTTGTGGATATCACGCCCGAGCATCGCCCCCCGTTGACCATTGGCGCGGTTAATCTTGTGGCCTTCGGGATCGTTGTCGCAATGACAATGATCACCGCGCCCTGGGGGGTAAAGCTGGCCCATGCAATGGACCCAAAACCGTTGAAACGTGTCTTCGCCGTGTTCCTGACGCTGGTCGCGCTGAACATGCTGCGCAAGGCCGTGGGCTTATGAGCGATTTTTCGGCCCGGGGCTGGGTGAAATTCCCGTATGATCCGGTGCTGGCCGAATGGATGAACCACGCTTTGCCTGCCGCACGGGCGTCTACAAAGGATCCGGCCCATGCGGAATGGTTGGATTGTGAAGGGACGTGGTTCATCGGTGTCGACGCACTGCCCAATGACACGAAGGGCAGGGTCGGGCAGTCCGGGCCGTTGAACGGCAAGGCCATGGCATTCATCGACGAACACTTTGGAGATTTACCGCTGCACAAGGGGCAGGTTTCTGTTGTTTATCCGGGTTATCCGCGCCCGCGCCGGGGTGAGAATGAAGCGGCCACCCGCTACCGTCGAAACAGGGATGCGGCCCATGTGGACGGTTTGCGCCCAACAGGGCCGGATCGCCGCCGCCGGGTTGACGAACCTCATGCCTGGATTCTGGGCATTCCACTGACCGAGGCCAGCGCAGACGCGTCTCCGATGGTGGTGTGGGACGGCAGTCATGACATTCTACGGGCCGCGTTCAGGCAGGCGCTTGAAGGGATGCCGCCTGAGGTCCTGCACGACGTTGACATAACGGATATCTACCAATCCGCCCGTCGCGAGGTGTTTGCGACCTGCCCAAGGATCGAGGTGCCTGCAAAGCCGGGAGAGGCCTATCTGCTGCACCGCCATTGCCTGCACGGGGTTGCACCTTGGGCCGCAGGGGCGACGGCGGGGCAGGATGGTCGAATGATCGCCTATTTCCGCCCCGAATGCTCCGGTGGAGTAGCAGAATGGATCGAATCCGCCTAACGTCCTGTCATTATTTGGCTTTGGAGGTTTTGACCGATGATGACGGTTCATACGAATTCTGACGGTGCACTCATAGAAGTTGAGTTGTCGGGGCAAGTGACCAGCGCCGATTACGCCAATACTCTGGTTCCCGCGATCGAGGCTGCGCTAACCGAACATGACACGGTTCGGCTACTGGCGATAATACAACCTGAATTCCAGGGGTACGATCTGGGCGCGGCCTGGTCCGACACCAAGCTGGGGTTAAGCCATTGGCGAGGTTTCGACCGGATCGCAGTTGTTGCTGACCAGAGCTGGGTGCAGACAAGCGTTCGTCTGGCGGCCCCCATCCTGCCCTGTCCGGTTCAGGTGTTTGATCTGGTCGAGCTTGAGGCGGCCCGACGCTGGATGCGTGAGTCCCTGGGATCGATCCACGTGACTGACCTGAGCGGCCCATGTGTTCAGATCAGCCTATTGGGCAAGCTGGACCCTGAATGGTACAAACAGGCAGAACGTGATCTGGATGCCTTGTTACAGGACCGGCCAGGGTTTCGCCTGCTGATAGACCTCAGGGAGTTTGACGGCTGGCAAGGGCTGTCAGCGCTTGCGGCGCATTTTCGGTTGGCCAGCCGGCACATCGGACAACTGGACCGAGCTGCCATCGTTGGGGACAAAAGCTGGCAGCGTATGGCGCAGAAGGTCGCGAGCCACGTGTTAGGGACCAGGACTCAGTTTTTCCCGTCTGAAGAATACGACAACGCTAGGGCATGGCTTGCCGCCGGATAAAACCCTCGACTGTGAAACGCCTGAGCAGGCATCACCCAATCGGTCAAGGTCCGTGACGCAGTCACTGATCCGGTTGTGCGATGTCAGGCATGATTCGGCTACTGACGGCGGATTTTCACAGCTTCAGCCCCAACTTTCCCAGTCTTGGCAAAGTCGGATCGAAAAGTGACGTAAGGAAATTATGTGCTTTTGTGAGTTTTTCTTGATTGAGGCGTCAAAAACGATCAAAGGCCGCGTGTTTTCCCCCTACTTGTGACGGGAAATACCTTTAGCCACACCCTGTCGCTGCGGGTTACCACTCACGTTGAACCACAATGTTCAAGAGCTAGACCCCCACGGAGCTCGAACTCGACCCGCAGTGGCACGGTTACTGGAAACGGGACGTCCGCAATGCCACTAAAGACTTTGATCGGAAGACTCACTAATACCAAAAAGACCAAACGTGCGGCTGACGTGCTGCAATCGGAATGCGTGGGCAATGATGATCGGCGGTCCAAAACCAGCCAATCCGAGATTGCGTTTCTGTTTCAGAAAGAATTACGGGGCACCGCGCCGAACGCGCCTATCCCGAAAAGCGCTGCACAGCCGGCAGAAATGTCATCAAAACGTCTAGGCTGATCGGTCAGGAGCCATTCATGCGAGCGGCACGCCCGCCGCGCCGCTTGCTGAGCCGCGGTTTACGAGACGGCAGGTCGTTCATGATTTCAGCGCGTTCGCTGCTGTCCATCCTGGACCAGCGAGAGATCTCGTCAATCGTGCGGTAACATCCGGTGCAGATACGCTCGGCTGGATGGACAACACAAATCTGGACACAAGGGCTTTCGACCTCATTGCGCTTCCAAACCATGTTCGTCATCGATCGGTCTCCGACCTGTTACAAAAAGCGCAGCCTGTCCAGCGCTCCCTGCAAGATATAACCTGCTGCAACGTGATCAATAACCTGTCCGCGACGTTTTCGTGACGTATCCGCCTCAAGCAGTGCTTTTTCTGCCGCAACCGTACTCAGCCGTTCATCCCAGAATCCGATAGGTAATTCCGTCAGACGGGACAGGTTTCGCGCAAATGCCCGCGTAGATTGGCAGCGCGGCCCCTCTGTGCCGTCCATGTTTTTGGGAAGACCCAACAGAATGCCGCCAATCTCGCGATCCGTAGCAATTTCAATCAACCGGGCGGAATCGAGTGTGAATTTCTTGCGCCTTACAGTCTCCAACGGGCTGGCCACGCCCCGCATCCGGTCGGAGACTGCGACACCGATGGTCTTTTCGCCCAGATCCAGCCCAATCAGCGCTTGCATCGGGGGCAGCGCCTTGGCGAAGTCTTCGAACACGTCGTGGATCATTTCGCAATCCCGGCTTGCAGGGCTGCGGCATCAATGATCTGCAACGCCTCGGTGTTTCCGGCAAACACCTCCAGCGCCTCATTGTGGATATCCATGGCCCGTTGGCCCTGACCCAGAACACCCAGTGCGGCGATCAAACGAGCCCATTCCTCGGGCGCGCCGCCTTCTGTCGCCAGGCGGTCGGACAACTGATCCACCATTCCCTGAATCATCTGCTGCCGTTCCTCGGGGCTCATTTCCGCTGCTGCGGCCATGTCTTCGCGACTTGGGCCGGACGGAGCGCTCAGGTCCGGTGCGTTGAAAACCCCTGCCCGAAAGGCCAACTCATCTATCTGATCCCGGATCGCGCCTGCCCATGGTGCGCCTGTTGGGGCTTCCCTCAGCGTTTCAACCCAAATGCGGTAGGCAAGGTCTGGTCGACCTGTCTGAACCAGCATTTGCCCCCAGTAATACCGGGTCGGACCGTGATGAGGATCGCGTTTCAAAGCTTCGGCAAGGGCCTGTTCAGCTTCGGGCGACACATATCCACCCGCAGCCAGGATCATCATCTCGGCAAAATCCGCGTAATGCTCGGCTGTGGCTGCGTCGCCTGACAGTTCGATCACCCTTTGTTGCGCGGTATATCCGTCCTTGAAGTTCCCTGAATTGGTCTCATGCTGCGCCAAAAGCATCTGCCCCTGCAAATCATCTGGGCGGGCCGCAACGGTCTCTCGCAACTGCTTGAGAAGGGACGCGTAATTTTCGTCAAGCTGCGCCGCTTGAGGTGGGGTTGCCAGTTCTTCTGCGGCGCTTTGGGACGGACGATTGGCGCGCACCTCCTCGGCCAGTTCCAGTCGCGCGGTCAGGGGCATGTCGGGCAACCCGACGGCGCCAATACGATGATACATCGCCATCGCGCCCCCGATGATGATCAGCATGACAACCGGGATTGTCACAATCGAGACGGTCCGAGATGGCCCGGCACCCGAGCCACCCATTTTCATCTGTTCGTCAGCGGCAAGAATTCGTCGGGAGATTTCGGTGCGGACCCGTTCCGCATCTGCCTCACCAATCACCCCGCGCGCCAGATCCCGGTCCACACCGGTCAGCTGTTCGCGATACACCCGCAGATCGTACGCCGCCGCAGGTTCATCCCCGCGGCGTTTGCGCAGCAATGTGAAGCTCAGAAATGCCGCAATCAGAAGCGCGACAAGAAAAATCAGAACCCAGAACGTCATGGCCCCTCCGAAGATACTGCCCTGACTTAGACCTGTGGGGCGTCCGACAAAAGGGACAAATGGCCGCGAATGAACGACATGTCGCAATAGTGCGATATTGCGGCGTTGCGCGGCGCGGTTAAACTGTCGCCGCGCGGCATATCTGCGCGCAATCACCGAACCGGATGGATTCGCTTATGAAACACTACTCAGCCTTTGCTGTCGCGCGGGAGGCCCTGCGCTATCACACCGGATGGGAACGCGCCTGGCGTTCGCCCGAGCCCAAGAAACGTTATGACGTCATCATCATCGGTGCTGGCGGGCATGGTCTTGCGACCGCGTATTACCTTGGCAAGAACTACGGCATTCAGAATGTCGCGGTGATCGACAAAGGCTGGCTGGGTGGTGGTAACACGGGTCGAAACACAACGATCATCCGTTCGAACTACCTGCAGGATCCTTCGGCGGCGATCTACGAGAAAGCACGTGGCCTTTATGAGGATCTGAGCCAGGATCTGAACTACAACATCATGTTCAGCCCGCGTGGTGTGATCATGCTGGCGCAGACCCAGCATGAGATTCGCGGCTATCAGCGCACGGCCCATGCAAACGCCCTTCAAGGTGTGAAGACCGAATGGATCGGGCCCGAACGCGTCAAGCAACTTGTGCCTATCATCAATCTGGACGGTCCCCGCTATCCGGTTCTGGGCGGGCTCTGGCAGGAACGCGGGGGCACTGCGCGTCACGATGCCGTGGCGTGGGGCTATGCGCGCGCCTGTTCGGCGATGGGTATGGATATCATCCAACAATGCGAGGTCACCGGCGTACGCTCGGAAAACGGTCGTGTCGTCGGCGTAGACACCACCAAGGGTGCCATCGATTGTGACAAGCTGGGTATCGTCGTTGCGGGCCACTCCGGTCAACTGGCCGAGATGGCGGGCTTCCGTCTTCCGCTGGAAGCCGTCGCATTGCAGGCACTGGTATCCGAACCCATCAAACCCTGCATGGACGTGGTCGTGATGGCCAACACCGTTCACGGCTACATGTCGCAGTCTGACAAGGGCGAGATGGTGATCGGTGGTGGTACCGACGGGTTCAACAACTTCACCCAACGTGGCAGCTTCCATCATATCGAGGAAACCGTCCGCGCCTTGGTCGAAACCTTCCCGATGATCTCGCGCCTGAAGATGCTGCGCCAGTGGGGTGGGATTGTGGACATGACCGGTGACCGCTCGCCTATCCTGTCGAAAACTCCGCTGCAGGGCTGCTTTATCAATGGGGGCTGGGGCACCGGCGGCTTTAAGGCAATCCCGGGCTCGGGCTGGGGCATGGCGCAGCTGATGGCCACAGGTCATTCACCTTTGACCGAGGCCTTCTCGCTGGACCGCTTCAAGGAAGGCCGCTTCATCGACGAAAGCGTGGCCGCCGGGGTTGCCCACTGAAGGTGGGTCCGAGGTTGCCAAGAAACAGAATTCTGGTTGGCCGCGGCGCCAACCAACCGCCAAAAGGATGACAACATGCTGATCCTGAATTGCCCTTACTGCGGCGTTGACGCCGAAGAAACAGAACTGGCCGCCGGTGGCGAGGCGCATCTGAAGCGTTTTGGTCCCGGCTCGTCGGATGACGAGTTCCACGACTACCTGTTCATGCGCGAAAACCCCAAAGGCGTACACTTTGAACGCTGGCGCCATGCCAATGGCTGTGGCAAGTGGTTTCACGCGGCGCGCTGCACAAGCACGCTAGAAGTGTTCGGCACTTACACGGCTCAGACCTCCGAGCCGCCGCAGGACATCAAAGAGGCCATCGCCGCAAAGCGCCCTGGATGGACCTGGAGAGAATTCTCCTGATGCTTCATCTTTTCACAAATACTCCCGCCGGAGGCTCCGACGCCTCCACCCGCGAAAGGTCCGCACAATGAGCACCCGTCTCGCAAAACAAGGCCGGCTGATTGACCGGTCGAAAAAGGTCACGTTTACCTTCAATGGCACGTCGATGCAGGGCTATGAGGGCGACACGCTTGCCTCGGCGCTGCTGGCCAACGATCAGATGATGATGGGCCGGTCGTTCAAATACCACCGCCCCCGCGGCGTTGTCGCCAGCGGTGCGGAAGAACCAAACGCTCTGGTCGGGCTGGGGCAGGGCAACCGGTTTGAACCGAACCAGCGCGCCACCACGACCGAGCTGTTCAACGGCCTGACTGCGGTTTCGCAAAACCATTGGCCAAGCCTTGAACACGACATCGGCGCGGTGAATACGGCATTCGCCCGGTTCCTGCCGGCTGGCTTCTACTACAAGACGTTCATCCACCCCAAACCGTTCTGGAAGCACGTCTACGAGCCGTTCATCCGTCAGTCTGCCGGTCTGGGCAAAGCGCCCGACAAGGACAGCCGCGATGCCGATACCTATGAGCACTTCTATGCCTTCACCGATGTTCTGGTCATCGGTGGCGGTGTGGCTGGCCTACAGTCGGCAAAGGCGGCGGCAGCTTCGGGTGCCAAGGTTCTGCTGATTGAGCAGAGCGCACATTGGGGCGGTCGCGCTCCGGTTGACGGCGGCACAGTCAATGATGAGCCTGTGGATAAGTTCGTGGAGCAATTGGTTTCCGAACTCGAAACAATGGACAACGTCACCATGCGCTCTCGCTGCATGGGCGCGGGTGTTTATGACCATGGTTACGTTCTGGGTTATGAACGCCTGACAGACCACACGCCGGGCGTGCAGGGCCCGCGCCACCGCCTTTGGCGTATCCGCGCCAAGCAAATTGTGACTGCAACCGGCGCAATTGAACGCCCGTTGTCCTTTGCGGGTAACGATGTTCCGGGTGTGATGCTGGCCTCGGCCATGCGCGATTATGCCGTGAACTGGGGTGTAACCCCGGGCGAACGTGTCATCGTCGCCACCAACAATGACGACGCCTATCGCACCGCGATTACGCTGAAGCAAGCGGGTGTGGATGTTTTGCGTATTGTTGACGCACGGGCAACGGCTGGACTTTTGGCAGAGGAAGCCCGCCAGTTGGGTATCCGCGTTGATCCGGGCAAGGCCATTGCCAAGGTCAAGGGCGGCAAGCGCGTCAAAAAAGTCGCCATCTGCAACCAGGAAGGTGTTGGAGGCGCTCGTGAAGAGGTTGAAGCAGATGCAGTGGCCATGTCGGGCGGCTGGTCGCCGGTCGTTCATATGTGGTCTCATTGCGGTGGCAAGCTGACCTGGGATGACGCGAATGCCTTTTTCCGCCCCGATCCCTCGCGCCCGCCGCTGGGCGCAAATGGCGAAGGTTTTGTTCTGGCCGCCGGGGCATCGAATGGCGCGTTGGCGCTGGGCGATGTTCTGACTGACGCCCACACTGTAGGAAAAGCAGCAGCCAAGGCGGCCGGATTCAAGCCCAAAAACATCAAGGCTCCGGTTGGCGAAACCACTGCAGAAGCTCCTATGGAGGCTGTCTGGCTGATGCCGGCAAACGCCGAAATCCAGCTGCGCATGAAATCCTGGCTCGACTTCCAGAACGACGTCAAAGTCTCGGACGTCCAACTGGCTGCGCGCGAGGGCTATGAGAGCGTTGAGCACACCAAGCGTTACACCACACTTGGCATGGCGACGGATCAGGGTAAATTGAGCAATATCAATGGCTTGGCGATTCTGGCTGATGCGCTGGAATCCGAAATCCCGAAGGTCGGCACCACGACCTTCCGCCCGCCTTATACCCCCATCTCGATGGGCGCGATCGGCGGTGAAGCGCGGGGTGAAGTGTTCCAGCCGATCCGTCAGACCCCAATGCACAACTGGCACGACAAGAACGGCGCGGACTGGGAGCCGGTCGGCCACTGGCGCCGGACCTACGCCTATGTCCGTCCTGGTGAATCCGTGCATGACGCCGTGAACCGTGAGGTGAAGAACACCCGCGAAAACCTTGGCCTGCTGGACGCCTCGACGCTGGGCAAGCTGATCGTCAAAGGCCCCGACGCAGGCAAGTTTCTGGACATGTTGTACACCAACATGATGTCCACGCTGAAGGTTGGCAAATGCCGCTATGGGCTGATGTGTTCGGAAAACGGCTTTCTGATCGACGACGGCGTGGTCGCCCGCATCGATGAGGACACCTGGCTGTGCCACACCACCACCGGCGGGGCCGAGCGTATCCATGGTCACATGGAAGAATGGCTACAAACCGAATGGTGGGACTGGAAAGTCTATGTCGCCAACGTGACCGAGCAATATGCTCAGGTCGCTGTGGTCGGCCCGAACGCCCGCAAGGTTCTTGAAAAGCTGGGCGGTATGGATGTCAGCCGCGAGGCACTGCCCTTCATGGAATGGCGCGATGGCAAGATCGGCGCGTTCGACTGCCGCGCCTATCGCATCTCGTTCTCGGGCGAGTTGTCCTACGAAATCGCCGTTCCTGCCTCGCAGGGTCAGGCGTTCTGGGACGCCCTGGTGGAGGCAGGCAAGGAATTCGGTGTGATGCCTTATGGCACAGAATGTCTGCACATTCTTCGGGCCGAGAAGGGCTTTATCATGATCGGCGACGAGACCGACGGCACCGTGATCCCGCAGGATCTTGGGCTGCACTGGGCGCTGTCGAAAAAGAAAGAGGACTACCTCGGTAAACGCGCCCATTCACGGACTCACATGGCCGATCCAGAACGCTGGAAATTGGTCGGTTTGGAGACTGTGGATGGATCAGTTTTGCCGGACGGTGCCTATGCGGTCGGTGAGGGTGTGAATGCCAATGGTCAGCGCAACATGATCGGGCGTGTGACCTCGACCTATTACTCGGCCAACCTCGGTAAAGGGATCGCTATGGGCCTGATCAAGCACGGCCCGGACCGGATGGGTGAAATCGTCGAGTTCCCGGGCACGGACGGCAAAACCTACAAAGCCAAGATCGTGGACCCGATCTTCTTCGACAAGGACGGGGAGAAGCAGAATGTCTGAACCCATCAGCGCATTGAACCACGCCAGCTATGATGGCATCGCCAATGTCAGGGAATGTGGCCTGCAGGGTATGATCACCCTGCGCGGCGACTTGTCCGACAAAAGCCTCGCCAAGGCCGTAAAGGATGCGACTGGACAGAACGTACCCGGTCAGCGCGAGGCGTTGGTCAGCGGCGATACCGGCGTATGCTGGATGTCACCGGACGAGCTGCTGGTGCTGGTCCCTTATGCCGAGGTCGAGGCCAAACTGGCCGCAATGGTCAAAACTTTGGGAAAAACTCACGCACTGGCCGTGAACGTCTCGGATGCCCGCGCGGTATTCACGATATCAGGCGCCAGCGCACGAGAAGTGTTGGGCAAAGTCGCCCCGGTTGATCTGTCGGCCGAGGCCTTCCAACCCGGCCAAATCCGCCGCTCGCGCCTGGCGCAAGTGGCAGGTGCGTTCTGGATGGACGATGCCGAGACCTTCCGCGTGGTCTGCTTCCGTTCGGCAGCGGATTACGTTTTCAAACTGCTGAAGGTTGCGGCGCAACCGGGCAGTGAGGTTGGCGTTTACTGACAGTTTCCTCGGCCCGAAAATACAAGACCGCCCGCTGATTGCGGGCGGTTTCTTTTTTCAGGACAGCCAACTCAATATTCCTTTTCAACCTGGGCTTACGATTATGAGCGCGACGGCCTTGCATCCATTTGGAGAAAGTGCTTCAGTCTGTTCGCGCTGGAAGCGAAAGAGCGTCTGACTTAAAATTTGGTTGCAAATCAAAGCACTTGGTTTAGATGGCATGGTCATTTTCCCGGATAGGCCCTAAATTTCGCAAGGTCGTAATGACGAAGCATCATTATTCTCACAGCCCTTCTTTTGATCCCTCTGCTGCTAATGCAGGACCGGCGGCCGAAGGGCGCGAGTTGAAAACAAAGAGAACACAAGAAATGGTAAAACTAATGAAACTAACTTCTTTTTTTCTGGCTTTTTGTTTGTTGGCTGCCGCCGCTCAGGCGGAAGTGCAAAGCTATGAATGCGACCTACATAGCACACAGGATCGGGGATGGATTCCACGCAAGGTGCTTTTGAGCGTTGATGCAGACGGCAAGCGCGCAAGAGCCTATGACGGAGCAATTCGTGCGTCAAATGAACTGGCAAATACTCCTGTTGAAACACCGGCAGACGCCAAATTCAAGAAAACGGGGAAAGGGGATTATCGGTTGTCGTAGCGTGTGACCTTGCCAGCGCAAGCAACAGGCGACTACAGGGTCGCTTATACTGCAACGCTCAATCCCAAGAACAATGCCATAAAAATGAGGGTCAGCTTCTCGCACGCAAATGTGGGTCTGCGACCATATGGGACAGGCACGTGCAAACCAATTGCGTCTGCAGGCCTGTACTAGGCGAATACTAAGCCGTCGCGTCAATTGCGGCGCTTAACCTGTCAGCAAAAATGTTTTGAACCCGGAAAGGGTCGAAGCTTTGGTCATACACTCAAAGCTTCGAGAGGTCTCGTCACTTGTCTGGCAGTGAGTGTAGAACGAAAGTAGCTCAGCCAATTCCTCCATACGATCCAACCGCGTCTTCGAATCTAACAGTCCCGCATGTGTAGAAAGATAAAGGGCAGGGCGCTGTTGCTTTAACCATGGCACCAGTGTTGGCAGCACAGAAAATTCGGCGCCTTCGATATCCATCTTCACCAAAGACACGGCGGACAGATCGTTCACTGCGGCGAACTGATCCCAGGCAATCGTCAGGGCATCGGTTCCGTGCGCGCCGTCGTGCAGAAGGGAGCTGGTAGAATCTCCGGGTTCACCACGAACCGAGGCCATGCGGGCGACACCGAACTTATCCGACAGCGCGACACCCAAAGCGGAAACGTTATGAATGTCATTCAGGTCCAGATTCCACGCCAGAAATCGATAGGCCGAAGGATCTGGCTCAAAACACCAGACATGGCGAGCCTTGCGCGCGCCGTATAAAACGGTCGGTCCGATCCATGCGCCGATATCCAGGTAATCGCTTTCAGGCGAAAGATACCGGTCGAGAACAGCAAAGGTTTCAGGCTCCCACTGGCCTGTGGAGGCTTTACGCCAGAACTTTGAATGATAAGGGTCCAGACGAAACGGCTCACCGTTCAGGTTGCCCGCATAGTAACCGCGGGCGCGGTAGAACATCTTGCGCGCCTGTGTCAGCATCGCCTGCCTCCGGGTTTTCTTGTCTCGGCCCTTGACCTGCGGCGGCTGCCAAAGCATTTAACCTTGGGAACCGCAACTCAAATTTATACAGGGGGCCGACATGGCTTTTGAACTTCCTGATCTTCCTTATGCACATGACGCGCTGGCAGCCAAGGGTATGTCCGCGGAAACACTGGAATATCACCACGATCTGCACCACAAAGCCTATGTCGACAATGGCAATAAACTGATCGCCGGCACCGAATGGGACGGCAAGTCGCTGGAAGAGATCATCGTTGGCACCTACGACGCAAATGCCATCGCGCAGAACGGTATCTTCAACAACATCAGCCAGCTGTGGAACCACAACCAGTTCTGGGAAATGATGGGCCCCGGCGACAACGCCATGCCCGGTGAGCTTGAGAAAGCTCTAACCGAAAGCTTTGGTTCGGTTGACGAATTCAAATCGCAGTTCAGCGCCGCTGGTGCCGGTCAGTTCGGCTCGGGCTGGGCGTGGCTGGTCAAGAATGCTGACGGCTCGCTGGCCGTGACCAAGACTGAAAACGGCGTGAATCCGCTGTGCTTTGGTCAGACTGCGCTGCTGGGTTGTGACGTTTGGGAACACTCATACTACATCGACTTCCGCAACAAACGTCCGGCTTATCTGTCGAACTTCCTCGACAATCTGGTGAACTGGGAAAACGTCGCGTCGCGGATGTAAGTCATTGAACCGACGCCGGTTTATCAAGGGCCTGCTGGCGGTAACGCTGGCAGGCCTAATCACATCAGTCTACGGGTTTTTCATCGAACCCGCCCTGCGGCTGCGCGTGCGAAAATGGCGCGTCCGGAGAGAGGATTGGACTGCGCCGCCGCTCAGGATTGCCGTACTGGCAGATTTGCATCTGGGCGAACCTTTGGTCGGGCTGGACCGAATAAAACAGGTGGTGCGGCGTACGAATGCGCTTGCGCCGGATATGATCCTGCTTCTGGGTGATTTCTTCGCAAGCTACAAAGGCGTTTTGCGTCCTGTCGAAATGAAAGATCTGGCACCGGTTCTTGCCAACCTTGAGGCCAAGAACGGCGTCTTTGCTGTACTTGGCAATCACGACTGGTGGGATGACCGGCAGGCGCAGCGCCGTGGTGCTGGCCCCAACCAATATGTCGATGCGCTGGAGCAGAGCGGAATTACGGTTTTGTCGAATACCGCCATCAAGCTAGAAGCTCTTGGTTTCTGGTTGGCGGGTCTTGAAGATCAGCTTGCGATCTGGCGCAACGGTAAACCGCAGGGGCTGGATGATCTGTCGGGGACACTGGCGCAAATCACCGATGATGTCCCGGTTGTGATGATGGCGCATGAGCCTGACATCTTCCCTCAAGTGCCCGACAGGGTGGCTTTGACGCTATCCGGTCATACGCATGGCGGTCAGATTCGTCTGTTTGGCTGGTCGCCGATCGTGCCCTCCAAATACGGCAACAGATATGCCTATGGGCATGTGCGCGAAGGCGGGCGTGATCTGGTTGTGTCCGGCGGAATCGGATGTTCCATCCTTCCGGTTCGACTTGGTGTAACCCCCGAGATCACGGTTATCGAACTGTCTGCCTAAAGACCTGAGGCTTCACCAAATCGACCAGCCCAATTTCTTGCCCGCATATGTGCGGCAACGATGCACAGCTGCTTTCGGTCAGACACTTTCGCGACCTGCCGGGTTTACCGCAGCTTGTCGCGCAGGGCCGTCATCGCTGTTTCTGCATCTTCAGCCCAAATGACAAAGTCACCCAGTGATCGATCTGCAAAGCCTTGCCCGATCACCTGATGCAACAGGGTTTTCAACGCATCCCAATAGCCGTTTACATTGACGATGACGATGGGTTTGTCGTGCAGGCCCAGTTGCCGCCAGGTCAGCGCTTCAAAAAGCTCGTCCAGTGATCCCGGCCCACCGGGCAGGACAACAACGGCGTCAGCGTTCATGATCATGACCTTTTTCCGCTCGTGCATGGTTTCGGTGATCACGAAATGGGTCAGGTCGGTCTTGCCGACCTCTCGTGTGACCAAATGCACCGGAATGACGCCAAAGGTCTCGCCACCGGCCTGTTGCGCGGCCCGGGCGACTTCGCCCATCAGCCCGACATCTCCGGCACCGTAAACCAGCCGCCAGCCCTCCAGTGCAAGAAGGCTGCCAAACTGTCGCGCGGTTTCAGAATAAGCCTTCTCGGCCCCATTGCGTGACCCGCAATACACACAGACGGATTTCTGAGACATGAAAGAGACGCTCCGGGGTTGTGTCAGAGGTTTTGACCCCTGATAGCGGGATTGATAGATTGGCTCAACTGTCCGCTGGAAGGCTTTTGAAGACAAAGCTTTTGTACGGCGGGGTGAAAGGAAAACAATGGACGCCAAATCGGGAAACGGAAGCTCGGGCAATTTTGTCTGGGGTGTGATTGCGGGTCTGGTTGCCGTGCTGGGTGTTGGGGGTTTGTATCTGTCCGGCGCTTTCACCAAAGCGCCAGAGCCTGAGGCGGGTGCACCGCAGGAACCCGTGTCTGTTACGGCCACGCAGCCGCAGGAACAAGCCGCCGAAGCGCCCGCGGAAATCGCCACAACAGAACCAGCTGAGCAGGCCGCCGTGACACCGGATGAGGTACCAACCGCTGATCCCGCTGAAGATACGGCTGCGGCAACAGATGTTGTTTCAGACACAGATACCACAACGGCCCTGACGGAAGAGAATGCACAGGCACCCGCGCCCCCCCCGGTTTTGGATCAGATTTTTGTTGAAGCGGACGGAACGGCGCTTTTGTCAGGTGACGCTGAGCCGGGTAGCCAGATTGAGGTTCTGCTGAACGGTGAAACCGTGCATACATTCACGGTGGACAGCAGCGGGCAATTCGCCGAGTTCGTCTCGATCCCCTTCAGCGATGCCGCGCAGGGGCTAATCCTGCACAGCAAAAGCGGCGGGCAAACAACCCGGTCTGACGACTATCTGATCGCCGCTCTGCCGAAGCCGGTCGAGGAAGAGCCGGTTGCGCAGAAAACTGATGCTGCCGATCAGGGCGAAACAACCGAAGCTGAAGAACAGATAGCCTCGGCGGTTGTCGATCCAGAGACCGAAACCCCAGCTGAGACCGAAACATCAGACCCTGTGGCGACCGCGCCAGAAGCCAGCGAAGCGCAGGTTGCCGACCAGTCGGCAGAGACATCTGAAACGGGTCAGCAGATCGCGGTACTGCGGTCGGGCGAAGAAGGTGTTAAACTCGTGCAACCGCCCGTGGTTCGGGATACCCCGCCGGAACAGGTCGCGCTGGATACCATCGGGTATTCCGAAACCGGTGACGTCCAGTTGACCGGGCGAGTACAGGACGGGGCGGCCATCAGAGTGTATCTGGACAATCGTCTGGTTGCCGACTTCGCTCCGGAACAGGATGGATCCTGGCGGAGTGATCTGGACGGCATCGACCCCGGTGTTTACACGTTGCGTGTTGACGCTGTGAACACGGACGGGAAGGTCCTCAGCCGGGTCGAAACCCCCTTCAAACGCGAACCTGTGGAAGTTTTGGAAGCAGCATCAGGTGGCGGTGACGGAACGGCCGCGCAGGACAATGCCCCGGCAATCCGGTCGGTCACTGTGCAGCGGGGTGACACGCTGTGGGCGATCTCGCGTGACCGCTTTGGCGATGGCATCCTGTATGTGCGCCTGTTCGCAGCCAACCGCGACTTGATCCGCGACCCGGATCTGATCTATCCGGGGCAAATCTTTACGATACCGGAATAATCAACGCGCTGGCCCTTTGCGGGCCAGAGCCTTTCTCTGACCGCAGACAAGGTACGTGATGAGACGAACATCTCCGATGGCCTCGAGTGACGGGGTGCAGAGCGGCGAGCGCAGTTCAGGCTGGCGGACAATCCGCAAGGTTGCGCCCTACCTCTGGCCGCAGGACGAGGTTTGGGTAAAGCGCCGCGTGGTTATCGCGATGGCGATGCTGGTTCTGGCCAAACTGATCGCGGTCTATACCCCGATCCTTTACAAAGGCGCCGTTGACTCGTTGGCAGGTGAAGGCGTGCCGCCGCTGGCGCTGGGCGCAGTGGGTGTGACGGTTGCCTACGGCGTGGCGCGCATGATGACAGTTGGGTTCCAGCAATTGCGGGACGCCGCCTTTGCCCCTGTTGGACAGCGGGCCTTGCGGGCGCTGGCACTGGAGACGTTCAGACATATCCATAACCTTTCCATGCGCTATCACGTCTCGCGCCGCACCGGCGGGTTGAGCCGTATCATCGAGAGGGGCGTCAAAGGCGTTGAATTCCTGCTGCGCTTCCTGCTGTTCTCGATCGGGCCGCTGATCCTTGAGCTGTTGTTGGTTGCGATCATCCTGATGTGGTTGTTCGACGTCTGGTATCTGGTGGTCGTCGCCGTCACCATCGGCCTTTACATCTGGTTCACCTTCGCGGTGACCGAATGGCGGGTAAAGCTGCGGCGTGAGATGAACGATCAGGACACCGAAGCCAATCAGCGCGCCATTGACAGTTTGCTGAACTTCGAAACCGTCAAGTATTTCAACGCGGAAGCCCGCGAAGCTGCACGTTACGACGTGTCGATGAAAGCCTATGCCGGGGCGGCGCTGAAAACCGCCTATTCGCTGGCGTTTCTGAATTTTGGCCAATCCTTCCTGATCACCTGCGGTCTGATCGGAGTTATGGTTCTGGCCGCAATTGGCGTTCAAAATGGAAACCTGACCGTGGGCGATTTTGTCATGGTCAACGCCTACATGATCCAGATCACCGTACCGCTGAACTTTCTGGGGACGGTCTATCGTGAGATCCGGCAATCGCTGGTTGATATGGGGCAGATGTTTGATCTGCTCGAACAACCTGCCGAAGTCACCGATCAGCCCGATGCACCCGAGCTTGCGGTCAAAGGTGGTGAGGTCACACTTGAAGATGTGCATTTTGGGTATGACCCCGAAAGGGAAATCCTCAAGGGTGTTTCCTTGATGGTTCCGGCCGGACAGACGGTCGCAATCGTCGGGGCGACTGGGTCTGGCAAGTCGACCATCGGGCGGCTGTTGTTTCGGTTTTACGACGTGACCAAAGGCGCGCTGAAGATCGACGGGCAGGATGTGCGGAATGTGACCCAGACCAGCCTGCATGCAGCGATCGGCGTTGTGCCACAGGATACGGTGCTGTTTAACGACACCATTCGCTACAACATTGCGTATGGGCGCGACGATGCCACCCCTGAGGATGTCGAGGCCGCAGCCCGCGCCGCTCAGATTCATGACTTTATCACTTCGCTGCCCGACGGGTACGACACCATGGTGGGTGAGCGCGGTCTGAAACTGTCCGGCGGCGAAAAGCAACGGGTTGGCATAGCGCGGACATTGCTGAAGAACCCTCCGATCCTGTTGCTGGACGAGGCGACCTCGGCCCTGGATACCGACACGGAACAGGACATCAAGGATGCGCTGGCGCGCGCAGGGGAAGGGCGGACCGTGATCACGATTGCCCATCGCCTCAGCACCATTGCCGAGGCTGATCGGATTGTTGTTCTTGAGGCCGGTGAGATCATCGAACAGGGCACACATGACGAACTGTTGGCACGGTCTGGGCGATATGCTCAACTGTGGAACCGCCAGCAGTCGGACAGTGAGGCCGCCTGAGGGGCTCATCTTGCCCTGCGGAATATGCTAGGATGCGCCGCGCATGAAGGTGAACGCCATGATCAATGGATTAGCAAGACGAATAGTACCTGTCGCTGTTGCGGTTCTTCTTCCGGCTATGGTCGCAGCTGACACGATCGAGGGCGTTTGGAAGACCGAGCCTGATCGCAAGAACCTGATCTCGCATATCAAGATATCCGCCTGCGCGGACAAGTTCTGCGGCACGATACTTTCGGCTTTTGATTCATCAGGCAAGGAGGTTCAAACGCCGAATATTGGGAAAAAGCTGTTCTGGGATGTGTCGAGCGAAGGCGGTGGAAAATACGGCGGGGGTGAGTTCTGGGTTCCCCTGATCGACGTTGACGCTGTTCCTCAGATGACGTTGCAGGGAAACAAGCTCATGGTCAAAGGCTGTGAACACGCGATTTGCGCGCACCAGACATGGTCCAGATTGTGACGACAGAAAACGAAAAGGACCGGAAATCCCGGTCCTTTCATTCTTATTCTGCGGCTTTTAGCGGCGATCCCGGAACCTGATCTATAGGCTCGTCTCGTGACCAGGCTTCGGATTGTGACGGTTCGTCCCACACAATCTCGGTCGCCTGTAGTTTGCGGGCCGAGCGACCAATAGCCATGTCCTGCGCGATCTGACTGGACCGCCCCGCAGTCACACGGGCAAGCCCGCGGCTGAGCCAGACAGCGTAAGTTGTCACCCAGACACGCAGTGCCAGAAGCGACGGCGTCACGATCAGTGTAAGAACAGTGGCGATGCCAAGACCGAAGACAACCGCTGTGGCCAGCTGTTTCCACCACAGGGCGGTGGGACTGTCGATGGAATAGCCGCCATTGATAAAGTCCAGCGAAAGCCCAAACATCATCGGGGTCAGACCGGCCATCGTCGTCAACGTAGTCAGCAGAACCGGGCGGATGCGGGATTCCGCAGTGCGGACGATTGCATCGATCCTCGGCATATAGGCACTGTATTCCTGATAGGTATCGATCAGAACAATGTTGTTGTTCACCACAATTCCTGCCAGCGCAACGATACCGGTGCCCGTCATGATGATCGAGAAGGGTTGCTCCATCACGATCATGCCGATCAGAACCCCGGTGGTCGAAAGAACAACCGCCAACAGCACCAATACCGAATTGTAGAACGAGTTGAACTGGGCGAGCAGGATCACGAACATCAGCCCCAATGCGCCCATGAAGGCGTTCACCAGAAATGCGCCGGATTCTTCCTGCTCTTCCTGATCACCGGTCCATTGCCAGCTGATCGAGTTGGCGAAGGGGCTGGTTTCCAACCATTCGGTCAGAACTGCGATCCGCTCATTTGGGTTGATCAGGGCGAACTGCGCGTCTCCTGCGTCAATCGTGCTACGCAGCTGGTCAATATTCTCTGCACCGGTCAGTTGAACCAGTTCGTAGGACTTTCCACCGTCGCCGTCCAGCACGGTGCCGGTAGGGGTATAACCGTCGGTCACTTCACGCATTACAGCCAGACGTTTTTCTTTCCCGTCCGGCCCTTTGGTCACAACCTTGCTCAGCCCCGGTTCGACATCGGCCTTCACATCGTAATAACGTTGCTGGTCGACACGGTTGATCTGGGCCAGTTTGGCCACGGGTTCCCGGGTCACGAAGTTCGACAGCGGAACCAACCCGTCCGGAGTGCGGACCTTGAGCGTGTCCAATGTCGACAGCACGCGATCCTGTTCCGGCAATCGGACACGGATCTCGATCTCTTCATCCGTGCTGTCGGGGCGCATCTCACCCAGCAGGATGCCGCGTGTCACCAGCTGCACCATGGCACCGACGGTTGCCACATCAGCACCGAACCGGCCGGCCTTTGCCACGTCGACATCAATCTGCCAATCGATGCCCGGCAAGGGTAGGGTGTCTTCGGTTTTGATCAGCCCCGGCGTTTCGTCAAAGACCTGGCGCGCGGTGACGGTGGCCGATGTCAGTTCGTCCCAACCGTCCCCCTTGATGCGCAGGTGAACGGGCTTGGCCGAGGCCGGGCCCTGTTCCAATGCCAGGATTTCAACAACGATACCGGGTATTGTCGCCAGTTTGGCGTTGAGATCGTCGATTACGTAATCGCCATCATATTCGGGTGCCACAAAGTGGCGCTCAAACAATCCCCACAAAGCGGATTCCGAAACGTTCGGGCGATCTTCCCATGGGATAATTTCAAACTGGACGCGCCCCACCGTGTCCGCCGGTGCCTGCGCGCCGCCGGTGTTCTGGTTCAGACCGCCTTCGCCCGCAAAGGAAAAGACGTTGATTACCGCCGGATGAGATCCAATGATCTGTTCGGCCTGCAGCACCATTTCGTCTTTTTCAGCCAGTGACAGGTTACCACGGGCGCGGACATAAGCAGTTGCCTGTTCCGGTTCGCTTTCAACGAAGAATTCGACACCTCGGGATTCCTGTGGGAACCAGACGAAGGTCACGAGATACACGGCAGAGAAAACTGCCGCCAGCGACACAATCGGCATAATCGGGTTGCCGACAAGGAACCCGATCACATGTCCGAAAGGTGTGTGTTCGTCCGCCGTGTGAACGTGGTTTTCTTCCGCCCGCTCGAACTTGGCTGCGCTCAGCGTTACAGACCCGGCAAAGGCCCCGAACAGGAACAGCAGGGCACCTGCGATCACTCCTCCGGGCAGCAGATAGTCAGGGTTCAGAACTTGCATCGCACCCAGGAAAATCATGTAGAGCGACGGGGGTACCATCACTGCCCGAACCCACCACCGGGTACGCGCCCGGAGCCAGTTCGAAGACCGGTCGAAAACGCGGCTCAGACGCCCCGAAACGCCTCCCATGACCGGCAGGTAGATCAGCGCCACAATCAGCGAAGCCGACAGAACAAAGATCAGCGTGACCGGCAGCATCCCCATGAATTCGCCCGGAATACCGGGCCAGAACAGCATGGGCAGAAAGGCACATAGCGTCGTCGCGGTCGAGGATACGATGGGCCAGAACATACGTTGGGCCGCCTCGACATAGGCATGCATCGGGCCGACACCTTCCTTGATGCGTTTGTCTGCGTATTCCACCACCACGATGGCACCGTCGACCAGCATCCCCACGGCCAGAATGAGGCCGAACATAACGATGTTCGAGATACTGATGCCCATGACCGCAAGAAACGCGAAACACAGAAGGAACGAGGTCGGGATTGCAAAACCGACCAAAAGCGCGGCCCTCGTACCCAAAGAGGCCAGAACCACGATCATCACCAGGGCGATTGCGGTCAGAACCGAGCCTTCAAGCTGGCTGACCATCGAACCGACAATGCGGCTCTGGTCGTTCGATGTCCCAAGCTCGACCGCCGCCTGAAGCTCGGGCGGCCATTTGGTCTTGGCCTCAGCAATGGTTTCCTTCACCTGCGTAACGGTGTCGATCAGGTTAAAACCCTTGCGTTTGACAACCTGCAGCGCGACGGTCGCCTCGCCGTTGAAGCGGGCGGTACCTTCGCGATCTTCAAAAGTGTAGTTGATCTGTGCAAGCTCACCCAGCGTTACAACCCTGTCGCCATTGACCTTGACCGGCAAGGCATAGACATCCTGCGCCGTTTTGAATGACGATGGGATCTTGACCGAGAATGTACCCTGTGCGGTTTCGACTTCGCCCGCTGCGATCAACTGGTTGTTGTTTCGCACGACATTGATCAACTCGGCCGCGGTCACGTTGTATGCTTCAAGCCGCAGTGGGTCGATCACGACCTCAAGCAACTCGTCACGATTGCCCGCGATACCCGCTTCGAGAACGGAATCCAGCGCCTCAAGCTCGTCCTGCAAATCCTTGGCGACACGGGCCATTGTGCGTTCCGGAACAGCCCCCGTCAGGTTGACGATGACGATCGGGAACTCGGAAAAGTTGATTTCCGTCAGCGAGTATTGTTCCGCACCTTCAGGGAAATCAGCCTGGGCCGTGTTCATGGCATCGCGCACGTCCGCCATGATCGAGGTCTTGTCCCAGCCGAATTCAAACTCCAGCGCGACCCCGGCATAGCCTTCGGCCGCAGTCGAAGACATTTCCTTGAGCCCGTCGAGATCCGCCAGTTCGGTCTCCATCGGCTTGACCAGAAGGTTTTCCGAGTCTTCCGCTGAAATCCCGGGAAACTGCACCGAAACGAAAAGGGCAGGGATTTCGATATCCGGCTCACCCTCTTTCGGAAGCGAGACATAGGCAAAGCCGCCTACGACCAGTGAAATGGCGATAAACGCCATTACCATTCGGGCCCTGCCTGCGGCCCATGCGACGATACCCGTCATTGCGAGGCTTCCCGATAAGTTGGCGCAACGGTAACACCCCGGATCACGAATTCCTGCCCGACCACGATGATATCAACCGTTTCCGGTAGGCCGTCGATCCAGACACCTTCGGCGGTGTCGCGCAGGATGCGGACTGGCATGAAGTCAACAACGTTGCCCGCGCCAACTGTGCGCACACCCAATTTTCCTTCGTTGCTGAGTGTCAGCGCCGATTGCGGCAGCAGGTGGGCTTTCGTTCCTTCTGCCGCGATGAGGATGGTGGCGGTCTGACCGTCGCGAATGGTCAAGTCTGGGTTCGGAACGGTGATTTCCACCTCGAATGTACGTGTTGTCTCGTCCGCGGACCGGCTGAGAAACGTGACCCGACCGCCCAGTTGCCGACCGGTCACAAGTGTTGCCGTTGCTTCGGACCCGACAAGCACCCGATTGACTTCGGTCTCGGGCACGAAGCCGACCAGCTTGATCGGGTCCAGTTGAATGACAGTCGCGCAAAGTGATCCAGGCTGCATCAGGCTGCCCAGTTCTGCAGTGTCGCTTTCCAGCAAACCCTTGAAGGGGGCTTTGATGGTCAGGCGGCCAACCTCTCGCCGTGCGGCCTCGACTGCTGCTGCGGCTGCTTCGATGCCTGCACGCGTGGCTTCCAGCCCGGCTTCGGCAGATTTCACACCGGCTTTTGCAGAGCTCATCACCGCTTCGCTGGAGATGCGGCGGGTCTCCGACGCATATCCGGTTTCAGCCAGCTTGCGCGAGGCAGTCAGATTGATCTCGGCCTCGGCCACAAGCGCATGTGCCTCTGTCAGGCGTGCTTCGGCTTCGGGAATGCGGCTCTGGGCTTCCAATTTCCCCGCCATGGCTTCGGCCAGTTGTGCCGGGCGCGTGCCGGGGTCAAGTTCGCATAATATGTCACCGGCCTCTACAAACGCACCTTTGCGTTTGGGCTCAGAGATAACGGTGGACGTGGTTTCTGAAAGCACTTCGACCTGCCGGTTCGCCTTGGTCTGACCACGCAGCAGCACGGCGCTGTCAATTTCGCGCGCTTGCGAGCGCACGGCGACAACGCCCACGGCAGAGATATCGGAGTTTTCGGTTTCTGCTGCTTCGTCTTGTGTTGCTTCCACGGCATCACCGCGTCCGGCAAAGGCGAACAAGGTGTCTCGTTCAAACACCAGAAAATACAGTGCAACAATCACGAGAAGGGCGTTGATGAATGAAATCAAACGCATACAGTGTTTCTCCTAAGAATCTGCGCCATTAATACTTGGGCTGTCACGCCATGAAATGGGGTCTGTTCGGCATCTTTTCCATACTGAACTGAATAGTTCGGTTTGCATTTTTTCGCAAGAGGGAAGCAAAGCGGTCAAAATGTGCAAAATCGAACCCTTGGCTTGGCGTTGGTGCCGGGGTATGACATGGCGCACTTACACAAGATAGACAGCCCGGGGGCTTGGATGAGCGATATTGACAGTTTCATTGATGAGGTCACCGAAGAGGTGCGCCGCGACCGGATCTATCTGTTGCTGCGCCGCTGGGGCTGGGTGGGTGTCGTCGCCGTCGTGTTGATCGTAGGCGGTGCCGCTTTCAATGAATACCGCAAGGCGCGGGACACGGCGCAAGCTCAGCAATTGGGTGACACCATTCTTGCTGCGTTGTCCGAAAATGACCCGGCTGCAAGGGCTGCTGGTCTTGCGCAGGCAGAGGCGATGTCACCGGGCGGGAAAGCAGTGCTGGATATGTTGCTGTCCGCGTCACAGGTCGAATCCGGATCCCGAGAGGACGCGGTCAACAGCCTGAACGCGGTGGCCGTTCAGGGCGACCTGCCCGAGATTTACCGCGCGATTGCAAGCTTCAAATCGCTGCTGTTGCAGGGTGACACCTTGCCTGCCGCCGACCGGCGTCAGCAGTTCGAGGCGTTGGCATCCCCCGGAGCTCCTCTGCGGCTGCTGGCGGAAGAACAGTTGGCCCTGATTGACGTGGCCGATGGCAATATCAATGCTGCGCTGGACCGGTTGCAGGCGCTGCGGCAGGATGCCGAGGTGGGTATCGACCTGCAACAGCGCGCCGCGCAAATGATCATTGCTTTGGGTGGGGTACCTGAACCATTGGTGGCGCAGCAAGGCTGACCAGGCGGGACAAAAGACTTAACGACAGGCGAGTTCGGAGTATCATGGTAAAAAGATTTTTTTCCCGCACGGGATTGCCTTTTGCGGCGTTGGCCCTGACCGCATTGGCGGCCTGTGAGCCGCCCGAAGCCATTCTGCCGGGTGAACGCGAGGATATTCGCCCTGTTTCAGATCTTGAAACGGTCGAAAAGCGCGGCTCGCAACCGATCAGCCTGCCGGGGCAACAGGTCAACGCTAGCTGGTCCCAAAGTCCGGGAACGCCCGCGTACCGGACCACGCATGCCGCCTTGCGCGCGACGCCACAGCGGATCTGGTCTGTTTCGATCGGGCAGGGTGACTCGCGCAAGCAGCGCATTACCGCCGAGCCGGTGGTTGCGGGTGGATTGATTTTTACACTGGATTCGGGGGCGACCGTTTCAGCGGTCACACCGCAGGGGCAGTTGGCATGGGAGACCGACCTGATCCCGCCAAGTGATGGCGACTCGGACGCAACAGGTGGTGGCTTGGCTTATGCCGACGGCGTCCTTTATGTGTCGTCAGGGTTCGGTCGGCTGACTGCGCTGGACGCCAAATCGGGTTCTGTGCGCTGGCAAAAACGCTTGGAAGCGACTGGCAGCGGCGCTCCGCTGGTGAACGACGGGCTGTTATACGTTGTGGCCGGAGACGAAACCGGCTGGGCTGTAAACACCAAGGACGGACGCATAGCCTGGCAATTCGAAGGCACACCAAGCGTCGGGAACGTTCTGGGTGCGCCTGCGCCTGCAATTGCGTCTGATCTGGCCGTATTTGCCTTTGGCTCGGGCGACGTAGCCGCCACCTTCCGCCGCGGCGGTATCCGTCGATGGAACGCGTCTGTGGCGGGGGGGCGTCGCGGGCGCGCTGCGGCACAAATCGTCGATGTGACCGGCGGTCCGATGGTTGTTGGCAACAGTATCTACATCGGCAATCACTCGGGTCGGACCGTCGCATTTGATGCCGCTTCCGGTGAGCGCCATTGGACGGCGGATGAAGGTGCGGTCGATACTGTCTGGCCTGCGGGCAACAGCATTTTCCTGATCAGTGATCGCAGCCAGCTGGTGCGCCTGAACGCGGCGGACGGGTCTGTCATCTGGGCGCAGGACCTGCCGGGCTTTGTCAAGGACAAGCGTGGCCGCCGAGGACCGATCTTCGCGCACTACGGCCCAATTCTGGCCGGGGGTCGTATCGTGGTTGCGTCCAACGACGGATATCTGCGGTTCTTCAATCCAGTTGACGGAACACTGGTACATCAGGCTGAGGTTCCCGGAGGCGCGACAGCATCCCCTGTTGTGGCCGGGCAGACGCTGTATGTTGTTTCGACCAAAGGTGATCTACACGCTTTCCGTTGACGGCAAGATGCGTTAAAGGGCGCAACTTGAGTCTTGAAAGTAGAGTATCATGTCGCTGACCCTCGCCATCGTGGGGCGCCCGAATGTGGGCAAATCCACATTGTTCAACCGCCTCGTGGGCAAACGTCTGGCCCTGGTCGACGATCAGCCTGGTGTGACGCGTGACTTGCGCGAGGGCGAAGGGCGTCTGGGCGATCTGCGCTTTACCGTAATCGACACGGCCGGGCTTGAAGACGCGACAGATGACAGTTTGCAGGGCCGGATGCGCCGCCTGACCGAGCGCGCCGTGGACATGGCCGATGTCTGCCTGTTCATGATCGACGCGCGGGTCGGGCTGACGCCCACGGATGAGATGTTTGCAGAAATCCTGCGCAAGCGGTCCAAGCACGTGATCCTTGCGGCCAACAAGGCTGAAGGCAGCGCAGCGGATGCCGGGGTGCTCGAAGCATACAATCTGGGTCTGGGTGAACCGGTGCGGATGTCGGGTGAACATGGCGAGGGGATGACCGACCTTTATGCTCAGCTGATGCCGTTGGCGGATGCCGCCGAGGAAAAGCAGGTCGAAGAAGCCCCGGAAACGGATATTGAGCTGGATGAAGACGGTGAGGGCGAAATGCCCCTGATCACCGCTGCCAAGCCTTTGCAAGTGGCCGTGGTTGGCCGTCCGAATGCGGGCAAGTCCACGCTGATCAACAAGATCATCGGCGAAGACCGCCTGTTGACGGGACCTGAGGCCGGGATCACCCGTGACGCTATCAGCCTGCGGATCGATTGGGCCGACCCGGATGGAGAAAGCACTCCGATGCGGATCTTTGACACGGCAGGAATGCGCAAGAAAGCAAAGGTACAGGAAAAGCTGGAAAAGCTTTCCGTGTCAGACGGTCTGCGCGCGGTGAAGTTCGCCGAGGTTGTCGTCGTACTGCTGGACGCGGCCATTCCGTTTGAACAACAGGACCTGAGAATTGCCGACTTGGCCGAACGTGAAGGCCGGGCTGTTGTTGTTGCTGTAAACAAGTGGGACGTCGAGGAAAACAAGCAGGAAAAGCTGCGGGAGCTGAAAGATGCCTTCGATCGCTTGCTGCCGCAGCTGCGCGGTGCCCCTCTGGTTACCGTCTCGGCGAAAACGGGCCGCGGGCTGGAGAGATTGCGCGCCGCCATCTTGCGCGCCCATGATGTCTGGAACCGCCGTGTGCCAACCGCGGCGTTGAACCGGTGGCTGACTGCCATGCTGGAACAACACCCGCCGCCGGCCCCGCAGGGCCGCCGCATCAAGCTGCGCTATATGACCCAGGCGAAAACGCGGCCGCCGGGTTTTGTTGTGATGTGTTCCCATCCCGATAAGATGCCCGAAAGCTATACCCGCTATCTGGTCAACGGGTTGCGTCAGGACTTTGACATGCCTGGCACCCCAATCCGTCTGACGCTGCGCGGGCAGGGTGACAAGAACCCATATAAGGGGCGGCGCAAGAAAAATGCGGGCGCATTGGCCAAGCATCTCAAGGGCCGCGCGTAACTGCGCCAATTTTCAGCATCTTACCTCACGGGGGCGTGACAGTTTCTGTTCTCCACGCTAGCATTCATGCGTGTGCATTTGTTTGGGCACGCACTGCTTGCACGCGGACTAGCCGCACCTAGATTTGAACAGAAAACTGAACGGCCATCGTAAGGAGACGGCTGGATGGATTTGAGGGAATATACAAGACATTACGCGGTGCAGGACAACAGATTGGCCGCGGCAAGTTATTTTGGCACATTTGCGGTGTATTTCGCGTCGCTGACCGTTGCGATCACCTTTGTTGATCGATGGTACATCATGATACCCGCCGGGATCGTGTTCGCCTTTGCCGCAGTACGGCTTTATGTGCTGCAACATGATTGTGGGCATCACTCTCTGTTTGAAACACGGATTCAAAACGAATGGGCAGGGCATGGCCTGTCTCCCTTCACTTTCGCCCCGTTCGAGGTGATGAAACAGAACCACAATCTGCACCATGCGGGCATCGGAAATCTTGAGCACCGCGAGACAGGTGAAATTCACACGATGACCCTGCGAGAGTGGAATGCAGCTGATTGGAAAACACGTTTGTTTTACCGGCTGTATCGCAATCCGTTCATCCTGGTTCCGGTCGGCGCGTTGTTCACCTACTTCATCCGATACCGCTGGCCCAAGAATACGGCGCGTTTTGGCGCCAAAGGTGTGGTGTTGCACAACCTGTCGATCGTTGTTTTTCTTGGATTGTTGTATCTGATCGCGGGTATGACGGGCATTTGGGTCTGGCTGGTGTTTTCCTTTTTGGGTGGAATGCTGGGCGTCTTCCTCGTTTATCTTCAGCACAACTTCGAAGATACCTATTGGGATCGCCGCCCTGACCTGAATCCTCAGACAGCAGCGCTTGAGGGGTCATCCGCGCTGGATTTCGGATGGTGGTTCGATATGTCTGTGGCTTGCATCACGTTGCATGACATCCACCATTTCAACGCGCGTATCCCATCATATCGCCTGCGTGCCTGCCACTATAACCTGCCGCCGGAATATACCCCCCGCCGGATCAAATTTCCCGAGGCCGTGGCAGCATTGAACCTGAAGCTATGGGACGAAGATGCTAAGCGCCTCGTACCCTTTCCGAGAGACAACCGAGCCGCTGGTCTTGCCCATAACTAAGCTGGCAGAACAGGGGCGACCACCACACAGCTTGCGGGCTCGTGTATCTTTTGTATATACGAGCCGGTAACGAGACAGAGAGAGGACCTATAATGACCGCTGTGACCGACATAAAAGGTGTAGGAGAGGCGCTTGGCCAGGCCCTTGTTGCCAATGGCTTCAAGACGGCCGAGGCGATAGCCAAGGCCACTCCTGCTGATTTGGTCAAGGTCCCTCGGATCGGTGAGGCGCGCGCGTTGGTTTTGATTGCATCTGCCAAAGATGCCGTTGCTGCAAAACCGGCGGCTGCGAAACCGGCAACACGCCGAACTGCGGCCCGGACTCCGGCGGCGCGCAGACCGACCGAACGCAAAGCCGCGCCACGCAAAACAATCGCTGCAGCCGCAGTCAAGAAACGGGTCGAGGAAGCCGCACGCAAGGCGGCAGAAGAAAAAGCAGCGGCTGAAAAAGCCGAAGCTGCTGAAAAGAAAAAGGCCAAAGCCAAGGCCAAGGCCGAAAAAGCCGCGAAGAAACGTAAAGAGATGGAAGCCGCTTTTTCAAAGGCCAAGGACAAGGTGAAAGCCAAATCCAAAAAGGACAAAAAGTCAAAAAAGGACGGAAAAAAGAAAGACGGTAAAAAAAGCGGAAAGAAGAAGGACAAGAAAAAAGCGAAGAAGTAAAACCTCTTCGCCTTCTGTTGATGTCCTAACCGGTGCCTGACGGCGACGGTTTCGTCTGTCAGGCCAACGTACCGTCCAGTTGCAGGGTCAGTTTGCCACCCAGATAGGGGCCAAGTACCTCGGGCAGCGAAACAGTGCCGTCTTCATTCTGACCATTCTCCAGAACTGCGATCAGACAACGCCCGACAGCCAGACCGGAACCGTTCAGAGTATGAACAAATTCGGGTTTGCCACCACTTTCAGGCCTGAACCGGGCATTCATCCGGCGTGCCTGAAACGCGCCTGTAGTCGAGACCGAGCTGATCTCGCGATAGGTGTCCTGTCCGGGCAGCCACGCTTCGATGTCATAGGTGCGGCGCGCGCCAAAGCCCATATCACCGGCGCACAAAACAACAGTGCGATAGGGAATACCCAGCTGTTCCAGCAGATCCTCGGCGCAGCGCAACATGCGCTTTTGCTCATCGTCTGACGCGTCGGGATGGGTGATCGAGACCATCTCGACCTTTTCGAATTGGTGCTGGCGCAGCATTCCTGCGGTGTCCTTGCCCGCGCTTCCTGCCTCGGACCTGAAACAGACAGTATGGGCGGTCATACGGATGGGCAGGGCGGACTCTTCAAGAATGTCACCGGCCACTGAATAGGTCAGCGTGACCTCGGAGGTCGGGATCAGCCACCAGCCATTGGTCGTCTGATAACTGTCGTCACCGAATTTAGGCAATTTATCAGTGCCATACATCGCCTCATCCCGAACCAGAACCGGTGTCTGCATTTCTGTCAGACCGTTCTTGTCGATATGTGTGTCCAACATGAACTGGGCCAGCGCACGGTGGAGCCGGGCAACCCCCTTGGACAGGTTCACAAACCGGCTGCCGCTGGTTTTGGCGGCGGTTTCGAAATCCATTGCGGCTGCGACGGCGGGAATGTCGTAGTGCTCTTTCGGTGCAAAGCTGAAATCGCGCGGGGTGCCCCAGCGGTTGGCTTCGACATTGTCGTTTTCGTCCGCGCCTTGCGGCACGTCATCGGCGGGCAGGTTGGCAATGCGGGCCAGTTGATCGGTCAGCAAGGCATCCAGATCCTTGGCCTCGGTCTGCATCCGGGCGACTTCGGCCTTTTTCTCGGCGACCAGCGCGCGCAGGCGTTCGAATTCAGCCTCGTCGCCGCGCCCTTTGGCTGCACCGACTTCCTTGCTGGCCTTATTTTGTTCGGCCTGTGCGGTTTCGGCAGCCAGAATCTTGGCACGCCGGCTTTCGTCCAGCCTCAGCAGATCTGACGACACCGGCGCGTCCCCACGGCGCGCTAGGGCGGCGTCGAAAGCGGCAGGGTTTTCGCGAATGGCGCGGATGTCGTGCATGTCTCAGATCCTTGAATGCGTGAATCACTGAACCCGCTTATGCACCATCTGCGGGGCAGGGTGTAGCACCGGTTACGACTTATCAGCGTCTTCGTGGGTTTCATGCGCCAGATGGCCCTCCCATGCCCCGGCCGGTATTTTAGGCTCAGGCGGGTCAGCCACATAAGAAGGTGTCATGATCTGCACATTGTTTTCGTTAAATACCGCAACAATGTTTCGATGCAGGTCCGAACGGATTTTGGGAATGATGCTGCCACGGGTGGTATAGCCGTTGATCTGATAGTTGATCGCGTAATCGGCCAAGGCCGTCCACAGCACAAAAGGTTCGGGATTGGCCTTGATGCCCGAGGTGCGGTTGGCCGCCTCGATCAGCATCGCCTCTACCTTCTCAGGGGGTTCTTCGTAGCCGATACCAACGGTCGTGTGCAGCAACAGCCCGCTACCATCAGTTTTCTTCGAAAAGTTCACGACATCTGAATTCATCAGTTGTGCATTGGGGATTGAAATCAGCTCGTTCTTGATCGACTTCAGGTGGGTCTCCATCAGTTTGATCTGAACCACATCGCCGATATGGTCCCCGATCTGGATTCGGTCGCCGATCGAGGTAGACCTGCGGTAAATCACAAACAGCCCGGCCAGCATGTTGGACACGACCGAATTCGCGCCCAAAGACAGCATGGCGCCGACCAGAATGGTCAATCCCTGGAACGCGGCAGAACCTGAGCCCGGAATATAGGGAACCGCAAAAACCAGCGCGATCAGAATGACGGCGACACGGACAATGTTGAAGGTCGGGTTGACCCAGTGTTTTTCGAAATCGCCCATTTCGAATGAACCGGCTTCGACCGCATCAAAGAACACGCGCAGACCTTTGATGATATACAGCGTGACCCATGTGATCAGGCCCAGCATAATCAGATTGGGGATATAGCTGAAGATGCCCCGGAAGATAAGCAGCACCGGCTCGGTCAGATAGGTTAGCAGAAGCTGCGCGAAATATCGGGTTTCCGCAAAAGCCAAAAGAACAAAGGACAGGTAATAGTAGAAGCCGAGAAAGAAGATAACCAACAGCACGAAGTTCAGGCTATAGCGGATAAGCGCCGCGATTGCTTCGGCCTGAACGCTTTTGGCCGTCGCCGTTTCGACATCCTTTAAGTAGCGTTTTACCAGCTTCAACGTGCGCCGCCTGATCCGACGGTGTAGCCACAAGATAGTGACAACAAACAGGACAAATCCCAACGTCCAGGCAGCCGCTTCTATGGCACCGGAAACACGCGCCTGATCGGTTCGGTTGGCTCGGTACGCCTCGATGGACTGTTTGATCGCATTGCCATGCAAAACGCTCAGAACACTTAGTTCCATCTGATCCAGTTCAGCGTCAGCCTTGGTAACGATCGAGATTCTTTGACCATCGGCCAGAATCCAGATGCCAAACTGGGTCTCTTCATAGGTGATCTCGACCAAAGGTGCTTCCGACGCTTCCGCAACCGCAATGATCTTGTCCTGTACGCCCTCGGCGCGCTCCGGAGCAGGCAGGGCGCTTGATCCTCGCACCTGAAACAGAACGTCCCCGTCCACGATGACCGGAGCCATGAACGTGTCTGGTTCCGCCGTCTCGGTCAGGGGGGATTCCGCGGGTGCTTCCTGCGACAGGGCCGCACCGGACAGCCACACGGGCACCGACAGGGCAGTCAGTAAATAAAGCAACGAAAGGAAAGGCTTGAGCGGCCGTGTCATGTGTCCCCCTTCGGACAAACTATACCCGGTTTCGGTTATGTTCCTAGGGCATATCTGCAACGCTTTGCCCGTGGTTGCCGGGACATGCCAGTATTCAGGTGGGTTACATGACCGCCTTTGCTTGCAAACCTACATTTCAAAGCATAGGTTCCGCCCAAATTTGCGGAACTGTGCCGCAAGACTAGAACAAAGGAATATCCCATGGATGGTGGCGCAATCGCCCAGTTTCTCCCGCTGATCCTGATCTTCGCGATCATGTATTTCCTGCTGATCCGTCCGCAGCAAAAGAAGATGAAGGAACATCAGGCCATGGTTGATGCCGTGCGTCGGGGTGATCAGGTGATCACGCAAGGCGGCGTGATCGGCAAGGTATCGAAGGTCAAGGAAGGCGATAACGAGATCGAGGTCGAAATCGCCGAGGGCGTCAAGATTCGCGTGGTCAAATCGACCATCGCCCAGGTTCTGAACAAGACCGAGCCGGCGAAGTAAATTCGCGCGACAATTCCTTGAAAAGGCAGGGTAATGCTGCAATTTGATACCTGGAAGCGGGTTCTGATCTGGCTGGTCTGCGTGACCGGTCTGCTCATGGCCCTGCCAAACGCGTTTTACACGCGGGTCGAGCAATCCAACGACGCCAAGGCCGCGATCGAGCTGGGCAATGATACGCCGCAGATGCAAGCTGAAGCCGCGCAATGGCCGAACTGGCTGCCGTCATCCCTGGTCAATCTTGGCCTCGACCTGCGCGGCGGTGCGCATTTGCTGGCTGAAGTTCAGGTGCAGGACGTATACGAATCCCGGATGGAGGCGATGTGGCCGGAAATCCGCGACGCGCTGCGCGATGAACGTGCCACGGTGGGAACCATCCGCCGTCAGGACTCGGCCGCGGATGAGATTCGCGTGCGCATCAGCCAGCCCGAAGGAATGCCACAGGCGTTGGAGGTTGTTCGCGGTCTGGCCCGGCAGGTGCAGACCCTGACAGGTGTAGGTGCCACAGACATCGAAGCCCGCGCGGATGGCGACACGATTGTTGTTCAACTGTCCGAGGCAGAAAAACTGGCCTCGGATGATCGCACGGTGCGTCAGGCGCTGGAAATCATCCGCCGCCGGATCGACGAAGTCGGTACGCGAGAGCCCACAATCCAGCGTCAGGGGACGGATCGCATCCTGATTCAGGTGCCGGGTATCGGCAGTGCGGGCGAACTTAAGGAAATTATCGGAACAACGGCACAGTTGACGTTTAATCCGGTTGTCGGGCGCGGAACCGATCCGGATGCCGTCGCAGGCGTCGGTGAAAAAATCGTGCCGTCGATTGACGAAAACGAAGTTTATTACAACATCGAATCCGCTCCGGTCGTGACAGGAGAGGAACTGGTCGACGCCCAGCCGTCCTTCGATCAGAACGGCCGCCCTGCGGTCAACTTCCGGTTCAACACATCCGGTGCGCGCAAGTTCGGGGATTATACCCGTGACAACATCGGCGCACCCTTTGCCATCGTGCTGGATGACGAAGTGATCTCGGCCCCCGTGATCCAAAGCCATATCCCGGGCGGGTCGGGCATCATCACCGGTAACTTCACCGTCGAGGAAAGCACCAATCTGGCCGTCCTGCTGCGTGCCGGTGCTTTGCCTGCAGGGCTAGAATTCCTGGAAGAACGCACCATCGGCCCCGAACTGGGGCAGGACAGTATCGACGCAGGTAAAGTTGCCACAATCGTGGCCTTTATCGCGGTGCTGGTATTCATGGCGCTCAGCTATGGCCTGTTCGGTGTCTTCGCCAATATCGCGCTGATCATCAACGTGGGCCTGTTGTTCGGCTTGCTGTCCCTGATCGGCGCAACCCTGACTCTGCCGGGGATTGCGGGGATCGTTCTGACGGTCGGTATGGCAGTGGATGCCAACGTGCTGATCTTTGAGCGCATCCGCGAAGAACTGAAATCCGCCAGAGGTCCGGCCCGCGCCATCGATCTGGGCTATGAAAAGGCGTTGTCGGCCATTCTGGACGCCAACATAACCACCTTCATCACCGCCGTTATCCTGTTTGCCATGGGCAGTGGCCCTGTGCGCGGGTTCGCGATCACTCTGGGCCTGGGTATCCTGACATCGGTCTTCACCGCGATCTTCGTGACGCGCCTGATGGTTGTCATGTGGTTCGAACGCCGCCGACCGAAAACGATCGAGGTTTGACATGAGACTGAAACTCGTACCGCAGAACACCTCGTTCGACTTCTTCAGTCGTTGGAAAATCTGGCTTGGAATCTCCGGCCTGATGATGGTGATCGCGTTCACCTCTTTTCTGCTGCAGGGGCTGAACTTCGGCATCGATTTCCGCGGTGGAACCACGATCCGGACCCAAAGCGCACAAGCAATCGACGTGGGTGTATACCGCGATGCTTTGTCTCCGCTGCAACTGGGTGACGTCACCATCACCGAGATTTTTGATCCAAGTTTTGGTCCAGCTGAAAATGTCGCGATGATCCGTATTCAGGCTCAGGAAGACGCCGAAGCGGTCACCGCAGACGTGATCACCCAGGTCGGCGAAGCGCTGGCTGCCGCAGACTCCGGACTAAAACTGCCCTTTGAAAGTGTCGAATCCGTTGGCCCAAAAGTGTCGGGCGAGTTGATCCAGACGGCTGTGATCGCGGTTGTCTTGGCCATTGGTGCCGTTCTTGTCTACATCTGGCTGCGCTTTGAATGGCAGTTTGCACTGGGGGCAGTTGCCGCATTGGTGCACGATGTGATCCTGACCATCGGCATCTTCTCGGAACTGCAAATCCGCTTCGATCTGGCGATCATCGCGGCGCTGCTGACCATCGTCGGCTATTCGCTGAACGACACAGTTGTCGTCTTCGACCGGGTGCGCGAGAATCTGCGGAAATACAAAAAGAAGGACCTCAAGGAGGTTCTGAACATCTCGATCAATGAGACCCTGAGCCGGACTGTCATGACCTCGGTTACTACGTTGCTGGCTTTGATCTCACTTTATGTTCTGGGTGGCGACGTAATCCGCGGCTTTGTGTTTGCGATGATCTGGGGCGTGATCGTTGGGACCTATTCTTCGGTCTTCGTGGCCTCAACCATCCTGCTGTGGCTGGGTGTCAAGCGCGACTGGTCCAAACCGTCGAATACGGCGGGCAACCAGTTTGCCAATATTGATGCCTGAGGCTCTACAACAGGCCTTGGCCCTGCCGGGCCTCACTTGGCTGATCCTTACCATTGGAGCCGCGGGACTTGTCCGCGGCTTCACAGGTTTTGGCACCGCGATGATCTTTGTGCCGGTGGCGACCCAGTTCCTGCCAATAGCGGATGTGGTCTTTCTGATGGCCGCCACCGGTATTGCATCAACCTTTGCCTTGGCTCCGCAGGCGTGGCGGGATTGTGACAAGGTTGAGATCAGCACTCTGGGCTTTGCCGCAACGATAACCGTACCGCTGGGGCTGTGGATCATGGTGCAGGTGGACTCGGTTGCGCTGCGCTGGGTTGTTTGCGGCATTACCGGTCTGACCCTGCTGGCCGTGGTTACTGGCTGGCGGTGGGAGGGTAAACTGGGACTGCCCGGACGTCTCGCCATCGGCGGCAGCGCAGGCGTTGTCGGCGGCATGACCGGGCTGACCGGCCCGGTTGTCATCGTGTTCTATCTGGCCAGTTCCACAGATGTGCGCAAGATTCGTGCCAACACCATCATTTTTCTGGCATTGCTCGACGTTGTCATCGTTTTCAACATCCTCATCAGCGGTGCCGCAGATTTGTCGATCCTATGGATTGTCCTGCTGCTGTGCGTGCCTTATCTGATCACTACGCTTATCGGCAAAGCATTGTTCGACCCGAAACTGGAACGGATCTACCGCCTCGCGGCCTATTCGGTCATCCTGATTGCGGTCATTTCCGGACTGCCGCTTCTGGATTGAAGAAGGGACATCATGCGTCTGAATCAGATTACTTTTACAGATGCCAAACCCATAGACGGTTATGGCCCCGGTTTTTTTCGAATTGGCGGCGATGTCTTCCACGGCGCTGTCCTGACAGGCCCGGCAGGCCCGGCAGAGTGGGGCGGCTATGACGACCGACACCCCCTTCTGGACCTGGCGGGCAGGATCGACGTCCTGCTTATCGGCACGGGCGCAGACATGGCCCACATCCCCCAATCGCTACGGGTTGAGTTGGAAAATGTCGGACTTGGTGTTGAAATCATGAACTCCCCCGCCGCCTGCCGCACTTACAATGTGCTGCTCGCCGAAGGTCGCCGCATCGCACTTGCCCTGATCCCTGTCTGATGGGATTCTCTTCATCTGGCCAAAAATATCCCGGGGAGTGTGAGGGGCTGGCCCCTCACTTCGACATGTGCCAGCTGTGGTGCGCTGGCATCCTGCGGCAAATCTCGCCTTTTGCCCCTGCGGACAATCCGCTAAGCGGGTCTCATGACTTTGACTGTAACAGATCTGTCGATCACTCGTGGCGGTGTTCCCGTCCTTGAGGGCCTCAGCTTTCAGCTGTCGCCGGGCAAGGCTCTGATCCTGCGGGGCCCAAACGGGATCGGCAAAACGACGCTTCTGCGCACGTTGGCTGGCTTGCAGCCTCCGCTGGAAGGCATGATCGAAGGGGCCGAGGACCGGATCGCCTACGCGTCCCATTCGGACGGGCTCAAACCGACATTGTCGGTGACTGAAAACCTGACATTCTGGGCAGCGGTCTTTGGTACATATGACATCCAGCCGGCGCTGGACGCTTTTGAGTTGAACGAACTCGCCGACCGTCACGCCGGCAATCTGTCGGCGGGCCAGAAACGGCGGTTGGGGCTGGCGCGGATGCTGGTCACAGGGCGGCCAATCTGGATGCTGGACGAGCCGACCGTCTCGCTGGACAGGAACGCGGTGCAAATGTTTGCCGATGCGGTGGGAGCACATCTGGGTCAGGGCGGGTCAGCCCTGATCGCGACCCATATCGACCTTGGCCTTGATGGCGAGGTTCTGGACGTCGGTCCTAACAAGGCCAAACCCAAACCCATCGACGATTTCGACGGAGGTTTCCTGTGATCGCCCTGTTGCTGCGCGACCTGAAACTGGCTTTACGCGCAGGCGGCGGGTTTGGGCTGGGTCTGGCCTTTTTCCTGATCGTTACTGTGATGGTGCCATTTGCGGTGGGGCCGCAATCCTCGCTGCTGTCCACGATTGCGCCCGGTGTGCTCTGGCTGGGGGCCTTGCTGGCCTGCCTTCTGTCGCTTGACCGCCTGCTGGCACTGGACTGGGAAGACGGCTCGCTCGACCTGCTGGCCACGGCACCGCTGCCGCTGGAATCGGTTGTCACAGTCAAGGCGCTGGCCCACTGGCTGACCACTGGTCTGCCGCTGGTTCTGGCCGCCCCGTTTCTGGGTGTCTTGCTGAACCTGCCGCTACCGGGGTTTTTCTGGCTGGTGATCTCGCTCCTGATCGGTACCCCGGCCATGAGCGTCATCGGGACATTTGGTGCTGCGCTCACCGTTGGCCTGAAACGTGGCGGGCTATTGCTGTCGCTTCTGGTGTTGCCGCTTTACGTCCCCACCCTGATTTTCGGGGCCGAAGTTGCCCGGCGTGGAACAACAGGGATGGAAGTGCAGACGCCACTGCTGATGCTGGCCGGGATCACGGCGGCAACCATCGCATTGTTGCCCTTTGCCAGTGCTGCCGTGCTACGTATCAATCTGCGGTGAACCGCGACAAGTTTGATGGATGTCAATTGAGAACCACCCCAACTCGGACTAGATAGGGCCCATGTCAATCGCAGCCAAAGCCAACGCCCTCTGGGAATATGCCAACCCGCGCAAGTTTCTTGAAACCAGCGAACGGGTCTTGCCGTTTTTCTGGATCGTCTCGATCCTCTGCATCGTTGTCGGTCTGACCTGGGGCTTTTTCTTTACACCGGACGACTACAAGCAGGGGTCGACGGTCAAGATCATCTATCTGCATGTTCCGGCGGCTCTGATGGCGATCAATTGCTGGCTGATGATGCTGGCCACCTCATTGGTCTGGCTGGTGCGTCGCCACCATGTCAGCGCGCTTGCGGCACGGGCTGCTGCACCGATCGGGATTGTAATGACCCTGATTGCGCTGCTGACCGGGGCCATCTGGGGACAGCCCATGTGGGGCACATGGTGGGCTTGGGATCCGCGCCTGACATCGTTTCTGATCCTGTTTCTGTTCTACCTTGGCTATGTCGCCTTGTGGGAAGCTATAGAAGATCCGGATACCGCAGCCGATCTGACCTCGGTTCTGTGTCTTGTTGGGTCGGTCTTTGCGATCCTCAGCCGGTATGCGGTGAATTTCTGGAATCAGGGCCTGCATCAGGGCGCATCGGTCATGCGGGCCGGGGCCGTTACCGGGGCGGATACGGAAGAGAAAGTCAGCAACGTCTTTTTCTACCCCCTGCTGGCCTGCATCATCGGATTTGTTCTGCTGTTCATCGCCTTGGTGTTGTACCGCACCGGAACGGAAATTCGCGCCCGTCGTATCAAGGCGTTACAGGCACGGGAAAGGGTGGGCGGATGATCCCCGATCTTGGAAAATATGCAGACGCTGTTTTGTCGTCTTATGCCGTTTCCATTGCCCTTATCGTGGTACTGGTTGCGTTCAGCGTGATGCGCGGGCGCAAGGTGCGTGCTGAAATGGAAAAGGTCGAACAGAGGATGTCGCGCAATGGCTAAAATCTCGCCCCTGATGATTGCGCCACCTCTGATATTTGGCGCATTCGCGGTTCTCGCAGGCATCGGCATGTTTCGCGAAGATCCCAACGCTTTGCCCTCGGCCCGCGAAGGCCAACCGGCGCCGCCCGTGGTTCTAACCGAGTTTCCGGGAAAGACCCTTTTCGACGACGAAACGCTGCGGGACGGAGAGGTCAAGCTGGTCAACTATTGGGCCAGCTGGTGCGCCCCATGCCGCGTCGAGCACCCCAATCTCGAAGCGCTGGCAGCTGAAGGCATCCCTGTTTATGGCATCAACTACAAAGACAAGCTGAGCAATGCCGATTCGTTTTTGACCGAGCTTGGCGATCCTTACGCCGCTATTGGGCGTGACGAGCAGGGCCGCATGGCGTTGGATTGGGGCCTTTATGGTGTTCCCGAAACCTATGTGATTGATGGCGATGGTACGATCATCCTGCGATTTGCGGGCCCAATCACGCAGCGGGTGATTGAAAACACCCTTCGCCCCGCCTTGGAAAAAGCTGCAGGCGGTTAAGGTCGGTCCTATAGCCAAAAGCCTAAACGGGTCTACAGACGATAGCCGCCGGTTACGCCCAGAACCTCTCCGGTAACAAATCCCGCCGCATCCGATGCCAGAAACCGTACGACGTTGGCGATATCTTCAGGTGTTCCGATCCGGCCCAATGCGGTCTCTTCGACGAAAAGCGAGGTCAGGTCGTCTGGCCGGGGGGCTTCGGGGATGTTGATGGCGCCCGGCGCGACGGCGTTGACACGGATACCGTCCGGGCCAAGCTCTTTCGCCATGGCACGGGTCCAGAGGTTCAGTGCGGCTTTGCTTGCCCCATAAGTCACGGCATCGCGCGGCGGCAGCGTTGCGTTCATGGATGAAATGCTGACGATGGATGCACCGCGTTTCAGATGTGGCAACGCAGCAGTGAGCAGCGCGGCAGGGGCCAGAAGGTTGAGATCGAGGATCGCCCGATGATCCTCAGCCTTAAACTCTTGCTTCGGAGTGGAACGGACAAGGCCCGCGTTATTCACGATCACGTCCAGCCGCCCGAAGTGATCGATGACCTGTTCAACAACCAAGGTCGGTTGATTGTCTTTCGTCAAGTCAGACTGAATCGCCAGAGCGTCGCCTTTCAGCAAATCTGGATCGGGCTCGCTGGCCAACCATGTGAACGCGATATGGTGATCTGGGCTTAGGTTTTCGACTATTGCCCGCCCAATCCCGCGGGCGCCACCGGTTATCAGCGCAACTTTATCCATGGGCACACAAGATCGGCAAAGTGTCCGAGATTCAACGCTGATCTTTTCGCGCTTAGAATTCTGTCACTTTCGCAGCAGTATCCAGAACATTGCTGCAATGAAAGCGAACGTTACGAGGTTCATCAGGGTGTCTGTGAGATCACCGATCAGCATCGCGTTGCCCCTCTTCTCTTAGTCCACGGAACAGGCAAACCATCAGCAGGACCGAAATAAAGACAAACGGCAAGGCTCCAAGCGAGATGAGGATTTTCACCGAGTCAACTGATCCAGAAAGGATCATTGCAACGCTTAGAAGTCCAAGCAATGCCCCCCAGATCAGACGCACACGTGGAGGAGGGTTTTCGTCCCCACCCGTCGAGAAAGTGCCCAAGACAAATGCCGCACTTACGACGCTGGTCACAATGAACAAAAATGCAGCCATTACAGTAGCGAGGGTCGTGATCAGAGACAGCGGTAAGCGGTCGAGCAGGGCAAAGGTTACACGCTCAATATTCGTTTGGGTGTAAGCCAGAAGTTCGCCCGCGCCATTGAGCGCTTCAAAAAGCCCGATGCCACCAAAAGCGCCGAACCAGAGGATCGAAAACAACGTGGGGGCGAACAGTACTCCGATCACGAATTCTCGTATTGTTCGACCGCGAGAGATGCGGGCGACGAAGACGCCCACAAATGGTCCCCAGGCGATCCACCAGACCATATAGGTAAGTGTCCAATCGCTGAACCATTTGGTGACGTCATCGCCGAAAAACGTAAAAGTCTGAAAACCCCTTGGAATGACATTGGTGACATAGTCGCCGAATCCCTGAACGACGGTGTTCAGAAGATATTCAGTTGGGCCGAGGACTACCGTGTAGGCCACAAGGCCGATCGCAATCAGCATAGCAGCGTTGGACAAACGCGCCATGCCTTGACCCAGATCGATCAAGAGCGCCGGGATATACGCAGCGACCATGGCCAGAAAGACAACGCCAATCAAAAGGGCTCCGACCGTTTCCCGGCCACCCAGAACAGCGATGCCATCTGCCACCTGAAACACGCCCATAGCCATGGAACCTCCAACACCGATGGCTATTGCGACGATTGCCATGAAATCTGAAAGCCACCCGACACGTTCTGCCCAGCGTTCACCGGGAAACAGGCTTTGGATCGGGGCGCTGACCATCATGCCGGTGCCGCGCCGGAAACTGAAATAGGCAATCGTCAGCGCGGTGGAGCCATAGATCGCCCAGGCATGTAGCCCCCAGTGAAAGTTCGTTGCCAGCATGGCTTGCTGCGCCGCGATGAAATCCGGCGCCATGCCTGTGATAAAGTTGAAGTGAGTTAGCGGTTCTGCCACTGCCCAAAACAACAGGCCGACGCCCATACCGGCGGAAAACAACATCGAAATCCATGTGGCCGTGGAAAACTCTGGTTCTTCGTCATCCCGGCCGAGGCGAATATTGCCATACGGTGAAAACGCCAAAAACAGGCATCCGATCAACATACCTGAAGCAGCGAGCATCACGAACCAGCCGCGGCTGTGGAAGGTCTGTTGGACGATACCACTTGCCCAGGTCACCAAGCTTTGAATGTCCACGACGCCCCATATTCCGATCACTGCAATAACGCTGAGGGAGCAAACCAGCAGAGCGTTGGGTTTCTTCATGGTGAATGGTTCCTGTGGATGACCTTGCCCAACAGTTTCAGGTTTTCGAATGAATGACCAGAAAACAAAAGACCCCCGGTTGTTGGCCGGGGGTTTTGATTGGTCGCATCGCTATCGGGTTACGATTCCTTTGCAAGGTTACGCAGCACATAGTGCAGCACGCCGCCGTTTTCGATGTATTCAATCTCGGGTGCGGTATCGATGCGGCACTTCAGGGTGATGGTCTTCTCAGTTCCATCGCCATAGACGATTGTGCAGGGTACCTCTTGCAGCGGTTGAATGGTGTCCAGACCGTGGATCGAGACGGTTTCGTCCCCCTTCAAGCCCAGTGTTTTGCGCGTGTCACCCCCTGTGAATTCGAACGGGATCACGCCCATGCCAACCAGATTGGATCGGTGGATACGCTCAAAGCTCTCGGCGATTACGGCCTTGACGCCCAGCAGCGCCGTGCCCTTGGCCGCCCAGTCGCGGCTTGAGCCCGCGCCGTATTGTTCGCCGCCGAACACGACCAGCGGGGTGCCATTGGCCTGATAGGCCATCGAAGCGTCATAGATCGACGTCTGTTCGCCATCCGGACCTTTGGTGTATCCGCCTTCAACTCCGTCCAACATCTCGTTCTTGATGCGGATATTGGCGAAGGTGCCGCGCATCATGACTTCGTGATTGCCCCGTCGCGAGCCATACGAGTTGAACTCGCGCGGCTGAACCTGACGGTCGGTCAGATACTTGCCAGCCGGCGTCGTGGTAGCGAATGATCCCGCAGGTGAGATGTGGTCGGTGGTTACCATGTCGCCCAGAATGGCCAGAACCTTGGCGCCTTTGATGTTCGAGATCGTGCCCGGTTCCGCCCCCATACCCTGGAAATAGGGCGGGTTCTGGATGTAGGTCGACGTTGGCGGCCAGTCATAGGTTTCCTGTTGCGGAACCTCTACGCTTTGCCATTTCTCATCCCCCTTGAAGACATCCGCATATTTCGACTGGAACGCTTCGCGGGTTACGGTTGCTTCGACCAGTTCCGCGATTTCACTTTGGGTTGGCCAGATGTCCTTCATGAAGACGTCGTTGCCATCCTTGTCCTGACCGATGGGCTCGGACGTCAGATCGATGTCGAGCGTACCTGCCAGCGCATAGACAACAACCAACGGCGGCGAAGCCAAGTAGTTTGCGCGGACATCCGGTGAGATACGGCCTTCGAAGTTCCGGTTGCCGGACAGAACCGACGTGGCGACCAGATCGCCCTCGGCAATGGCTTCCGAGATTTCTTTCTGGATCGGGCCCGAGTTGCCGATGCAGGTGGTGCAGCCGTACCCAACAAGGTTGAACCCAACCTTGTCCAGATCTTCTTGCAGTCCAGCGGCCTCAAGATAAGCAGATACAACCTGCGAACCGGGTGCCAGCGAGGTTTTGACCCAAGGTTTGCGGTTCAGACCCAGAGCTGCGGCTTTGCGAGCCACAAGGCCTGCACCGATCATCACGTAAGGGTTCGATGTGTTGGTGCAGGAGGTGATCGAAGCAATTACAACCTTGCCCGACTCCATGGTGTAGTCTTCGCCCTTGACGGCGACTTCCTTGCCCATGGAGCGCTTGAAAGTCTCTTTCATTTCCTTGGTGAAAGCGGCCTTGGCGTCGGTCAGCGCAACGTAGTCCTGCGGGCGTTTCGGGCCTGAAATTGCAGGAACGATTGTGCCCATGTCCAGTGATAGGGTGTCAGTGTAGATCGGCGCATAACCCGGGCCTCTCCAGAACCCGTTTTCCTTGGCATAGGCTTCGACCAGCGCGATGCGGTCTTCGTCGCGGCCAGTGTTGCGCATGTAGCGCAGGGTTTCGTCGTCGATCGGGAAGAAGCCGCATGTCGCGCCGTATTCCGGCGCCATGTTGGCAATGGTTGCACGGTCAGCCAGCGGCAGGCGGTCCAGCCCTTCGCCATAGAATTCGACGAATTTACCCACCACGCCCTTGGCGCGCAGCATTTCGACAACTTTCAGAACAAGGTCCGTACCGGTGGTGCCTTCGACCATCGAGCCGGTCAACTCAAAACCGATCACCTCAGGGATCAGCATCGAGATCGGCTGACCCAGCATTGCGGCTTCGGCCTCGATCCCGCCAACGCCCCACCCCAGAACGGCCATGCCGTTGACCATGGTGGTGTGGCTGTCGGTGCCAACCAGTGTGTCGGGATAGGCAACTTCTTCGCCGTTCTGATCGGTGTCAGTCCAGACAGTCTGTGCCAGATATTCCAGGTTCACCTGATGACAGATACCGGTGCCGGGAGGCACAACGCGGAAATTGTTGAACGCGTTCTGACCCCATTTCAGGAACTGATAGCGTTCCATGTTACGCTCGTATTCGCGGTCGACGTTCATCTGGAACGCACGCGGGTTACCGAACTCGTCGATCATGACCGAGTGGTCGATAACCAGATCGACCGGGTTCAGCGGGTTGATCTTCTGTGCGTCACCGCCCAGGCCCTTGATCCCGTCGCGCATGGCGGCCAGATCGACCACCGCTGGAACACCGGTGAAGTCCTGCATCAGCACGCGGGCAGGGCGGTACGCAATCTCGCGCGGGTTCTTGCCGCCATTGGCACCCCATTCGGCAAATGCTTTGATGTCATCGACCGAGACCGAAAAGCCGCTGTCTTCAAATCGGAGCATGTTTTCCAGCACGACTTTCAATGCGGCAGGAAGGTTGGAAAAATCACCCAAACCGGCCTGCTGCGCGGCGGGGATCGAATAGTAGGAAATGGATTTGCCATTCACGTTCAGGCTGCGGCGTGTCTTGGCGGTATCCTGTCCGACTTTAATGGGCATCGGGTGGCCTCCCTTCTCAAATGACTTGGATTTCGGGCATCGCTGAATGTTATCTGCATCACCCAAGCCGCTGGTTCAAGGTTCAATGACACTGGATTTGCAATTTTGTATACCATTGCACACATATGAGCGGAGAATTGCAAATACCGCCCTCAAGAAACGTTGATTGGCGGTTGAAGGGCAAAACGGCTATCCCAGAGAACACCCGCTTTATCCGAGAGTTTTTATGTTCAGACCCGCTGCTTTGACCGCTCTGATATCCTGCCTGCTCGCCACCCAGTCCATGGCCGGTGAGGATCCTGTGGTGGTTGAGCTGTTCACCTCACAGGGGTGTTCGTCTTGCCCGCCGGCGGACCGGATTATGCGTGAGCTGGCGAAACGCGACGATGTCATCGGGCTGGCGCTGCATGTCGACTATTGGGATTACATCGGCTGGAAGGACGAATATGCCGATCCTGATCACACGCTCCGGCAACGGGCCTATGCCCGCGAAAACGGAAAATCCATGATCTATACGCCCCAGATGATCATAAATGGTCAGCACGATATTGTCGGCGCTCAGGCTCAGGAGCTCGACCGTCTGATTGATGCGCATCTAAAGGCCGCCCCCGAGGCAGCGGTGACAGCAACCCGAGACGCTGACGAAGTGACCGTGAGTGTGACGCCTGTAGAACTGCCCGAAGGTGAGACCTATGACGTGCGTATCGTTCAGTATTCGCCTCTGCGCCATGCCTCGATCCGCCGTGGTGAACTAGCCGGGCGGGAATTGGATTATGCCAATGTTGTCGAGACCTGGCAGATTGCGGGCCGGTGGGATGGGCAAACGCCGCAGACATACTCGGCGCAGCTGGAGCCAGGCTTGCCAGCCGTCGTGCTTGTGCAAAGGGCCGGTCACGGGCCAATAGTTGCCGCGTCTTGGGCCAAGTGATCAGGGCATGTCGTCCGGTTGGACGCCGAGCCCGTTCCAGCTTTTCCAACGCCGATGGATCCAGAACCACTGTCCCATATGCTGCCGCACGATCTGTTCCAGATCGTCATTGGTGAACTGAGTCATCGTCTTTGGGTCCGTGTGCGGAACGGGATCATGCAGGATGATTTCAAAGTCGATGCCATTAGGCTGGCGCACGGCATAGCACGGTATCAGTACGGCCTTGTACTTGATGGCCAGCTCTGCGTTCAGCACGGATGTCACGGCAGGCTTGCCAAAGAATGTCAGCTCTTCGCCCCCCAGCGCATGCAGGTCGGACACGATGGCAATGATTCCACCGTTCTTGAGTGACCGGACCATTTCGACCATGCCACGCCGCCCCTGTTCGAACATCGGCGCGCCGGTTTTGTAAAAAGCTTCGACATAGGCGTCGTTGAAATAAGGATTCGCCATCCGCCGGTAGAGGCATCCAATCGGTTTGCCGCTGTGTTCCTGCAGGGCGACGCGTGCCGCAAGATAGTGACCAAAATGCGCCGTGATCATCATCACCGGGCGCCCTTCGGCAATCGCGGCGTCAAACGCAGCAATACCGGGCCCGGATATCTTGGCGTTCACCTGACGTTCGATGAAACCTTCGGGTGAGAAATGCTCCATTATTGCCCGACCGGCATTATCCGACACGTCTCGATAGATCGTTGTGATCTCGGCGTCAGACAATTCAGGGCAGGTGAGCTTTAGATTCCGGCGGACACGGGTGCGAAATCCAACGACGGGTGCAAGGGTTTTCATGATTGCACCCATGGTTGCTATGCGCCTTTCATAAGGAAGCAGGCGCATAGCGCCGATGATTCCCTGCAGGAGCAGATTGGCGACATAGTATTTTCCAAGCTCAAACCGGCTGAGCTCCGACTTTTCGACGGGCATGGAGGTGTCTCACCGCGTGTTGCGAAATGTTGCCTCAGACATACAACCCGGTACCCGTAACCTCAAGCACCCTGGCGAAATGGCTGCCCTAACGATCTGGCGGGTGCGCCTGTTCCTGCTTCAACCCGTGCTTTCGTCGTCTTCCTTTTCAATCAGCGTAATTGTTCCGGCGTCTGACAAGGCACGAACCGCCCCAACGATCTGGGTCATGGCATCTTCGGCCTCAGATTGCTTGACCCGCCCGCGTTCCGCGATTTCCTCGCGCAGGTTTTCTGCCATGCGGGAGGAGATATTCGACAGCAGAAACTCGACAGATGCCTTGTCATCGTCCGCGGCGGCACCAGCAAGGGCCGCGACCAGAACAGGCTGATCGACTTCCCTCAATATGGCTGGAACATCACGGGGCGAAATCCGGCCGGAGATATGGGCGAAGGTAAAGATCGAGCGGCGCACCAGATCGGCAAAATCGGCGTCGTCCTCATCCAGCGCGTTCAGCAGGTCGTCGCGCGTGGCGGACGCAGACTGGTTCAGAATTGCACCCACACGCGCGCCCGGACCGTCATTGAAGGCCTGAACAGGCCGCTGATCCAGCTGAGCAGCCAGTGACCAGCCGATCCGCTCAACCGCTTCGGGCGTGACATTTGCTGTTTTCGAGATTGCGTAGGTGATCCGCCGCGCCACCGGACCCGGCATGTGGCCCAGCATCTGCGCCGCCTGTGCCGTATCCATTTTTGAAAGCATCACAGCGGCCACTTCAGTGCTTTCCGCCTGTGCCATGGCCGCAAGGTCCTGGGCCGGAATGTCGCGCAACCTTTGCCAGGGATCACCGATCTGGCGAACTCCGGCAACTTTGCGCAAACGCGCCGCTGTTGCGGGCGTGATCTTTCCGCTGACGGCATCTAAGGCTCCGGCAAGCCCATGTGGAAAGGCCAGACCGACATTGTCCAGGGCTTCGCTGAATTCCTGTGCCACAGCACCCAGAGTCACCCGGTCCACAAGGCCCATTTCCCCCAATTGGTGTGTCAGTTTTTCTTGCAGGTCATCGGGAAGTTCCTCCAACGGAAGATCGGCGCCATCGTTCAACAACAGGCGCACGACGACAGCTGCTTTCTGACGGCTGGTCAAAGATCGGGGAACAAGGCGCGGGCTGTCGCCACCCCCTGCGGAAAATGGGGCCGAAGCCCCTTGAACCGTTTGAATTAATGCGTTGGTGTTCTGCATCTGCCTGTGGAGCCAAAGTTTTCGAACCACAGGCAGATTAGAGAGAGTCGGGTTAAATAACCCTGAACCTCAATAGCTGTATGTCAGGCCCGTTCGGATCGCTTCGCGCAGCGACGCCTCGGCCCATGTGCCTTCGCCGCCTCGGGCCTTTATTTCACGCCATTGTTCGATCGCCAGATCGGTTCGGCCTTCGGACACAAACCCCTGCGCCATGTAGCTGCGCGCCAAAAGATTGTCTGGGTTGGCATTGATCGCGTTTTGATAAAAGACATTTGCCAGTTCCAGCTCGCCCATTTTGCGATAGGTGAAACCCCAATAGGTCAGGACACGATCGTCCTCCTGATCCATGATGCGCAGAATGTCCTGAGCGTGCCCGTATTGCCCGTCATAAGCCAGTTCGCGGACCGCATTATACAGCTGATCATCGGTCAGGTTAGACTTGTCGGGTTTGACGCATTTTCCACGGGTTTCGTCATATACACGGCCGAACAGGCATTTCTTGGTCGTATTCGTGGGTTTCGGCGGGCTGCTGCTGTCACCGCCTGCGGCATGGACAGCTGGCGCGAAGGCAAAGGCTTGCAAGGCAAGGGCAGAAGCTAACAAAAGGCGCATTTCTTTACTCCGTTCTCGGGGCTCTTATTGAAATCATAGTGTGATCTACAAAAAAGCTAACAGTGGAACGGTCGCTTTTATTCACGAACTGGACAAAAATTGTCAGCTGTTGACAGATTTTGCACAGCTTTTTGTTTCAGTATCCCAGGCCGTACCGGGTACGCAGGATTGGGTCTGTTTGGAATGCTCTTCGCAGGCAAGCCCGACCGAGGCCACAAGAACCAGTGCCAATGCGCTTAGGAGTGTTCGGATCATGATGTTTCCCTCGTATGGAAAAAGCACATGCAGGATACCGCATTTCTGTTGATCTGGCAAAAAGCAAGGGGGTGCCCTGCATGTGGCAGAGCACCCCCGGCTAACAGACTGAAAAGATAACCGTTATTCGCCAAACACGCGCGCAAAGATCGTATCGACATGCTTGGTGTGATACCCGAGGTCGAATTTCTCTTCGATCTCCGCAGGGCTGAGTGCGGCAGTTACATCAGCATCCGCCAACAGTTCCTCCTTGAAGTCGGTGCGGTGTTCCCAAACCTTCAAAGCGTTGCGCTGTACCATGGCATAGGCGTCCTCACGGCTGACACCTGCCTGGGTCAGGGCCAGCAGAACGCGCTGGCTCATGACCAGCCCGGGGAACTTGTTCATGTTTTCCAGCATGTTTTCCGGGAAGATCAGCATTTTGTCGACCACACCTGTCAGGCGGGCCAAGGCAAAATCCAGCGTGATTGTGGCATCCGGACCGATCATGCGCTCGACAGATGAATGCGAGATGTCGCGTTCGTGCCAGAGCGCAACATTCTCCATCGCCGGTATTACGGCCGCGCGGACCATGCGTGCCAGACCGGTCAGGTTCTCAGTCAGCACCGGGTTTTTCTTGTGCGGCATCGCCGAGGAGCCTTTCTGGCCCATCGAGAAGAACTCAGCCCCCTCCAGTACCTCGGTCCGCTGCATGTGGCGGATTTCGATGGCGATGTTCTCGATGCTGCTGGCGATGACGCCCAGCGTTGCAAAAAAGGCCGCGTGGCGGTCACGCGGAATGACCTGCGTGCTGATCGGCTCAGGCACCAGACCCAGCTTGTCACAGACATGTTCCTCGACTTGCGGGTCGATATTGGCAAAGGTACCAACCGCGCCGCTGATCGCTCCGGTGGCGATTTCCGCACGTGCATCGCGCATCCGGGACAGGTTGCGGTCCATCTCGGCGTAGAAGCGGGCAAAGGTCAGACCCATGGTTGTCGGTTCGGCGTGGATGCCGTGGCTACGTCCGATACGAACCGTGTTCTTATGTTCCATCGCGCGGCGCTTGAGCGCGGCCAGAAGCCCTTCAAGGTCGCCAATCAGGATGTCGGCGGCGCGGGTCAGCTGTACGTTGAAACAGGTGTCCAGCACGTCCGAGCTGGTCATGCCCTGATGCACAAAACGCGCCTCTTCACTGCCGACATGCTCTGCAAGATGGGTCAGGAAGGCGATGACGTCATGCTTGGTGACGGCCTCGATCTCGTCGATGCGGGCGACATCGAATTCCACATCCTTGGCTTTCCAGACAGCTTCGGCATTTTCACGCGGGATCACGCCCAGATCCGCCATGGCATCGCACGCGTGCGCCTCGATCTCGTACCAGATGCGGAACTTGGTCTCGGGCGACCAGATGGCGACCATGTCGGGGCGGGAATAACGGGGAATCATAGGCGACGGCACCTTTTTTGCAGATTGGATGAGGCGTTGGCGCGGGGTTTAGCCGCGTGCGGGGTAGGGAACAAGATGCGAGAGCGTATATGAGACGGTTTGCCCTGATTATTGCCGTTTGTTTGGGCTTTTCAGCAGCAGACGGGTTCGGAAAACTGTCCTGCAAAGGATATGACAAGGCAGTGACGGGCAGGGTGTCGCAACAAGGCAAGTTTTGGGCCTGCAACTAGGTCTCACCGGATCATGCCGCCAGTTGGGGTGGATGCCCGTCTTGCCCTTGCTGCCAAGCGATGCTGGACAAACAGCGCTGCGACAGTTCAATCTGATCGGAAGGAAATAATCAGGTTATTGAGATATGCGTTTTTTATCATGTTATATACTTGCCCTCTGTGGTGCGTTTTGGGTCGGCGCAGCTGCACCAGCACTGGCTGACACACCCGTGATATACACCGATGAAGGCCAAGCGCTCTTTCGGTTTGACGTACCAGACTTCTGGGTCCTTCGTACCGGCGGCCCGCGCGAGATTGAGGATACCGAACTGGGCGACGCCCGTGCGGTCGCGCGGGTTATGGGGTTCCGACCGGTGACAGACGACGCGGTGTGGATGGGTTTCGTATCACCTGCGGGTGTTGGAACAATTCAGGGCGGCGTCCGGTACTTGCAGGATATCGACAAGTTACTGGTCAAAGACCCTACGACGACCAGCACCAGCGATACCCGTATCGGCGGATTGCCAGCCCGCGTGTTTCGGGGCACCGGGCACCGGGACGGCAAGGGAGTAAGCTTTACCGCCACCGTCATTGACCTTCCGCAAGGCCGGGTTGCCATCGCAGTTGCTATTCTGCGGGACGGGGCAGACCCGAGTTATGCAGATGATCTGAACGCCGTATTCGCGTCGTTCCGGGCGCTTCAGTGAGGGAGGGAGCGATGAGCGTTAGACTGATCAATCGGATGTCCCTTACGCTAGGGTTTGGGATCGCGACTTTGACGCTGTCGGCCTGTGACGGTGTTACGGTTGGGGTCGGGTACGGGTATGACCCGTTTTACGACTCGATGCTGTGGAACGACTACTACCATGACGTTAATGTGGATATTGACGTTGATCGTCCCAACCGACCTGATCGACCAGTGCGTCCCGAGCGTCCGAAACCGCCTGTGGCCAAACCTCCCGCGCGCCCGCGCCCACCTGTCGCGCGTCCGCCGGTTGCCCGCCCGCCCATTCATCGACCGGGCCCGCGGCGCTAAGGAACAAAAGGCCGCCTGTCAGGCGGCCTTTCTTATGAAAGAAGCTCGGTCGTTATGTGGGCCGAGCCTTCAAGCGTCCGGTGAACCGGGCACTTGTCCGCAATCTCAAGCAAACGTTGCCTTTGCTCCTGATTCAACGGGCCGCTCAGGCGGATTTTCCGGCGAAACTGGTCCACCTTGCCATCATTCACCAATCCGGCATCCTGTGCGTGAACCTTGTCATGACACACATCGACGCTGACATTTGTCAGGGGCCAGCCTTTGCGCCGGGCGTACATGCGTATTGTCATCGATGTGCAGGCCCCCAAACCGGCCGAGACAAAGCCATAAGGCGACATGCCCTTGTCCGTACCGCCATAAGATGCGGGCTCATCCGCGACCAGATGGTGGTTTGGACCCGCCTGAATATCCTGCATGAACCCGCCCGGATCTGCTTCGGTTATGCGCACAACGCCCTCTGGCGCACCCGGTGGCGGAGCGGGTGGGCACAGTTTCACATAGCGTGAAACCCAAGCGGCAATAACATCCGCTGCATATTCGGCGTCAGAGGCGCGCGTGATCAGATGGTCGGCGTCGTCGAGAGTTACAAAGCTTTTGGGGTGTTTCGCGGCCAGAAAGATCGCGCTCGCATTGTCGATGCTGACCGTTTCGTCGCGTGGGGCATGAAGGATCAACAGAGCAGCTTTGAGGTCGGCGATTGCAGATGACAGGGCCGATTTGGCAATGTCGTCCACAAAAGCTTTACCAATGCGGAAGGGGCGACCACCCAAAGAGACCTCGGCACTGCCATCCTCTGCGATCTGAGGCAGCGCCGCCTCAAAGTGATGCGACACATGGGCGGGGTCCGCCGGTGCACCCAATGTCACGACGGCTTTTACAGTCGGAATACCAGCCCGCGCCCGCAACACCGCCGCGCCCCCAAGCGAGTGGCCGATCAGCAGGGCAGGTGCCATTTTTCGACCAGCCAGATATTGCGCGGCTGAAATCAGATCCTCGACATTCGAAGTGAAGGTCGTATTGGCAAACTCGCCTTCGGAATGGCCCAGTCCGGTGAAATCGAACCGCAGCACCGCAATGCCCATGGCAGCCAGTCGGGCAGAAATGCGCCGGGCGGCCGGGATATCCTTGGAGCAGGTAAAGCAGTGGGCGAACATGGCCGTTGCCAGCACCGGTCCGTCCGGCAAATCCAGTCGCGCCGCCAATTGGCTGCCGTCATGTCCGGCAAAAGTGATGCGTTCCGTGGGCATGTCGGCTCCTTGAATGGTACGGGGGAACACGCCCAATACTGTGTATTTGCCCCTTGGGTCACAACCCTTAAGTCACACGCGTAACGGGAAGGTGAGAACGAATGGGTGTTTCACAGGCTGCGCAAGATCCCTGCCGTTTTCGTGTTGCACGACGGCGGAGCTCTTACCTTCTTTTATTATCAAGAAATTTGATGGTGATGCAAACAAACATTCGTTTCACTTATGTTCTTCCACATCCCATTTGTGGTTCCTGAAAGCTGAAACAGGAGACACAGATGTCACATGCAGATATTGCACCCCGGATACCCGACCTGCGTTCACGTATGATCCTGGCTATTGTTCTGGCCGGCGTTGCCGGGTTCGCGATTGGCCAATCCTGGCCCGCGCCCCAAGGTGGTTCGCAGGTTCAGATCAGCCCTGCCACGGAAGATTGGCATGGAAATGTCCGCCGGTCCCATTGGTCAAATTGAGGGCCCGGCCTTATTCGATCCCCATCAATTGGGGGTCAAAGGGGTATCTGGACAGGTTCTCATACCCGGTTTCTGTGATAAGAACCTGATCCTCAAGCTTGATGCTGAAATCGCCACCGACTTCGCCGACGCAGGCTTCGACGCACAGCACCATACCGGGCTCTAGTGGGTAATCGTAGGCGCCTTCGACGGCTTTGTCCGGATACGCAACCAGCGGCCATTCATCACACAATCCCACTCCGTGCATCAGGCAGCCATATTTCTGCGCCTGAAACTTGTCGTCAAGCCTGTGCGACATGGTGGTAAGTTCCGGGATCATCACACCGGGCTTCAGCATCTGCATGTTGGTCATGATGTGTTCATGCGCGTGCTGCATGGCATAGATCATGTCAGGGCGGGGCTTTTGGTCACCGATCCACCATGTGCGCGAGATATCGATGCATATCCCGTATGACCCGATCAGGTCGGTGTCGAAGGCGATGATTTCGTTTTGCTGCGTGATGCGCGGGCCGCATTCCTGGAACCACGGGTTCGTGCGTTGGCCTGACGCCAGCAGGCGGGTTTCGATCCATTCGCCACCGCGACGGATGTTTTCCGCGTGCAGAACAGCCCAGATATCATCCTCGGTTGTCTTGCCATTGCCGACATTCGCGCGTGCAAAGCTCTCCATCTCCGCCACAGCGGTTTCGCAGGCGTGATTGGCACAGCGCATGGCCAGAATCTCATCTGGTCCCTTCACGGCACGGGTCTTTTCGGTCAGCTCTTCGCCTTCCATGACCTCAAAGCCCTGCGCCTCAAGCGCGCGCAGACCGTGCAGCATGATCTTGTCGACAGCCAAACGTTTGTTGCCGCCGCCATGCGCATCGATCAGTACGCGCACCTCGTTCGAGAAAACATCTGCCGCAATATCCACCTTGTCGCCACGGTCGAAGTAAAACAGGTCCGCCCCTGAACGCTGTTCGCGCACCAGCGGATTGAACGTGCTGAGGAAAGGCGAGTTCTTGTAGTCCCAGATCACCATATAGCCATCTGCACATAACAGCACCGCGCGAAACGGGTTATGCGTGTTCCACAACTGCATGTTCGTGCTGTCGGTCGCATAGCGGATGTTCAGCGGGTCAAAAACCAGCAAACCTCCGTATCCACGATCAACGATGGCCTGCGTCAGACGCTTCCAGCGGTGTTCCCGCATCCGGGCAAGATTGGGCAGTTCCAGACCTGCCGCAACCCATTCGTCAAAAGCCAGCTGTGTCGGTCCGATCTCGATCCGATCATTTTCGTTTGGCGTGCCATCACCCAGCGTAGCGCCTCGGCTGGGGTCAATCTTGCGCGTGTCTCGGTAATGCTTGTTCATGACGGACCTCGTTGCTTGTTCAGTCAAACCTAAGGTGCCCATGTGGATCGTCTTGGAAAAATGCGACGGCGATCCTGTCGTTTTCGACCGACAAATATTTCGACCCATGCTAAGCCACTGGTATGAATAAAATTCTGCAAGATAAAATACCGTATGATGTCGGCGACCTACGTGCTTTGCCGGGTATCCAGCCTGCAACGATGGAAAACTGGTTGCATCGGGACGAGGCTTTTGCCGGTCAGATGCAACGCCGGCAGAAGCTGCTGACGGAACGCCGCGAAGACGTTCTGGCGCTTGATCCGCAGGCTGAACCCGCCGCTCGGGAACTGCTCGACCTTGTGCTGTCGCAGGTCTATCCCAATGCGGATGAAGAAGTCGTCAGACCCGACGGAGTAAGTGTCGCAGTCGACCGGGCGCAGCCGCTTGATACATTGTGCAGGCTGGTTCAGGAGGATTTTTGCATCCTGCAAAAGCGCGGAACTGTACATGTATTGACCGGCGCAATCCTGTGTTTCCCGGCCAGCTGGCTTTTGTCGGAAAAATTCATGCGACCACTGATCGACATCCATGTGCCTGTCGCAAGTTACGACGAAAATATCGCCAAGCGGGTGCAGCGCCTGTTCGACGGGATACAGCCCGGTCGTCCGCTCTGGCGTTTTAACGCGCTTTGGTATGAAGACCCCGAACTGTTTCAGCCCCGAAGCTCCAGTGACAGGCGGGGCGACACAGATCGACGTAAAACGTCCTACTTGCGAAGCGAGCGGCAAACTCTGCTGCGCTTGCCGAAAACGGATGCGGTCGTCTTTTCAATCCACACTTATGTTTTGGCCGCGAACGCGGTTCCCAAAATGGAAAACCCCGCCTGAAGGCGGGGCATCCAAGGAGGGTCTTCTGTAATTCTCTTACTGGCCCAAAGCGGCCGCAACATCGGCAAACGCATTCGTTGCGTTCAGGGCAACTATCGCGAAGGTAAAGACAAGCACCTGTGTGTTGAGGCGAAAATCTTCACCCCGGATCAGATTGACGGCAGCCATTGACAGGGCAATCGGGGTCGAAACGCCAGCCAGTACACCCGTCATGCACCAACTGCTGAGACGCAAAACGTCACTTGGCTTCGCGACACCATCTTCGTCATCGAACGTTTCCTGACCTGGCATGTTTGTATCTTCACTGCGAAACGCGATGCTGAGCAATTGTTCATCTGTCAGCTGGATCGGGCGGGACGTCGAAGCATGAAGAACACTTATGGTGTCATCGTTCTCGGGCACATTCATTGCCGAGAACTGCCCGGTCAGCGACTGGAAAATTTGTTTTCTGTCGCGTGTTCGGCTGGGGGCCAGAGTGTCAAAGGCGCTCATGAACTGCTCGACCGTCAGAACCGTGTGTGGCGACAGCCATTCAACGCGCCGGGTCGAACAAATATCGACCATGCGATACAGAATGACGACCATCATCAGTTCCGAAATCTCGGAGTCATCCAGCAGGGGGGAAACCGGCGTGATCGAAAGAACCAACCTGTTTTGCGGATTTGCGGCGCGGGGTTTTGTTATCGTTTTTAGCCCCGCGGCGCGATCCATACGCTCGTACCGGTCTTCCTGCTCGGGGGTGCCTGTATCCAAGGTCAGTCGCACAAGGTACTGACTTGAAACAATGCTTGCTTCGGAATTGCTCAGCAACGCCTTGCGTTCGACCAGATGGCCGTAATCTTCCAGCGTCGTGGCAACGATTGTGCCAAAACGCTCGATCGCGCCATTTGCGTCGCCATTGAATTGCAGGCCGCCATGGTAGCTGTGCTTCCGAACCACTGCACTGTCCTTTTTTGCGTACTGTTCAGCAAACACTGTAACAACCATTCGTGAGGAGAATTTGGCGGAAAATGCAAAAAAGGTGATTTTACCCCGGCATTGGTTACGCATTGGAAACCAAGAAACTAAAGGCTTTTGTTTGTCACTGTGGCGGAAATGTGGCGAAAGAGGGTGCGGAGTGTGTTTTTGGTGCGACCGGGCTATTGGTCGATTCGCGCGGCCATGATTGCTATGGATTGCTGATAAACAGAGGCCGCGTTCCACTGTTTCAGCACTTGAAAATTCCGCTCCCCTGGCTGATAGCCACGCCCTGGCTTCCACCCTTTCTTGCGAAGAAAATTGGCGGTCGAGGCAAGCGCGTCGGTCATGTCATAGAAGTCCACCCGACGGTCGCCGGTGGCATCGACGCCATAGGTCAGGGCGTTGCCCGGCAGGAACTGAGTGTGACCCAACTCGCCATGTTTTGCCCCTTTTGTCGCCACGGTAATGCTTCCTGCATCGACCAGTTTCAGTGCCCCGATTGCGTGCGGAACAAAGAACTCGGACCGGCGACAATCATAGGCCAGTGTCGTGATTGCGGAAACAACCTGACTGTCTCCCATAAAATTGCCAAAGCCGGTTTCCATGCCGTGAATGGCGATCAGAACGCCCGCCGGAACACCGTATTGCCGTTCAAGAGCAGTATAGAAATCGGGATTTGCCGCCTTGCGTTTGCGCCCCTGCGCGACGATTGCATCAGCGCCTCTGACACGCATGAATTTGTCCAGCGTGTATTTGAAGCTTTTCTGATTGCGATCCGCCGCAATTGTGCCCGTGGCGTATTGCGCCTGGGCAAGCGCCTGAAGGCCCTTCTTTTTCACACCAGCCTTGCGGGCCTGCTGGGCGAAATCGGCCTTCCAGGCCTCGAACCCCGCGCTGGTATTCCCACAAGGCGCGGCCAGAAGGGGCGAAGACACAAGCAGGGCGATTAACAGGTAAAGACGAAACATAATTATAATCCGATGGTGTTTAAATCTGTGGCCAGCCTACCTTGAGCTTTGAATTGGGCAAAGCAGTTCGTTGGAGTAGCACCAACCGTTCCTGCAAATGCCTGTTGATTGATCTGCGGAGCGCCGTTGAAGGGTTTCAGCATCGGGCACATAGCAAGGGCGAAGGTAAAAAGTGTGTATTCTGCGCCGTGGCACCCGAAAAGGCTGAACAGCGACAGACCGGCGCAAATGAAACAGGGGCGCCCGTTTGAGCGCCCCTGCAAATCCATGCCGTGGTTGCTTAGCAGCTGTAATACATGCCGTATTCAACCGGGTGTGGTGTGTGCTCGTAGGTTTCGACCTCTTCCATCTTCAGGGCGATGTAGCCGTCGATCTGGTCTTTGGTGAACACGTCACCTTGCAGCAGGAAGTCGTGATCCGATGCCAGCGCTTCCAGAGCTTCACGCAAGCTGCCGCAGACAGTCGGGATACCGGCCAGTTCCTCGGCAGGCAGATCGTACAGGTTCTTGTCCATGGCTTCGCCCGGGTCGATCTTGTTTTTGATGCCGTCAAGGCCAGCCATCAACAGAGCGGCAAACGCCAGGTAGGGGTTTGCAGCCGGGTCGGGGAAACGAGCCTCGACACGTTTTGCTTTAGGGCTTTCGGTCCATGGAATACGGACACAACCCGAACGGTTACGGGCCGAGTAGGCGCGCAGAACGGGGGCTTCGAAACCGGGGATCAAACGCTTGTAGCTGTTGGTAGCCGGATTGGTGAAGGCGTTCAGGGTCTTGGCGTGCTTCAGGATGCCGCCGATGAAGTACAGCGCTTCGTCCGAAAGATCAGCGTATTTGTCGCCCGCGAACAGTGGCTTGCCGTCTTTCCAGATCGACATGTTCACGTGCATACCGGTGCCGTTGTCACCTGCGATAGGCTTCGGCATGAAGGTTGCCGATTTGCCGTACGCGTGAGCCACGTTGTGGATGACATATTTGTACTTTTGCAGCTCATCCGCCTGCTTGGTCAGGCTGTCGAAGATCAGGCCCAGCTCGTGCTGGCAAGACGCAACTTCGTGGTGGTGCTTGTCGACCTTCATGCCCAGACGCTTCATGGTCGACAGCATTTCCGACCGCAGGTCCTGCGCTTCGTCGATCGGGTTCACCGGGAAGTAGCCACCCTTGACGCCCGGACGGTGGCCCGTATTGCCCATTTCGTATTCGGTGTCGGTGTTCCATGATGCGTCAGTTGCATCAACTTCGTAGGATACCTTGTTGATTGTGTTCGAATAACGGACATCATCAAACAGGAAAAACTCGGCTTCGGGACCCATATACGCGACGTCACCGATTCCTGATGCCTTCAGGTATGCTTCGGCTTTCTGCGCTGTGCCGCGCGGGTCACGCTCATAGGCTTCGCCTGTATCGGGTTCGACAACCGAGCAGTGCACGCAAATGGTTTTCTCTGCGTAGAACGGATCAACATATGCACTTTCGGTATCGATCATCAGCTTCATGTCCGAAGCTTCGATCGACTTCCATCCTGCGATGGACGAACCATCAAACATGAAGCCTTCGTCCAGGAAGTCTTCGTCGACCTGATCGGCCATCAGGGTCACGTGCTGCAGTTTGCCGCGGGGGTCGGTGAAACGGACGTCGACATATTCGGCGCCCTCTTCCTTGATCAGCTGAAGAACTGCGTCCTTGCTCATTCTCTTGATTCCTCTGACTTGAAGATTGGTATGTTAGAGCGCGTCCGAGCCGGTCTCGCCGGTACGGATGCGAATGGCTTGTTCAACCGGAGAGACAAAGATCTTTCCGTCGCCGATCTTGTCGGTTTTGGCAGCCGACACGATGGCTTCGATGGCGGCATCAACCTGGTCATCGTCCAATACGACCTCGACCTTCACCTTGGGCAAAAAGTCGACAACATATTCCGCGCCACGATACAGCTCGGTATGGCCTTTCTGACGGCCGAAGCCTTTGACTTCGACGACGCTGAGACCCTGAACACCTACGTCCTGCAACGCCTCTTTCACTTCGTCCAGTTTGAACGGCTTGATGATCGCTTCGATCTTTTTCATTCCGGCTCACCTTGAATGGTTGTCTCAGGCGCAGTGATCACGTCTAAGATCGGGCGGCAACGTGATTGCGGTATCGGTCGGGTCGGTATCCTTTGAAATCAGGCTCTGTGCTAAATTTTAGGCGGTTTGCACAAAAAGTAATCGAAATTGAATCGTGCGAAGGTGTGATATGACGGAATTGCTGACAGCAGCGCAGATGAGAGCCATCGAGCACGCGGCCATCAGGTCCGGTGAGGTTACGGGTTTGGAGCTGATGGAGCGGGCAGGGCAATGTGTTGTCGAGGCGATCTTCGAGGAATGGCCGGATCTGGACAGGCGAGGGGCCAGCCCCTCGCGCTCCCCGGATTTTTTGGAAAAAGATGAAGAGGATCCGCTGCGTGCAGTCGTATTGTGCGGGCCCGGAAACAACGGCGGTGACGGGTTTGTCGTGGCGCGGCTTTTGCGGGAACTGGGCTGGAAGGTTGAGGTATTCCTGTATGGTGATCCCGAAAAGTTGCCGCCGGATGCCCGGGTGAATTATGAGCGATGGGGTGGTTCGGCAAAGGATGTATCTGAGATCGCACGGGGCAGAATCTTGTATCCGGATATTCTCATCGACGCATTGTTTGGGACCGGTCTAACACGATCGATTGAAGATGTGAGGCTATGGGAAATTCTCTGGGCATATGATGACGCTGAGACGGCATGGGAGTTGCGGCGTCAGGATGCGAGTACGCACATAGTTCCTCCACGCACGGTCGCGATAGACGTTCCTTCAGGTCTTTGCGCAGACTCAGGCAAAGTCGTGGGAGAACTTTTCCCTCAGCATGGACGTCGCTGTGCACGATCAGCACTTACGGTTGCGTTTCATTCGAGAAAGCTTGGCCACGTGCTGAGTGAGGGACCGTATTTTTGCGGACATGTTGTCACGAAAGATATCGGGTTGAGGCAGGATGCGGGGGGCGACGAGATTTCGAAGGCTGTGGATAATCTGCCTGGGGTTTGCCTCGGTAAGAGTATGAATGAGCACAAATACACCCATGGGCATGTCCTGATTCTTTCCGGTGGGCCCGGCAAGACCGGTGCGGCGCGCCTGGCCGCGCGGGGGGCGTTGCGGATTGGGACAGGGTTGGTGACGCTGGGGGTGCCATCCTTGGCTTTGGCAGAGGTGGCGAGCCGGATCACCGCCCTCATGCTACAGTGCGTTGATGGTTCTCAAATGCTGTCAGACGTGTTGCAGGACGTGCGGATGAACGCCCTTTGTCTGGGCCCCGGTTTGGGGTTGGAGCGCGCGCGGGACCTGGTGCCGGTCGCCCTGATTGCGAAACGTGCGACGGTTCTGGATGCGGATGCGCTGACGGCTTTTGCGGGCGATCCAGGAAACTTGTTTGAAATGCTGCATGACCGCTGCGTTCTGACCCCGCATAGCGGTGAGTTTGCGCGGCTGTTCCCCGATCTGGCTGAAAAGCTGAGCGAAACGCCGGTCAGAGGCCCCGCCTATTCCAAGGTGGACGCAACGCGAGAGGCGGCGGCGCGCGCGGGATGCATCGTGTTGTTCAAAGGGCCGGATACTGTCATAGCGGCGCCGGACGGGCGATGTTCGATCAATGCCGCATGCTATAGTCGCGCGGCCCCTTGGCTTGCAACCGCCGGGTCAGGCGATGTGTTGGCCGGTTACATCGCCGGGCTACTGGCGCGGGGCTTCGATCCGATGGCGGCGGCTGAGACATCAGCGTGGCTGCACGTGGAATGCGCGCGTCGTTTCGGGCCGGGATTGATTGCTGAGGATCTGCCTGAGCAGTTGCCCGATGTTTTCAAACAGCTGAATATCTAGTTGTTTTGGGCAGAAAGCAGCTCAGGTTCTGTCAGAATGGCATGTTTTCGCTGTCAAGATGTGCGCAGATGCATACCGCATATTTGTCAGGTGCATAGGCAGGCATCACTAATCGTTTGCAAGCTGCCAGCACGAGTCGGGGTTATATCTTGTAAGTTAATGAAAAATAATGTAAAATGGCAAAATTCTTCGTGTGCTCTGTTGCTAAAATACAATTCTTGCGTAAGACAAGGCGCAGACCACTGGAACGCTCGGATTCAGTAAACAAATGGGCAGTATCTGAACCCCGAACCAACTATGGTGAGTGAAATGACCCCAAATATCAAAAAGTTATCGGTTGCCGCCTTTCTGACTGCCACGGTCGCTGTTCCGGCAGCCGCAGAGCTGAAATACGAAAATAACAGCGGCGGCTATGTGCTGCTTTACGGGCAGTTAAACCCGGCCTTGATTTCGGTTGATGACGGCCAAGATACCGAGACCCGAGTCCTCGACAACGATCTGTCGAACAGCCGGGTTGGCCTGCGTCTGATGCAGCCATTTGGCCAGAACGAGTTTACCTTCCGCTTGGAATCGGCGTTGGGCTTGCCGAACTCGACTGAATGGAACCAGAACGGTACAAACTTTAGCGGCTGGACCCGCGACGATATCCGGTTTGTGGATTTTGCCTTGAAGGGCAGCTACGGCAAGTTCTCGGCAGGTCAGGGCAGCATGGCGGCAGATGGTGCTGCAGAAGTGGACCTGTCCTATGTCGGCACCGCGCTGTATTCGTTCACAAACGATGAGAACTCTGGCTTTTTCTATCGCGGCACAAACGGTGTGCTGAGTGGTATTACGGTTGGTGACAGTTCCAGCAACTTTGATGGCTCACGTCGTGGGCGCGTCCGGTATGACACTCCAACGGTTAACGGATTCTCGGCCGCTTTTGCATATGGTCAGAACATTCTGTCCAGCAGTGACGATGATGACTACTACGATGTCGGCGTGTTCTATGAAAACACCTTTGCAGGCGGTGTAGAGTTTGCGGCAGCTGTCGCGTATTCGGTGCGGGAGCGGGATGACAATTCAGGGGATCGCAAGGATACACTCGGTTCGGCCTCGGTGCTGTTGCCCAGCGGTCTGGGGTTCACGATTGCCGGCGGCACGCGTGACGATGACCGGGCTGGCCAGACGGACCCGAATTACTGGTACGGCAAGGTCTCGTACGAGGGGAACTGGGTATCCTGGGGTAAGACAGGTGTCGGCATCGACTATTATGACGGCGCGGATTTCGAGACCAACGGGTCCGACACCAAGGCATGGGGTATCGCTGTCGTGCAGAAGGTCGAAGCGATCAATACCGATGTTTACCTGAAGTATCGCAACCACGATTTCGATGACGGAACGTCGTTCGAAAACAACGAAGCCTGGGTACTGGGCGCGCGCTGGAAGTTTTAATTGCCTTCCAGCGAGCCAACACGAACGCCCCGGTTTTCGGGGCGTTCTTTTTTGCCAAAACTAGGTTGATTCAGCCTTTGCCCCTTGCACGTTGGCGGCAGGGCAAATAGAAGGCGTCAAATTTGCCCGGCGCGCCCGTTTTGCGCGCCCCGAATCCTATGGGGACTACCAAAATGCAGGTTACCGAGACGCTGAACGAAGGTCTGAAACGCGGCTACAACATCGTTGTGACCGCAGCCGAACTGGACGACAAGGTCAATGAAAAGCTGACCGAAGCACAGCCGGAAATCGAAATGAAAGGCTTCCGCAAAGGCAAGGTGCCGATGGCGCTGCTGAAAAAGCAGTTTGGCCAGCGCCTGCTGGGCGAGGCGATGCAGGAATCCATCGACGGTGCGATGAACAAGCATTTTGAGGACAGCGGCGACCGCCCCGCGCTGCAGCCCGAAGTCAAGATGACCAACGAGGACTGGAAAGAAGGCGACGATATCGAGGTCGCGATGTCTTACGAAGCGCTGCCCGCGATCCCTGAGGTCGATCTGAAATCGGTTGCGCTGGACAAGCTGATCGTCAAGGCGGATGACGCCGCTGTCGAGGAAGCGCTGAACAACCTGGCCGAAACCGCTCAGGACTTCAAAGCCCGCCGCAAGGGTTCGAAAGCCAAGGAAGGCGACCAGATCGTGTTCGATTTTGTCGGCAAGGTTGATGGTGAAGAATTCGAAGGTGGATCGGCCGAAGATTACCCGCTGGTTCTGGGCTCGAACAGCTTCATCCCCGGTTTTGAAGACCAGCTGGTTGGTGTAAAGGCCGAGGAAGAAAAAGACGTCAACGTGACCTTCCCGGAAGAATATGGTGCCGAACATCTGGCCGGAAAAGACGCGGTCTTTACCTGCACGATAAAGGAAGTGAAAGAGCCCGTCGCGGCCGAGATCAACGATGATCTGGCGATGAAGTTCGGCGCCGAGGATCTGGCCGCTCTGAAAACTCAGATTTCGGAACGCCTGGAAGCAGAATATGCGGGCGCGTCGCGCGCTGTCATGAAGCGGGCCCTGCTGGACGTGCTGGACGAAAAAGTGTCGTTCGACCTGCCGCCGTCGCTGGTCGAAGCCGAAGCCAAGCAGATTGCACATCAGCTGTGGCACGAGGAAAACCCTGAAGTAACCGGTCATGACCACGATGAGATCGAACCCACCGATGAGCACAACAAGCTGGCCGAACGCCGCGTGCGTCTGGGTCTGCTGCTGGCCGAGCTGGGCCAGAAGGCAGAGGTGGAAGTCACCGACGCCGAGATGACCCAGGCGATCATGAACCAGGCGCGTCAGTACCCGGGTCAGGAACGCCAGTTCTTCGAGTTCGTGCAGCAGAACGCTCAGATGCAGCAGCAACTGCGCGCGCCGATCTTCGAAGACAAGGTTGTCGACTATGTGTTCGAGCTGGCGCAGGTCAGCGACAAGGAAGTCAGCAAAGACGACCTGCAAAAAGCCATTGAGGCACTGGAAGAGGAATAATCCTCTTCCTTCCCTCTTTTTTCAGAGAGGGCAAAAAAACGGAGCCGCCTGAGATCAGACGGCTCCGCATGGGTGGCCTTTGTATCTATGAGGTGAGGGGGTCAGGCCTCATGAGCAAAAGCACGGGGGGTATCTAGCAGAGCGATCTTCTGCTCTGGTGTGAACGTGTCCGAGAGCGCTTCGATCAGCTTCAGAACGTCTTGGCGTTCAGCTTCGTTACTTGCGGCGCTCATCTGTTCCACAAAATACTTCTCAAGATCAGTCAGTGGCTTGTGATCCTGATTGGCCGGGCTCTGAGTTGCTGCCTTCTTGGCTGCAAACAGTGCCAGCGCCTCTTCGTCATCCATAAAGACGTTCTCATGGATGCCTGCAAACTCACGCAGGCCCGAGATGCGTTCATCGGTACAATCCAACAGCGCGGCCAGTGCCGAAACTTTCCCCATGGGAACCGTTTCGCCGACATAGTCATATGGCGCGCAGTTCGACCGTTTCAGGACCCGGTCCATAACCGGATCGATTACGGTGATGATATCCTGAATGCCTGCGTTCTTGGCATATTCCAGAGAGCCGATCATCAGCTCGCAGGTGGCATAAGAGACAGAATTCTTTTCCTTGCCGCGTGTGAGACGCTGCGTGTCCACGCAGAAGCGTGTCGATTCCCACATGGTTGCGCTGCGAAGTGGTGCTTCCCCGCAAAGGATTGCCGAAAACACATCCGACAACATATGAGGTCCTGTGGTCTGAAGGGCACGCACGGCTGCGACGACATTCCCCCCGTCGTCGAGTCCGATTACATATGCCGGGTCCAGATGATCGAATTCATCAATTTCCTTACCGTCTTCGATCTTTACGTCCCATCCAAGACGTCCGCCAAAAACACGTGCTCTTAACTCGAACATTTCGTCAAGAACTTCGCTGAACATATGTCTGTTCAGGCCATCTACCACGATGATCATTTCTTCCCCCTTCGAGTGGTTGTTCGGTAATATTGACGTTACCGCTCTCGAAGGATTTTTCTATTGGGGGATTCCCGTATTTTGGCGGAATTTGGGGATTTTTTTGTTTATCCCGGGGTAATAAGCCCGATCGCTATCGCCCGCCCTACGGCTTGAGGGGTGGTCAGCGCACTAAGCTTTTCCCGGCTCGAACGCAAGTGTACTTCTACGGTTCGGTGCGAAATCGACAAAATATCGCCGATATCCTGCTGCGACTTACCTGCAGCGACCCATTGCAGGATTTCCGCTTCGCGAGAGGACAATGTCGGATGATATAGTGCGCCGGTCAGCTGATCCGAGGACACGACGTTGTCGTGGATGTGCACGGCCATGGCCTGCAAATCGCCGATAAAGTTCGTGTAAAGCTTACGCCACTCTTCCTTGCTGCAATTTCGGGTTGCGCTCAGCAGGCCAATATCACCGTAGGGGCCACGTACCGGGATCGTAACACCCTGACTGGGCAAGCCAAAATCGTGAGCATCCCGGAAAACGCGTTGAAAATCTGGGCTTCTTTCCAGACGGCTCCAATCCACCGGCGCGATACTGCGGCGGGCCATGTGGATGGTCGGATCGATCATGATCAGACCCTGTTTCTGGTAGTGCTCAGTCCAGGCGTCGTCATAGGTGACAAAGCCAGCCACAGTTCCTGCCGCCGGATTCATGCCAGCGTAGGCAGCATGATCCATGTCATGCTTCTCACAGATTTGCCTTAGAAATTCGGTATATCGAACTTCTGAATCCGGCAGGGTGCTCAGATCGACAATTTCCATGTGGCGCCTACCAGCTGTGGCCCATCTTGCTGCCCGATGGTGTCGTCGAGCATGCGTATTACACAGAGTGGAACCCGTTTACCTCACCAAGTCAGAACATCATACTTTTCTAAACATGACAAGGAGAGGTCTTAATTGTCTGTGCAATATCGCATATTGCGACACCCAATAGAACATTTTTGTCACTATTCAGTTTCAAGTGCTGTTTCCGATCGAATTCTGACGCGAATGACCGTCAGGGTGTTGGCCTAAGCCCGGTTTCGACCAGCATTCCTCGGGCTTTAGCTTCGGGATAAAAACCTTTGGCGTACAGAAAAATTGCCCTGCGTTGGTCCCCATCTGAAAGCATCCACGCCCCGCGCAAGTACTTCCCGGCAAACTCAAGGTTGGTGTCGGCGTCCAGCAAACCTTCGGCTTTGCCGGTGTATCCCATCGAGCGCGCCGTGGCTGGCAGGATCTGTAGAAGGCCGTAATAGGGCCGGTTGACGGCCCATGGTCGGTGTGTGCTTTCGCGAATGGCCAGCTTGTGAACCAACTCCCGCGGAATCTCGTAATGGTCCGCCCATCTGTTGATCGAAGCTCTCAGCTCGGGCGTTTCATTCGGGTGGAGCGGCGGGTCAAAATGTGGCGTACCCGCCTTGGAGACCTGGTCTGCCCCGCAGGCAACCAACGACACAAATAGAAACAGTGCCAGGAAACTTTGGCGCAGATAAACAAGCATTTTTCGGTCCTCTGGATTTCGGCGGCAATGATACGGAACGACAATGAGCCTTCAAGCGTACACGGGAAAATGGGCTGAAACTTGCCGGTACGACTTGTGAATACAAAGGGAAAAAAGAAAAGGCCGCGCGTTGCGCGGCCTTTAGAATGCTCACAAGCAGCCAGATCAGGCTTTGGCTTCGTCTTCGGCAACCGGTGCCGCGTCGGCAACCATGTCATCATCATCCGAAGCGGCCGAGCCGATGTCGTCGAACAGTTCGGCGATCTCGAATTCAGCAGCGGCTTCTTCTTCAGCAGCCAGTTCCTGAATCGATTTGCCCGAAGCCTGCAGTTCGGCTTCTTCTGCCGAACGGGCCACGTTCATTTTGATTTCGACTTCAACCTCGGGGTGCAGTTTCACTGCGACAGTGTGCAGACCCAGTTCCTTGATCGGGGCGATCAGGACAATCTGTTTCTTGTCGACGGTGAAACCTGCTTCGGTTGCAGCGTCAGCGGCGTCACGCGGGGTGACCGAACCGTACAGAGCGCCGGCATCCGATGCCGAGCGAATCACGATGAACTGCTGACCGTCCAGCTTTTCAGCCAGTGCTTCAGCTTCTTTCTTGGTTTCCAGGTTGCGGGCCTCAAGCTGCGCTTTCTGGGCTTCGAACGACGCGATGTTGGCGTCGGACGCGCTCAGGGCTTTGCCTTGGGGCAGCAGGAAGTTGCGGGCGTAGCCGGGCTTGACGTCAACGACGTCGCCCATCTGACCCAGTTTCGCAACGCGTTCCAGCAGGATAACTTGCATGTCAGTCTCTCCTTACTTCACAGCGTAGGGCAGCAGGGCGAGGAAGCGGGCGCGCTTGATAGCACGGGCCAGTTCACGCTGCTTTTTCGCCGAAACGGCGGTGATGCGCGAAGGCACGATCTTGCCACGCTCAGAGATGTAGCGCTGCAGCAGACGGGTGTCTTTGTAGTCGATTTTCGGCGCGTTCTCACCCGAGAACGGGCAGACCTTGCGGCGGCGGAAAAATGGTTTTGCGGCCATGGTTTAGAGTCCTTTTCTCAAGCGTTGATCAACGGCGCTCGCGGCGATCGCCACGTTCGTCACGCTTCTGCATCTGAACCGACGGACCATCTTCGTGGCCGTCGACCTTGATGGTCAGAACGCGCATGACGTCTTCATGCAGGCGCATCAGGCGCTCCATTTCCTGCACCGCGCCCGAGGGGGCATCGGTTTTCAGAAAGGCATAATGGCCCTTGCGGTTTTTGTTGATCTTGTAGGCCATCGTCTTGACGCCCCAGTACTCGCTATCAACCAGCTTGCCGCCGTTGTCAGCCAGAACGGTGCCGAAATGTTCGACGAGGCTTTCCGCCTGCGCGTTGGACAGATCCTGACGCGCGATCATTACATGCTCATACAGTGGCATGTGCACTCCTGTTTATATCAAGGCGCATTTCATAGGCGGGGCCAAACGTTCCTTCGCGACCCTGCCACGAGAGGCTGCGCGATTCATACGACTGCGAAGGATGGCCCCGTATACACGTCTGAGCCGCAGGAGCAAGCCCTGCCACATATGCCTCTGAGACGCCGTCCAAATTCCTTTGGGCCGCCCAATTGCTGACGCTTTTCGGCTCAAAGTTGTTTTGCATACCGGACATCAACCGGACCAACAGAATTTCGAAAGTAACCTTAAAAGGGTGACGTGTTATGACCGCTACTAACACAAACGCATATCAGGAAAACGTTGCCGGCTCGCGATTTGAGAATTCAGTGCCGGTAATGATCACGTTTGCACCTAACTGGAAGGCCCGCCTGATCCTGGCGCGGATGGTCGGGGCGTTTCTGATCGTTTCTGCGTTCTCAATGTGGTTGATGCCCGGATCGGTGGTCGGCGCAGATGTTTGGCCGATCAAGATGGCGGCATCCATGCTGTTTCTGGTCGTTGGTGTCGCCCTGCTGACAATCGAGGTTCTTGACCCGCGCCCTGACGCCTATTTCGACCCGATCCGCCGCGAAGTCCGGGTGTTGCAGAAAAACGAAGACGGACGCCCTCAGACTGTCCTGCGCCGCAGCTATGACTCACTGGGTGGGGCAAGTTTCGAAGAGAATGAAGTTCATCTGTTTGACGTGGACGGCAGCCTTTTGATGAAGCTGCCACTTGAATCGGCGGATGTCAGCCGGGCGCTGAAAGGTCAGCTTAGCAAAAGCATAACAATTTTCGGCTGAGTTTTATTCTGTTCAAAAACGAACAGAAGTTGTGATTCAAAAAAGGTTGTGTGCCGCCCTTGGGCGGCACATCTTGCGTTCAAGCAGTCCTGATGGACTGCATTCACAAAACCGCGGAGATTGATATGAAATCCACCCTTCTTGCTGCTGCATTGGCCGTATCAGCGACAACGGCATTCGCCAGCGCCGAGAAATACGTGTTGGATCCCAGCCACAGCCAAGTCATTTTCAGCTATGACCACCTTGGGTTTTCAACCACGACTGGCATGTTTTCCGGCTTTGAAGGCGAGATCATGTTTGACCAGGAAAACCCCGCCGCTTCGAGCGTGAACGTTTCGATGCCCGTGTTGGAGATGTTTACCGGCTGGAAGCCCCGTGAAGATCACTTCATGACCGAGGATTTCTTTGGCGCGGCCGAAGGAGATTTGATCACCTTTACATCGACAGGAATCGAAGTGACCGGTGACAACACCGCGAACATCACCGGCGATCTGACGATGAACGGTGTGACCAAATCGGTTGTTCTGGACGCAAAGCTCAACAAGGCTGACACTCACCCGATGGCAAATCAGCCCTGGGCGGGTTTCAATGCCACAACAACGCTGGTCCGTAGCGAATTCGACCTGGGTCAGTTTGCACCGTTTGTCAGCGGCGAAGTGCAAATCCAGATTTCGGTCGAGGCACAAAAAGCCGAGTAATCGCAGATTCACGAACAGAAAAACGCCGGTGATCAAATCACCGGCGTTTTTTTTTGCCTTACTGACCGCGTGCCGCAGTGAGTTCTACGGATACTGCGACGGTAAAGCCCAGCGAGTCTTCGGTAGGTTGCGATGTGCCTACGTCAAACTCCAACCGGTTAAGCTCGGTCGTGCCCGCCATTGTGGCTGTGTCGCCCTGAAGATCCAGCGAGAAGGGCAAAACGACGTCGATCGACTTGTCGCGAATTGTAAGCGGGCCGCGCGCCTCGTACCCATTTTCTGTTTTATAAAGGTCGGCCTTGAACTGGGCAGTTGGGAACCGGGCGTTGTCGAAGAAATCCGGCCCCATGGCCTGATCAGTTACGGTTCCAAGACTAAGCGAGCCAATGGCTATCGTGACATCGACAGATCCCGCCAATCCCGGGCCTGTGGGCTCGTCAAAGGCAATTGCTGCCGTCCAGTCGGAAAACGTACCCGTAACGGGGCTGTTCAGTTGCGAAATGGTAATCGACAGCGTGCCGTTCTGAACCTGCCATTCAGATTGAACCTCGGCCAGTTGGACATCCGGGGTTTTTTCAACGTTTTGGGCAAGCTTTCCAGTTGCCCAGCCACCGGTGACGACGACGCCCCAGACCGCCAGTGCCGCGACGGCTGGAATCAGTGAATGGGTTTGATGTGGTGGTACCGGTGCATCTGAAGGCCCCGGCAACATCCGGCGCAACGTGCTGTCCTTGTCGATGACGTGATGTTTCAGCGCACCTGCGACATGCAGGACAAGGGAAACAACCAGAACCCACATGAAGAGCCAGTGCAGAACCCCTGTAACCTCGGCCACGGCGGTGGATTTCGGTACATAAGGCAGGTTTTGGCCGAAGGGCCAAAGGATTGGGGCAAAGCCTTCGGTCGCGGCGTGGTGAATCCAACCGGTCAGCGGCACAAGGACCAGCGAACCGTAAAGCAGCCAGTGGATGGTTTCAGCGGCGAAGGCTTCGGGCTTGTTGTCAGCATTCAGAAGGCCGGGCTTGGTTTGGGTGAACGCCCAAAGAATGCGGGCCAATGCCACGAAGAACACGGTGACCCCGACGGTCTTGTGCAACGAGAACACGCGCGCGGCGCGGGCAATTTCCACCTCGGTAGGGGCAGTTGCCGAGTGTAATACCGCATGCGCCAGATTGTCTGCGACCCAGCCGAGGGGCAAAGCTGTGAAGATCAGCAACGCGGTCAGCCAGTGAAACGTCTTTGCGATGCTGCCGTAGCTTGAAATGGAATTGGTCGATTGCATATGTCGCGCGCTCCGGGATTCTAGGGTGTGCCCAAGGTAAAGCCGGATGAAACAGACACAAGTGAGCGCGGGTGCACACAAAAGGTGCCAGAATGCAGAAAGCAGGCAATACTTGTGCCAGACGGTCAGTCAGTTTACACCCCGCCGCAACCTGACACCATCCATGAGGTTGCAATGACACTCGCGTTCGTTTTCCCGGGGCAAGGCGCCCAGACCATAGGTATGGGCAAAGCTCTGGCTGAGGCCTACCCGGCAGCTCAGGCCATCTTCGATGAGGTGGACGACGCGTTGGGCGAGAAGTTGAGCAGCCTGATCTGGGATGGCGATATTGCTGACCTGACACTGACCCAGAACGCCCAACCCGCGTTGATGGCAACATCGATGGCAGCCATGCGCGCTTTGGAAGCCGAAGGCGTATCAGTCAGCAAGGCGGCTTTTGTGGCGGGGCATTCGCTGGGTGAATACTCGGCCCTGGCCGCGGCGGGTGCCTTGTCTGTTGCAGATACAGCGCGTCTGTTGCGCACCCGTGGTCAGGCCATGCAAAGCGCCGTACCCGTGGGCGAGGGGGCCATGGCCGCCATTCTAGGGCTGGATCTGGAGGCCGTGCGCGCTGTGGCGGAAGAAGCCGCACAGGGCGAGGTCTGTCAGGCCGCAAATGACAACGATCCCACGCAGGTTGTCGTGTCGGGTTCAAAAGCGGCTGTCGAGCGCGCAGCCGAGATCGCCAAGGAAAAAGGCGCAAAACGTGCTGTTATGTTGCCTGTAAGTGCTCCATTTCACTGCGCGCTGATGAAACCTGCTGCAGATGTAATGGCAGAAGCGCTTGCTGCCGTCGAAATTAAGGCCCCTGTCATACCTTTGGTGGCTAATGTGCGCGCCGAGGCTGTCAGCGATCCGGATCTGATCCGTCAATTGCTGGTCGAGCAGGTGACAGGTTCGGTTCGCTGGCGGGAAAGTGTGCAATATATGGCGGCACAAGGCGTGACCGAAACATGGGAAATCGGCGCTGGCAAAGCGCTGTCCGGTATGATCCGCAAGATCGATCGCGAAATCGCGGGTAAGGCTGTGGGCACACCGGAAGATGTTCAAAAGGCCATTCAGGCCGAATCGTAAGCAGAATTTGCGTTGTAGCCGACGCAGCAAGAGGGAAACAGAATGTTTGATTTAACAGGTAAGAATGCGCTGATCACCGGTGCTTCGGGCGGTATCGGAGGCGACATTGCACGTGCGTTGCATGGCGCCGGTGCAACGGTTGGATTGTCCGGTACACGCGTTGAGCCGCTGCAGGCTCTGGCCGACGAACTGGGCGAACGCGCACATGTTCTGCCCTGCAACTTAAGTGATCCGGAAGCCGTTGAAGCGTTGCCAAAGCAAGCGGCCGAGGCGATGGGATCGGTGGACATTCTTGTAAACAACGCCGGAATCACGCGCGACAATCTGTTCATGCGTATGTCTGATGAAGAATGGCAAAGCGTCATTGATGTGAACATGACCTCGACCATGAAACTGTGCAAAGGGGTGATCCGGGGCATGATGAAGGCGCGCTGGGGCCGGATCGTCAATGTCTCGTCCGTGGTGGCCGCAATCGGTAATCCGGGGCAGGCGAACTATGCCGCGTCGAAGGCCGGTATGATCGGGTTTTCCAAAGCTTTGGCTCACGAAGTTGCGACGCGCGGAATTACTGTGAATGCCGTGGCACCTGGATTTATCACGACGGCAATGACAGAGAAACTGACCGAGGAACAGAAAAAGGGTCTGTTGCTCAAGGTTCCAGCCGGGCGCATGGGCGATCCGGAGGAAATTGCAGCTGCCGTTCTGTATCTTTCCAGCCCCGAAGCGGGCTATGTTACCGGAAGCACCTTGCATGTGAATGGCGGTATGGCCATGTTGTGAGCGCGACAGGGGCGAGTGCGAAAGCGTTTGCCTCTTGCGTCGACTATGCTATAGGCGGCGCATCTATGCGGGGCCGGTCGTTCAGGTCGGCCTTCTATTTCCCGGTTCGCCGGGACCGAAACCGCCCAAAACGGGCAAACCAAAGCCAACCCGTGCGGGCAAGGGCAGAATCGGGCGGACCGCCCTGTAAAGGAATGAGGAATAGACATGAGCGACGTCGCAGATCGCGTTAAGAAGATCGTTGTTGAGCACCTGGGTGTTGAAGAAGATAAAGTCGTGGAAAACGCGTCCTTCATCGACGATCTGGGCGCAGACAGCCTGGACACTGTTGAGCTGGTCATGGCCTTCGAAGAAGAGTTCGGCATCGAGATCCCCGATGACGCAGCCGAGACCATCCAGACCTTTGGCGACGCCGTCAAGTTCATCAGCGAAGCGTCCTAAGCGTTTCTTTCTGATTAAAATCGGCGTTTCCGGGCAACGGGGGCGCCGTTTTTTTATGCCCGGCTGAAATTCGGGCTTGCGCGGCTATTGTGGCCTGCGCACTGTTTCCACTGAGGCAAAACTCAAAGTGGACAGGGCATGATAAGATCCACTCCAATGATAAATACCGCGCGTTTGACGCTGTGCGCCATGCGCCCAGAGGACTTTGACCAGTTCGCGGAAATCTGGCGTAACCCTTGCGTCGTGCAGCATATCGGCGGTTCTCCCCGATCGCGTGGCGAAGCGTGGGATTCTTTCCTGCGTAATGCGGGGCATTGGCAGATGGCCGGTTTTGGTCAGTGGGGCGTAATGCAGCAATCGAATCGCAAGCTGATCGGGCAAGCCGGATTCTTCTATAGCAACCGATGCATGGGCGACGATTTTGACGGCTTCCCCGAGGCAGGGTGGGTTCTGGTCCCCGAAGCACAGGGGCAGGGATTGGGATACGAGGCCGCCAAGGCTGCGCATGACTGGTTTGACCGGGTGATTCCCGGACCGTTGGTCGCGATGATAAACGCTTCAAATACATCCTCGCAGAAACTCGCCAAAAAGCTTGGCTATGTTTTGATGCGGGAAGGGGTGTATAATGAAACCCCGGTACACTTGTTACGACGCAACGGACCGCCAGCCCGCGCGTAAATTCGCCACTTAATCAGTATGCCGCAAAATGGCCAAACTGTGCCGATCCCGGAGATTTCGGGCGGGCATTCCAGTTGTATGGTGCCGGGGATTTCAAAACGATTGAGCGGAGGACCGAGCTCATGAGGATTTACCCCACGATGGAACTGCAGAACGGCCGGTGTGTCTCGCTGGACAAGGGTCGTCTGGAAGAAGCGATGATCTGGCACGTGAATCCGGTAGAAACCGCACGGAGCTGGGCAGAGGCGGGTGCCGAATGGATGCACCTGACGGATTTCGACGCGATCGAGGGCAAGGATACCAACGCGCAGCTGGTCGAAGATATCATTCGCAAGGCCGAGATTCCGGTGCAGCTGGCGGGTGGCATGCGCACGCGCGAACAGATTGAGCGCTGGATCGACAAGGGCGCAGGCCGCGTTGTGGTTGGCACGCTGGCCGCGCGCGAACCGAACTTGGTCAAGGAACTGGCCAAGCTTTACCCGGATCAGATCGTGCTGTCGGTTGATGTCTGGCAAGGCCTTGTTATGACTGACGGCTGGCGCAGCCAAAGTGCATTCACGCCCGAAGCCTTTATTGATGCGTTCGGCGATGCGCCGTTTGCCGCCATCGTGGTGACGGATATCGACAGTGACATGGAAGATGTCGAGGCACAGCTTGGTCTGATCTCGCGACTGGCAAACCATTCGCGTACCCCGGTGATTGCCAGCGGCGTCGTGCGCACAGCAGACGATATCTCGCGGCTTGCATACATCCCCAATATCTCGGGCGCGATTGTCGGGCGTGCGCTGTTTCGCAAGACACTGGACCTGACCGAAGCACTTGATACTGCCAAATCGGCGCACGAGCCGGTCGCGCAGTTTCAGTAAGCAACTCCGCCCTTTTGGCTGGACGCGCGAAAGGGCGGTTTTAGCAGGCGCCGAATTTCCGGTTTCCTTGGGCAATCGGCGGCAGGACGCCGGGATGGAAAGAACCGTTGCTCTTGCCCCCGCACCCCGGGCCGGGGTATGAGCGGTTCTCATAAGAGGAAGCAGGCAAGAGGCACTTCATGCGCAGAGTCGTTGTAACCGGTCTTGGATTGGTCACTCCTTTGGCCAGCGGGGTCGAGGAAACCTGGTCGCGGCTGCTGGACGGAGAGTCCGGCGCAGGCCCAATCACGCATTTCGATGCAGAGGCAAGCGGGGTCGCAACGACCTACGCCTGCGAGGTGCCGCGCGGCGACGGAACCAACGGGACCTTCAATCCCGATGACTGGATGCCGCTGAAAGAGCAGCGCAAGATTGAGGATTTCATCCTGTATTCCATCGCGGCCGCCGAAATGGCCTGCAAGGATGCAGGCTGGCTGCCGGAAGACGAAGAATCGCGCCTGCGTACCGGTGTTCTGATCGGCTCGGGCATTGGTGGTCTGGGATCGATTGCCAATACCGCGAACCTGATCCGCGACAAGGGTCCGCGTCGGGTATCTCCGTTCTTTATTCCGGGCGCACTGATCAACCTGGCCTCGGGTCAGGTATCAATCCGTCACGGGTTCAAAGGGCCGAACCACTCGGTCGTGACCGCATGTTCGACCGGTGCGCACGCAATCGGCGACGCCAGCCGCATTATCCGGGCGGGTGACGCGGATGTCATGGTGGCAGGTGGCGGCGAGGGCTGTATCTGCGAGATCGGTATCGCCGGCTTCAACGCATGTAAGGCGCTGTCGACCAAATTCGCAGATAATCCCAAGGCTGCCAGCCGACCCTATGACGTGGACCGTGACGGTTTCGTGATGGGCGAGGGCGCTGGCATCGTGGTTCTGGAAGATTACGAGCACGCCAAGGCGCGCGGTGCCAAGATCTACGCCGAAGTTCTGGGCTATGGTATGTCGGGCGACGCCTATCACATCACCGCCCCGTCCGAGGATGGCGACGGGGCCGAACGTTCCATGAGGGCGGCGTTGCGCAGCGCCGGGCTGGAGCCGAAAGACCTGGATTACATCAACGCGCATGGCACCTCGACCATGGCGGACACGATCGAACTGGGTGCTGTCGAGCGCCTGTTGGGCGAGCATGCCGGGAATGCGACGATGAGCTCGACCAAGTCGGCAACCGGTCACTTGCTGGGTGCTGCGGGTGCGATTGAGGCGATATTCTCAATCCTGGCGATCCGCGATCAGGTCGCACCGCCAACAATCAACCTGGACAACCCGGCAGTTGAAACCCCGATTGATCTTGCCCCCAACGCCAAGCGCGAGCGTGAGATTAACGTGGCGTTGTCGAATTCGTTCGGGTTTGGCGGAACCAATGCCAGCGTGATCTTCGGAAAGGTCAGTTAAATGTGGCGGGCCATCGCTTCGAATGCGCTGACCATCCTGGTGGTCGGCCTGTTTCTGGTGGGCGGTCTGATCCTGTGGGGACAGTCGCAGTACAAGGCCGAAGGCCCGCTTGAAACTGCGATTTGCCTTCAGGTCAAAAGCGGTTCGAATATGACACGTGTTAGTCGCGATCTGGAAGATCAGGGTGCCATTCGCAGTTCAATTCTGTTTCGGATGGCCGCTGACTATACCGATCAGGCGCAGCGGTTGAAAGCGGGCAGCTTTCTGGTGCGCGAAGGCGCGTCTATGGCGCAGATCATCGAAGAAATCACCAGCAGCGGCGCCAGCACCTGTGGGTCGGAAATCGAATACCGTATCGGTGTAACGCGCACCCAAACCCGCGTGCGTGAACTGGACCCGGCAACATTGGATTTCGTCGAGATTGCTTCATTTGATGCGGCAGAGGAAGAAACGCCTGATGCCTATACCGAGAAGCGCAACGAGGCTGACACGCGCTATCGCGTGTCGCTGGCCGAAGGTGTGACCTCGTGGCAAGTGGTTGAAGCTCTGAAATCATTCGAAGCGCTGTCAGGTGAAGTGACCGAGATCCCGGCTGAGGGCATGTTGGCCCCGGACAGTTACGATGTTGTGGCCGGACAGGATCGCAATGCGATTTTGCAGGCCATGCAGGACAAGCAACAACTGCGGATCAACGCGGTTTGGGAAAGCCGCCAAGGCGGGTTGCCACTGGACACTCCTGAAGAGATGCTGATCCTTGCGTCTATCATCGAAAAGGAAACCGGTGTTCCGGAGGAACGTGGCCAGGTCGCCAGTGTGTTCGTGAACCGCCTCAAACAGGGGATGCGGCTGCAAACCGATCCGACCGTCATCTATGGCGTGACAAAGGGGCAGGGCACATTGGGTCGCGGGTTGCGGCGCAGCGAACTGAACCGTCCGACACCGTGGAACACCTATCAGATTGACGGGCTGCCCCCGACGCCGATTGCAAATCCGGGTCTGGCGAGTCTTGAAGCTGCAGTTGCGCCGGATGACACCAACTATGTATTCTTCGTCGCCGACGGCTCGGGCGGTCATGCGTTTGCAGAAACCCTGCAGGAGCATAATCGCAACGTTGCCAAATGGCGCGAAATTGAGGAACAGCAAAGCTCGGGGAATTAAGCCCGGCGGAATGCTGGTTTTGCCAACGAAAACGCCGACGCCGGTATGAAAACTGGCGTCGGCGTTTTCTTTGGCAGCCTGTTCAGTCCTTAGGCGGCTGAACGTCTTTTGTTGGGACGGCGCCGTCTGCTGCTGGAAGGTTTCCCATCCCCGTTGGCTGGTTTGGGCTTGAACCCGCGACGGCGGTTGTTTTGACGACGTGCAGGTTGCTGAACCTCGACCCCTTCCGGCATGGTGCCGCTTGTGACAGGGATTTCAATTTTCATCAGCTTCTGGATCTGACGCAGCAGGTCAACTTCTTCCGGTGCACAGAAAGCGATCGCTTCCCCCTCGCGCCCGGCACGGGCGGTGCGCCCGATACGGTGGACGTAATTGTCGGGTACGTCGGGTAGGTCGAAGTTGATGACATAGGCGACACCGGGGATGTCGATGCCACGCGCGGCAACGTCGGTGGCCACCAGTATGTTCACCTCTCCAGCGCGGAAGGCATTAATGGCCCGGTCACGCTGGCCCTGGCTTTTGTTCCCGTGAATTGATGCTGCGTTGAAGCCATCGGCGACCAGCCCTTTCATCAGCCGTTCAGCGCCGTGTTTTGTGCGGGTGAAGACCAGCGTCAGTGCATCCGCGTCCTGCGACAGGATTTGGCGAAGTTTAGAGGGTTTTTCGGCTTTTGGAACAAAATGAAGGGACTGAGTGATCTTGTCCGCCGCCTTGCCCGGGGGTGAAACCTGCACCCGCTGTGGATTGTTCAGATAGGCACGGCTGAGCTCCTCCATCTGTTTCGGCATTGTGGCCGAGAACAGCATGGTCTGGCGGGGTGTTCCCAGTGCAGGCGCAATGCGACGCAGAGCGTGAATGAAGCCCAGGTCAAGCATCTGATCCGCTTCGTCCAATACCAGATGGCGCACCGAACCAAGGTCAACAGCGCCGCGTTCCATCAGGTCAATCAGGCGCCCCGGGGTGGCGACCAAAATATCGGTACCGCGGGCAAGGAACATCACTTGTTTGTTGATCGACTGGCCACCAACAACTGTGGCGACCCGCAGCTTTGTTCCTTTGGTGAGGGTGCGCAAACTGTCGGCGATCTGGTTCACCAACTCGCGTGTAGGGGCGAGGATCAGCGATTTGGCTGTTTTGGGATCGGGCTTGCCGGGCTGCGCCAGCAGGTGGTCGATCAGGGGCAGGCCAAAGGCCAGTGTCTTGCCGGTGCCGGTTTGGGCCAGCCCGAGGATGTCATGCCCGTTCAGGGCCAGCGGAATGGCCTGGTTCTGAATCGGGGTGGGTTGTGTGAAATTGGCGCGTTTCAACGCGTCGTTCAGTGTCGGCGCGAGGCCGAGCATGTCGAAGTCGAACAAAAAATTATCCTTTGCGGCCCGCAGGTTAAATCCCGCGAGCAGGTGATGACTGGCCACGTTCATGTGACCGGCAGGGTTGAGCGAGACCTCGGGATGCGCGAGCGAATCCAGCGCCATCCGGCCATCGCCTAAAGAACCCTGCGTGAAGGGGAACTGGGAGTTATGTGTTGGCGCTGTGGGGCCTGAAACCCGACGATGCTCACGCGGTGGCGCCGTGATGAGGGGCACATGAGGGTTTCGGGGGGAAATGTCAAGGACTGGTTTTGCAGCGCGCCGGACCCTGCGGTGCCGAAATCGGGTGATGCGGGCGATTTTGAGCGCGATTTCGGAAAATGTCAGGTTTGTACACGCGTCCGCGCGGGGGTTGTGCAATTTGTACACGCTGAAAGCGGCACCGGGGTAACCCTGTATTAACCCCTCTGGTCGGTGAGGCGGTCAGGGCTAGGGAGGCAAAAGGGCGGGGCGGCGTTTAGGCCGAGGGTTACCATAGCCGGAAATTCACTGTCCGTTAACCCGCACCGTACGATCCCTGTTGCGCACCTGTTGCGTAAACCCTTGACTTTGCGCGCTTTATCCCGTATAGGTTGTGTCATGCTAGAAGAAGTGGGCGAACGGCCTCGGGGTGACCCGGTGGCCGTTTTTTCGTTTCTCTCGTGCGGAGAACACTCACGCATGAGGTCACAGGCAAACATGACTTTGATTACCCCGGAAGAGCGGATTTCCCAGACGGCTGAACTGTTGCAGTCCCTGGAAAGGTCCATTCGCGATCTGCGGCAAGCGGCAGAAGACCTGCGCAAACAGATCGGTGCCGGGGAGGATGCAGATCTTGCTGGTTCAGCCAAGCAACTCGGTCAGCTGGAGGGGCTGATCCGAAGTTGCCAGAAAGTGGAGACAAGCTTTGTCGAACAACATTACAGACAAGCCGGAATTGCCCAAGGAGGGTACGCGCTCGACCTTGAGCGGGCCCGATTTGAGATCGGGTGCAGGCTGGCTCGCCTCCGCCGATGCTGCAGTGCGGGAGAGATTTCTGAGTGAGATCGGGGAGGGGGGGCTGTGTGCCCTCCCTTTCCTGTTTGAATTCTGGGCGCTGCCACATCAATTGCCGCCCGAAGGCGACTGGCGGTCCTGGGTGATCATGGGCGGGCGCGGTGCGGGCAAGACGCGGGCCGGGGCCGAGTGGGTAAGGTCGATGGTCGAGGGGCCGAAACCGCTGGACAAGGGCGAGGCGTGCCGCGTGGCGCTGGTGGGTGAAACATTCGATCAGGTGCGCGACGTGATGATCTTTGGCGACAGCGGGATATTGCAATGCTCGCCCCCGGATCGGCGACCCGTGTGGAAGGCATCGGAACGCAAGCTGATCTGGCCCAACGGGGCCGAGGCTCAGGCGTTTTCGGCACATGATCCCGAAGGGCTGCGCGGGCCGCAGTTCGATGCGGCCTGGGTGGATGAGCTGGCCAAGTGGAAGAAAGCAGGCGAGACCTGGGACATGCTGCAATTTGCGCTGCGTTTGGGCGAGAGGCCCCGGGTCTGCGTGACCACGACACCGCGCAATGTGAAGGTTCTGAAGGATTTGCTGGCGTCGCCGTCCACCGTGCAGACCCATGCGCCGACCGAGGCGAATCGGGCCAATCTGGCGGCGTCGTTTCTGGAGGAAGTGCGCGCGCGCTATGCCGGCACGCGGCTGGGGCGGCAGGAGCTGGACGGGGTGTTGCTGTCGGATGCCGAAGGGGCATTGTGGACAGGCTCTATGCTTGAGGCGGCGCGCTGCGCACAAGTGCCCGAGCTGGACCGTATCGTCGTGGCGCTTGACCCGGCGGTGACGTCCGGGTCAGGCGCGGATGCCTGCGGGATCGTGGTGGTTGGCGCGCAAGTGCAAGGCCCGCCCGAGGACTGGCGCGCCTATGTGCTGGCTGACCGGACGGTGCAGGGCGTTGGCCCGGCGGGCTGGGCGCAGGCGGCGATTGACGCGATGGATGAGTTCGGGGCCGAACGGCTGGTGGCTGAGGTCAATCAGGGCGGGCAACTGGTGGAAGAGGTCGTGCGGCAGGTAGACCCTCTGGTCCCTTATCGTGCTGTGCGGGCCTCCCGCGGCAAGGTCGCGCGGGCCGAGCCTGTGGCAGCGCTGTACGAGCAGGGGCGGGTGGCCCATGTGGCCGGGCTGGACGCGCTGGAGGAGCAGATGTGCCAGATGACCGCGCGCGGGTTCGAAGGGCAGGGCTCACCCGACCGGGTCGACGCGCTGGTCTGGGCGTTGCATGAGTTAGTGGTAGGGCCTGCGGGGGTGTTTAGAAGGCCGAGGGTGAGGGCGTTGTGAGAGGTTGTTCACTTTATACCTAGATAGCGAACGACTGAAAGCATCCTGTACTAATGGTGCTGCGCAAGACGCAAAAGTCAGCTTTCGAAGGCGCGTTCTTCGATACGATAGCGGAACTGGATATAGCCGCTCGGGCAGGCAACTGCCTGCGCATCAGTTAGAGTGACATCTCGGAGAGTTCTTCCAAATAATGGTGTTCCATCACCGATCAGGATCGGCATTTGGGTTATGGTGATCTCGTCAAGTCGACCGAGGTTGATAAAATTCTGAATAGTCTTGCCGCCGTCAACATACGCACTCTGATAGCCTTCAGCCTCAAGCCTGTCCAAGAGTGCGGCCAGGTCGCCTGAATACAGTTCGATTTTGTTTTTCAGATTGTCTGGTGGCGTTTGAACCGTTTTGCTTAGCACAACAATCTTTGTTGTTCCGTAGGGCCACTGATCGGGTGGCAGATCAAAGCTGCTGATCATTTCCATGCACTTGCGACCCATGATCACGCAATCGATGGTCGCAATGTAGGTCGCAAAGTCGATGTAGCCCTCGGCCATGCCGACCTCCGGGTCTCCGGAGGTTTCGAGCCAGTCAACACTGCCATCGGCCCGGGCTATAAACCCGTCTGCGCTTGTTGCGATATAAGCGCTGCACTTCATGATGACCTCCTTGATTTTCTAGCCAACTCAAAGGATGCTGGTTGTCATCTAACCTGATAGCAGACATTTGTTCCAACGGATATCTCGGCAGCTTCGTCCGCAATGAGGAAATTTGAACTCAATGCAAAGTTGGCGTGAAGCAGGCGGTCGAGATAGCCGTTGCCCACCCCCCGTACGCCTCGTTCCCAAGCCCTAAACCTCTATCCGTCATAACTCCTTTCAACAAGCCGGGCAGAGCGGCGGCAGAAAGGAGCACAGATGGTATTCGATTTCTTGCGTCGTGGATCGGCCGGCAGCGCGCCCGAGGCGAAGGCGAGCGCGACGGGGCCTGTGGTGGCGTGGCAGACTGGCGGGCGCGTGGCGTGGAGCCCGCGGGACACGGTGTCTCTGACGCGGACGGGGTTTTCGGGCAATCCGGTGGGGTTTCGGTCGGTCAAGCTGATTGCTGAATCGGCGGCGGCTCTGCCCTTGATATTGCAGGGTCAGGGGCAGCGTTTCGATGCGCACCCGATCCTGGCCCTGTTGCGACGCCCGAATGCGGCGCAGGGGCGGGCAGAGATGCTGGAGGCCCTGTTCGGGCAGTTGCTGCTGTCGGGCAATGCTTATGTCGAGGCGGTGCAGACCGAGGACGGGCTGCCGGTTGAGCTGCACGTTCTGCGCTCGGACCGGATGAGCGTGGTGCCGGGGGCGGATGGGTGGCCCAAGGCCTATGATTACAGTGTCGGTGGCAAGACGCACCGGTTCGCGGCCGAGGCCATCTGTCATATCAAGACGTTCCACCCGCAGGATGATCATTATGGGTTCTCACCGATGCAGGCGGCGGCGACGGCGATTGATGTGCATAACAGCGCCTCGCGGTGGTCGAAATCGCTGCTGGACAATGCCGCGCGGCCCTCGGGGGCGCTGGTGTGGAAAGGCGGTGATGGGCACGGAATGATGGCCGAGGAGCAGTTCCGCCGCCTGTCCGACGAGATCGAGCAGAACTATCGCGGGGCGCGCAATGCGGGTCGGCCGATGGTTCTGGAGGGGGGGCTGGATTGGAAGCCGATGGGCTTTTCCCCCTCAGACATGGAGTTTCAGAAGACCAAGGAAGCCGCCGCCCGCGAGATCGCGCTGGCCTTTGGGGTCCCGCCGATGCTGTTGGGGATACAGGGCGACGCGACCTATTCGAACTATCAGGAGGCCAACCGGGCGTTTTACCGCCTGACCGTGCTGCCTCTGGTGACGCGGGTGGCGGCGGCGGTGTCGGAGTGGCTGACGGGCTTTACCGGCGAGGATCTGATCCTGAAGCCCGATCTGGATCAGGTAACGGCCCTGTCTGCCGAGAGGGATGCGCAATGGGCGCGGGTCAACCGGGCGGAATTCCTGAGCGATGTGGAAAAACGCAGATTGCTGGGGCTGCCGGAGCGTGCCGATGGCTGAGGGGTATCCGCCGTTCGAATGCGCGCCGGGGCTACGTCTGGCCGCGCATGAGCGGGTGGCCGAGATCCAGCACGCGCATCTGTGCAGGCGGCTGGATCAGATCGAAGAGATGATGGAGCGGCTGGAGAAACGGCTGTGGCTGACGGTCTATGGTGTGGCCGCAGTGATCCTGGCGCAGGCGTTTCAGTCATTCCTGGTGGTAACGCCATAAGTTCAGTGGGTTACATGGAGAAGTTCATGGATTTGGAGCATAAGTTCGCAGGGTTCGGTGACATCCTGTCAGTGACCGAGGATGCGGTGATCGAAGGCTATGCCAGCCTGTTCGGGCAAGTCGATCAGGGCAGCGACATGGTGCAACGCGGGGCCTATAGCGCCTCGCTTGAGGGGCTCGCTAAGGCGGGTCAGCGGGTCAAGATGCTGTGGCAGCACGACCCGGCGCAACCCATAGGTGTCTGGGACGAGGTGCGCGAGGACGACAAGGGCCTGTGGGTCAAGGGTCGCCTGCTGGAAAGCACCCAGAAAGGCCGGGAAGCGGCCGAGCTGATCCGGGCGGGTGCGATGGATGGCCTGTCGATCGGCTATCGCACCAAACGGGCCGTGAAGAATGACAAGGGCCAGCGGGTCCTGACCGAACTGGAGCTGTGGGAGGTGTCGCTTGTGACCTTCCCGATGCTGCCCAGTGCGCGGGTGGCGGCAAAGGGGAGCGACCTCGATGCCGAGAACACCTGGCGCAGCATTGCCGAGGTGTTCAACGACGCCCGGCAGGAGCTGGCGCGGACCTAGCGCGCCTCAAACCCACCCAAAAACAGGACATGCTGATGAGCAAGACCGAGATCCCGGCCTTGACCGGAGAGGGTGCGCCCCTGGTTCAGGAGGTGAAGCAGGCGATGGCTGGCTTCGTGAATGAATTCAAGGGCCTGAAGGCTGAAGTTAAAACCAAATTGCAACAGACAGAAGAGCGACTGACCATGCTGGATCGTAAATCAACTATCGCGGCGCGCCCGCATCTTGCGGCCTCGACCCTGGACGGTGCCCCGCACCAGAAGGCGTTCGACGCCTATGTACGCTCGGGCGAGGATGATGGGCTGCGCGGGCTGGAAATGGAGAGCAAATCGCTGTCCACCGCCGTCAACAGCGATGGTGGGTATCTGGTCGATCCGCAGACTGCCGAGACGATCAAGTCGGTTCTGAACGCAACCGCGTCAATCCGTTCGATTGCGTCGGTGGTGAATGTCGAGGCGAATTCGTTCGATGTGCTGATCGACCATACCGATGTCGGTGCCGGCTGGGCAGATGAGAATTCGGCCACTTCCGAAACCGGAACCCCGTCGATCGACCGCATCTCGATCCCGCTGCACGAGTTGAGCGCGCTGCCCAAAGCCTCGCAGCGTTTGCTGGATGACAGCGCGTTCGATGTCGAGGGCTGGCTGGCCGGTCGGATCGCCGACAAGTTTGCCCGTGCCGAGGCGGCGGCCTTTATCACGGGTGACGGCGTGGACAAACCCAAGGGTCTGATGATCCACCGGGCGGTATCCGATGACACCTGGTCCTGGGGCAGCCTGGGGTACGTTGCCACCGGCATCGATGGCGGTGTCGATGCGGATGCGATTGTCGATGTGGTTTATGCGCTGGGCGCGCAATACCGGGTCAATGGCACATTCGTCATGAACTCGAAAACGGCGGGTGTGATCCGCAAGCTGAAGGACAGTGATGGCCGTTTCCTGTGGTCGGACGGTCTGGCCGCCGGTGAGCCCGCGCGCCTGATGGGCTATCCGGTACTGATTGCCGAGGACATGCCGGATGCGACCTCGGACAGCTTCTCGATCGCGTTTGGCGACTTCAAATCCGGTTACACCATCGCCGAGCGCCCCGATCTGCGCGTGCTGCGTGATCCGTTCAGCGCCAAGCCGCATGTCCTGTTCTATGCGACCAAGCGTGTGGGCGGCGATGTGAGCGACTTTGCAGCCATCAAGCTGGTGAAATTCGGCATCGCCTAAGCGGTGACGAATCCGGGGGGCCATCGGCCCCTCGGGCGGCGGGCGCGGGCCGGGGTGAGATCCCCCGCGTTGTCTAGCTGCTCCCCTCCGTCCGAGCAACGTGGGGCGGCGCGTGCCCGTCATTTTCCTGACTGAGGCCCCCGGTGGGGTCCGAGATTGCGGAGTGAATGGATGATGTTGATCGAAGAAACCGCCATCGCGGATGCGGCGCTGCCGGTGGATCAGTTCAAGGCGCATCTGCGGCTGGGCAGGGGCTTTGCCGAGGATGACGTTCAGAACGAGGTGCTGAAGGGGTTCCTGCGGGCGGCCATGGCCGCGATTGAGGCGTGCACCGGCAAGGTTCTGATCGAGCGCGACTTTTCATGGAGCCTGAGCGGTTGGCGCGATCCGTTGGGCGAGGTTTTGCCGGTTGCTCCGGTGACATCGGTGTTGGCCATGACGCTGACCGATGCTGCAGGTTCTGAAACCGTCGCGGATGCGGCGGTGTATCGGCTGGAACGCGATGGCCAGCGCCCGCGGGTGCGGCCGGTCGGGTCGGCCCTGCCTGCGATTGCAACGGGGGGTGCGGTGAAGATCTCCTTCACGGCCGGGATGGCCACGGATTGGGCCGGTTTGCCCGCCGATCTGGGCCAGGCGGTTCTGCTGCTGGCGGCGCACTATTACGAATACCGGGACGAGACCGCGCTGGGCGCGGGGTGTATGCCGTTTGGCGTCACCAGCCTGATCCAGCGCTATCGCATGGTGCGCTTTGGTGCGGGGGTGGTGCAATGAATACGCCGCGTCTGAACCTCAAGCTGGTCCTTGAGGCCCCGATGCGCAGCGCTGACGGGGCCGGGGGATATACCGAGGCATGGGCCGCGCTGGGAACGCTGTGGGCCGAGGTCACGGCGCGCAGTGGCGCGGAACGGCAGATCGCCGGCGTTTCCGTCTCGCGCGTGGGGTATCGCATCGTGGTGCGGGGCGCGCCCGAGGGGTCGACCATGCGCCCGGCGCCGGATCAGCGGTTTCGCGAAGGCAATCGCCGTTTCGTCATCCGCGCCGTGGCTGAGCGCGACGCGCGCGGTCAGTACCTGACCTGTTTCGCGGATGAAGAGGTGGCGGCATGAGTTATGGCGTATCAGCCGCCCTTCAGGCGGCGGTGTTTCAGCACCTGACCGGGGATGCGGATGTCAGCGGCCAGTCCGGTGGCGCGATCTATGACGCGGTGCCCACGGGAACGGTTCCGCAGACCTATGTGACATTGGGCCCGGAAGAAGTCCGCGACGCTTCGGACCGGTCGGGCGCGGGTGCGATCCACCGCTTTACGGTTTCGGTGGTGTCCGAAGCCGCCGGGTTTGGCGCGGCAAAGACGCTGGCCGGGGCGGTGTGTGACGCGCTGGACAATGCGCCGCTGGCTCTGAGCCGCGGGCATCTGGTCGGGCTGTGGTTCGAGCGCGCCTCGGCCCGGCGAACCGGGACAGGCGGCAGCATCCGCCAGATCGACCTGAGATTCCGCGCCCGCGTGGAAGACGACTAAGCAATCAACGGAGAGAGCACATGGCTGCCCAGAACGGAAAAGACCTTTTGGTCAAAGTGGATATGAACGGCACGGGCCTGTTCCAGACCATTGCGGGCCTGCGGGCCACGCGGATCAGTTTCAACGCCGAAAGCGTGGATGTCACCAGCCTGGAAAGCCAGGGGGGCTGGCGCGAGCTGTTGTCGGGGGCGGGGGTCAAATCGGCCTCGATCTCGGGCTCGGGCGTGTTCAAGGATGCTGGTACAGACGAACGCGCGCGGCAGCTGTTCTTTGACGGCGAGACCCCGGCGTTTCAGGTGATCATCCCCGATTTTGGCATTGTCGAGGGGGCGTTTCAGGTGACGGGCATCGAATATGCAGGCTCGCACAACGGTGAGGCGACCTATGAGATGAGCATGGCAAGCGCCGGTGCGCTGAGCTTTACGGCGCTGTAATCGCATGGCCAATCCGTGGACGGGCGAGGTGGCACTGACCATCGATGGAGAGCGGCGGGTGCTCAAGCTGACGCTGGGCGCTTTGGCGGAACTGGAGCAGGAGCTGAACACCGGATCCTTGGTCGAGCTGGTGCAGCGGTTCGAGGGTGGCGCGTATTCCAGCAGTGACGTGCTGGCGCTGATCGTTGCCGGATTGCGGGGCGGGGGCCGGGATACCAGCCGCGCCGACCTGCTTCATGCCGAAATCGAGGGCGGCCCGATGGCTGCGGCCAAAGCGGCGGCCGAACTGCTGGCCCGCGCCTTCATGGTGCCGGAAACGACATGAGCGGGTTTGACTGGCCCGCCCTGATGCGGGCCGGGTTTCTGGGGCTGCGGCTGACGCCGGATCAGTTCTGGCGTCTGACCCCGGCAGAACTGCGGCTGATGCTGGGGCAGGGCGCCGGGATGTCCGCGATGAACCGGGCAGGCCTTGACGCGCTGCTGGCCGCCTTCCCGGACAAGCAACAAGGAGAGCGTGATGACGGATCGTGACGGGTTTGACGACTTGCAGGAGCGGGGGGCAGCGCTGGGCGATGCCCTGGGTGATGCTGCGACGATGGCCGCGGCGTTTGACAGCCAGATGAAGCGGATCAGCGCCGCGTTCGAGGAAACCGGCAAGGATGTCGCCACGTTGGAACGGGGCATGTCCAGCGGTTTGCGCAAGGCGTTCGATGGCGTGGTTCTGGACGGGATGAGCCTGTCGGGCGCGCTGGATGTGCTGAAGAACTCGTTGATCCAAACGGCTTATGCAGCCGCGATCAAGCCGGTGACGGATCATTTTGGCGGATTGCTGGCAAACTCGGTCGGCGGGTTGGTGCAGGGTCTTCTGCCCTTTGCCGATGGCGGCAGTTTCAGCCAGGGCCGGGTGATGCCGTTTGCCAATGGCGGCGTGGTCAGCAGCCCGACGATGTTTCCGATGCGCGGCGGCACCGGGCTGATGGGCGAGGCCGGCCCCGAGGCGATCATGCCGCTGGCGCGCGGCGCGGACGGCAAGCTGGGCGTGCGCACGCAGGGCGGTGGGCGTTCGGTGAATGTGGTGATGAACATCACGACCCCGGATGTGCAGGGGTTCCGCCGCTCGCAGGGACAGATTGCAGCACAGATGAGCCGTGCGTTGGGGCGCGGCAATCGCAACAGGTAAATCAGGGAGCAGGTGATGACTTTCCACGAGGTGAGATTTCCCGCCAGCCTGAGCTTTGGCTCGGTCGGGGGCCCCGAGCGGCGCACGGATATTGTGACGCTGGCCAACGGGTTCGAAGAGCGCAACACGCCCTGGGCCCATTCCCGGCGCAGGTATGACGCGGGGCTGGGGATGCGCTCGCTGGACGATATCGAGACGCTGATCTCGTTCTTCGAGGCGCGGCAGGGCCAGATGTACGGGTTTCGCTGGAAGGACTGGTCGGATTTCAAATCCGGCAAGGCCACGTTGGATGTCGATGTCGGAGATCAGGTTATCGCACGCGGCAACGGTGTGCGAACCGAGTTTCAGCTGATCAAGACCTATAGCTCGGGCGGGGTCAGCTATGCCCGCCCCATCGTCAAGCCGGTGCTTGGGACGGTGCGTCTGGGGCTGGATCAGGATGAGATCCGGGAGGGCGTGGAATTCGAGGTTGATCTGGCAACAGGCCGGATCACCTTTGCCGACCCGCCACCGGAAGAGGTGGATATCACCGCCGGGTTCGAATTCGATGTGCCGGTGCGGTTTGACACCGACAAGATCCACACCAGCGTCGCCAGTTTTCAGGCCGGAGAGGCGCCGAACGTTCCCGTGGTTGAGGTGCGTGTCTGATGGCTGTGGATGAACAGGGCCTGCACGCGCATCTGCAAAGCGGGATGACCACCGTGTGCCGGTGTTGGGCGATCAGACGCCGGGATGGTCAGGAATACGGGTTCACCGATCATGATCTGGAACTTGGCTTTGACGGATTGACGTTCAGGGCCAGCACCGGTTTGACGGCGGCGGCCATCGAGCAGGCCACCGGCCTGTCCATTGACAACACCGAAGCCATGGGCGCGCTGTCGGATGCGGCCATTCGCGAGGAGGATATCGAGGCGGGGCGGTTCGACGGGGCCGAAGTGCGCGCGTGGCTGGTCAACTGGGCCGACCCGGATCAGCGCATCCTTCAGTTCCGGGGCTCGATCGGGGAATTGCGGCGCGCAGGCGGTGCATTCCACGCCGAGTTGCGTGGCCTGACCGATTTGCTGAACCGCCCGTTGGGGCGCGTGTATCAGAAGCCTTGTACTGCCGTTTTGGGGGACCGGACCTGTCGGTTCGACATGGATACGCCCGGCTATTGGATTGAGGGCGCCGTCACCGGTTTTGATGGTGGAACCGTTCTGCTTGTCGCGGGCGGGGCAACCATCGAAGACGGCTGGTTCGAGCGCGGCAGGATTGACGTTGTGTCGGGAGCGGCGAAGGGGCTCTGGTCATCAATCAAGCATGACCGGCAGGTGGCGGACGGGCGGCAGATCACGCTCTGGTCCGGTTTCGGGGAAAGCCTGGTGCCGGGTGACATGGTCAGGCTGCGGGCAGGGTGCGACAAACGCATGGAGACCTGTCGTTTGAAGTTCAACAACCTGCTGAACTTTCAGGGCTTTCCCGATCTTCCGGGCGAAGATTGGGTGATGGCCGTTCCCAAACAGAGCAAAGCCAACAGCGGAGGGAGCCTGAGGTGACGATACACAGGCAGGATATTGTCGCAGAAGCACGCAGCTGGCTGGGGACGCCTTATGTGCATCAGGCCTCGACCCAGGGGGCGGGCACGGATTGTCTGGGCCTGCTGCGCGGCGTCTGGCGCGCCGTGATCGGGCAGGAGCCCGAGGCGGTTCCGGTCTACAGTCTGGACTGGTCCGAGCCGCAGGGCGAGGAACGCATGTGGGCGGCGGCGCGGCGGCATCTGGTCGAAAAACCGGTCGGCGATTTCGCGGTCGCAGATGTGCTGCTGTTCCGGATGCGCGATGGCAGCGTGGCCAAACATCTTGGCATCGTCAGCGTCGCAGGCCACGAGCCGAGGTTCATTCACGCCTATTCCGGTCATGGCGTGGTCGAGAACGCGCTGAGCGGCCCATGGCGCCGCAGGGTCGTTTCCTGTTTCGAATTCCCGTTGGAGGTGCTCTGATGGCTACTATTCTTCTTTCCGCAGCCGGGGCGGCGCTGGGCGGTTCAATCGGCGGAACGGTCGCGGGCCTGTCCACCGCGATCATCGGTCGGGCCATTGGCGCGACGGTCGGGCGGGTCATCGACCAGAGGTTCTTCAGCCAGTCCGTCATGGGCAGTGGCAGCGAAGTCGTCGAAACGGGCCGCATGGACCGGTTCAGGCTGACGGAAACCGGCGAGGGTGCACCGGTGACCACTGTCTTTGGGCGTATGCGCGTGGGCGGTCAGGTCATCTGGGCGTCGGACTTTCTTGAGACCGAGACCCGTGAAACGCAGGGCGGCGGAGGCGGCGGCAAAGGCAAACCCAAGGCACCCGAAGTGACCACCGTCAGCTACAGCTATTCGATTTCGCTGGCCATTGCCGTTGGTGCAGGCGAGATCGCCGATGTCGGGCGCATCTGGGCAGATGGGGAAGAACAGGACCGATCCGGGTTGAACATGCGCATCTATCACGGCACGCAAGACCAGTTGCCCGATCCCCTTATCGAAGCAATCGAAGGGGCGGGCACGGTGCCGGCCTATCGCGGTACAGCCTATGTCGTGATCGAGGATTTCCCGCTTGCGAGTTTTGGCAACCGGGTGCCGCAGTTCTCGTTCGAGGTGGTGCGCCCCGCGCAGCGCGACATGCCGGATTACCCAAGCGCCCTGCCGCAGATCGTGCGGGGCGTGGCGATGATTCCCGGCACGGGCGAGTATGCGCTGGCCCGTTCGCAGGTGAATTATGCGCAATCCGGGACAAGCTGGGCGGCCAATGTGCATTCCGCGTCCGGTGTATCGGATCTTGTGAGCTCGACCCGTGCGCTGGAGACCGAGTTGCCAAATTGCGACGCGGCCTCGTTAGTGGTGTCGTGGTTCGGTGACGATCTGAGATGCGGCGCATGCACGATCCGGCCCAAGGTTGAACAGAGTGGCACGGACAGCCGCAACATGCCGTGGATCGTGTCGGATCAGGTCCGCAGCACGGCGGGCCAGGTCGCGCGGCAGGACGGCCGCCCGGTCTATGGCGGAACACCCGCAGACCCGGCGGTGGTCGAGGCGATCCGACACCTCAACCAGTCGGGAAAGCGGGTCATGTTCTATCCGTTCATCCTGATGGAGCAATTGCAGGGAAACGGGCTGCCTGATCCCTGGTCGGAGGCCACAAGTCAGCCCCACCTGCCTTGGCGGGGACGGATCACGCTGGATGTGGCGCCGGGGCGCGCAGGGTCTGCTGATCAGACCGCGGCGGCGGACGCGCAGGTGGCTGCGTTCTTTGGGACGGCAAGTGCTGCGGATTTTACGATCAACGAAGGTTTTGACGCCCCGGTGGACACCGGCGGTGGCAGCGGCACCAGCGGCTCAGGCCCGGTGCTTGGCGGGCGGCCGGATGATCGCGGGCCTGGCGATCTGCAATGGGTAAACGGTGGCGGCACATTTGGCGGCTTGCTTGGCAATGGTCCGGTTCCGGCCACGAAGATCGTCAAATACTCCGGCCCGCAGGAATGGGGCCTGCGCCGGTTCATTCTGCACTATGCCATGTTGTGCAAGGCGGCTGGTGGGGTGTCGTCCTTCTGTATCTCGTCCGAGATGCGTGGCCTGACCCAGATCCGCGGGGCCTCGGGGTTCCCCGCCGTTGCGCAACTGCGTGCGCTGGCGGCAGAGGTGCGCCAGATTCTGGGCCCGGACACCAAGATCGGCTATGCGGCGGATTGGAGCGAGTATTTCGGATACCAGCCGGATGGAAGCGGAGACAGGTATTTTCACCTCGACCCGTTATGGGCGGATGACAACATCGATTTCATTGGCATCGACAACTACATGCCTTTGTCCGACTGGCGTGATGGAGAAAACCACGTGGACGCCGAGGCAGGTGCGCCGTCGGTCTACGACCTTGGGTATCTGCGCGGCAATATCGAGGGGGGCGAGGGGTACGACTGGTATTATGCCGCGCCGGAAGAGGCCGAGGCACAGATCAGAACGCCCATCGAAGATCAAGAGCATGATGAGCCATGGGTCTGGCGCTACAAGGACCTGCGCGGCTGGTGGTCAAATCTGCATCACGAGCGGATCGGTGGCGTTCGTCAGCCCAATCCGACCGACTGGGTGCCCGGATCAAAGCCGATCTGGTTTACCGAGTTGGGATGTGCGGCAATCGACAAGGGCACGAACCAGCCGAACAAGTTTCTGGACCCGAAATCGTCTGAATCGCTGTTGCCTGCATATTCAAACGGGCTGCGTGACGATTTCATTCAGGTCCAGTACCTGGCGGCGACCCTTGGATATTGGAGCGACCCGAACGTCAACCCGGTGTCGCAAGTCTATGGCCGACCAATGCTGGACCTGGCGAATGCCTATGTCTGGGCGTGGGATACCCGCCCGTTTCCGACCTTTCCAAATCTGCGAAGCCAGTGGGATGATGGGGCAAACTATGACCGGGGGCATTGGCTGAACGGCCGGTCCGGTTCGCGCACGCTGGCCTCGGTCGTGACTGAAATATGCCATGCGGCAGGGGTGACGGATATCGATGTTTCCGGGCTTTACGGTGTGGTTCGGGGATATGTCATCGAAGATGTGACAAATGCGCGGTCGGCTTTGCAACCGCTGATGCTGCGCTATGGGTTCGACGCGATCGAACGGAACGGCATCTTGCGCTTTCAGATGCGGGATGGCTATGGCGCGATTGCCCTGAACCCCGATCATCTGGCGATCAGCGGTGATCTGGATGGCACGGTTGAACACCGGCGTGAAGCTGAGGCCGAGATGACGGGCCGCGTGCGCCTGCGCTTTGTCCAGTCAGATGCGGATCACGATCTGGTTGCGGAAGAGGCAGTTCTGCCCGAGGACAGCACGCATTCTGTCTCGGTCAACGAGATGCCGTTGTCCATGACACGCACCGAAGGTCGGCAAACGGCTGAGCGCTGGTTGAGCGAGGCCCGTGTTTCCCGCGATACGGTGCGGTTTGCCTTGCCGCCATCGCTGCTGCATCTGGGCGCAGGTGATCTGGTGCGGTTGTCAGAAACCGAAAACAGCCCCCTTTACCGGATTGACCGACTGGAATCGGCCGATCTGCAACTGGTCGAGGCGGTTCGGGTTGAACAGGGCGTGTATAAGGCATCGCAATTGCGCGACGACCCGGCGGTTGTCAGACCCTATGCCGCGCCCGTTCCCGTGCTGCCGGTGTTTCTGGACCTGCCGCTGATCACCGGGGCAGAGGTCCCGCATGCACCTTATCTTGCGGTGACCGCTGATCCCTGGCCGGGGGCCGCGACGGTTTATTCCTCCTCAACCGATGAGGGGTACAGCCTGAGTGATGTGATCCCCGGTCAGGCCATTGTGGGCGTGACCGAAACGCCGCTGAGGCGCGCCAGTATCGGCGTCTGGGACGAAGGCCCGGCGGTGACGGTGCGGCTGTTGGCCGGTCAGTTGGAATCGCGTCCGCGTGGCGCGGTTCTGAACGGTGTCAATCTGGCGGCCATCGGCGACGGAACACCCGGCAACTGGGAGGTGTTCCAGTTCTCGGATGCCACGCTTGAGTCCCCCGGCGTTTACGCGTTGTCCGGGCGGTTGAGGGGCCAGTTGGGGTCGGATGCCCTGATGCCGGATGTCTGGCCGGACGGGTCCATATTCGTGGTGCTGAACGATCAGGTGCAGCAGACCAACCTGTTGCGCAACGAGCGGGGGCTGGCCAAACACTATCGCATCGGCCCGGCGACCCGTGGTTACGATGATCCGGCTTACCAGCACCTGATCGCCTCATTCGACGGCAATGGTTTGCGCCCGTTTTCCCCGGTTCACCTTCGGGTGCGATCCGACGCAACCGGCGAGCACCTGACCTGGGTGCGGCGCACCCGGTTGGATGGGGATGACTGGTCAGGGCTGGAGGTTCCGCTGGGCGAGGAAAGCGAATCCTATCTTGTGCGCGTCTTTGCTGGGGGAACCCTTGTCCGTGAAGAGATGACATCCCTGCCAGGGTGGTCCTATTCGGCGGCATTGAAGGCGGCAGATGGTCTGACCGGGTCATATGAGGTCGGGATTGCGCAGGTGTCGGCCATTTACGGCCCCGGTGCGATGGCGCGACTGGTTGTCAGGTAAGCGGCCCGATGCGACCGCTATTGCACGGAGATGTAAGTGCCGCGGCGCGCGCCTTGTTGGCGGCGCCGCCGCCAGAGCGGACCCGCTTATGCGTCCGGATGATCCATGAGGCGGAACTGGCCGACAATCACCGCGCGCGCACGGGTCGGCTGCATCCGGTTTACGGCAACGGATCGTTGATGGCGGTTGCGCGCAACAGGGTGCTGGCCGATGAGCCGGGGTTTGACGATTTGCAATATTGTCAGTGTTTTTCGCTGGTTTTGCACCATCTTGCCGAGTTTCTGATCACCCGGTCGCGCAGCTGACGCATTTGCTGGCAGCCAGATCCAGAGACAATCGCCCATCGGGAATACGGTCGCCGCAATCCTCGCAATACCCGTATTCCCCCTCGTCCAGCCGCATAAGCGCGGCCTGAAGGCGGCGGGTTTCTACATTGCGATTCACCTGTTGCGCCTTTGCCATCGCCTGGTTTTGCAACGCATCCATGCGGCTGAGCCGACCAACCGCCTGCTGATCCAGTTCAACAACGGCCTGAGCCTGCTGGCCTGATGCGGACAATTGATCCAGTTCGGCCAGACGCTCGTGAATTCGTGTTTCAAAATATGCGCGCTCGGACTCATTCATTTTCGTTGTATCGCGGATCACGGGTTTGCGTTTGGCCTTTTTGCCACTAAATGGCATTCTAGGCGCAGCAAAGGATCAAAAGCTATGTTTGAAAAACGCAGCCCCGTGACACCGGTCGATCCGGTCTGGAACCGTATCACATCCGAGGCCCAAGCAGCCGTCGAGACAGAACCGCTTATGGGCGGGCTTGTACACGCCTGTATCCTGCATCACCGCAGCCTTGAGCGTGCACTGTCCTATCGGATCGCGGCCAAGCTGTGTTCGAACGAAATGTCGATGATGGTGCTGCGCGAGATCGTGGACGAGGCCTATGCAAACGATCCCGGTTTGCTGGAAGCCGCCCGCGCCGATCTGATGGCGGTTTATGAGCGTGATCCGGCCTGCCATCGGTTGTTGCAGCCCATTCTGTATTTCAAGGGCTATCAGGCCATGCAGGCCTATCGCGTCGCGCATTGGCTGTGGCGCAAAGGGCGTTATGATCTGGCGTATTTCTTCCAGATGCGATCGTCGGAGATTTTCGGCATCGATATTCACCCGGCCGCGAGGATCGGCAAGGGGATCATGATCGACCACGCCCATTCCATCGTCATCGGTGAAACCGCCGTGGTCGGAGACAATGTGTCGATGCTGCATTCGGTGACGCTGGGCGGAACCGGCAAGGAAGAGGAAGACCGCCATCCCAAAATCGGAGACGGTGTTCTGATCGGGGCCGGGGCAAAGGTGCTGGGCAACATCAAAGTCGGCCATTGCAGTCGTATCGCCGCCGGTTCGGTGGTGTTGCAGGACGTTCCGCCGTGCAAGACCGTTGCCGGTATCCCGGCCAAGATCGTGGGCGAGGCCGGATGCGATCAGCCGTCGATCTCGATGGATCACATGCTGGGCAAAGATCAGTAAACGGTTTCAGTCCGAGCGGTTGTTGCGCCTTTCCAACCGCTCGCGACGCCTGTCTTCCCGCTTTTGCCTGCGCATTTCCCTGCGCTGTTTTTGCTCGGCTTTCTGACGCGCGATGACGGCGGGATCGTTCGAATTGAACTTCGAATTCTCGCCGGGATAGCTGTTGGGCTTTGCGGATACCGCATCAGGTGACGCCCCAGCGAGTAGTACAAAGACGAACAGGATTTGGATCAGGGATCGTAGGAACATCGCGCACCTTTCTTCGTTCAGCATCCGCAGGAAGAAGGTGGGGATGGCGCCAGTGCCGGGCAATCGGTTCGCCGATCACGGGGGCTCAATTCAGCACCATAAAATATGTGCCCTCGCCAGAATTGCTTTCTGGCGAGGGCGTTTATTGTGATCAGGCCAACATAACCATCGGGTTTTCAAGATTGTCGACAATGGCCTTGAGCAACTCGGCCCCCAGCGCGCCGTCGATGACACGGTGGTCAACCGACATGGTGACAGACATCACCGTTGCCACGGTCAGCTCGCCATCATCCCCGACAACCGGTTTCTTGACGCCGGTGCCGACGGCCAGAATTCCGGCATGGGGTGGGTTCACGATGGCGTCGAAATTGTCGATGCCGAACATGCCCAGGTTCGAGATGGCAAAGGTGCCGCCCTGATATTCATGCGGAGCCAGCTTGCGCTCGCGGGCGCGGGCGGCAAGGTCTTTCATCTCGGTCGAAAGGGCTGACAGGGATTTCATGTCAGCGTCTTGCAGGACCGGCGTGAACAACCCGCCTTCGATTGCGACCGCAACAGCCACATCTGACGGTTTCAGTTGCAGCACCCGGTCACCTGCCCAGACGGCATTACAGGCCGGAACCTGTTGCAGCGCATTGGCTACGGCTTTGATGATGAAGTCATTGACGCTGAGCTTGACGCCACGGCCTTCGAGTTGCTTGTTCAGTTGACCACGGAATTTCAACAGCGCATCCAGCTTGATATCGCGGCGCAGGTAGAAATGCGGAATGGTCTGTTTGGCCTCGCCCAGGCGTGCGGCAATGGTTTTGCGCATACCGTCGAGCTTGATTTCCTCGTACGGGCGGCCTTCGTACATCCGCGCGACCATATCCGCCGATGGACCAGACGGAGCTGCAGGGGCAGCCGAGGGCGCGGCGGCGGCGGGAGCAGTGGCAGGAGCTGCTGCCGGAGCGGTGGCAGTTGCGCCTTCGACATCAACCTTGACGATGCGACCGTGCGGGCCGGAACCGGCAATCTGCGTCAGGTCGAGACCTTTTTGCGCAGCAATCCGGCGGGCCAGAGGCGAGGCAAAAATCCGACCACCATCAGCCTTGGCCGGAGCGGCCGGGGCAGGGGCGGGCGCCTCGGGTGCCGCTGGCGCGGCAGCCTCGTTGCCCGCGACGGCTGCGGGGGCAGCCGCCGGTGCAGCAGCCGGAGCCGTGCCAATGTCATCGGCGCTTTCGCCGTCTTCCAGCAGAACCGCGATGGCGGTGTTGACCTTGACCCCTTCGGTGCCCTCGGGGATCAGGATCTTGCCGATGGTGCCTTCGTCAACGGCCTCGAACTCCATCGTGGCCTTGTCGGTTTCGATCTCGGCCAGCAGGTCACCGGAGGAGACGGTATCGCCTTCCTTGACCAGCCATTTGGCGAGCGTGCCTTCCTCCATCGTCGGGGACAGGGCGGGCATCAGAATTTCTGTAGGCATCTGTCTGTCGCTCCTTACCGGTAGGTCACTTGTTTGACAGCGGCGATCACCTCATCCGTGGTGATCAGGGCCAGCTTTTCGAGATTCGCGGCATAGGGCATCGGAACGTCCTTGCCGGTGCAGTTGATGACCGGTGCGTCGAGGTAATCAAACGCCTCCTGCATCACGACCGAACTGATATAGCTGCCGACGGACCCCTGCGGCCAGCCTTCTTCCACTGTCACCAGCCGGTTGGTCTTCATCACCGAATTGATGATGGCGCCAGTGTCCATCGGGCGGATGGTGCGCAGGTCGATCACTTCGGCGCTGATGCCGTCTTCGGCCAGCTTGTCAGCAGCTTCCAGCGCGTATTGCATGCCGATGCCAAAGCTGACGATGGTCACGTCCGAGCCTTCACGCCAGATGCGGGCCTTGCCCAGAGGAATGGTCAGGTCATCCACCTGCGGCACTTCGAAAGAGCGACCGTAGAGGATTTCGTTTTCCAGGAACACAACCGGGTTGGGGTCGCGGATGGCCGATTTCAGCAGACCTTTGGCATCAGCAGCCGAATAAGGCATGACGACCTTCAGACCGGGGATCTGCATGTACCAAGCGGCGTAGTCCTGGCTGTGCTGTGCGGCCACGCGGGCCGCGGCCCCGTTGGGCCCCCGGAACACGATGGGGCACCCCATCTGACCACCGGACATATAAAGCGTTTTGGCCGCAGAGTTGATGATCTGGTCAATCGCCTGCATGGCGAAGTTGAAGGTCATGAACTCGACAATCGGTTTCAGACCGCCAAAGGCCGAACCCACCGCGATACCGGCAAACCCGTGTTCGGTGATCGGGGTGTCGATCACGCGTTTGGAGCCAAATTCATCCAGCAGGCCCTGCGAGATTTTATAGGCCCCCTGATATTCAGCGACTTCCTCGCCCATCAGATAGACGTTTTCATCACCGCGCATTTCCTCGGCCATTGCATCGCGCAAGGCTTCGCGCACGGTTTCGGACTTCATCTCGGCATCCGCGGGCCAGTCGGGTGACAGGTCCACCGCCGGAGCAGCGGGGGCTGCTGCGGCAGGAGCCGGGGCCGGGGCTGCTGTGGGGGCGGCCTCGGGCGCCGCTGCGGCTGCGGGGGCTGCTGCGGCTGCGGGGGCTGCTGCGGCTGCGGGGGCTGCTGTGGGCAGGGCCGAGGCGTCTTCGCCTTCTTCGACCAGCACTGCGATAGGGGTGTTCACCTTGACCCCTTCGGTGCCCTCGGCGATCAGGATTTTGCCGACGATGCCTTCATCGACGGCCTCAAACTCCATCGTTGCCTTGTCGGTCTCGATCTCGGCCATGATGTCGCCCGAGGATACGGTGTCGCCTTCCTTGACCAGCCATTTGGCCAGCGTACCCTCTTCCATCGTGGGGGAAAGGGCGGGCATGAGAATTTCGGTTGCCATGTCTTATTCGTCCTCTCAGGCGTAAATGTCAGTCCAGAGCTCTTCGACCGAAGGCTCGGGGCTTTCTTTCGAGAATTCGGCGGCCTGGTTGACGATCTCCTTGATTTCCTTGTCGATCGCTTTCAGGTCATCCTCGGTCGCGTGCTTGCCGGTCAGCAGCAGCTCACGCACATGTTCGATCGGGTCGCTTTGTTCGCGGACCTTCTGAACCTCTTCGCGGGTACGGTACTTGGCCGGGTCAGACATCGAGTGGCCGCGATAGCGGTAGGTCTTGATTTCCAGGATATAGGGGCCTTTGCCTGCGCGACAGTGCGCGACAGCTTTTTCACCCGCTTCCTTGACCGCCAGCACATCCATGCCGTTGACGATCTCACCCGGAATGCCGAACGCCTCGCCGCGATGGAAGATGTCCTTGGTCGAGGTCGAGCGGGACTGAGCGGTGCCCATGGCGTATTGGTTGTTCTCGATCACGAAAATCACCGGCAAGCCCCAGATGGCCGCCATGTTGAAGGTCTCATACACCTGACCCTGGTTCGCAGCACCGTCCCCGAAATAGGTGAAGGTCACGCGGCCGTTTTCCTTGTACTTGTCGGCAAAAGCCAGCCCCGCGCCCAGCGGAACCTGCGCGCCGACGATACCGTGCCCGCCATAGAAGTGCTTTTCTTTCGAGAACATGTGCATCGAGCCGCCCTTGCCCTTGGACAGGCCACCAATGCGCCCGGTCAGTTCGGCCATAACGCCGCCCGGATCCATTCCGCAGGCCAGCATGTGACCGTGGTCGCGATATGAGGTGATGCGCTTGTCGCCTTCCTCTGCGGCGGCCTCGAGCCCGACAACAACGGCCTCTTGTCCGATATAAAGGTGGCAGAACCCACCGATCAGGCCCATGCCATAAAGCTGACCGGCCTTTTCCTCGAATCGGCGGATCAGCAGCATCTCGCGGTAGTATGTCTGGAGTTCTTCCGCAGAAACATTTGGTTTCTTTGTGGTTTTTCGCGCAGCCATCGTGGCGATCTCCCCCTTTCGGACAGATAGTTTAGCGTTAAACTATCTCATAAAGCATTTGGGGCTTTCTGGCGAGGGGAAATGTGACGCAGCGTTCGGCGCGGCGCATCCTGGCCGAAACGCCGGGCCTGAGTTGCTTTTTCTGAAAAGGGTCCTTGATCAGCGGATCACAATTTCGTCCGACCGGATCATGCCCAGAACCGAGCGCGCCTGCTGGTCCAGCAGGTCCAGATCCAGATAGGTGTCGGACAGACGCCGTGTCAGGTTTTCCATCTCGGCGATTTCGACATTCAGTTTTTCCAGACTGCGTGACAGAGCGTCCCGTTCCGCCGCAATTTCGACCCGCCGAAACAGGCCGTAATCCCCCTGAACGGCGGCAAAGGTGAAATACACACCCAGCATGAAAGCCACCGAGAAGAAGAGAACTGCACCCAAACCGGGTCGATGGGAACGGGACACTCTGTTTACCGCCGTATGAAAACTTGCCTCAATAACGGGCTCTTTCCGAGCCTCTGATCGCACTATGTCACAGGCGATTCGGGTTGTGAATCCCCTGATTCGGTTTTTTCATCAGTATTTCGTGTGCGTCCCGGTCAAAGCTCAGCGCCAGGACTGAAGCTGCTGATTTCTTGCACGCGTCTGCTCTTTCATACAGGTCCAGTAGAACATGGGCGCAGCGCTGCCGCCGCCGGATAGTTCCTTGTCGCAAGTGGCGTCCCGCGCCTTTAGCCACGCACGTTGTTCATCCAGAAGGGCATCGCCGTTGCCACGTGCATCAGCGACCGGCTTGATCTGTTTCCACAATCGGTTGAGGTCGCGGTCAACAGCTTCCCATTGTTCCTTGGCACAGAAATTTGCATCAAGCTGTGTCTGGCCACCGCAGCTGGATTGTGCTGTTGCAGGCCACGGCATCGCGAGAAGGACGAACAGGTATAATGACCTCATTGTATAATCCCCCATTCAAATAGGGGATTATACCATGAACCGTGACAAGCGGCCAAATGCGGTCAGTGCCGATTATTGTTCCAGCGCAGCGACACCGGGCAGGGTTTTGCCTTCCATCCATTCAAGGAATGCACCGCCTGCGGTCGAGATATAGGTGAAATCCTTGGCTGCCCCCGACGCATTCAGCGCCGCAACCGTGTCACCGCCACCCGCGACCGAGATCAGCTGACCCGACCGGCTGAGGGCTGCGGCTTTCAGGGCCGCGGCATTGGTGGCCGTGTCGAACGGCTCCAGCTCGAACGCGCCCAGCGGGCCGTTCCAGATCAGGGTCTGGCTTTTGTCGAAAATCGCGGTAATCGCGGTGACGCTTTCCGGCCCCGCGTCCAGGATCATGCCATCCTCGGGGCACTGGTCGGCTGGCAGAACCTTGTGGGGTGCGTTGGCTTCGAATTTCTCGGCCACCACAATGTCACGCGGCAGGACGATCTGGCAGCCCGAGCTTTCGGCTTTGGCCAGAATTTCGGCTGCGGTGTCCTTCATTGCGGTTTCAGCCAGTGATTTGCCAACGCTGATGCCTTGGGCGACAAGGAATGTGTTCGCCATACCGCCACCGATCACCAGATAATCGACCTTGTCGATCAGATTGCCCAGCAGTTCCAGCTTGGTCGAGACCTTGGCGCCGCCGACAACCGCCGTTACCGGGCGCTTGGGCGCACCCAGCGCGCTTTCCAGCGCCTGCAACTCGGCCTGCATCAGACGGCCCGCACAGGCGGGCAGCAGACGGGCGATGGCCTCGGTCGAGCTGTGGGCGCGGTGCGCGGCTGAAAACGCATCGTTGCAATAGACATCGCCCAGCTTGGCCATGCCAGCGGCCAGATCGGCGTCGTTCTTGGTTTCGGCCGCGTGAAAGCGTGTGTTTTCGAGCAGCAGGACCTGACCGGGTTGCAAGGCACCGGCGGCCAGTTCCGCCTCGGCCCCGACGCAATCGGCGGCAAAGAGAACCTTGGCACCAAAAGCGCTTTCCAAAGTCGGAACCAGTTGTTTCAGTGACAGGCTTTCACGCCGTTCGCCACCGGGACGGCCAAAATGAGCCAGAAGGATCGGTTTGCCGCCAGCGGCCAGAATATCGCGTACCGAGGGGACGATCCTTTGGATACGGGTGGCGTCGGTCACAACACCGTCAACCACGGGCACGTTGATGTCCACACGCACCAGCACGCGTTTGCCGTTCAGGTCCATATCGTCCAGTGTTTTCCAGCCCATTGTGCGATCCTTGTCGTTGGCAACCGATTTAGGCGGTTCTTTTCCTGCATTTTGCCCTCAGGTCAATGCGTCACTTGGCATTCGCACGCGTGCGTCATAGGTATTTGCGCAAGATAAACGACAGGAGGGCCTCATGGCCGAGATCAAAGACCCCGAAAACACAATCATCATCGAGCTGAAAGGCGGCAATGTCGTCATCGAGCTGCTGCCGGATGTAGCGCCTTTGCACAGTGCGAGGATGAAGGAACTGGCCCGTGGCGGTGAATATGACAATGTGGCCTTTCACCGTGTGATCGACGGTTTCATGGCGCAAACCGGCGACGTGCAGCATGGCGATATGGAAGACGGGTTCAACCTGCGCATGGCGGGCACCGGCGGTTCGTCGCTGCCGAATGTTCCGGCAGAATTTTCCAAGCTGCCCCATGATCGCGGCACGCTGGGCGCGGCGCGCTCGCAGAACCCGGATTCGGCCAATTCGCAGTTCTTCATCAACTTCAAGGACAATCACTTCCTGAACGGTCAGTACACGGTCTATGGCCGCGTCATCGACGGGATGGAGCACGTCGATGCGATTGTACGCGGCGAGCCGCCTGCAAGCCCGGACCGCATGATCAGCGTCAAGGTGGCCGCAGATGCATAAACTGGCTGCGGCTTTTGCCTTGCTGGCAAGCCCGGCGCTGGCCAGCGGTTTGCAGATCGAGGTCGAAGGGGAAGGGGCCAATGGCACAATCTCGATCGACCTGTTCGAAGATGTGGCACCCCAGCATGTGGAACAGATCACCGCTCTGGCTGCTGACGGTCAGTATGACGGCGTCGTGTTTCATCGCGTAATCGATGGCTTCATGGCGCAAACCGGCGACGTGCAATACGGCAACTCGGGCGCAGACGGCTTCGACATGCGTTATGCCGGGCGCGGCGGGTCGGATCGCGCGGATTTGCCTGCCGAGTTCTCGGACGTGAGTTTTGACAGGGGTGTTGTCGGCATGGCCCGGTCAAGCGATCCGGATTCGGCCAATTCGCAGTTCTTCATCATGTTCGCCCCCGGCCCGTTTCTGGACGGCCAGTATACCGTGGTTGGTCAGGTGACCGACGGTATGGATGTGGTCGACGCGATCAAGCGGGGCGAAGGCCAGAACGGTGCGATCATCGGTGCACCGGATGTGATGAAAAAAGTTACCGTTACCGAATAAGATGATTTAGCCCGGCTCAAGCGCCGGGCTTTTTCTTTGGCCTATTGGTCGATGAAATCGCGGATGGCACGGGTATAGGCACCGGGATCCTGAAAAGATGCGAAGTGGCTGACATCATCCAGAACAAGCAACTTGGCGCCCGGAATCGCGTCAGCAATTGCTTGTGAATGCGCCATCAGAATGGCCTCGTCATGTGCGCTTTGAACCACAAGTGTCGGGACGGTGATCGATGACAGCGCCTCAAGCCCGCCGGGTTTTTCGGTGCCCCACATGGCTGCAACGCCGCCAAGAAATGCTTCGAACCCGTCAGGAGTCGGGGACATGGCCGCATAATCTTGGGCCATCATGCCTACATAAGTGCCAAACACCTCGTTGGTTTCCACCGAAGGATCGATCCCATCCAGTGTGACATTGCCTGCATGGGCAAAGTGACTGGCCAGCCGATCCGGGTTGGTGGTCGAGATTGAATACCCGATATTTGCCCCGTCGGACCAGCCGACCAGATGCACCTGATCGACACCCAGATGATCCAGCAGCGCCAGATAATCCAGCGACAACAACGCGTAGGAATAGGGGCTGCCATCGTTGGTGGATCGTCCGTGCCCGCGCGTATCCGCCACGATTACCCTGTGGTCCTGGGACAGGTCAGCAATCTGCGCGGCCCAGACATCGCCATGGGCAAGCCCACCGTGGATCATCAGAACCGGCGTGCCGCCCGCATCGCCATACGTGGCGTAATACATGTCGATGCCGTTGATCTCTGCCGTGCCCGCTTCGGTGGCGGCGGGCATCTGGGGGGCTAGCGGGATGCTCAGCCATTTGTCTTCGGCCCAGCCTGCCGTCGCGGCGCAGCTTAGGAAAAATGCTGTGGTTAATGTCTTCATTGTATCCTCCCGTTGAACCAAAGGCCGTAACCAAGCCAGGTTAGGCGGAAGGATACCGTGTTTTTCAGTAATCGGGATAATTACCTTTCCCGCGCGGATCAGTCATCCGAGGACATTGCTTTCCAGATCAAAGCGCCGATTGCGCCGCCAATCAGGGGGGCTACCCAGAACAGCCAGAGCTGAGCCAATGCAGGGCCGTCGGCAAACAGGGCAACGCCGGTTGAGCGCGCCGGGTTGACGGAGGTATTCGTCACTGGGATTGAGATCAGGTGGATCAGGGTCAGCGCCAGACCGATGGCAATCGGAGCGAACCCTGCGGGTGCCTTTTCCGACGTCGCGCCCAGAATGATCAGAACGAAGAAAGCGGTCATCACGATTTCGATGATCAAAGCCGACATCAACGAATATCCCTGTGGTGAGGCCTCACCATACCCGTTTGACGCAAACCCACCGACACCAGCGAAATCGGGTGCCCCGCTGACGATCAGGTACAGAACCACTGCGGCGGCAATTGCGCCAATGACCTGTGCAACCCAATAAGGCAGAAGGTCTTTGGCCGGAAACCGTCCTCCAATCATCAGGCCCAAACTGACGGCCGGGTTGAAATGCCCGCCCGAAATTGGGCCGACCGTGTAAGCCATCGTCAAAACGGTAAGGCCAAAGGCAAAGGAAACACCAAGCCAGCCGATGCCGACATCTGCCACACCAGCCGCCAGAACGGCACTGCCGCAGCCCCCCAGAACCAACCAGAACGTGCCGAAGAACTCGGCAAGTAGTTTCGATGACATAGAAAATCCTCCGCCCAATAATGAGGTTAACCGTAATTCAAGAATTAGCTTATGTTAAATTGTTGCGAACGGGGAATTTTTTTCGACGCTTCCTCAATCGGGTCAGAACGGACCGCTGTGCCATTGAGCGGGATCAAGATGAAAAAGCTTTGACAGCTGTTCATAGATTGCCGGGTCAGAGGATTTCAGTGCATGTGGACGTTCAAAGAACGCTTCGACCGAAACGGCAAAGAACTCTTCGTGCCCTTCCGCGCCGTAGGGATCGATCACTGTAGGTTTTCCGTTTTCCACGGCGTGAACATGTGTCTTGTAACCGTTCAGAAAGGCGGTTTCCCATTCGCCAAAGCTTTGGCTATTGCTGAGCACGGGAACACCATTGGTTGCGCCCGAGAGGTCATCAAGCTGGTGCGCGAACTCGTGAAAGACGACGTTCCGGCCATCGTGATCATTCAGGGCTCCGCGCTGGCTGTGGGCCCAAGACAGGATCACGGGGCCACGGTTCCAGCTTTCCCCGCTGCGGATGATTTCCTGTTCAGTGACGACATAGCCACTGTGGCGGCGCTGTTTTGACTTGAAGGCACCGGGGTAAACCAGAATGGTCGTCAGGTTGTCATACCACTGGTCCGTATTCACCACGAGCAGACAGGCTTGCGCGGCAATCGACACCTGCATGTCTTCGGTGACGTCCAGCCCGTCGCAGCCGACGAAATCGACCTGATCAAGAAACAGGTTGATCTTTCCTTCCAGCGCCCCGCGCAGGTCTTTGGGCAGTTTCCGGATAATTGGCACCTGAGCGTTCACAATATCGCGCTGGTGCCGGGACAGCGACGTGGCCAGCAAGGTCAGGCGGGATTGTCTTTTCGACCAGAAGTGAAAGGCCGCAGCGCCAGCGATCAGCGCGACAACCGTCAGAAAAAGCAACATGGATCGACTGTAGCGTGATCAGATAGGGACGAAAACGGGAAACCCGGATCAACCGGGCACGCAAAAGAAAAGACGCCACGGGTTTCCCCACGACGTCCTGACATAAAATGCAGTCTGCTTACTGCTTGACTTCTGCCGCCGGGTTCGATCCCGCTTTGGCGCTGCGGCCGGGGTTCAGGGGGTCGTCCTGACGCTGAACCGAGCCTTCGAAATGCGCGCCGCTTTCAATGGCGATGGTCTTGTGGATGATGTCACCTTCGACACGGGCGGTCGAGGTCAGGCGAACCTTGAGACCACGCACGCGGCCAACGATGCGACCGTTGATCACAACGTCATCTGCGGTGACTTCGCCCTTGATCGTTGCCGATTCACCAATGGTCAGCAGATGGGCGCGGATGTCGCCTTCGACAGTGCCTTCCACCTGAATGTCACCGCTGGTCTTGATGTTGCCGGTGATGTGCAGATCCGAGGACAGAACCGAGGCCGGCGGCTTGGGTTTGGGTGCCATTGCAGGTTTCGCGTCAGCCGGAGCAGGAGCCGCTGGGGTCGCCGGAGCGGCTGGTTTGGCCGCCTCGGGTGCTTTGGGTGCGGGCTCGTTGATTTTGCTTTTAGAAAACATTTTTCGCAGCCTTGATGTAAGTCATTGGGTTTACGGGATTTCCGTTCACGCGCACCTCGTAGTGCAGATGCGTGCCGGTGGACCGTCCGGTGTTACCCATATCAGCAATATGATCCCCGCGCGAGACCCTTTGGCCGACCTTTACGTTGATCTTGGTGTTATGAGCATAAAGTGTCTCAATTCCGAACGCGTGCTTGATTTTCACAAGGCGTCCGAAGCCTGATTGCCAACCGGCATGCGTGACCACGCCATCAGCGGTCGCAAAAATATCGGTGCCAGTCGCTGCGGCAAAATCCGTGCCGTTGTGCATCCGGCTACCGCCGGTTTTTGGGTCGCGGCGGCGACCATATCCGCTGGTAAAGCGAAACGCGCTTTTGACCGGGCTGGCGAAGGGTGCCTTTTCCGCCGCAATCCGGTACAGGTTCAGCTGATCCATCTGGCGCAGCAACGTGTTTGCGCGGACTTCTTCGGGCGAAAGCTCGTCTTCTTCGCCGCGTGTGCTAAGGGATAAAGGGGTCAGCGGACCGCCCATACCGCTATATCCGCGCCGGACCTCTTCGATGATGCGATCTGTCGGCATTCCGGCCTGACGGAACATCTTGTCCAGAGGCTCGACCGAGATGACCATCGCCTCTTCCAACTGGCGGAAAATCTCGTCGCTGCGTTCCTGCATCAGACGGATTTCCAGTTCCAGATCGTCCCGCTGTTCCAGCGCGTCCCGCGCGTTGGTGGCGATCAGGTCGCGTTCTTTGGCGGTTCGCGCCAAGGCGTCCGTCATAAAGGCCATCTGCACCGGGGCGCTGGAAACCGCAGCATACATATCGGATCCGCTGGTGTCCTGTTTCAATTGGGCCAGCTCTGAGCGCGCCTCCTCGCGCTGTTTCATCGTGGCGCGCAATGTCGTCTGGATGACTTCAATACCTGTCTCAAGCTCGCGGCGACGGTTTTCCGAGGCCAGCAGTTCCGACTGCATCGCGGAAATCTGGTCCAGCGCGGCATTGAATCGGTCCTGAGCGGCCAGTGCCTCATGCGCACGGGAATCGCGTTCTGCCGACAGGGTGTTCAGGCGTTCCTGATAGATGGCCTGATCGCGCTTTGCCTGTTCCCGGAAATTCCCGGCCCCGATGCTGTCCATCAGCAGTATGGCTGTCGCAACCGCTGTCCATCCGACCATGACGGCAACACCGGCCACTGCGACGACCTGAGTTTCCGAACTGAGCCGGATAAATTTTGTGTCTGTGTCGGATTTCAGAAAGACCCGGCGTTCCGGGAAATGCCTCTCAAGCAGTGAGTGCAGTTTTATTGCCAGACGTGTTCGCACGCGCCCTACCTTTCATCCCCAAGATCGGAACCGGTCGTGAGTGCCTGCCGTCCCTTGCGCCGATTGCATAAAGCGGCAGCGGCGTTCGGGCAAGTTTGTTGACCAATCAAGTGCAAACGACGCAGAAATCCCCCAAAGATCGGCGAGATTTTGCCGAAAATGACGCAGAAGTGTCAGTTCGAGAGGTCTCCGGGTGCAGGCAGGTCTTCGGTCAGGGGCCAGTAGAAATCGGGGGGCAACCCGGCTTCTGCCCGTTTTTCTTCGTTGAAGGGGGGCTTGAGAACACCGTGGAAGTACCGCCGGACCAGCGCGTGAAACACATCCTTGGGGTCGGCGTTTTCGCGGCCACACAGGAAGTGGAACCATTTTGAGCCGTAAGCGACGTGGCCGACCTCTTCGGCATATATCACTTCGAGCGCGGCGATGGCCTGCGCGGCCTTGGCCTTGCGGAATATCTCGATCATGCCAGGAGTGACATCAAGCCCCCGCGCCTCAAGCACCATAGGCACAACGGCCAGCCGCCCCATCAGATCTTCGGCTGTATCTTCGGCGGCGCGCCACATGCCAGCATGGGCGGGCAGGGCGCCATAGTGGCTGCCCATCTGTTCCAGACAATCGCAGACCATCTCGAAATGGCGCGATTCTTCTTCGGCGCATTTCACCCAGTCATCATAGAACCCGATGGGCATGGGTACATGGCCAAAGCGCGCGATGATGTCCCAGTGCAGATCGACGGCGTTCAGCTCGATATGGGCAACCGCGTGTAGCAGGGCAATGCGCCCGGCCTCGGTACCCGGTTTCCGTTTGGGTACTTCGCGCGGAGACAACAGCGCGGGCTTGTCCGGGCGCGCGGGGGACAGGGGCGGTGATGCGGTGCCGATCTCGATCGGCTCACCCTCGGCCTTGCGGGAGGCAAACCACGCGGCGGCATGGGTTTTGGACAGGGCGGTTTTGGCCCGCCCGTCCGCTGTTGTCAGAACCTCTGTCGCCATCTGTGTCAGTGTTTTGGGCACCGGGTCGCTCCGCCTTAGGCATGTCAGCGCGGGTGATAGACCGGATGGCGCGGCAGGTCGAGGGGGGCTTAGATCGCTTTCACCGCTTCCAGCACCTCATCCACGTGGCCGGGCACCTTGACCTTGCGCCAGACCTTGGCAATGCGGCCCTCGCTATCAATGACAAAGGTCGATCGCTCGATCCCCATCGATTTCCGGCCATACATGTTCTTTTCAACCCATACGCCATAGTCTTCGCAGACGGTCGAACCTTCGTCCGACAAGAGCGGAGTGGTCAGCCCGTGTTTGGCGACAAACTTGTCATGCTTGGCGACGCTGTCCCGTGAAATGCCGAAAACGTGAGCCCCTGCATCGGTAAACGCCTGAAGCTGCTCTGAGAAACCGATGGATTCCTTGGTGCACCCCGGCGTATCATCACGGGGATAGAAGAACAAAACCACGGTGCCACCGCGCAACGCCGAAAGCGTCACCTCGCCACCGCCGTCGCGCGGCAAAGTGAAGTCGGGGGCGATGTCTGAAACGTCGGGCATTGGAAACTCCGCTAAAGGTTTTTAAAGGCTGCCCGTCATCATAGGGCAACGCGTGCGGGTTGGAAGGCGTGGATAGCAAATTGAAGCAGCACGAAGACGACGAAGCAAAGCCGGGCAAGCCTGTGCGCCGTCGGTCGCGCCGCCGCACCGCTGGTCTGTGGGCCATGCGTGGGGCCATCGTGCTGGTGCTTCTGGCGATGTTCACCGGTTTCATGGTCGTGGGGCAGAGGATGCACGCGCCTGTGTGGCTGCGCGACAGGGTCGAAGCCCGGCTGGAACGGGCGCTGGGCGGGCTGCAAATCCGGTTTGGAGACGTCAGTTTCATCATCCACGAAGGCTGGCGCCCTCGTCTGCGGCTGACCGATGTTGCCATCAGTGACGCCGCAGGCCAGCAGATTGCGCAGGTATCCGATATGCGCGCCAGCCTGGCCATGCGCCCCTTGCTGCGCGGTCAGGTCCGGCCCAAGCGCATCATTCTGAGTGGCGCGCAGATCGCCATGACCCGCGATCAGGACGGGGCGCTGACCCTGACCGTGGGATCGGGCAGCGCGCCGGTGCAGGAAGCGCCGGACCTTGCACAGCTGATCGAGGGATCGGACGAGGTGTTTCAGTCTCCGCTCCTGTCGGCGCTGACCTCGGTCGAACTTGATGCGATTACGCTGGATTACCGCGACCTGCGGCAGGGGCGGTCGTGGGTTCTGGACGGTGGGCATATTCAGGCGAACCGCAGTGACAACGAAGTGCGGCTTGCGACCGGGTTTTCGGTTCTGGCCGGGCGTGACTATGTCAGCAGTATCGAAGCCAACTATACCAGCGTACTGGGCACGCCTGCCGCCAGTTTCGGCATCTCGGTCACCGATCTTCCGGCCGAAGACATAGCAGGCCAAAGCCCGGCCCTTGCGTGGTTGCAGGTTCTGCGCGCTCCGATTTCAGGGGCTTTGCGGGGCAGTGTCGATGAGAACGGGGCCACAGGAACCGTGTTCGCAACCCTCAATCTGGGGGCCGGGGCGGTGCAGCCCAACCCGGAAACGCGCCCGGTTCCTTTCGAATCTGCCCGCACGTATTTCACCTATGACCCGAAAGCCCAGATGCTGGACTTCAATGAGGTATCGGTGGTGTCGGCCTGGGGCACAGTTCAGGCCGATGGAAAGGCGTTTCTGCAAGGGGCTGAGGACGGTGTGCTGGACAGTCTGGAGACGCAGCTGCGCTTGTCCGGGATCAATGTGAACCCGGCAAATCTTTTCCCGGAGCCGATTCAGCTGTCGCGTGCCAGCGTGGATTTCAAGATGGCGTTCAACCCGTTCCAGTTGCGCCTTGGCCAGATGACCATCGAGGATCCGGGTCATACCGTGCGCGCCTTCGGGGTTTTGCACGGGCGTCCCGATGGCTGGGCTGTGGCGCTGGATGCCCATCTGGATCAGATGAGCTCGGACAATGTTCTGAGTTACTGGCCCGAGCGTCTGGCGCCGAAGCCACGGGAATGGGTGACGGAAAACCTCTATCAGGGGGTTTTGTCGGACATGGATTTCGCCCTGCGTCTGGAGCCCGGTTCCAAACCGGATCTGTATCTTGATTTCGGGTTCGAGCAAGCCAAGGTCCGCTTTGCCAAGACCCTGCCGCCGATCGAAGATGCACAAGGTCAGGCCAGTCTGATCGACAGCCGGTTTACGGTCACCGCGCAGCAGGGGGTGGTGGTCGCCGATGACGGGGGGAGTGTGGATGCCGCGGGGACGTCCTTCATCATACCTGACACGGATATCAAGAAATCCGCACCCGGCATCGCGCGTATTCAGGCAAAGGGCAGCGTGACCTCTGCATTGTCGCTGCTGGACCGACCACCGCTGGAATTGCTGAGCAAGGCCGGGTTGCCCGTTGACGTTGCCAAAGGCACGGTTGCGTTGACCGGAACGCTGTCCCTGCCGCTGATAAAAGAGCTGAAGTTTCAGGATACCGAATTTCACTTCAACGGAACGCTGGCCAATCTGTCCAGTGACCGTCTGGTGCCGGGATTTTCCGTAAGTGCCCCGATGCTGGATATTTCCGGCAATCAGTCGGGTGTTCAGATTCAGGGACTGGGGCAGTTCGGCGATGTTCCGCTAGAAGCGCTTTGGCAGCAGCCTATTGACGGCGAAACCGAACAGCGTAGCACCTTGACCGGCCAGATCGAACTGTCCCCGCGTCTGATGGATGAGATCAGGGCCGGCCTGCCGCCGGGGATGCTGACGGGCAAAGGGGTTGCCGATATTACACTGGGCCTGGGTGCTGGGGCACCTCCGAAACTGTCTGTTGCTTCGGACCTTCAGGGCGTGGCGCTAGCCATCCCTGAACTCGGCTGGCGCAAGGCGGCGAACACCAAAGGATCGCTGACTGCCGACGCGACGTTGGGCGCGCAGTTGAAAGTGGACGACCTGCGGATCAACGCAGCGGGACTGCGCACAACCGCATCCATTTCCTTTCACGAAAACAGTGAATATGACCGTGTCCAGTTCAGCTCGTTCGATCTGGGGGACTGGCTCGCGGTTCCGGCGGAACTGATCGGGCGGGGGGCTGCTGTCCCGGATATCCGCGTCTTAGGCGGTGTGCTGAACATGGGGCGTGCAAACTTCGGGGAAAGCGGCGGATCGGGCGGAGGCGGAGGTGCCGGACCAAAACTGGACGTGACATTGGACCGTCTTCAGGTCACCGAAACTGTTGCGCTGACAGGTTTCCGGGGCGCGTTCCAGACGACCGGTGGCGTAAATGGCACTTTCACAGCGCGGGTGAACGGCGGAGCGGCTGTTGCCGGTCAAGTGACCCCGCGGGGAAATCGAAGCGCCGTTGACCTGACGTCGAAAGACGCGGGGGCCGTTTTGCGATCAGCCGGGGTTCTGACACAGGCGCGCGGCGGTGATCTGGACCTCAAGCTTGAACCGGTGGCTGCGCCCGGCAGTTACGACGTGATCCTGAAAATCGTAAATACGCGGATCACCGATGCCCCGGCCATGGCCGCGATCCTGAACGCGATCAGCCTTGTTGGTCTGCTGGACGAGATGGCCGGGCAGGGGATCTTCTTTTCGGCGATTGACAGCCGCATGAGGATATCGCCCACTGACATCAAAGTGCTGAGTGGCAGCGCTGTTGGCCCGTCAATGGGGCTTTCGTTTGATGGCACAATCGACACCGTGAACAGCCTGCTGAACCTGCGGGGGGCGATTTCACCGATTTACCTTCTCAATGCCGTTGGCAGCGTGTTTACCCGCAAGGGTGAAGGCGTCATTGGGTTCAATTACACGCTGACCGGGCGGATATCTTCGCCCAAAGTCGCGGTGAACCCTCTGTCCGGTCTGGCGCCCCTGTTTCTGCGTGATCTCTTGCGTCAGCCTGCGCCAACGGTCTCGGATGGCCCCAATGCTGCGCCGGTGGAACCTGACGAGCCGAAACCGACTTTTGGCTCTCCTCCCAGTGATCGCTGAGGAGATATGGCAGAATCTTTTTTGGGGTTGTAAGGCGCGGTCATGAAGCTCAGCGATTTTGATTTCGACCTGCCCGACGACCTGATTGCCACGCGGCCTGCCTGCCCGCGATCCTCTGCGCGCCTGCTTGTGGCGCAGGGGGGTGGTACAGTGGACAGCCACGTGTTCGATCTGCCCGATTTCCTGCGTCCGGGTGACCGGCTGGTGTTGAACGACACACGCGTTATCCCGGCGCGTCTGAACGGGCGGCGCCACAGGGACAGCGCGCAAGGCCCGGTTTCCGCCGGGGTCGAGGCCACTCTGCTGGATCCGCAGGCCGATGGCACCTGGTCTGCGCTCATCAAGCCGCTGAAGAAAGTGAAGCCGGGGGAAGAGATTGTATTTTCCGCCGATCTGAGCGCGACGCTGGATCGGGTGAAAGACGGGCAGGCCTTTTTGCGCTTCAATCTCAGCGGTCAGGATTTCGACAAGGCACTGGATCAGGCCGGTGCGATGCCGTTGCCGCCCTATATCGCCGCCAAACGTCCGGCCGATGAGCAGGACAAGACGGATTATCAGACCATCTGGGCCCGCAAGTCCGGTGCGGTGGCAGCGCCGACCGCCTCGTTGCATTTTGACGATGCCCTGATGCAGGCTTTGTCGGAACGGGGTGTCGCCGTCACACATGTGACCCTGCATGTTGGCGCCGGAACCTTCCTGCCGGTCAAGGTCGAGGATGTGACAACCCACAAGATGCATGCCGAATGGGGGCAGGTCAGCGCCGAGGCTGTCGCCGAGATACAGGCCACCAAAGCTGCTGGCGGGCGTGTCATCCCGGTGGGCACCACTGCCCTGCGCCTGATCGAAAGTGCTGCGCGTTCGGGCACGATCGAACCGTGGGAAGGTGACACCGATATCTTCATCTATCCCGGTTTCCGGTTTCACGTTACCGATGCGCTGATGACAAATTTTCATCTGCCGAAATCCACGTTGCTGATGCTGGTTTCGGCGTTGATGGGTCAGGACCGGATGCGTGATATTTACGCCCATGCCATCGCGCAGAAATACCGGTTCTTTTCTTATGGCGATGCGTCGCTTTTGATCCCCGGATAGGCGCGCATACGGCATCACCGACAGGGAATGTCGTAGACAAGCGCGATGGAAGCGGTCTTTGATCGCAGAACAAAACTCAAACAAGGTTGGCACCTATCGGAGGCCCAAATGATTCAGGTTCTGTCCAGCGCATGGGCATTGTTGCTCGGCATGGGGTTGCTGATGGTCGGAAACGGCCTTCAGGGCACGATCCTGGGTGTTCGCGGACAGCTTGAGGGATTTTCGACCCTTGAGATGTCTTTTGTAATGTCAGCTTATTTCGTTGGTTTTCTGGGCGGTTCGCGGCTTGCGCCCGAGATGATCCGGCGTGTTGGCCATGTGCGGGTCTTTGCGGCACTGGCGTCTTTCATTTCCGCCGTGATGATCATGTATCCGATGCTGGCAGACCCGATTGCCTGGGTTCTGGGGCGCGTGGTGATCGGGTTCTGTTTCTCGGGCGTTTACGTCACTGCGGAAAGCTGGCTCAACAATGCAGCCAATAATGAAAACCGCGGGCAGGCCCTGTCGCTTTACATGATCGTTCAGATGTTGGGTATCATCGGCGCGCAGGGCCTTTTCCTGTTGGGCGACCCGGCCGGGTACGAAACATTCGTGATCGCCTCGATCCTTGTTTCGGTTTCTTTCGCACCGATTTTGCTGTCGATCTCACCAACTCCGGCGTTCGATACCACCAAGCCGATGACGCTGCGGGAGTTGATGAAAAGCTCTCCGCTGGGGTGTGTCGGCATGTTCCTGCTGGGGGGCGTGTTCTCGGCGCAGTTTGGGATGTCGGCGGTTTATGGCGCTCAGGCCGGATTGTCCTTGGTTGAAATCTCGGCATTTGTGGCGGCGTTCTATGTTGGGGCAATTGTCCTGCAATACCCGCTGGGCTGGTTTTCCGACCGGATGGACAGGCGTTTCCTGATCCTGTTGGTTGCGGCAACCGGGGCTGTTGGCGCCGTCAGTGGTATGCTTTATGGCTTTTCCTTCGAAATCCTTCTGGCGTCTGCTTTTGTGATCGGCGGAATGACCAACCCTTTGTATTCATTGCTGATTGCGCACACCAACGATTTTCTGGAATACGAAGACATGGCCGCGGCATCCGGCGGCCTGATCTTTATCAACGGCCTTGGGGCAATTACCGGACCTGTTATCACAGGTTGGCTGATGGGTGACGCGGTGTTTGGCCCTCCGGGCTTTTTCCTGATCATCGCCGTGTTGCTTGTCGCGTTGGCCGCCTATTCGGTCTACCGGATGACCCAGCGTGCAGCCATTCCTGTTGATGAAACCAGCACCATGTCGACGCTTTATCCAACCGCATCGCCCGTTGCATTCGAGGTTGCACAGGAAGTTGCGATAGAGGCGGCAGAAGCCGAGTTCGAAGAGGGTTCGCGCGAAACCGCTTGAGACACGGAATTATGTCGTTTGTGTTGCAATATGTTACTGTAACAGTTCTGTAAAAGGGACTTAAATGACGTTACGTCTGGGGCGCGGGCAATTGACGGAGTTTAAGGCAATGGTAACGCCTGAAGAAGTATTGAGTTTTTGGTTAGATGAAGTTAGCCCTAAGGGTTGGTATCTTGAGGATGAGGCGCTGGATGCAGACATTCGGGCGCGGTTTCAGCCAACTTGGGAAGCGGCGGCAGCGGGCCGGTTTTCGCTCTGGTTGACTTACCCCAGCGGGGCGCTTGCTTATATCATCCTGACAGATCAGTTCCCACGTAACATGTTCCGAGGGGAGGCGCGTGCCTTCTCGACTGATCGTGCGGCATTGGCGGCAGCAAAATGCGCAGTCGACAAAGGCTGGGACAAGAAGATCGACGAACCGGCCAGACAGTTCTTTTACCTGCCCATGATGCACTCGGAAAACCTGTGTGATCAGGAACGCTGTGTGCGTCTGATCTGCCAAAACATGAGCAGCGACGCAAGCAACCTGCTGCACGCCAGAGCGCATCGCGAGGTGATCCGCAAGTTTGGTCGTTTCCCGTATCGGAACGCAGCGTTGTCCCGCAGCTCGACCCCGCACGAAACTGCTTATGTCGATATGGGCGGGTACGGGACAACCGTGCGCGAACTACAGGCGACGGGCTAAGCGCTAAACGCAACCGCGCTTTGGCCGCGTTGCGCTTTATGACTCAGGCGTGCATCCCCGCACTGCCAAAACGTGTTCCGCCGCGATATCGGCACCGGTTTGGATCGCCTGCGCAATCAGCACTTCTGGCGTGTCAGCAAGTTTCGAAATCCGCTCCTGAACCGTTTGCAGCTTCTGTTCTGCTGCATTCAGGCGGCCCAGCGTTGCCTGGAGGTTTTGCGCGGCTTGGCTGTCTGCCAACGTGTCTTGCTGTGAAATCGCCGTCAAATCAGTCCGCAGCGCCGCAAGCTCGTCCCGAATGCCCTTCGCCTCATCCCGGAGGGGGGTCACGGCTTGAACCGTTTGCGAGACTTCAGCAGTGATGCTTTCGGCTTTCGACGCCAGTTTCCAGCCCAGAAACAGGCACAGCGCAACAAGTATCAATGTGGCGTTGAGCAGGGCAAGCAGCAGATCTTTCAGAGTTTTGGCCATGGTCAGCCCCTTGAATGGGTTGAGAGAAGAATAGGTCCGACCGGTGTCGGCGTTTCTTTTCTAGCCATTGCATGGCCCGGGGTATAGGCTGAAATCCGCAAGTTCAGGCATCGCTTACCCTGCGTCCTATTTGTCGCGGGATGGGTATATTGATGCGTTCCGAATAATAGTTTAATGGTAAACTAAAATTTTCAACTCCTGCGCCGAGAGGAACACATGGCTGCACAATCCTATGATCTGATCGTAATCGGGGCTGGCCCCGGCGGCTATGTCGCTGCAATCCGCGCAGCCCAGCTGGGTTTGAAAACCGCGGTTGTCGAGCGCGAGCATTTGGGGGGGATATGCCTGAACTGGGGCTGTATTCCCACCAAGGCGCTGTTGCGGTCGTCCGAAGTGTTCCATCTGATGGAGCGCGCCAAGGATTTCGGTCTGAAAGCCGAAAAGATCGGATATGACCTGGACGCGGTGGTCAAACGATCCCGTGGCGTAGCTGCGCAGCTGTCAGGTGGCATCGGCCATCTGCTGAAGAAGAACAAGGTTGCCGTTGTGATGGGTCAGGCCACGATCCCCGCAAAGGGCAGGGTCAGCGTCAAGACCGACAAAGGCACCGAGGAACTGACGGCCAAGAACATCATTCTCGCAACCGGGGCACGGGCACGGGAACTGCCGGGCCTTGAAGCTGATGGCGATCTGGTCTGGACCTACAAGCACGCGCTGCAACCGCCGCGGATGCCGAAAAAACTGCTCGTCATCGGGTCTGGTGCGATCGGCATCGAATTCGCCAGCTTCTACAATACGCTGGGCGCAGACACCACGGTCGTTGAGGTGATGGACCGGGTGTTGCCGGTAGAAGATGCCGAGATCAGCGCATTGGCCAAGAAGGCGTTCACCAAACAGGGCATGACCATCATGGAAAAGGCCATGGTCAAGCAGTTGGATCGTGGCAAGGGGAAAGTGACCGCGCATATCGAGGTTAAAGGCAAGTTTGAAAAACACGAGTTCGACACAGTGATCTCGGCCGTCGGGATCGTTGGCAATGTCGAAAACCTCGGTCTGGAAGCTCTGGGCGTCAAGATCGACCGGACACATGTAGTCACGGACGAGTATTGCCGCACCGGGGTTGAGGGCCTTTATGCGATCGGTGACATCGCGGGCGCGCCCTGGCTTGCGCACAAAGCAAGCCACGAGGGTGTTATGGTCGCGGACCTCATCGCTGGTCAACATGCGCATCCGGTCAAACCCGAAAGCATCGCAGGGTGCACCTATTGCCAGCCTCAGGTTGCGTCGGTTGGATATACCGAAGCAAAAGCTAAAGAACTGGGTTACGACATCAAAGTCGGCCGCTTCCCCTTTATCGGCAATGGCAAGGCCATCGCTTTGGGTGAACCGGACGGGCTGATCAAAACCGTATTCGATGCAAAAACAGGCGAGTTGCTGGGCGCCCACATGATCGGTGCCGAAGTCACCGAACTGATTCAGGGATACGTGGTTGGTCGCCAGTTGGAGACAACGGAAGAAGACCTGATGAACACCGTCTTCCCGCACCCGACACTGTCAGAGATGATGCACGAAAGCGTGCTGGATGCCTATGGTCGCGTGATCCATATGTAAGATCGGCGTATTTGCCCCGGCCGGGTGGGGGGCTCTGCCCCCGCCCCGCGCGTGCCGCGCGCCTCCCCCGGGATATTTTGGGCCAGATGAAGCAGGGATCCTTTATTCATCTGGCTGCAAATATCCCGGAGCGCGAGGCAGAGCCTCGCAAAAAACCTATGTGTTCAAAGCATCCAGAATGCGCGCCCATGACCGGATGCCCTTGTGGAAGCTTTTCACGTCATATTTCTCGTTCGGTGAGTGAATGGCATCATCTTCGTTTGCATATCCAACCAGCATCGAGTCGAGCCCCAGAACGGTGTTGAAATAGCCGACAACAGGGATTGATCCCCCCATGCCGGTGAACACTGCCTCGCGGTCCCATTCATCCGACAGCGCACCGCGCGCGGCTTCGAATTCGGAGCGGGTGATATTCATGACCGAAGCGGGAGAGCCTTCCATGTCGTTGTCCCAGACCACTTTGGCGTCAGGGGAGAGCCGATCCTCGACATGTTTGCGGATTTTGACGCGCAGCGCGTCCGGGTCCATGTCACCAACAAGGCGGCAGGTAATTTTGCAATGGGCCTTGGACGGAATAACGGTTTTGGAGCCCGCACCGTTATAACCGCCCCACAGACCGTTCACTTCGAGCGTTGGTCGTGCCCATTGTTGCTCCAAGGTGGAGTACCCCTTTTCGCCATGTGGTTGGGTGTAGCCGACCGAATTCAGATAATCCGCTTCGTCGAAGCCGCAATTCTGCCATTGGCGCAACTGGTCTTCGGGTACGTCATGCACACCTTCGTAGAACCCGTCGACCGCGACCCGCCCGGTTTCGTCGTCATAAAAAGAGGTCACGATTTTCGACAGTTCGCGCAGCGGGTTCAGGCCCGGGCCGCCATAGTGGCCGGAATGCAGGTCGATGCGCGGTCCCACGATGGTAAATTCGTCCTTCAGCATGCCCCTCAACTGCGCCGCAATCGACGGAACGCCGCGTGATACCATGGATGTATCGCAGACCAGCGCCAGATCCGCTTTGAGTTCGGCGGCATTTTCCTTGAGGAAAGGAACCAGTGAGGGCGAGCCCGATTCTTCTTCGCCCTCGAAAAAGAAAGTTATGCGGCACGGCAAGGATCCGTGCACGGCTTTCCAGGCGCGGCAGGCTTCGACAAAAGTCATCAACTGACCCTTGTCGTCTGATGCTCCGCGTCCGCGGATGACCGGACCGGTTTCGGTGTCCTCAATGGCGGGATCGAACGGATCCCGGTTCCACAGGTTCAGCGGATCGACCGGCTGCACATCGTAGTGGCCGTAAAACAGGAAATGCGGCGCAGTCGCGTCCTCACCCACGTGACCGACAACCATTGGGTGGCCCGGTGTTTCCCGTTTCTCAGCCGCAATTCCGATACTGTTCAGATCGGCAACCAGCCAGTCCGCGGCGCGGCTGACCTCGGCCTTGTATGCGGGGTCGGTCGAGATCGACGGGATGCGCAGCAGTTCCATCAGGCGGTCGATCGAGGTTTGCAAATCTTCGTCAATCCGGTTCAGCACGGCGTCTAGCGACATGGGGGGCTCCTGCCTGTTTTTTTGTTCCTGCGAACCCTAGCAGCGTTGTCGGTGCCGTCCAGAGTTGTTGACACGAATTGCGGCCCGGCAGTGTAAGCTTTGATTAGGGGGGAGAGACCTGCGTCGTTTCCACGCGTCCGATAGCCGTAACTTTACTTGTCGGATGGGGTGCAAACTTATATTTGATGCAAATCAAAGTTGGGTTCACCTTTTCGGCGGTAACCAGCTGAATAAGGGAACACAAAGCCACCGAAACAGGTTAAGCTGTGGGAGGTGGCGAAAATATCGCCCAGTGAAAAACCGGATACGGGCGTTCAAGGAGGGTCCTTTGGACTATACTGCTCAGCTCGATTCAGCGATTGCCAGGCTGCATGATGAAGGTCGTTACCGGACCTTTATCGATATCGAACGTCGCAATGGACATTTCCCCCATGCGGTGCGCACGCGTCCGGATGGGTCACAGCAGAGTATCACCGTATGGTGCGGCAACGATTATCTGGGCATGGGGCAAAACCCGGTCGTTCTGAATGCAATGCACGAAGCTGTTGATGCAGCCGGTGCAGGTTCGGGCGGTACGCGCAATATCTCGGGCACCACAGTTTATCACAAAAGGCTTGAGGCTGAACTGGCCGATCTGCACGGCAAGGAAGCCGCGCTGCTTTTTACCAGCGCCTATATCGCCAATGACGCAACGCTCAGCACGCTGCCCAAACTGTTCCCGGGCCTGATCATCTATTCTGACGCGCTGAACCATGCCTCGATGATCGAAGGCGTGCGCCGGAACGGCGGGGCCAAGCGAATCTTCCGGCACAATGACGTGGCGCATCTGCGCGAACTGCTTGAGGCGGATGACCCCGCAGCACCCAAATTGATCGCATTCGAGTCGGTTTATTCAATGGACGGCGATTTTGGTCCGATCGAAGAGATCTGTGACCTCGCGGATGAATTCGGCGCGCTGACCTATATTGATGAAGTGCATGCCGTGGGCATGTATGGCCCTCGCGGGGGCGGTGTGACCGAGCGTGATAACCTTGCCCACCGGATCGACATCATCAATGGCACGCTGGCAAAGGCCTATGGCGTGATGGGTGGCTATATAGCGGCCAGCGCCAAGATGTGCGACGCTGTGCGGTCATATGCGCCCGGCTTTATCTTTACCACGTCCCTGCCACCTGCGGTTGCGGCCGGGGCTGCCGCATCTGTTGCCTACCTGAAAACTGCACCTGAACTGCGCGAGCAGCATCAGACGCAGGCCAAAATCCTCAAGCTGCGGTTGAAGGGTATGGGACTGCCGCTGATCGACCACGGGAGCCATATCGTGCCCGTGATCGTCGGAAACCCGGTCCATACCAAGAAGCTCAGCGATATGCTGTTGGATGATTACGGCATTTATGTGCAACCGATCAATTTCCCGACCGTTCCGCGCGGAACCGAGCGTCTGCGCTTTACCCCTTCTCCGGTGCATGGACCTGACGAAATGAACCGTCTGGTACAGGCGATGGACGAACTTTGGTCACATTGTGCGCTAAATCGCGCCGAACTTGCCGGTTAACCTCACGCCAAAGTGTGCAACGTATTTGCCGCGTGTTAAGCTTACGCTAACAAAATTGGCAGACGAATCGTTTTGGGGATGATTCGCCGCTAACGCGAAACACGCGACAGGCAGAATGGGGCAGCAGGAATGATTGGGCGCAGATCAAAGCGCGAATCTGATGAGGACGTAGATGTCAGACCCAAAGGGTTTGATGACTACGAGGTACGCCTTGGTGACAAGATGCGCGGCGAACGCGCAACCATGGGCAAATCTCTGTTGGATGTTCAGCGCGAGTTGAGGATCAAAGCCAACTACATTGCTGCCATCGAAAACGCGGATCCCGACGCCTTTGACACGCCCGGCTTTATCGCCGGGTATGTGCGTTCTTATGCGCGTTATCTGGGTATGAACCCGGATGAAACATTCTCGACTTTCTGCGCGGAAAGCGGTTTTTCGGTCGCGCATGGCATGTCGGCCGAGGCTTCGGTGGTGCGAAAGCCGACCGGTGCGCTTCCGGCGCGTGGGCCAATGGGACGCGATCCCTTCATCTCGCCCAATACGCCGTACATTCCGGGCAAGGAATCTCTGGTCAGTCAGATTGAACCGCGCGCCATCGGCTCGTCGCTGGTGCTGTTGGCGGTAATTGGCGGCATCGGCTATGGCGGGTGGGCCGTTCTGAACAAGATCCAGCAGGTGCAGGTCAGCCCGGTTGAACAAGCGCCTGTGGTGCTGTCCGACCTTGATCCGCTGGATGCCGTGCGCGGCGGCGTTGTCGATGATGTGGTTGCTGCGGCGAATACCGAGGCACTGGACCGTCTCTATCGTCCGCAGGCCTTGGATGTTCCGGTTCTGGTTGCCCGCGATGCGCCGATTTCGACCCTTGACCCGCGCGATGTCGGAACCTTCCGCCCGCCAAGCCTGCCGCAGTTCGAAGTTGCCGAAGTGCACACGGTTGAACGACCAGCTTTGCCTCAGGTCGTGGAACAGGTTGATACCACGCTGAAAATCGTTGCTGTCGATCCTTCTTGGATGCGGGTAACGGCGGCAGATGGCAGTGTCATTTTCGAAGGGACGCTTGGGACGGTCGAGCAAGGCAGTGTCTTTGAGGTTCCGCTGACAGAAGAACCGCCGCTGTTGCGGGCAGGGGCGTCGGGATCGGTTTATTTCTCGATGAACGGCGAGCACTATGGCCCGGCAGGGGCACCCGGCACGGTTGCTAAAGGGGTGATCCTTTCGAAAGACGCAGTTTCTGAAGTCTATGCCGTTGCCGATCTTGAAGCGGATCAGAACAGCGCGCTCAAGCAGCTGGTGGCTGAACTGCAAACCGCGGCGACAGAAGTGCCCGCCGAGTGATCTTGCCATTGCGGTAACCCCTTTGCCGGACTATCTACTGTCGCAACTCAGGCAGACGCGGATCCGTCCTTATGTCCCTTAATCACGTGCGCCCTTGGCGCGACATTTATCGTCGTAAATCCCGTCAAATCATGGTCGGCAACGTCCCTGTCGGGGGCGATGCCCCGATCGCCGTTCAGACCATGACCAACACCCTGACCACCGATGTGGCGGCAACAGTGGCGCAGGTTCAGGCCGCAGCCGAGGCTGGCGCGGATATCGTGCGCGTTTCAGTCCCCGATGAGGCGTCGGCTAAGGCATTGAAAGAGATCGTGCGCGAAAGCCCGGTGCCCATCGTTGCGGACATCCATTTTCACTATCGCCGTGGTATCGAGGCGGCCGAGGCAGGCGCTGCCTGTCTGCGCATCAATCCCGGCAACATCGGCGATGAACGCCGGGTGAAAGAAGTCATTCAGGCCGCGCGCGACCACAATTGCTCGATCCGGATCGGCGTGAATGCGGGCAGTCTGGAAAAGCACCTGCTTGAGAAATATGGCGAGCCGTGCCCCGAAGCGATGGTCGAAAGCGGGTTGGAACATATCCGCATCCTTCAGGACAATGATTTTCATGAGTTCAAAATCAGTGTGAAGGCCAGCGACGTTTTCCTGTCCGCCGCCGCATATCAGGGCATAGCCGAAGCCACTGATGCGCCCATCCATCTGGGTATCACCGAGGCGGGCGGACTGGTGTCCGGCACCATCAAATCTGCCATCGGGTTGGGCAACCTGCTGTGGATGGGGATCGGCGACACGATCCGCGTCAGCCTGTCTGCCGATCCGGTGGAAGAGGTGAAGGTTGGCTTTGAAATCCTCAAATCCCTTGGTCTGCGCCACCGGGGCGTCAACATCATCTCATGCCCGTCCTGCGCACGGCAGGGGTTTGACGTCATCAAGACCGTCGAGGCGCTGGAACGCCGTCTGGAACACATCAAGACACCGATGAGCCTGTCGATCATCGGCTGCGTGGTCAACGGACCGGGCGAGGCGCTGATGACCGATGTCGGGTTTACCGGTGGCGGGGCAGGATCCGGGATGGTTTATCTGGCAGGCAAGGCCAGCCACAAGATGTCGAACGATCAGATGATCGACCACATCGTGGAACAGGTCGAAAAGAAAGCGACGGAACTGGATGCGGCTGCGGAAGCCGCTGAGTAGTGTGGGCTTGGCTGTGTCGGTAAGGCAGGCATAGCGACCTTACTCATCCCTTGCCCTGATGCCTGAGCTGTTGCAAACTTGTTTCGTGACCGAACGATGCCTGTTTCGCCATTGGTTCCGTCGGTAAACAGACCAGCGCGGACCCATGCTTTGGGAGGAGTGTGTCATGACATCCAAGACCGCAGGCCCTACGCCACCTGAGAACCTGACGCCACACCAGCAGGCCATGCCCAAGGTCAATCGGGTTACTTCGGATGACATAAAGGCGTCGCTGAAAGCTGGGTTTTCCGATTTTCTGGCGCGCCCCTTCATGAGCGGTTTCTTCGGGCTTTTCTATGCGGCTTTCGGAATCCTGATGGTCTGGAGCTTGGTCTGGCTTGGCAAGATCTGGATGATCATTCCAGCGATTGTCGGATTTCCTCTGGTCGCGCCTTTCGCCGCTGCGGGACTTTATGAGATGTCCCGGCGGTTACAGAAGGGAGAGAGTTTTGGCTGGTATGAAATCCTCACTGTCATGGCCGATCAACGCAAGCGCGAAATGGGCTGGATGGCCTTTGTCACACTGTTCATTTTCTGGGTTTGGGTTTACCAGGTCCGGCTTTGGCTTGCGATCATCCTGCAGAACTCATCCTTTTCGGATTTTGATGGATTCTTGAACATCATCTTGTTCACTCCGCAGGGGTGGACATTCCTTGCAATCGGCACCTGTGTCGGAGCGTTTCTGTCGGCTGTCCTGTTTTCGGTAACTGTCGTCGCAATGCCCATGCTTCTGGACCGGGAAACCAATTTCGTTTCAGCCATGTTGACGTCCTTACGCGTCGTCTCGGAAAGCCCTGTGGTCATGCTCGGCTGGGCAGCGATCATCTCGGTCACAATGTTATTGTCGATGGTTCCGGCGTTTATGGGCTTGATCTTCACCTTGCCGATCCTTGGCCATACAACGTGGCATCTCTATCAACGGGCCGTGGAACCGGCAGACGGCTGAGGTCAGCGATCAGTTCGTCTTTTTTGTCTGGGGGCAGCTGTGCCGCCCCCAATACCAATCAACCCTGTTCCGCGCGAACGCCATCTGCAATTTGCTGCATCTGATCGGCGGGCAGATAGCCGCGCAGCAACTCGGTTCCCAGCACGAATGAGGGGGTGCCCGAAATCTGCATCCGTTGCGCCAGGGCACGGGTGCGGCTGATCTCATCCGTGACGCTGTCGCTGTCCATCGCGGCGATGATCGCGTCGCTGTCCAGGCCCAGCCCGTCAGAGATGCGGCGCAGGGTAACTTCGGACGGTTCGCCGTTGAAGGCCATCAGGGCATCGTGAACCTGTTTATAGGCGTCACCACCAGCGACGTGTTTGGTGGCCACGGCAAAGCGCGAGGACAAAACAGATGCGTCGCCCAGAATTGGCAGCTCTTTGATCACAAACCGGATATTGCCGTCGCTGGCCAGCAGGTTTGCCACTTCGGGCACCGCACGGCGGCAATAGCCGCAGCGGTAGTCCATGAATTCGACCAGCGTGATATCGCCATCCGGGTTGCCGCCGACCCAGCTATAGCCATCGTCGAACAGTTCGGCCGCATTGGCGGCGACCAGTTCTTTGTCGGCGGCCGCTTCGGCCACTGCGTTTCGCTGTTCGAGTATATTGATTGCCTCGATAATGACTTCGGGGTTTTCCAGCAGGTATTCGCGTACCTGAGCGCCAAACTCTGCCTTTTCGGCATCATTCATCGCGTTCAGGTCCAGCGCCTGTGCCGAGGTCGCCGCCATGGAAAGCCCCAGAAGGGCAGGTGCAGCATGTCTGAGGATCATTTCCGTTTCCTTTTATCTTTCTTGAGTCGTTCTGAGGCAATCAGCACGTCTTGTGCCCTTTGCCAACCCGGAGAGCCTTCGGGCAACTGTCCTACAGCCCGTTTCGCGTGAATTCCGGCATCCTCCATCCGACCTTGCAGCGCATAGCGTTCTGCCGTCACGGTCGAAGCCATGCCGTTATTTCCGACCTGCGCATAAGCCACACCCAGGTCCTGCATCAGGCGCGCATTACGAAAATCGCGCGCGCGCGCTTGTTCCAGTGCGTTCAATGCCTGTTTCGTTTCCCCCTGTGCCAGCAGGGCACGCCCGTAGCTCGCAAGGATCAACGCATTATTCGGGGCCATTTCAACAGCGCTAGCATAAGCTTTAACAGATTCGCTTACACGTCTGTTTTCCAACAGTATTTGCCCCTTCAGATCGTAATAGAACGGGTCGTCAGGACGCTCGGCGAGCGCTGCGTCAATTGCGGCACGGGCGCGGGACAGATCGCGGTTCTGATGATAGGCCGAAGCCTCTCGCATCAGGCGGATGTCTCGGTAGGATTCTTCGCCAGCGCGCCGCAAGGTCCAACTGGGCGACCGCAGAAAGGCCGAAAGCTTGCCTTTGACCCGCGCAAACCAGTAGTCCGCATTGGGGTTTGGAACGGCTCGGTCGCCAAACTCATCCAGGAACGCCTCGGCGGCACGCAGGCGGTCACGGCTTGTCGGGTGTGATCGCATATAGGGGTCCTGATTGGCGACACTCAGCAGTTCCTGACCGGCGAACTTCCGGTGCAGTTCCACCATCCCGCTGGGCGAGATTTCGGCCCATCGCAGGTAACTTGCCGCACTGCGGTCGGCGGATGCCTCTTCTGCGCGGGTGTGACCCAGAAAACCGCGAATTGCCGCGCCTTGGGTGCCAGCGGCGATCCCGATGGCGGCCTCGCCCCCACCCGCCGCAGCTGCCAGCAGGGCCAAAGCCGTGCCGAGACTGGCGTTGCGCTGCGCGGCTTTCAAGTTCTCAGCCCGCCGTGCCAGATGACCATTCGAGATATGGGCGGCCTCGTGCGCGATGACAGCCTGCAACATCTCGGGGCTTTCGACGGTCAGAATCAGCCCGTAGTTCACATAGATCGCGTTGTAGTCGATGACGAATGCGTTGAACGTGTTGTCGTTGACGACCAGAATCTGAACCCGGTTCGTGTTCAGCCCCGCAGCCCGCAACACCGGAAAGGCCAGTTCACGCAGGCCATGTTCGATATCAGGGTCGCGGATCAGGCTTTGCGCGTGCGATTGCATCGCTGCCGCCAGCCAGACGACAACGGCAACCATCAGGGCCGGGATTGACGCCAACCGGGATACGCGCTCAAAAGCCATGACTGCAACATGGGAGATGGGCATGAGAAACTCAACCCGGTCCGGGGTCGATCCCTTCATCGTGATGGATGTGATGGAGGCGGCACGCAAGGCCGAAGAAGCAGGTCGCCATGTTATTCACATGGAAGTCGGCCAGCCCGGAACCGGCGCACCCAAGGGTGCAACCGAAGCTTTGGCCACGGCGATGGAGCAAGGCCCGCTGGGATATACGGTTGCTCTGGGTCTGCCCGCCCTGAGGCAGCGGATCGCCCGGCTTTATGGCGATTGGTACAATGTCGATCTGAACCCCGAGCGGGTGGTGATCACACCTGGCTCGTCCGGCGGATTCCTGCTGACCTTTACCGCATTGTTCGACAGTGGCGACCGTGTCGGTATCGGCGCGCCCGGCTATCCGTCCTATCGCCAGATCCTGAAGGCACTGGGTCTGGTCCCGGTCGACCTGCCGACCGCGCCGGAAAACAGGTTGCAGCCCGTGGCGGCGGATATTCAGGGGTTGGATCTGAAGGGGCTGATGGTGGCCTCACCCGCAAATCCGACCGGTACGATGTTGGACCGCGCCGCCATGGGCGCCCTGATCGAGGCGGCGCACGGGCAGGGCGCGTCGTTCATCAGTGATGAGATTTACCACGGGCTGGAATACGAAGCCAAGGCCGTGACGGCGCTGGAACTGACAGATAAATGCTATGTGATCAACTCGTTCTCGAAATACTTTTCGATGACCGGATGGCGTGTAGGCTGGATGGTGGTGCCCGAGGATCAGGTGCGCGTGGTCGAACGGATCGCTCAGAACATGTTCATCTGCGCCCCCCATGCCAGTCAGGTCGCAGCGCTGGCTGCCATGGATTGCGACGACGAATTGCAAGCCAATCTGGACGTGTACCGCCGCAATCGCGCGCTGATGCTGGACGGGCTGCCCAAAGCCGGGTTTTCGAACATCGCGCCGCCCGATGGGGCGTTTTATGTCTATGCCGATGTGTCTGATTTGACCGATGACAGCCGCGCATTTGCGGCCGAGATTCTGGAACAGGCCGGTGTGGCCGTGACACCTGGGCTGGATTTTGACCCACAGCGCGGCCATACCACATTGCGATTTTCCTATGCGCGCGCGACCTCTGATATTCAGGAAGGGCTTGAGCGTTTGCGCCTTTTTATGACGCGGCGCGGCGCTGTCAGGGAACCGGCCTGAGCCGTTCACAAGCCGCCCCTTGTGGTATAGGGTGCCCGGCAAACGATCTCGGGAAAACTTGAGGCCATGAGCAGGATCTTCTTTAGCATTGCGCTGTTCTGGGCGTTGGCTGGTGGTGCCATTGCGCAGGATTTTAGCGCGTTGGCGCGTGTCCAGCCTGACCAGAGCCGTATTACGGATGTCGGGCGTACCGGTGTTCGGGTGGACATCGCCCTCAGTCAGGGCGTTCCCTACAGGATTTTCACCTTGCAGGATCCCTACCGTATGGTTCTGGACTTCAACGAAGTGGATTGGGTCGGGCTGACCCGCGAAGATTTCCTGCAATCCGATCGCATCAGCGGCGTGCAGTTCGGCGCATATGTTCCGGGTTGGTCACGTCTGGTGCTGGAACTGGGGGCACCGATGGCAGTGACGAAAGCAGAAATGTCGGTGGCAGAGGATTCGGGGGCTGCATTGTTGTCGCTCGACCTCAAGGGGACGGATTTCGATGCCTTCAACGCCTCGGCAGGTGCGCCGCGAAACCCGGGCTGGGACTTGCCGGAACCGGCGGATGTGCCGCAAGCCGCGGTGCGCAGCGCCGACCGACCCTTGCGTGTCATGCTGGATCCGGGCCACGGAGGCATTGATCCGGGGGCCGAGACTGACGCGATTGATGAAAAAACCCTGATGCTGACTTTCGCACGTGAGCTGCGCGAAATCCTTCTAAGATCAGGCGGGTACGAGGTGGTTTTGACACGGGTCGACGATCAGTTCGTCTCGCTGGAGCGCCGAATTGCGCTGGCGCACCGGGCCGGTGCGGACCTGTTCATTTCGCTGCACGCCGATTCCCTGTCCGAAGGGCGGGCGCATGGTGCGGTGGTTTATACCTTGTCCAACGATGCCTCGGATGTGGCCAGTGCGAAGCTGGCGGAACGGCACGACCGCGGGGATTTGATTTCCGGTATCGATCTGAACGGGGCGGATGGTCAGATCACGGATGTTCTGCTGGACATGGCCCGTCAGGAAACGATGCCACGCACAAGCGCGCTGGCCAAGGCCATTGCAAACGGTCTGGCACAACAAGGTGGGCCGATGAACGGCAAACCCTTGCGTACCGCGTCATTTTCAGTGCTCAAGGCGGCGGACATCCCGTCGGTTCTGGTCGAGCTTGGGTTTCTGTCCAGCCCCAGAGACCTGAAGAACCTCAATGATCCTGATTGGCGGGCGAGAATGGCGCTGGGAATTCATCGGGGGCTTGAAGATTGGCGCCAGCAGGATGTGATCCGCAAATCCCTTATTGGCCAGTGACCTTGCTGCGCAAAACGGCTAGAATACGCTCGGTGTTTTGACCCTTGGGCGGCGCATCACTATATAGGCGGCACCGCGAGAAAAAGGCAGTAACGTGATCCGGTTCATTCTTTCGATTTTCGGGGCGATTTTCAGCCTCGTGACATTGGGTATTTTCATGGCCGCGCTGGTGATCGGTGCGGTGTTCTGGATGTATGGGCGCGATCTGCCCAGCCACGAGTCGCTGGCACAGTACAAACCACCCACAATCAGCCGGATCTATTCGGGTGAAGGCAAGCTGATTGATGAATTCGCGCAGGAACGCCGCCTGTTCACCCCGTCCGAGGAAATCCCGGATCTGGTGAAGCAGGCGTTTATTTCGGCGGAAGACAAGAATTTCTACAACCATCAGGGCTATGACCCGCGCGGCATCATTGCCGCCGGTGTCGAGGCGGTGCGGACCAAGGGCGAAACCGTTCGCGGTGCATCGACCATCACGCAGCAGGTCATGAAGAACTTTCTGCTGTCCGGTGACCGCCGGGCCGAGCGTAAGATCAAGGAAATCATACTTGCGACCCGGCTTGAGGATACATTGGACAAGGAACAGATCCTCGAACTTTATATGAACGAGATCTTTCTGGGCCAGAACTCGTACGGTGTGACTGCTGCCGCACAGACCTATTTCAATAAAACCCTGCAGGAATTGGCCCCACATGAGGCCGCCATGCTGGCTGCCATGCCCAAAGCGCCGTCAGATTACCACCCCGTTTGGGAAAAAGAGCGCCTTCTGGCCCGGCGCAATTACGTGTTACGCGAGATGCAGCAGAACGGTTACATCGATCAGGCGACTTATGAGGCCGAGGTCGAATTGCCTTTGCGCTCGGTCCAAAACGGAGATTTTGAAAGCTTCCGTACGGCCCTGCCGCCCCGCGACTATTTCACCGACGAAATCCGCCGCCAGCTGAGCGAAGATTTTGGTGAAGGCGAGTTCTTTACCGGGGGTTTCACCGTGCGTGCATCGGTGGATGAGGAAATGCAGGTTGAGGCCGCACGGGCCCTGCGCGAGGCGCTCGAGAAATATGATCGGTCCCGTGGCAAATGGCGCGGAACAGGTGACGTGATCCCGGAAGAAAAACTGGCGGATGAGGCGCAATGGCGCGAGGCGCTGGCGGCCATGGAAATTCCGCGCGACGTTATTCTGCCAACCCGTTGGTATCCAGCCGTGGTTCTGGGCGTGACCGACCAGCAACTGACTGTTGGTGTCGAAGAAGGTCCTGCCGATGGGATAATCCCGCGCGCGGACATCAAATGGATGCAGGGTGATTTTGCGGCCAACTTCAAGCGCGGCGATGTCATTCTTGTTGTTGCGGGTGAAGATGGGCAATGGTCAGCCCGCCAGGTGCCAGAGGTGCAAGGCGGCTTTGTCGCGATGGATGTGAACTCGGGTCGTGTTCTGGCGATGCAGGGCGGGTTCTCGTATCAGGATACCGTGTTCAACCGGGCCACACAGGCACAGCGCCAGCCGGGATCGTCCTTCAAGCCGTTTGTTTATGCTGCTGCGCTGGACAGCGGATACAGCCCCGCGACCATCGTTGTCGATGCACCCATCGAAGTGAACACGCCGCAGGGTCTGTGGCGCCCCAAGAACTCCTCCAACAAGTTCTACGGTCCAACTCCTTTGCGTACAGGGATCGAACAGTCGCGGAACCTGATGACCATCCGTCTGGCGCAGGAAGTTACAATGCCCGTCGTTGCCGGCTATGCGGAACGGTTCGGTGTCTATGACCGGATGGGCGCGTTTCTGGCAAACTCGCTGGGGGCCGAGGAAACCACGCTTTACAAGATGGTCGCGGCCTATGCGATGTTTGCAAACGGCGGCCAACGTGTGGAACCCACTCTGGTCGACCGCATTCAGGACCGGTTCGGAAAAACCATCTATCGCCACGATGACCGTCAGTGTCTGGACTGTAACTCGACCTGGCTGGAACCAGATGAATCGCCCACCCTTGTCACGGATCGCGCACAGGTCATGGATGCGATCACCGCCTACCAGCTGACATCGATGATGAAAGGTGTGGTCGATCGCGGGACGGCATCCAGCGTTGTGAATCTGCCTGTGCCAACAGCGGGCAAAACCGGAACCACCAACGACTCGAAGGATGCGTGGTTCATCGGCTTTACGTCGAATATCGTGGCCGGTTGCTACATCGGTTATGATCGACCGCGTCCGATGGGACGTGGGGCCTATGGTGGCACGCTGTGCGGCCCGGTCTTCCAGAGCTTCATGGAAAAAGCGGTCGAGAAATACGGCGGCGGTCCGTTCGAAGTGCCCGAAGGCGGCCATTTCATCAAGATCGACCGCTTCAGCGGGGCCCGTCTGCCCGATGATGCCACCGGTGACTATGTCGTGGCCGAATTCTTCCGCGACGGTGTCGATGGTTTCATCGACCGTGTCTATGATGGTGGTTTTGCCATCGGATCGGACCTGCCATTGTTTGAAGAAGTCCAGCGCGCGGGGGTTCAGGTCCAGACGTCAACGGGCGAGACCGTGACCGTTGGACCGAAAGCTTCCCAAGGGGACCTGAGCACCGGTGGGCTTTACTGACAAGGCGCGTTCCAATTGGCTAAAACTCCGCTGATTCCGCACTCTTTGTTGGGGGCACCCGGACAGTTGCGCATTTCTCCGGGCGTCCTCTCGGGCCAGCACGTGTTTCTCACCGGCATGACCGGTAGCGCGGCGGACGGCTCGATGCCAAGCGATCCGGAACAACAATTCCGAAACGCCTTTGCAAAGATTGCAGAGGTCTTGAAGGAAGCCAGTCTTGGATTGGATGCAGTGGTCGAGATGACGACATACCACGTTGAAATGCGAGATCATTTCGACCTGTTCGATCGCGTGCGCCTTGAGGTTCTGACCGCGCCTTACCCGGCCTGGACCGCAGTTGAAGTTGCGGGATTGCGACGGAAAGGGGCGCTGGTGGAAATTCGGGCGATCGCGCATCTTTCTGATTGAAAGCATGATAGCTGTTTCAGCACCCAGCCTGTCTTGTGGTGTCTCGCACCTCTTGCTATCACGCAGGCCTGATTGAGCAAGTTGGGACAAGACCATGCGCGCCGAAACCCAGAACATCGTGGCGGATATCAAAAAGTCGCTGGAGCTGCTGGCGCAGCGTATGGACTATGAAACCGCACCGCATCGCCTTGAGGAATTCAACGCGCGCGTCGAAGACCCCAACCTTTGGGATAACCCTGAAAATGCGCAGAAACTGATGCGCGAACGGCAGATGCTGGTCGATGCAATCGAGACGTATGAATCCATCAAGACCGACCTCAGCGACAATATCGAACTGATTGAGTTGGGCGAGATGGAGGAAGACCAAGAAGTCGTTCAGGATGCCGAAGCGGCGATCAAGACGCTGAAAGCCAGAGCCGCAAAAAAAGAGCTTGAGGCGCTGCTGGACGGTGAGGCCGACAGCAATGATACCTTCCTCGAAATCAACTCGGGCGCAGGGGGAACCGAAAGCTGCGACTGGGCGTCGATGCTGGCGCGCATGTATGTGCGCTGGGCCGAGAAAAAGGGTTACACGGTCGAATTGCAATCCGAGACACCGGGCGAGGAAGCGGGGATCAAATCCGCAGCCTACAAGATTTCCGGTCACAATGCCTATGGCTGGCTTAAATCGGAAAGCGGCGTGCACCGGCTGGTGCGGATTTCGCCCTATGACTCGGCGGCCAAGCGCCATACGTCGTTCAGCTCGGTCTGGGTCTATCCGGTGGTCGACGACAATATCGAGATCGAGGTGAACCCGGCCGATATCCGCATCGACACCTACCGGTCTTCGGGGGCTGGTGGCCAGCACGTGAACACCACCGACTCGGCCGTTCGGATCACGCACATCCCGACCGGGATTGTTGTGACCAGCTCGGAAAAGTCCCAGCACCAGAACCGCGATATTGCCATGAAGGCCCTGAAGTCGCGCCTGTACCAGCAGGAACTGGATCGCCGAAACGCGGATATCAACGCGGCGCACGAAGCTAAGGGCGATGCAGGCTGGGGCAACCAAATCCGGTCTTACGTCTTGCAGCCCTATCAGATGGTCAAGGACCTGCGAACCAATCACGAAACCTCGGATACCAAAGGGGTTCTGGACGGGGACCTGGACGGATTCATGGCGGCAACCTTGGCCCTGAACGTGGCAGGCAAAAGCCGATCCGAGGCGCAGGGCGACAGCTAAGGTGACACGCCAGCGTTCCTTTCTGGACCTGCTGAAAGGGCACTGGCAGCTAATCCTGATCACCGGTCTGGTCTTTGCGCTCTGGAACACGCCGTTTGTTGTTCCGCTAAAAATTCTGGTCGTCTTTCTGCATGAGCTGTCTCATGCCGTGACAATCCTATTGACTGGCGGCTCGGTCGAGAGTTTCACGATCTCACCCCAGCAAGGAGGGATGGTGATCGGCCGGGGCGGCAGCAGGTTTCTCAGCCTGTCCGCCGGCTATCTCGGCTCGCTTGTGTTTGGCATGGCGCTTTTGATCATCGCCTTGAGGACAAATGCTGACCGGGCTGTTCTGGCTGTTTTCGGCGCAATCATGTGTCTGATCGCACTGCTGTACATACGCGATGCTTTCGCCTTGCTGTTTTGCGCAGGCGTCGGGGCGGCAATGATTGCGACAGCGTGGTTTCTGAGCCACGAGGTCAGTGATCTGGTGCTGCGCGTTGTCGGGCTGACCAGCATGATCTACGTGCCGTTTGATATCTTTGATGACACCATCCGACGATCCGGCGCACGCTCGGACGCGTTCTTGTTGGCCGAGGAATTCGGCGGCACCGCGATGCTGTGGGGTGGGGTCTGGTTGGTGTTGAGTGGTGGCGCCATTGCCCTTTGTCTACGGTACTGGTTGGGCCGGGACAGCAACCTGCCATTGCACCGCAGAGCGTTGTGATGCTGTTGTTTGTAAGACAAGAAAAGATACATCTAAACAGTGGGTTTAAATGAGGTGAACCGCTCGCTAGGCTGTTGAAGACCAACAACAGACTGGCGTGTTATGGACCTGACCCGGATATCTGCCACAGAGCTTCTGAACCAACTGGCTACCCGGCAGGTTTCGGCCACAGAAGTCATGCGGGCCACGCTGGATCGCATTGCCAAAGTCAACGGTGACGTGAACGCCATCGTGGCGCTGCGGGACAAGGGCGAGCTGATGGCCGAAGCGCAGACCCGCGACAGCGGCCCTGTCACTGGCCCGCTGCACGGCCTGCCAATTGCGGTCAAGGATTTGGTCAATGTGGCAGGTATTGTCTCGTCGCATGGATCGCCTGTTTTCGGGGATGTCGTCCCTGACAGGGATGATCTGATTGCCGCCAGGATGCGGGCCGCGGGCGCCATCCTGATCGGCAAGACCAATACGCCGGAATTCGGGCTGGGCTCGCACACGTTCAACCCGGTCTATGGTGCGACGCGCAATCCGTATGACGCCAGTTACACCTGCGGTGGCTCATCAGGTGGGGCAGCAGTGGCTTTGGCGACGGGTATGGTCGCATTGGCCGACGGGTCCGACATGATGGGCAGCCTGCGCAACCCGGCGGCCTGGAACAATGTTTACGGCTTTCGCCCAAGCTGGGGCAGTGTGCCGTCTGATCCGGTCGGCGATAGTTTCCTGCATCAGCTGTCCACATTGGGTCCAATGGCGCGCAGTCCCGAAGATCTTGGCATCCTGCTCGACGTGATCTCGGGGCCCGATCCGCGCCTGCCATTGGTCGGAGAATATGCACCGGTTTCCCCGGTTGTCGCAGCAGATCTGAACGGGCTGCGCATTGGCTGGCTGGGCGATTGGGGCGGGGCCTTTCCAACAGAGGCCGGAATCCTTGAGCTGTGCCGGGATGCGATGAAGGTATTCGAAGCGCGGGGCGCGCGTGTTGAACATGTCGCCCCGCCTTTCGATGCCGAACGGTTATGGACCAGTTGGATCACCCTGCGGTCCTGGAGTGTCGCCGCAGGGCTTGAACCTTTGGTTGAACGACGGGACCATCTGAAAGACACAGCCCAGTGGGAGCTGGACCGGGGTCTGACGATGAGTGCCATGGACGTGCATCGCGCCAGCGTAATTCGATCAGAATGGTTCCGGCGCGCGGCGGAACTGTTCGAGCAGTTTGATGCCCTGGTCCTGCCATCCGCACAGGTTTGGCCGTTTGGGATCGAAACACCTTACCCCACCCGGATCGCGGACCGCGCAATGGATACATATCATCGCTGGATGCATGTCACGGTACCGGTCAGCCTGATTGGCTTGCCTTGTCTGGCCGCGCCCGCCGGATTTGGTGTGCAGGGCCTGCCCATGGGCTTTCAACTGTTTGGACCAAAAGGATCGGATCACAAATTACTGTCGGTCGGGGCGGCGTATCACACCGAAACCGACTGGCCCAACAAGAGGCCGGCGATGTCATAACGCCGATCAGGGAGGAGACTAAATGGAAAAGCCATTTGGCGTTCCGGACATGCGTCCGGTAGATACTGCCATGCTGCGCGCCGCGTTGCGGCGCGCCTGGGCCGACTTTCGGCGCGCGCCGCAGTTTGGGTTGATCTTTGCCGGGTTCTACGTGCTTGCGGGATGGGCGATGGCATGGGTCACCATCCAGACTGGTACAACCTTCTGGCTGGTTCTGGCAGCTATCGGCTTTCCGCTGATCGGCCCGTTTGCCGCTGTTGGCCTTTACGAGGTGTCGCACCGGCTGGAACAGGGCGAACCGCTGGATCTTGGCGCAATCTTTGGTGTCGTGCTGCAACAAAGCCGTCGGCAATTGCCGTCGATCTGCGCCATCATCGTCGTGGTGTTTCTGTTCTGGTTTTTCCTGGGGCACATGATCTTTGCCCTGTTCCTTGGGCTGGCCACGATGACTAACGTGTCATCCTCGCTTGAGGTCTTTCTGACGGCGAATGGCCTGACAATGCTGGCTGTGGGCACGGTGGTTGGGGCGGTATTCGCAACCGTTCTCTATATGATCACCGTATTGTCGATCCCACTGCTGCTGGATCGCGAACTGGATTTTGTCACGGCAATGATTGCAAGTTTTACCTATGTGTCCGGGAATTTTCCGGTGATGCTTGCCTGGGGGGTAATCATCGCTGTTCTGACGTTCCTGGCCATGGTGCCCTGGTTTCTGGGCCTTTTGGTGGTTCTGCCACTGTTAGGCCATGCCAGTTGGCACCTGTATAGGCAAATCACCCAAGTCGAAGGGGAGGGCACATCGTCCTGAGAAAACCGCTCAGGGATACTGTGCCGGATTGTTGGTCGACAAGCGCGCAGCGGCGAAAATCGCCGTTGCATCGTGCCCGAGATATTTCAGAACCACGGGCTCCGGTGCCTCAGGGGCGGCTGGGCTTATGACCGTACCGCGCCACTGAACCGCTGTTCCCGTGCGATCGGGTGAAATCATATAAACGCGGCTGTTCTGACCCGCTCGCTGAGAGGTCAGCATATAGACGGAACTGCCGGTGCAGGCGACGATCCCTTGTATTTCGCGCGCCTGCGGCGTTGCTTCGGGCATCGCGGCGCGCGAGACATATCCGCGTATCAATGTGCATTGGGCCAGTGGTCGGGCGTGCAGCAAGGTCATGCGGTGCGAGGCCGAGACGCTTTCGATCACGGCATAAAACCCCGGAGAAAACGCAGTTCTGGCGATCATGTCCACACCTGACCCCAGAAACTCGGTCAAGGCCGCCGCTGCGGGGTGGTCCTCGATCTTTTCAATTTCGTCCAGGGGCTTCAGGAGGATGCGCGCATCCACGTCGAAAAACCGGCAGATGCGATCCAGAACATCCGGCCGTGGAACACTTTCGCCCGAAAGATACCTGTTGAACTGCGTCCGATTCACGCCAAGCTTGCGGCAAAGTGCCGAGACCGACCGATACCTTCGTGCCAGTTGCCGCAGATTCGCGCCAAACATCGCGCGAAGTTCAGCCGGGCTGCGAATGTCGTCGGTCATGGATGCCCACGCCTTGCTAAGTTTCCTGAAAAACCATCGCAGCACTGGAACCAAGCCCCGGCGCTCATTGAAAAATCGTACAGATTGACCCCAAGCAACGTATCCCCACGTCGCGTTGCGCGTTGAGGCTAATGCCATAAAGCGCAATGGCAATAGGCTTTATCTGAAAATGCCTAATCTTTATCCGGAAAAGCTTACCCTATGGCAAATTTAGCGCATAGAAGGACGCGTGGGTTGATTTTGCAAATGCCCACCAACCCAAAGATGTGCTCCCGCCTTGGATGCAGGAAAAGCCCCAAGGCGGGTATATTGTTCAGTCGCCGCGCAGCAGGGCCGCCACGCCGGTGCGGGCGATTTCCATCAGGCCCAACGGGCGCATCAGGTCAGCAAAAGCGTCGATCTTGTCCGGCGCGCCGGTGATCTCGAAGATGAAAGAGTTCAGGGTGCTGTCGACCACATTGGCACGGAAGATGTCAGCCAGGCGCAGCGCCTCGACGCGTTTGTCGCCTTCACCCACGACCTTGATGATGGCCAGTTCGCGTTCAACCGAAGGGCCTTCGACCGTCAGGTCATGCACGTCATGGACAGTCACGATCCGCCCCAGCTGCGCCTTGATCTGTTCGATCACCTGCGGTGTGCCGGTGGTGACAATGGTGATGCGGCTCAGGTGTCCTGTGTGATCCACCTCGGCCACGGTCAGGCTTTCGATGTTGTATCCGCGCCCCGAGAACAGACCGATCACACGGGCAAGGACACCGGGTTCGTTCTCGACCAGCACGGCAATGGTGTGGCGTTCCTGCACGTCCGAGAAGGTAGGCCGTAGGTTATAGGCCGAATGGCGGTTGGAGCCTTTTTTGATATGTAGGGCAGACATTTATGTCCCTTTCATCATCCTGTGTTTGCCGGGCGCAATGGTCGCCCGGCGGTAATCCTCGGACGGTATCAGACCAGAACCGAACCTTTGCTGTCGATCACGCCCTGCGTTTCGGCCTCGCCCAGCAGCATCTCGTTATGTGCCTTGCCCGACGGGATCATGGGGAAGCAATTCTCGTGCTTTTCGACCAGACAGTCGAAGATGACCGGGCCGTCGTAGTTGATCATCTCCATGATCGCATCGTCCAGATCGGCGGGGTCCGAGCAGATGATGCCCTTGGCCCCGAAGGCCTCTGCGAGTTTGACGAAATCGGGCAGGGCTTCGGACCAGGAATGCGAATACCGCTCGCCATGCAGCAGTTCCTGCCACTGGCGGACCATGCCGAGGCGTTCGTTGTTCAGGATGAACTGCTTGACCGGCAGGCGGTACTGAACGGCCGTGCCCATTTCCTGCATGTTCATCAGCCAAGAGGCTTCACCGGCGACGTTGATTACCAGCGCGTCAGGATGTGCCATCTGCACACCGATCGAAGCCGGGAAGCCGTAGCCCATCGTGCCCAACCCGCCCGATGTCATCCAGCGGTTGGGATCTTCGAACCCAAGATATTGTGCCGCCCACATCTGATGTTGCCCAACCTCGGTCGTGATATAGCGATCATGCTTTTTCGTCAGCTCTTCAAGACGTTGCAGCGCGTATTGCGGTTTGATCGACTTTTCGCTGTTGGTGTAGGACAGACAGTTGATCTTGCGCCACTCAGAGATCTGCGCCTGCCATTTCTTGACGGCTGCCGCATCGGTCCTGCGCCCGCGTGACTTCCACACCTTCAGAATGTCTTCCAGTACATGCGCCACGTCGCCGACAATCGGGATGTCCACACGGATGACCTTGTTGATCGAAGACGGATCAATATCGATATGGGCTTTCTTCGACTTTGGAGAGAACGCGTCGATGCGCCCGGTGATCCGGTCGTCGAACCGTGCGCCGATGTTGATCATCAGGTCACAGCCATGCATCGCAAGGTTCGCCTCGTAGAGGCCATGCATCCCCAGCATCCCCAACCAGTTTTCGCCCGACGCCGGATAGGCACCCAGACCCATCAGGGTTGAGGTGATCGGGAAGCCCGTGGAATCCACCAACTCGCGCAGCAACTGGCTGGCTGCGGGGCCAGAGTTGATGACACCACCACCCGTGTAGAAAACCGGCTTCTTGGCTTTTTCAATGGCTGCAACAAGTTCGTTGATTTCCTCCAGATCGCCTTTCAGCACTGGCTGGTAATGCGAGGTCGAAGGTTTGGGACTGTTGTATTCACCCGTGGCAAACTGCACATCCTTGGGAATGTCGATCAGAACCGGGCCGGGACGGCCCGACTTGGCCACATGGAAGGCCTCGTGCAGCGTCTCGGCCAGCGAATTCGTGTCCTTTACCAGCCAGTTGTGTTTGGTGCAGGGGCGGGTGATGCCAACGGTGTCGGCCTCCTGAAAGGCATCCGATCCGATCATGAAGGTCGGGACCTGCCCGGTCAGAACCACAATCGGAATCGAATCCAGCAACGCATCAGTCAGGCCGGTAACGGCGTTTGTGGCACCGGGACCAGAGGTTACAAGCGCAACACCCGGCTTACCGGTCGACCGCGCATAGCCTTCGGCGGCGTGGATTGCACCCTGTTCGTGACGTACCAGAATGTGGCGAATGTCGTTTTGCAGAAAGATCTCGTCATAGATCGGTAGGACGGCGCCACCGGGGTATCCGAATACCGTGTCCACGCCCTGATCCTTGAGGGCCTGAACCACCATCTTTGCGCCGGTCATCTCACGTGTCATCTGCTTTGCTCCGTTCGCGACATGTGTCTTGCGTTTGACAAAAAAAAGCCCCCGAATTTTCGGAGGCGCATGGGTTCGATTATGGTTTACCGTTACCGGCCCATGCGCGTGGTTCCTACGATTACGACTAGCGTTCTCATCGCCAGAGGCTCCTTTTTGCTTGGAGTGGACATTATGGTCGGGGGGGAGGAGCGTCAACAGACAAATCCACCAATTTTCTATCTCAATGGCGGTATTTTGCGAAATTTTGTTGCGCAGATTGCCGCATGCCGGGAATTTCCGGGAAAAGGGAAGTCGTTTTTCTGAGGGCGGGACAGGTATGAAGGTCTGAATGCGTCAGGCCGATGTCTGAAATTGGCATGATCCGGTGTTTTGTCTGGGTCACGCTGATCTTGTGGTCGCAAACGAGGGAGGCGGAGCATGTTACAGGACCTGGTAGATCTGGGACGATATCCGATCGATCGCCCGGATTCGCCAGCTTACAGGCGATTGATCGAGGATCTGCGGCGCGAGTTGGAACAGGACGGATGTGCGGTTCTACCGGGTTTCGCACATGCACAGGGGATCGAGCTTTTGGTGCAAGAGGCCGACGAGGTGGCGCCCAATGCACACCGGTCTTTCAATCGTACAAATGCCTATTTCACCAAAGACGACCCACGGTTCGACGCCGCCCATCCGATCAGACGGTTCTATGACCGTTCGAACGCGTTTGTTCCTGCCGACAATTTTGCGCATTCCGGTCCTTTGCGCAGGATTTACGAGTTTAGCGGATTTCTTCCCTTCATTCGGGATGCGCTGGATGAGCCTGAGGACCGCTTCTTTCGTTACGACGACCCACTGGCAGACGTGATCATCAATGTCGTGGAAGAGGGGCAGGGCTTTCCCTGGCATTTCGACACCAACAACTACACCGTGACACTGGCGATCCAGAATGGCGAGCAGGGCGGTGCATTCGAATACGCGCCCAATCTGCGCTCAGTCGAGGATGAGAATTTCGATCAGGTCGCTTCGGTTCTGGATGGAAACACGGCGCGTGTTCATCGGCTGGAATTGCGACCTGGGGATTTGCAGATATTCAAAGGCCGCTATTCTCTGCACAGGGTCGCACCGGTCAAGGGCACGCGGCGGCGGTATGTGGGTATCTTTTCATTTGTCGAGGCCGAAGGCATGTGCGGCGGGATCGAACGTACGCAGCAGCTTTATGGACGCGTGTTGCCGCATCATTATGAGCGTGCGGGTTTGCGAAAGGATCAGTTGCTGGATTGAAGGGGCACTACCGGAGGTGAACGCTCCCGCCCGCCGTCAACGCGCCTTTGGCGCGTCTTCTCTGGTTGGGCCGGGCAGCGCTGCGCGCTGCGGTTGCGCAAGGATCAGAAACCGACCCCGGTGCCTTGCAGCATGCCATGTTCCAGCGCGTAGCGGGTCAGCCCGGCAGTCGAGGAAATTCCCAGTTTGCGCTTGATGTTCTTGCGATGCGTTTCAACCGTGCGCACCGAGATATCCAGCTTTTGCGCAACCTCTTTGTTTGATTTGCCCTGCGCCAGTTCCAGCAGAATTGTTTGCTCGCGCCCTGTCAGCGCCTCGCGTGCGTTGTCACCTTTGGGTTTCAGGGATCCACTTGCACCGGTGCACAGATACTGCTCACCCCGCATGACCGCATCGATGGCCTGCTTGATCTCTTCGGTTGGGACATCTTTGAGAACATAGCCTTTTGCGCCGTGGCTGAGCGCGGTCGAAATGTATTCGGGGCTGTCATGCATCGACAGGATCAGGATGCGCGTACCGGGGAGGCGTTCCAGAATGATTTCCGTGGCGCTGAGTCCGCCGAGGCCAGGCATGTTCAGGTCCATCAGGATGACATCCGGGGCGAGGCCAACCGCCTGATCCACCGCGGCCTGACCGCTGCCGAGTGTTCCAACCACTTCGATATCGTCGTAGCTTTCAAGGATCGACTGAATGCCCTCGGCCACCATGGGATGATCGTCGACAATAAGAACTCGGATGTTTTTGGCGCTCATGTACCGGCCTTTCGGTTCGGAGTTGCGTCTTCCTGCGGTGGCAACAGGTGGCTCAGCGGCAGACTGGCCTCGATCACCGTTCCGCCGCGCGGTCCGCGTGATGACAGAATACGCAGCGATCCGTCAAGTTGTTCAATTCGCTCCTGCATGTTGCGCAGGCCGATGCCGGTGGTCGGGGTCCCGGATTCTGCGCGCAACCCACGGCCATTGTCTGTGATCCGCATGGTTGCGCCTTTCTTGTGGCCACGCAGGTCAATCGTAACATAAGAGGCATCCGCGTGGCGTTCGATATTTGTCAGCGCCTCTTGTGCGATGCGATAAAGCGCGATCTTGCTGTCCTGATCCAGCCGGTTTCGGAAAACGACGGTGGAAAATTCGGTCTCGATCCCGGTTCGTTCGCGAAAATCGTCGGTCAGAGCCTTCAGCGCAGGTCCAAGGCCAAGGTCGTCCAGCACGCCGGGGCGCAGGTCGCGGCTGATGCGGCGCACCTCGGTGATGGCGGTGCGAAGATGGTCGATGCCTTTGTCCAGCGGATCGCGCGCACCCGCATCATCGCCGCGCAACAGACGGCGGCGCGCATTGTCCAGCGCATAGCGTACACCCACAAGGATCTGGCTGATGCCATCATGCAGTTCGCGGGCAACCCGGCCGCGTTCCTCTTCCTGCGCGTCGAAGACACGTTGCGTCAGTTCCTTCAGCTTGGCATCCGCCAACCGTCGCTCGCGAATGTTCAGCAACATGCCCGAGGCAAACACAATCAGAACGGCGGCAACAACAATGGCGCCGATATACATGAAGGTGCGTTGCACGCGGGCCTCGACCTCGGCTCTTGCGTTGGCGACCGTGGCGACAATGTCGTCAATGAAGACCCCGGTACCCACGACCCAGCGCCAGTCCTGCAACCCGACGACATAGGCGATCATTTGCGCCTCATCCCCGGTCGAGGGTTTTTCCCACATGAAGCTGTGCCACCCGGCCCCCTGACGGGCGAGGCGAATGAACTCATCAACGATAGGCGTTCCATCGCTGTCGGTCAGACCTTCCCAGTTGCGGTTGATGAATTGTGTCTGACGGGGGCTGACCAGATTGTTGCCATCATAATCGTAAACGAAAAAGAACCCGTCCTGCCCATAGATCATTGCCGAGAGTATCTGCGAGACAAGGTTCTTTGACACCTCGTCATCCGGTTCAGCGCGGCCATAGATATAGGCAAACCCATTTCGCGCCTGCGTCACGTAGTTGCGAAGTTCTTCTTTCTTGGCCTCGATCAGGCTGCGCTCCAGGGCTTCGATCTCGCGCTCGGCGGTCGCACGCGCCTCATAGGCTACAAGCACAGCGATTGCGGCCACGGCCACAACCAGCGGGATTGCGGCCACCAGCGACAGTTTCTGCGCATAGGTCAGCGAGACCAGATGTCGAAGTCTTTGCATGGACGAATCGATACGCAAGCGGCGTCAAAAATGCAAAAAGATTGGCGTTGGTCTGTGAAATTTCGGTGTTTGGGCCGTTTTTGTTGGAGTTTTCGTTCGGAAATTTCACCGCATCCCCAAAAGAAATCGATTCTCTACGCAGTAGTAGGTATTCCCTTTCGCTTCGCTCACATTAGGCTGACGCGCACTGAATGCGACAGGTCCGGTTCTGCCGGATCGTGACTATGAAGGGGAGGAACACTCATATGGATCGTCGTTCATTTCTGAAAAAATCCGCGCTGGGCGGTTCGGCAGCTGCAGCAACCGCTCTGGCGGCTCCGGCCTATGCACAGGGACAGCGCACACTGACCATGGTGACCTCGTGGGGTCGTGGTCTGGCTGGCGTGTTTGACAGCGCGCAGCGTTGTGCCGACAGCATCAACGCCATGTCGGATGGCAGCCTGAATGTTGAAATCAAAGCGGCAGGCGAACTGGTTGGCGCATTCGAGGTGTTTGACGCGGTGTCGTCCGGTCAGGCCGACATGTATCACGCCGCTGACTATTACTTTGTGGGTCAGCACCCAGGTTACGCCTTCTTTACGGCTGTGCCTTTCGGCATGACCGCACAGGAACTGGTGAACTGGTACTATCATGACGGCGGTATGGAGCTGCATGATGAGCTGGGCGAAATCTTTGGCCTGAAGTCCTTCCTGGCCGGTAACACCGGTGCGCAGGCGGGCGGCTGGTTCTCGAAAGAAATCAACAGCCCTGAAGACTTCAATGGTCTGAAGTTCCGTATGCCCGGTCTGGGCGGCAAAGCACTGGGCAAACTGGGCGCTTCTGTTCAGAACATCCCCGGTTCCGAAGTGTATCAGGCGCTGTCGTCTGGCGCGATTGACGGAACAGAGTGGATCGGACCCTGGGCCGACGAAAAGGCGGGCTTCCAGGAAATCACCAAGACCTACTACACCGCGGGCTTCCACGAGCCGGGCGCAGGTCTGTCGCTGGCAACCAACCGCGACGTGTTCAATGAACTGACCCCGGCCCAGCAGAAGATCATCGAGATTGCTGCCGCAGAAGCACACCAGTGGAACCTGGCGCAATTCCTGGCCAACAACGGTGCAGCGCTGCAGCGCCTGCAGGCCGGTGGTGTCAAGGTCCTGGAATTCCCTGACAGTGTCTGGGATGCGTTCGGCAAGGCCAGCCAGGAAGTTCTGGACGAGAACATGGGCGATGAGCTGTTCAAGAAGATCCACGACAGCGCAATGCCGTCGATGGCGGCTTCGTCGGCATGGAACAACCTGTCGTCGGGTGTCTACACCGCACAGCGTGACCGTGTTCGCGGCTAATCCTTCCTGATCAAAGGAAAAACGGTTTCCCCGCACCTTGCGGGGAAACCTTTCCCGTTGCGTGAAAGGACTTGGGCAAGCCACAATAGGCCTGCGCGCAACTGAGACGACCTGGGGACAACATGCAGGACGAAAACGGTATCTCGTTCTTCGGCGCCCTGTGGAATGGACTGGTCTGGTTCATTCAGAACATTGCCGAAGCCTTCTATAATTTCGGATATGCGATCACGCATCCGCAGCTCTGGCTGGACTGGTCTGACAAGGCGTCAATCATGCGCTTTGTGTATTACGGCGGCTCGGTCGAGTTCTTCTTTGTGGTGTTCACCTTCTTTTTGGTTCTGACAGCCGTTGGGTTGTACTACCGGAATTTCATGTGGGCTGTTGTGCGCGGCCTGGAAGGTTTTGCAAACACCACCGGGCGGTTCTTTGCCTGGGCGGGTCTGCTGATGGTGATTCAGCAGATTGTCATCGTATTCATGCAACGGGTCTTTACCCGTCCTGATATGTCCTTCGGTCTGGGCATACCGTTCCAGATGGATATCAGCTGGTTCGCGGAAGAGCTGAAACTGTATAACGCCATGGTCGTCTGCCTGTGCTGTACCTACACATTTGTGCAGGGCGGGCATGTGCGCGTTGATCTGATCTATGCCGGTATCAGCCACCGCGCCAAGCGTGTGGTCGATATGTGCGGCGCGTTGCTGTTCATGATGCCAATGGCGGTGCTGACCTGGATGTACGGCTGGTTCTTCCTGTGGCGTCACTTGATCGTGCCGAACCCTTCCGCCAGTGATGCGTTGGACCGTCTGGTTGCCAAATCCCGCGCCCTGCGTTGGAACGTGGAAACCATCGGGTTCAGCCCCAACGGGTTCAATGCCTACTTCCTGTTCAAGATCCTGCTGGTGGCGTTTGCAGCCATGGTGTTTCTGCACGCCATCGCGTTTTTGTACCGGTCGTATCTGGAATACGTGGAAGGACCGGACAGCATCGGAAAATACCTCGACAAGGACAGCCTTGGTGAGGGTGAAGAAGCCTATGAAGGCGCGCATTAAGGGCGGAGAAAAAGACAATGCTATTCGGACTTGATGGCGTCGAGATAGGCCTCATTATCGTATTCTTTTGCCTTTTCGGGGGCATTCTTTCCGGCTTTCCGGTGGCTTTTGCCATCGGCGGGGCAGGGATTATATCCTTTGGCATCATCGCCGCGCTGGACAGTGCGGGGTTGCTGATCCACCAGGCGATTGACGTTGGATCGCAAAGTTATCGGGACCTTGTGAATTCCGGAATCAAGCCGGACACCATATCGGTGTTCCGATACCCGGATTTGCCAAGGCTCGCCGAACCGGTTTTTGCCTCGGGCTGGGAGACCGCGCTGGACCGGAACGTGTCGTTCATCGTGAACCGTATGAACGAGCGCGTGCTGGCCGGGCAATCCATCGAGACCCTTCTGGCCGTGCTCATGTTCGTTCTGATGGGCATCACGCTGGAACGTTCAAAGATTGCCAACGATCTGCTGACGACGATGGCACGTGTTTTTGGCCCGCTTCCGGGTGGTCTGGCCGTGTCGATCGTGGTTGTGGGGGCTTTCCTTGCGGCTTCAACCGGTATCGTTGGCGCAACCGTTGTGACGATGGGCCTGCTGGCGCTTCCAACCATGTTGCGCAACAACTATTCGCCGGAACTGGCGACCGGTGTGATCGCGGCATCGGGCACCTTGGGGCAAATCATTCCACCGTCGATCGTGATCGTCCTGCTGGGCACATTGGCAGGGGACCTGTATTCGACAGCGCAGGAAACCCGGGCTGTTGAAGCCGGTTGCACCGACGCGCTGACCTTTCTGGGTGAACCTGCGGTTGTCTCGGTCGGGACATTGTTCCAGGCGGCATTGCTACCGGGGATCATGCTGGCGTTGCTCTACGCGCTCTACGCCTTTGGCTATGCGCTGTTGAACCCACACAAGGCTCCTGCTGTGGCTGTGTCCGGTGGCTCCGGGGAACCCATTACCCGGTCGGAAGGCCTGACATGGTTGCTGGGCGCGCCGGTTGCCCTGATCGTCGGCGCGATCCTTTTGGGCAATGTTGGTGTGATCGGAAGCCAGAATATCTCGGTCTCGGCCTTTTCGGACATCGGCGAGGGTGCGTCGCTGCGGACCAACGTGTCGGCAGAGTGCAAGGCGTCGATGATCGACCTGCATGGGCAGGCTGCCTGGGATCAGGCTGTTGCCGAGCAGGAAGCTATTGATGCCGCTGGCGGCACAACCGAAGCGCATCGCCTGACAGAAGAGGAACTGGCGGCCGAACAACAAAAAAGGATTGCCGATGCGGCGCCGATTGGCACTGGTGTGGCGGTTACCCTTGTTCTGCTGGGGCTGACCCTGGTTCTGGGCCGTGGTATCGCACCGTCGCGGTCACCGCAGCCGCTGATCCTTGGCGCGATCGGGCTGTTGCTGATGGCATTTGTCGATATCCTAATGATATCGCCTACCACATCCTCTGGCGTGACTTTCGTGTTGCTCGCCCTGCCGTTCGCGCTCGCCATGTATGGCTGCAAAGAGGCTGCGGCGCGCTGTGCCACAAACGATCTGATCCGCGTGGTCTTCCCGCCGCTTGTTCTTATCATCGCGGTGCTGGGCTCGATCCTGGGAGGTGTCACCAATCCGACACCGGCGGCTGCGCTGGGCGCGGGTGGCGCGATCATGCTGGCGGCCTACCGCAAGCTGCAGGATCAGGGCCGTTCGGGCAAAGTGGTCATCTGGTCGACTTTCGCCGTTGTCATTGCATTGCTGATGGGGGTCAACTTTGACCTGCGTATCAATCAAGGCAGTGTGACAGTAGAAACCTGGATCGCCTTCATCATTGCTTATGCGGCCTACCTGTACGCTTTGTTCGGTCTGCTTTACGGGTGCTGGGTGCTGTATTCCAGCGGTGTATTGACCCCGGTGGTGCGCGAGACGGCCAAGGTAACCTCGATGGTATTCACCATCCTGATCGGATCGCAGTTGCTGAACCTCGTGGTGATTTCATTTGGAGGGGAGCATTACATTCAGCAATTCCTGAAGAGCTTTGACAACGAGTTCACGGTTTTCCTGATCGTGATGCTGGTGCTGTTCATTCTGGGGTTCGTGCTGGATTTCCTCGAGATCATCTACATCGTGATCCCCATTGTGGGCCCTGTGATCTATGGCGGCTCGTTCGATCCGAAATGGGTCACGATTATGGTGGCGGTGAACCTTCAGACGTCGTTCCTGACGCCACCTTTCGGGTTTGCGTTGTTCTACCTTCGGGGGGTTGCGCCGAAGGAGGTAACTACAGGTCATATTTATCGCGGGATCGTTCCGTTTGTTCTGATCCAGGTGATGGGGATCGCGATCTTGTGGTTCTTCCCGACGATTGTCACGATCGTTCCGGACCTGATGCCAAACTGATCCGATCCGGAAGAGAATATTGCAAAGGGGGCCGATTGGCCCCCTTTTCTGTTTATTTCGGGCAAGGGGCCAGCCCCTTCTTGGCCTGCGGCCAATTCATCCCCGGGATATTTTTGGCCAGATGAAGATGCGGATCAGGTGAACTGGATCAGGTCCCAGCGATTGCCGAAGGGATCACGCCAGACTGCGACGACGCCATAGGATTCGTGGCGTGGTTCTTCTTCGAAGTGAACATCCCTGGCGCGCATGTTCGCATGGTCGCGATAGAAATCATCGGTTTGCAGGAAGAACCCAACGCGCCCGCCGGTCTGGTTGCCTATGGCGGGGGTTTGTTCAGGTCCGTCAGCCTTTGCCAGAAGAAGGCAGCCGCTGTCCGAACCGGGAGGCGCGACCAGAACCCAGCGCTTGCCATTGCCGAGGTCGATGTCCTTGATAAGTTGGAAGCTGAGCGTCTTTGTATAAAACAAGATGGCGTCGTCGTAATCCGGCACCACAAGGGTGACGGCATGCAGGCTTTGTTTCATCGCGCGGTCAGCCTTTGGTCGGGTGCCGGTCAGGGAGCTGGATATTGGCGACCTGTTCGGCGATTGGCGGCGCCGACAAGGGGTGATGCAATGTGCCGGTATAGGCATCCGGATCGCTGATTTTCTGCCAGCCCCCCTGAATATAGGCCTCGAGCCCTGAAAACTTGGCTTTGTAGCCCATCTTGGGGCTGCCGGGGACCCAGTACCCCAGATAGATATAGGGCAGGCCCGCCTCAAGTGCGATGTCGATATGGTCGAGGATCATGTAGGTGCCGAGTGAGTTTTGCGGCTGTTCCGGGTCGTAGAAGGAATAGACCATACTTAGACCGTCATCGAGCACATCGGTCAGGCTGACGGCGATCAACTCGCCCGTTTCAGGATCGGCATATTCCACAACGCGGCTGCGGATCGGTGTTTCCTCGATCATCGCGGCGAATTCGAAAACATCCATGTCAGCCATGCCGCCATCGGCGTGACGGGTATCAAGATAGCGGCGGAACAGCTCGTATTGTTCATCCGTGGCCCATGGCGAAGTTGCGCGGCGTTCCAGGTATCCATTCCGCCTTGCTGCGCGCTTCTGGCTTTTGGTCGGCCGGAAGGCTGAAACATCGATCCGGGCCGACAGGCAGGCTGCGCAATCCGTACACGAAGGACGGTAGAGTACATTCTGAGACCGGCGAAATCCTTGTTGAGACAGGGAGTTGTTCAGCTGTTCAGCCCCTTCGCCTTGCAGGGCGGTGAACAGTTTACGTTCCATCCTGCCGCCAAGATAAGGGCAGGGCTGCGGTGCCGTGACATAGAATTGTGGCGCAATTGGCAGCGTATGTCGCATGAAATCCCCATCCAACCTCGGGAAGGATGATAGCAACCGTTCCCGAGACCGCCAAGTGTTTCACGCAACCTTGCGTCAGGCCCGTTGGTTGATCATCACGGTGCCCAGAAAACTGTCGGTCAGACCCTGGCCACGGGCGCTGGTCATCATCATGATGACCGAGATGATCTGGACCACGGGAAAGGCCATGCTGACAAAATAGCCGGCAGTGTGGGCAAGCGCCTTGCCCAAGTCCATTCGTTCTCCGAACGCGTCACGCAGCTCGATCCCCATAAAGCGCATTCCCAGCGTGGCTGAGCCGTTGGCGATGGTCACCACCCGGTAGACGAAACTGACAACGGCGTAGATCAGGGCCAGGAAAAACAGACCCAGAAACGCAGTAAAGAGGATTGCCACCGTGCAAAGCAGCGAAATGAAGGCGATATCGAACAGCCAGGCGACAAAGCGTTTGGTTGTCACGGAACGATAGAAATCGGGTTGGGTGTCCGGGTTTGGCAGATGGTTCATTCGATAGGTCCGAAAAACTGGGGTAGGGGCACCCTGTCCCAAAACACCGGGGCAGGGCAAGGTCAATCAGGCGGGCTCGCCCTTGCCATCTTCGTCATGGTTCTCGCGGGCGCGTTCATCCATGAATTGGTCGAATTCGGCCTTGTCCTTGGCGTCACGCAGGCGGCGCAGGAATGCTTCGAAATCCTGTTGTTCGCGTTCCAGGCGGGCCAGTGTATCTGCTTTGTAGGCGTCAAAGGCGCTGTTGCCCGAGGGCTTCATTGCACTCATGTGGCTGTGCCAGGATTTGCGGCGGTTGCAGGATTTGCTGAACATGCGTTTGCTCCAGATCATATAGGCCAGTAGGGCAAGGCCAACGGGCCAAAAGAAGATGAAACCAAGAACCATGGCGGCGATCCAGGCCCCTTTGCCTTTGTCATCCAGCCAGGCTTCGGTTCGATAAAGCCATCCCGGATTCGCGGGGACGGCGGGGTCGGACAATGCGGTCATTTGAGCTCTCCAGGGTTGATGTAAACTCTATTCACATTGCATAGATGGGGTATCGTTTGGTTGGGTGCAAGGGGTAATGTGAAAAAGATTTACATTAAGCAATCCGGTTGACGTTTCAGGATCTGGCTCGCAGGGTCTGGGTATGGATATGACGGACAACAAAGCTGCCCCTGCACTAATGGACATTCTTGAACTGGAAACGCAGGTCTGGGTGGCGCTGGTTGAAGGCGATGCAAGCGCCGATCGCGCCTTGCTAAGCGCGGATTTTCTGGGCGTTTATCCCACGGGTTTTGCCAATCGGGACGATCACGTCGGGCAACTTGCAGATGCGCCGACGATGGCCGAGTTTGATCTGAGTGACACTCGGTTACGCGTTCTGACCCCGGATATCGTCTTGCTGTCCTACCGTGCCGATTACCTGCGCCCGGGCGCAGATCGGCGCGAGGCAATGCTGATTTCATCTTTGTGGGAAAGAAGAAACGACGTTTGGGTCAACAGCTTCAGTCAGGATACGCCGGTTCAGGTAACCTAATCAGAATGCCCCATTGACGATTACGCGCCGCAATGCGCAGGGTGCGCGCATGACTGACGCTCTTGCCATTACCCGCCTTCCGCGTGCGTTTGATCCGTCTCTGGGCGATGAAACCCGCGCTCTGATACCTGATCTGTCGCAGGAGATGGGAGAGCTGGTGGCGGGAACCGCCGGGTCCAGCCCATATCTGAAAGGCCTGATCGAGCGTGAAAGGGAATGGCTGCCTGATGCCTTATTGCGCCCGGATCAGGCGCTGTCTGAAGTCATGGCGGATGCGCGTGAGCTGCCGCCGGATCAGCTGAAATCCGGCTTGCGGCAGGCCAAGCGGCGTGTGGCGCTGTTGACCGCGCTTGCCGACATTGCAGGTGCCTGGCCGTTTGAGAAAGTCACCGCGGCGCTGACCGATTTCGGTGCACTGGCCGCGGATACTGCGGCCAAGGCCGAGATTGCGACGTTGATCCGGCGCAACAAACTGCCGGGTATGACCGAGGACGATATCGAAACTGCCGCCGGGATGGTCATTCTGGCCATGGGCAAGATGGGCGCGCATGAGCTGAACTACAGCTCGGATATCGATCTGATTGTGCTGTTTGATGAGACGCGGTTTGACCCCGATGACTTCTACGAGGCCCGGCAGGGCATGGTGCGGGCAACGCGGAACTTCTGCGCGACGCTCAGCGACAAGACTGCCGATGGCTATGTTTTCCGCACCGACCTGAGGCTGAGGCCAGATCCTGCCGTAACACCGGTCTGCATGGCGATGGAGGCCGCTGAACGGTACTACGAAAGCCTCGGCCGCACGTGGGAGCGCGCGGCATATATCAAGGCCCGTCCCTGTGCCGGAGACTTGGCCGCGGGTCAGCGGTTTCTGGACACATTGCGCCCTTTTATCTGGCGTCGCCATCTGGATTTTGCTGCCATTCAGGACGCGCATGATATGCGTCTTCGGATTCGCGAAAACAAAAGTACGGGCGGGTCCTTGTCGATTCCCGGCCACGACATGAAGCTGGGGCAGGGCGGTATTCGCGAGATCGAGTTCTTCACCCAGACCCGTCAGCTGATCGCAGGTGGTCGCGATCCGGATTTACGGGTGCGCGGAACGGTTCCGGGGTTGGCGGCGTTGGCGTCAAAAGGCTGGGTGCCGCAGGATGTCGCGGATAAATTGACCGATCATTATCGGGCACATCGCGAAGTCGAACACCGCATTCAGATGGTTCATGATGCACAGACGCATAAGGTTCCGAAATCATCGGAAGGCATCGAACGTATCGCCTGTCTGATGGGGATCGGCGGCGATGAACTGAAACAGGACCTGAAAAATCGCCTGACCGAAGTGCACGAACTGACTGAAGGATTTTTTGCGCCTGGACCCGGTCCTGCACCTGCGGCGGCGCAGGATGTGGAGTTTGACCAGAGTGTTCTGGCCCGGTGGACGACCTATCCGGCCTTAAGGTCCCAGCGCGGGTCGCGGATTTTCGAACGGTTGCGGCCCGAGTTGCTGTCGCGTCTTGCCAAGACCGCCAAACCGGATGAGGCGTTGATGGCGCTGGATGGGTTTCTGTCTGGCCTTCCCGCCGGGGTTCAGCTGTTTTCCTTGTTCGAGGCCAATCCGCAACTGATCGACCTGCTGGTCGATATCGTTGGCACATCTCATGCTCTGGCTTCGCATCTGTCGCGCAATGCCTCGGTTTTCGACGCGGTGATCGGCGGCAGTTTCTTTGCCGATTGGCCGAGGCAGAAGGCATTGCAAATCGAACTGGCCCGTGCGCTGGCGGAAGAGCCTGACTATGAAACCCGGCTCGACCTTGCACGGCGCTGGTGCAAGGAATGGCATTTCCGGGTCGGCGTCCACCACTTGCGGGGTCTGATCGACGGGGCACAGGCAGGTCGGCAATATGCAGAACTTGCACAATCGGTGATTGCCGCCATCCTGCCATATGTTGCCGAGAATTTCGCCCGCAAACACGGGCCCGCCCCGGGGCGCGGAGCGGCGGTGTTGGGCATGGGATCGTTGGGCGCAGGACGGATCAATTCGCAATCCGATCTGGACATGATTGTGATCTATGACCCGCAGGATCAGGACATGTCCGATGGTCCGCGTCCTCTGGCCACGCGCACCTACTACGCGCGGTTCACGCAGGCGCTGATCACGGCACTTTCGGCACCGATGTCACAGGGGCGGCTGTATGAGGTCGACATGCGCCTGCGCCCGTCCGGCAATCAGGGGCCGGTTGCCACCAGTTGGGCCAGCTTTACCAATTATCAGCAGAATGAGGCCTGGGTGTGGGAACATCTGGCCCTGACCCGTGCTCATGTCGTTGCGGGTGATGCCGGTTTGGCAAATGATATCGAAGCGTTTCGCGTCGGGTTTCTGTCGCGACCACGCGAGCGGGACAAGGTTTTGCGCGAAGTCGCCGAGATGCGAACGCGTCTGGCCGCAGCCAAGGCACCCGCCGGGATCTGGGATGCCAAAAACGGGCCCGGCCGCCTGATGGATATCGAACTGATGGCCGAAACCGGTGCCTTGCTGGCAGGGACTACGGCACGCGACGTGTCCTCGGGCCTCGATGGTGCCGTCGCTGCCGGGTTGCTGGATGTCGCGCAGGCGCAATCCCTGAAAGACTGCTACAGCCTATGCTGGTCGGTGCAATGTGCGGCCCGGCTTCTTTCGGGCAAGGTCATCGAGGCGGAACAGATCGGTGAAGGAGGTGTGGATTTCCTGTGCCGCGCCACCGGGTTTGAAGAGGTCGATGCACTGCAACGGGCATTGCAGAAGAGTTACACAACCGCGGCCGACCTGATCGGCAGCGTGATCCAAGAGGGCGAAGATGGCACGCAGCACTGATCCCAATGACCACAAAGGTCTGATCCAGGAAGCCTATCGCATCGAAGGCATCACCTTGCCGGAATGCCGCAGCATATTTCTCGACTGGGCGCTCAGCCTGCCCGAAGAGCGTGACCAGAACTCGGCGCTGACCGAATTGCACGCGGCATACGCGCTGCACAGCCCGGATCATCCCATGACTCAGGTTCTGTCCGAGGGCCTTCAGGCGGCCCAAACCCCGAAACGGCGCGGTGGGTGGCGCTCACGAAACCGCTAGGGCTTTTCCATCGGCATATTCGCGACTAAGAGTGCGTCATGACCCAATCTGCCGACCGCCCCCGTATCCGCCTGAAACCCAAAGCCAACGCGCGCGGCCTGCGCCATGGCTTCCCTTGGGTCTATGCAAATGACATCGTCACCGACCGCCGCACGCGCAAGATCCCCGCAGGCGCTCTGGCGATTCTCGAGGATGACAACCGTGCAGCGCTTGCGCTGGTGGCCGTCAATCCTGACTCAAAAATCATGTGCAGGGTGCTGGATCACGACACAAACGCGCAGTTGGACAATACTTGGTTCGAAACCCACCTCAGCCGCGCCGTTGCACTGCGTGAAACTCTGTTTGATGCGCCTTTCTATCGTCTGGTCCATGCCGAGGCCGATGGCTTTCCCGGTGTGATCATCGACAGGTTTGGCGATAGCTGTGTCATCCAGCCCAACGCGGCTTGGGCCGAGATGCATCTGGATACGCTCACCGACGCGCTGATCAAGGTCGCAGGCGTGACGACGGTGCTGAAAAACGCCTCGGGCCGTACGCGCGGGCTGGAAGGGCTGGACGATGAGAACCAGACTTTGCACGGCACCGCACCCGACGCACCCCTGCCTGTGCCGATGAATGGTGCCACGTATATGGCCGACCTGACCGGAGGTCAGAAAACCGGCCTGTTTTACGATCAACGCCCCAACCATGCCTTTGCCGCACGGCTGGTACATCCCGGAGCGCAGGTGTTGGACGTGTTCAGCCATGTCGGCGGCTTTGGTCTGGCAATGCTGGCCGCAGGTGCCGGACAAGCCCTGTCCGTCGATGGGTCTGCTGCCGCGCTGGAACTGGCCACCAAAGGCGCTGCGGCATCGGGCCTTGCCGACAGGTTCCAGACACGGCAGGGCGACGCGTTCGATGTTCTGACCCAATTGGGGGACGAGGGTGCGGCGTTTGACGTGGTTATCTGTGACCCACCTGCCTTTGCCCCCTCAAAACAAGCGCTGGACGCGGGGTTGCGCGCTTATGAGCGTATCGCACGGCTTGCCGCACCTCTGGTCAAACCCGGCGGCTATCTGGGGCTGTGCTCGTGTTCTCATGCCGCCGATCTGGGGCGGTTCCGCGACGCCTCCTCCCGCGGGATCGGCCGGGCGGGTCGACAGGCGCAACTGATCCACACCGGATTTGCCGGGCCGGATCACCCGCAACTGCCGCAACTGGCGGAAAGCGGCTACCTCAAAGCGGTGTTCTATCGCCTATGAAGGCTGTTCTCGACACTTGCGTCCTCTATCCCACGGTCATGCGCGAGATGCTGTTGGGTGCCGCGCGATTGGGGTATTTCACTCCGCTCTGGTCCGCCCGCATCCTCGAAGAATGGGCCCGCGCCGCCCGTAAGTTGGGCCCGACGGGTGAGGCGCAGGCGCGCTCCGAGATCGTGTTGGTGCAAGCGGCCTGGCCGGATGCTGAACGTCCAGCGAACGAGGGTCTTCAAAACCGTCTGTGGCTGCCGGACGCCGCAGATGTCCACGTGCTGGCCACAGCAATCGCTGCTTCCGCTGATCTGATTGTCACGGTTAATGCCAAAGATTTCCCCAGAAATATCCTGACTGATGAAGGGCTTGACCGGCAAGATCCCGACAGCCTGCTGTACGGATTCTGGCAATCCAATCCAGAAGGCATGAGCACACTTGCCACTCAGGTCCTTGCCGAAGCCAATCGCCTCTCAGCCGAAAAATGGACCCTTCGCGCGCTCATGAAAAAAGCCCGGCTTCCGCGATTGGGCAAGGCACTCGCCACCTGAGTGTGTTCCAGCTTCATCTGGCCCAAAATATCCCGGAGAGCGCGAGAGGCTGGCCTCTCGCAGCACAGGCTTCACTGCTGTGCCCAACGTTGTTCAAGCTTTTCCAGCGCCGCAACACGTTCATCTGTCTTGGGATGGCTCATCAGCCATGCCGGGACCACCCCGGCGCGTTGCTGTGTCAACTCTTCCAGCTTGTGAAACAGTGATTTCTGCGGACCGATTCCGATACCGGCTTTTGTCAGCAAGGCGGCCGCATATTCATCCGCTTCATACTCATCCCCCCGCGACAGGCGCGAGGCGATCAGTGCGGTCAACGCGTTGGCAATCATCGCTCCGACAAAAGGGATGAACCGGTTCAGGACCATGATCAGCGCCGTGCGCATCGCATTCTGCCCTGAAAAATCGATCATCCGCCGCCGCGCGTGACCTAGTGCCACATGGCCCAACTCATGCGCGATTACACTGGCCATTTCCTCAGCCGAAACCTCGCCGTTGCGGAACTTGCGGTAAAATCCCCGCGTGATGAATATCCGCCCGTCCGGCGCGGCCAGCCCGTTCACCGGGTCGATCTCGTAGATATAAACCGGAACCCGCTCGATCTCGAGCGCGGCAGCCAGTCGGTCGGTCATGCTCTTGAGGGTCGGGTCAACAAGTTCGGTCGACTTTGCGTCGAGTTCCCGATGGGTGCGCCAGACGGAAATCCGGTACATCACAATTCCATAGGCAATGGCCAGCAGGATAGGGGTCAGGCGAAGCATGGGCTAGATATGGGTTTTCAACACCCCAAGAGCAAATGGAAAATAATAGCTTTTCTCTGTTCTGCTGCATTTCAAAGTGAGGCTGCAGAACGCGACCGTGTTCATGGATCGCTTTCAGGTTGCGAAAGCGTAAGTCCAATTTCATAGCAACGTTCCAAAAGCGCCTGTCGCCGCGGGGCTGATCCGGTCGCACCATGCAACAGCTCGAGTTTCCGGGGTGAAAACCCGAAATACCCGAACGTGCCTTTGGTCCAGAGTGTCTCAAGCGCGTCGGTGTATCCTTTGGCTTCCATTTCGTCAGAACGCGCACCGGCTGGCACCAACAGTAATCCTGTTCGCGACCTCTGGAGGGACTTTTCCGGGTCGTCCAACTGATCGTAGGCCCAGCCCCACATCCATACGCGGTCGACCCAGCCTTTCATCATCGAAGGCATTCCCCACCAGAACAACGGAAAGGCCAGGCAGATTGCATCGGCGCGCGCAATCCGTGTTTGTTCCGCAAGTATGTCTTGCGGTGCGCCCGTGCCTGCTTCGCCTTCTATATCCGCCATTGACCAGCGTGGATCGAACCCTTCTGCATGCAAATCCGCAACCTCGGTGGTATGGCCAGCCGCCTTTGCACCTTCGCAGAGTTTCGCGACAGCGGCGGCCGTAAAGGAGTTCGGCTTTGGGTGATCCAGGATTGTCAGCAGATGCACAGTCAACTCCTCAGGTTTTCGAACGGCAACCGGGATACTGTGAAAGCTCAACCCTGCTTGAGGTCAAGGTTAAATCAGCAGGAATACCTGAAGGTGTGTTTCACCGCGTCAGCTCGCGCACTCCCTGTTCCAGACCAGCCAACGTCATGGGCACCATGCGATCTTCAAAGATGTCGCGGATCATGCCGATGGAATGAGTAAATTCCCAGTATTTCTCGGGCACCGGGTTGATCCACAGGTTTGACGCCCACTGTTCGCGCGCGCGTTGCAGCCAGACCTGACCGGCTTCCTGGTTCCAATGTTCATTGGCACCGCCGGGATAGGCGATCTCATAGGGGCTCATCGAGGCGTCGCCGACAAAGATGCACTTGTAGTCGGATCCATAGGTGCGCAGCACTTCGTGGGTCGGGGTCTGTTGGTTCCAGCGGCGGCGGTTGTCGCGCCAGACCCCTTCATACAGGCAATTGTGAAAGTAGTAATATTCCAGATGCTTGAACTCGGTTCTTGCAGCGGAAAACAGCTCTTCAACCACCTTGATATGCGGGTCCATCGAGCCGCCGACGTCCAGAAACAGCAACACTTTGACGGCGTTGTGACGCTCGGGCCGGGTTTTGACATCCAGATAGCCATGCTCGGCCGTGGCACGGATGGTGCCGTCCAGATCCAGCTCTTCGGCTGCTCCCTCCCGCGCCCAGCGGCGCAGGCGTTTCAGGGCGACCTTGATGTTGCGGGTGCCCAGTTCAACCGTGTCGTCGAGGTTCCTGAATTCCCGCTTGTCCCAGACCTTGACGGCACGCTGGTGGCGGCTTTCTTTCTGACCAATACGGACGCCTTCGGGGTTATACCCGTATGCCCCGAACGGAGAGGTTCCTGCGGTACCAATCCATTTGTTACCGCCCTGATGACGGCCTTGTTGTTCCTTGAGTCGTTCGCGCAGTGTTTCCATCAGCTTGTCGAAACCGCCGAGCGCTTCGATCTCGGCCTTCTCCTCGTCCGACAGGTGTTTCTCGGCCATCTTGGCGAGCCAATCGGCTGGGATATCGACAGCTTCCAACACCTGATCGAAACTGATCTCGCCCAAGCCCTCAAAGCTGGCGGCAAAGGCGCGGTCGAACTTGTCGATATTGCGCTCGTCCTTCACCATCGACACGCGGGCAAGGTAGTAGAACGCTTCGACATCATAGGTGACCAGACCCTTTTTCATGCCTTCCAGAAAAGTCAGATACTCCCGGAGCGATACCGGTATGCCAGCTTTGCGGAGGTTTTCGAAAAAGGGCAGGAACATCGCGTCACGCCACCATGCGAAGCAGAACCAGCGAGATCACCAGCCCCACAAGCGCAAAAGCGATCCCATATCCGGCGGCATACTGCGCCATGTCGGCGCCGTTTCCATTGCGTTTTTTTGCGGTCAAAGCGCCCAGGATTGCACCCAGTATCGCCATTCCCAGTACTAGCAACATATGTGTTTTATCCGTCTTTCGTGCTGTCAGCGGGGCGTCGGCCACTGTTTTGAGCCATAGATTGAGCCACCAAATCCGAACCGAACCCGTATCGCGCCCATCCAAGGCTGTCCAGCCTGACGGCACGTGCCTGCTGCAATTGACCGGCCTGTTTCAAGGCCTCGGACTTCAGCAGCAGCAAGGTGGCCAGAAGCGAAGCGTTTTCCGCGCGGGTCATCACGTCGATGGCCTGATCCAGTTCGGGCAGGACCTCGGGCCCGCGATCCTGCGCAAGCGCAAAGGCTGCGGTCTGGGTTGAGACATAAGCCTGATGAACCTCGGTTCCGGGCGTCGCGCGAAGAAATTGTTGCGCGATCTTGAACTGCCGCTGGGCTTCTGCCGGGTCACGAAACTGCTCCATCCGGCCCATCAGGTAGTGGGGATAGGCGCGGCGGTGGTCTGTCCATCCCAGTTGCTGCCCGATGCGGGCTGCCTTTTGCGCGGCGCGCATCTGTCGGGGGGAACCCGGCCCCGGTCCAAGTGATTTCTGGATCGCGTTGATCCACTCTCGGGGGGTATTTGTGGGGGGTTGCGCAGCTAGTCGGTCGCCGCGTGGATTCAGACGGCTGAGAATTCCGGGGATGACGGCAGCGACCTGATCGCGGGTCATGCCGGTGTGCAGTTCAGGCGCATAAGCCGCGCGCAGGATCAGCATGTCGAACCCGGTCAAGACCGTATGAATATTGTCGTCGTTGAACACCGAATCCGGCAGATGATAGAGGTCGTTCAGAGGACCAAGGGCCTGTGCCAGTTCTTCGTGCAGGCAATCGCGCATTTCCTGCGGGCTGACATCGTAGGGGATAAAAATCCCCAATCTTTCGCGCTGGCGCAGCTCAACCCAACTGCTTTTGGTTTTGCGGCGGTCGCGCTGATACTCAGCCAGGCTGGACGCGTTTGGCACCACGAAACAGGCCGCGTTTGGCAGAATTTGCAGAATGTCCTTCTGGCTGACCGCTTCGATCGTGATATTGGCCTGCCCGTCGTTGATTTGTCGGATGTTGATACCCGCCTCGCGCTTCAGGCGGTTCAGCAGGCGGGTCAAATCCTGCTGCATACTTTGTGTCGGCGATCCGGTCAGGCGAACGGTGATCGGCGTTTCGAACCGGGTGAACACGGGCAGTGCGGCCCCGCTCTCCAGTTCGAAATGCAGGGGCAGGAAATCCGACGCGATGTTTTTGTTGGACCGTGCCGGTGGCGAAGGGCGGGGTGCCGCAAAAGACTTGGCCGGCGGCAACGCCACTTCGACATATGGGACATCGTTCCCGAGTTCGATCGTCTCGACAGACGTGCAGCCAGCGATAACCAGCGCCAGAAAAAGGGCGCCCATACGCATCATGGGCGGGCGTACTTGATGAACGGTGTCAGGGTGCCGATGCGATCATAAAGGTGGCGCGCCGTTTGGTTGAACTCTTGCGTCAGCCAGTAAACGGATGGGGCGCCCTGGCGATCCGCCTCTTCATAAACCGCCTGAATCAAGGCGCGACCGACGCCCGTTCCTCGCGTTTCAGGTCGGGCGAACAGGTCTTGCAGATAACAGACCTTTTCCACTTTCCAGGCGTGGCGATGAAACAGGTAATGCGTCAGCCCGACCAAAACGCCATCCTGTTCCGCGACAAAACAGGAAAAATCCTGCGGGTCGTCGCCCACCAATCTGGAAAAGGTCGTTTCATACACGTTTTTTGGCAGGGTGGTTTCATAATACGCCAGATAATCCCGCCACATTTCGGCCCACTGATCTTTGTCCTCGGCCCGCAGGGTTCGGATTGTCAGAGCGTTCGCCAAGTGATGACCCCAATACTGCTGCTTTGAAACGCGGTTGCGTCAGGTATCTCGATGCTGACACCCGGGATACCCAATGGCAAGCCGTGATCACAGAATGTTCACACGCAGGCTAGCGTTTGCCACGTGCCATGAAAGCAAGACGCTCGAACAGATGCACATCCTGTTCATTTTTTAGCAAGGCGCCATGCAGCTTCGGCAGCGCGCTGGCCCCGTCACGCCTGAGGTCTTCCGCCGTCAGGTCTTCGGCCAGCAACAGCTTCAGCCAGTCCAGAACCTCTGAGGTCGAGGGTTTTTTCTTGAGCCCTTGCGTCTCGCGGATTTCATAGAATTGCGTCAGCGCGGCGGTCAGAAGTGCGTCCTTGATGCCGGGGTGATGCACATCAACGATCCGGCGCATGGTCGCCTCATCCGGAAAGCGGATATAATGGAAAAAACAGCGGCGCAGGAAGGCGTCGGGCAGCTCTTTTTCGTTGTTCGAAGTTATGATGACGATGGGGCGGTGCTTGGCCCGGACCGTCTCTCCCGTTTCATAGACGTGGAACTCCATCTTATCGAGTTCCTGCAACAGGTCATTGGGGAACTCGATATCCGCCTTGTCGATTTCGTCGATCAGCAGAACAACCTTTTCGTCGGCGTCAAAGGCCTGCCACAACTTGCCCTTGCGGATATAGTTCGACACGTCATGGACACGCTCTTCGCCCAATTGGCTGTCACGCAGGCGGCTGACGGCATCATATTCATAAAGACCCTGCTGCGCGCGGGTGGTGGATTTCACATTCCACTCGATCATTCTCAGCCCCAGCGCACCGGCCACTTGCCTTGCCAATTCGGTCTTGCCGGTACCGGGCTCGCCCTTCACCAGCAGGGGGCGTTCCAGCGTGACAGCGGCGTTCACGGCAATAGTCAGATCGTCGGTGGCGACATATTCGGCTGTACCTTGGAAACGTGCGGTCATGGGCCTCTCGTGCGTATATTGTGTTGGACGGGCAGGTTGTGGTTTCCGGGTTACAGAGCGGCAAGGTTTTTTACAACCCGCGTCCCTGCGTCGCCCGGCGGGAATTGTGCTGTAACTCCAAGCCCTTTTGCTTGATTCCGATATAGACCAATCCCGGGCGCCGTGCCTCTCGCCCTAAAAAAGCCTGTCAAATTTCATAGAAATACAAGGTTTTGTTGATGTTTGTCTCATAGTTAGACAAATCCGCGGGGGTGCACTGTTGCGCAACGTTTGTGTAGTGACATTCCACCGTCCGTCGGCTAAACGCTGCGCAGAAGGGAGAGCCAAATGTCAGCTGAAACAGCCTCGAACGACGTTACTGGCCAAACCGAGGGAGCAAATATGAAGCAGGAAGTTTTTCTGCCGGAAGATTACCGTCCGGCCGAAGATGAGCCTTTCATGAATGATCGTCAGCTTGAGTATTTTCGCCGCAAGCTGCTGGATTGGAAGACAGAGTTACTGGCTGGTAGCCGCGACACCATCGAAGGGCTACAAGACAACACCCGTAACATTCCGGACGTCGCGGACCGCGCCAGCGAAGAAACAGACCGTGCGCTGGAGCTGCGGACCCGTGATCGTCAGCGAAAGCTGGTCGCAAAGATCGACTCAGCCCTGCGCCGGATTGATGATGGCGAATACGGGTATTGCGAAATGACGGGCGATCCGATCTCGCTGAAACGTTTGGACGCACGACCGATTGCAACCATGACACTTGAAGCGCAAGAGCGCCACGAGCGTCGCGAAAAGGTCCACCGCGACGATTAATCGCCGGGTATGTGTAAGAAATCCAAACGCCGGGGCCTGTGGCTCCGGCGTTTTTGCGTTATGCGGGTGTCATGAAGATAGACGGATTGAAATTCTGTGTAATCGGCGGTGGAATCGGCGGCCTGGCCTCGGCACTGGCGCTGCAACACCGTGGGGCGCATGTCACGCTTCTGGAGCAAGCCCCGGCCCTGACCGAAGTCGGTGCTGGTTTGCAGATCAGCGAGAACGGGATGCGCGTTCTTCATGCACTTGGCGTCACAGGTCTTTCTGTCGGGCAGAAATCCCATGGAACTGTCTTGCGCGATTACCGAAATGGGCGCGTGGTCAGTCGGCTGCCAGGCCCCGCAGCTGGTCCGACCTACTACTACCACCGTGCCGACCTTCTGAACCTTCTTCATGATGCGGCCTGTGACGCAGGCGTGGATCTCCGGTTGGGTGCCAAAGTTTCGCATGTGCAAAAGCACCCCAACGAGGCAGAGGTGGTCTTGGCGTCAGGCGAGCGAATTCGCGCAGAATGCGCCATTGCGGCCGATGGCGGCCGCAGTATGCTCCGCCCGGCTTTGAACGGGGCAGAGGTGCCGGAGTTCACGCATCAGGTGGCCTGGCGCGCCACCATACCCTGGCAGCCCGGTCATGATCCGGTTTCCGCATCCCTGACGATGGGGCCGGGGCGGCATGTGGTGACCTATCCGTTGCGCGACGAAAGCATGATGAACATTGTCGCGGTCGAAGAACGTTCGGACTGGCGGGAAGAAGGATGGCGTCAGACGGGCGACCCTGAAGAGCTGCGCAAGCGATTTGCAGATTTCGGTGGCCCCGTGCGCGACATTCTATCGAACGTCACGGATGTGCACCTGTGGGCATTGTTTCTTCGGCCTGTCGCGCAAAACTGGCAGAATGGCCGATTGGTTCTGCTAGGGGACGCGGCCCATCCAACATTGCCATTCATGGCACAGGGTGCATGTCTGGCGCTTGAAGACGCCTGGGTGCTGGCGCGCGCGTTTGACGAACGATCGGGTATCACCAGCGCGCTGGCAACCTATGAAACGACCCGCAAACCAAGGGCGCAGCGCGTTGTCGCGGCGGCCGGATCAAACGCGCGGAACTTTCATCTGCGCGGTCCAGCCCGATTGGCTGCGCAATGTGTGCTGAGGGTCGTTGGTGCCCGGTTGTCCCAACGCTATGAGTGGATCTACAGACACGACGTCACGGCTGCTTAAGGCCTCAAAGATCCAGGTCAATCCAGACGGGAACGTGATCGGATGGCTTTTCGTGCCCCCGAACAGCCGCATCAATCTGGCAATCCCGCATGAGGTCGGCCGCTTGTGGCGTCAACAGGAAATGATCAATCCGAATTCCGTCATTCCGGTTCCACGCGCCAGCCTGATAATCCCAGAAAGAATAGTGGTCGGGACCCTGCGTTGTCGCGCGGAAGGCCTCGGTAAAGCCAAGGTTCAGGATTTTTCGAAAGGCGGCCCGGCTTTCCGGGCGGAACAACGCGTCTTCCCGCCAGGCATCGGGGCGTTTGGCATCCTCGGCCTGGGGGATGATGTTATAATCACCCGCCATTAGCGCCAGCTCTTCTGATTCCATCAGACCCTTTGCGCGCTCATAAAGCCGTTCCATCCAGGCCAGCTTGTAATCGTATTTCGGTCCGGGTGCCGGATTCCCGTTGGGCAGATACAGCCCACAGAGGCGCAAGGCCTTTTTGCCCACGACGGTCGCCTCGATCCAGCGTGCCTGTTCATCATTGTCATCACCGGGAAGGCCGCGTGATACATCCTCCAGCGGAAGCCTCGACAGGATCGCGACGCCGTTGAAGCTTTTTTGACCGTGTGTTTCCACGTTGTACCCGCGATCTTCAAACATCTCGCGGGGGAAGTTTTCGTCGACGGATTTGATTTCCTGAAGAAGAACAACGTCGGGTTGGGCATCGTCCAGCCAGCGGGGCAGCGCCTCGGTTCGCGCCTTGATGCCATTGATGTTGTACGTGGCGATTTTCATGCGCGATCCTCCGAAACTTTGTGGCAACCTATCGCTCAGAACGGGCCCAGCGGCAAGTCGGAGATCGGATTAGCGAGGCTCTGCCTCGCGCTCCGGGATATTTTTAGCCAGATGAAGAAACGGATCCTTAACCATTTTTTCGATACTTGAAGGGGCGGTACAGGCGGGGACGCCGATGACCGCGCCAGGTGAAGCTCTCTGGTCGTTTTGGTCAGAGAGCGGATCCCTGCTTCATCTGGCTGAAAATATCCTGGGGGTGTGGGGGCAAAGCCCCCACCGGTTACATCGAAAACGACGTGCCGCAGCCACAGGAAGAGGTGGCGTTGGGGTTGTCGATCACAAACCGCGCACCAATAAGCTCCTGAGTGAAATCTATCACCGCGTTTTCAAGAAAGGGCAGAGAGATCGGGTCGACGATGACTTTCTGCCCTTTGCCTTCAAGAATGAGGTCGTCGGTGTTTGGCGTATCCAGAGCAATTTCATATTGAAAACCGGAACATCCACCGCCCTCCACTGCGACACGCAGGGCTTGCCCCTGTTCCGCGGCACCGATTTCGGCAAGGCGGTCAAAGGCGCGTTCGGTGACTGATGGGGGCAGATTCATGCCGGTCTCCAAAGGTTTATTTCCCAAGCGTCCTACAATATATGAAACCAAAAGACAGGCGACAAGGACAAGGCCTTTGGACAGAGCGGGTTTTGCTTCGGACCCAGACCGCGCAAGGGGGCGGCTGGTGCCAGAGGAAGAGAGCAGCTTCCGGTCATGCTTTCAGCGTGATCGCGACCGGATCATTCACGCCAGTGCGTTTCGGCGGCTCAAGCACAAGACGCAAGTCTTTGTCGAGCATGAAGGTGACAGTTATCGAACACGGCTGACCCATTCCATCGAAGTCGCTCAGGTCGCGCGAACAATTTCAGGGGCGTTGGGCCTGAATCCTGAACTCACCGAAGCTGTTGCGCTGGCGCACGACCTGGGTCATACGCCCTTTGGTCATACGGGTGAGGACGCCCTCCACGCGCTGATGGCGCCTTACGGGGGGTTTGATCACAACGCTCAGGCCATTCGGATCGTAACCAAGCTGGAGCGGCATTATGCCGGGTTTGACGGATGCAACCTGACTTGGGAGTGTCTGGAGGGTATCGCCAAGCATAACGGTCCGGTTGTTGGCGATCTGCCCTGGGCCCTGGCTGAATGCAACCAGGGCTTTGACCTTGAACTTCATACCCATGCAAGTGCCGAGGCGCAGGTGGCGGCCTTGTCTGATGACATTGCTTACAACAATCACGACCTTCTGGATGGGTTGCGTGCGGGGTTGTTTGAAGATGATGATCTGCGCCACCTTCCGATCGTGGGGGCGTGTTACGCGGATGTGGATGCGAAATACCCCGGTCTTGATCCGTATCGGCGGCGTCATGAAGCACTGCGGCGGGTTTTTGGGGTCATGGTGGCGGACGTCATCACAACGTCGCGCGACTTGATCGCGGCCTCGGGCGCGCAGTCGGTCGAAGAGGTTCGCCATCTTGGGCATCCTGTCATCCAATTCTCGACCGGGACTTGGGCGGATCTGAAACAAATCAGGGCGTTCCTGTTCACCCGGATGTATCGCGCACCCAGCGTCATGAAGGTGCGGGCCGAGGTTGCAACGGTTGTCGAAGACCTGTTCCCGATCTACCTGAACGATCCGAAACAGATGCCGGCACGCTGGCACGAGGACATTGAAGCTGCGGCGGACGAGACTGCTCTGGCCCGGATCGTATCGGACTATATTGCAGGAATGACCGACCGTTTCGCTTTGCTGGATCACGCCCGGCTGACGGGCTGATTGCGCCGCAATGAAACGGGTAATGGTCCATGTTTGCGACCTTTATTGCGGGTTGATTGGTACCTTGCGCAGGCGGGAAGCGATGATCAGAAGCCGTACGACGGACAGTGCGCAGGGTATTTGAAATCTCAGACAGAGGATATCTGGGCGCCATCGGCAGACATTGGGCGCAAACCATGTCCAAACAATAGGCGTCCATTGACCTTGCCGTGATGCGTGGTAAACCGCCGGGCAAGCAAAAGGACATCCGAAATGAACCTGTTTTCCGAGATCCGCGGCCTTGTACTGGACGCGTTGGCACAGATGCAGTCCGAAGGCGCGTTGCCCGAGGGGCTGAGTTTTGACAACGTGGCGGTCGAACCGCCGCGTGATGCGGCGCATGGCGACATGGCGACCAATGCGGCGATGGTGCTGGCAAAACCGGCCAGGATGAAACCGCGTGACATTGCCGAGGCATTGGCAGGGAAGCTGGTGGCAGATGACCGGATCACCAGCGCCGATGTGGCAGGTCCGGGCTTTCTCAATTTGCGGCTGGCACCGTCGGTCTGGCAAGGCGTGCTGGCGGCCGTGCTGGAGAAGGGCACCGATTATGGCCGCTCGACTATGGGCCATGGGCAGAAGGTCAACGTAGAATATGTTTCGGCCAACCCAACCGGTCCGCTGCACGTGGGTCATACACGGGGTGCGGTATTCGGTGACGCTCTGGCAAGCCTGCTGGCCTATTCGGGCCATGACGTGACCCGTGAGTATTACATCAACGACGGCGGTGCGCAGGTGGATGTGCTGGCGCGCTCGGCTTACGAACGCTATCGCGAGGCCAATGGTCTGAGCCCCGAGATTGCCGAAGGTCTTTATCCTGGCGACTACCTGATCCCGATCGGTGAGGCGTTGAAAGAGAAATACGGCGATAGCCTGATCGACAAGCCGGAAAGTGACTGGCTGGAAGAGGTGCGTGAGTTCTCGACCGACGCGATGATGGATCTGATCCGCGCTGACCTGAAAGCGCTGGGCGTCAAGATGGATGTGTTCTTCTCGGAAAAATCTCTCTATGGCACCGGTCGGATTGAGGCCGCATTGCAATCGCTGACTGACAAGGGCCTGATCTATGAAGGCGTGCTCGAGCCGCCGAAGGGCAAAAAGCCCGAGGATTGGGAGCCACGCGAACAGACGCTGTTCAAATCGACCGAACATGGCGACGACGTCGACCGACCTGTCAAGAAATCGGATGGCAGCTGGACTTATTTTGCCCCGGATATTGCTTATCACTATGACAAGGTGACCCGTGGTTTTGACGCACTGATCGACGTGTTTGGCGCCGACCACGGCGGCTATGTCAAACGGATGAAGGCGGCTGTTTCGGCACTGTCCGACGGTAAGGTGCCGCTTGATATCAAACTGACACAGCTGGTGAAGCTGTGGAAGAATGGCGAGCCGTTCAAGATGTCCAAGCGGGCAGGGAACTTTGTCACTCTGCGCGATGTGGTCGATCAGGTGGGCCCGGACGTGACGCGGTTTGTTATGCTGACCCGCAAGAACGACGCGCCGTTGGATTTCGATTTTGACAAAGTGCTGGAACAAAGCCGCGAGAACCCCGTGTTCTACGTTCAGTATGCACATGCCCGTGTCATGAGCGTGCTGCGTCGTGCGGCCGAGGCTGGAATTGCGGCTGATGATGCGACCCTTGCGGGCGCTGACCTGAGCAAGAACGGTCATGTCTCGGAACTGGTTGTTGCGAAGAAGCTGGCAGAATGGCCACGGCTGGTCGAGATTGCGGCCCGAACCAATGAACCGCACAGGGTCGCCTTTTATCTCTATGAACTCGCAGGCGACTTTCACGCGTTGTGGAACAAGGGCAATGACGAGACGCAACTGCGTTTCATCCAGGATGGCGATGTTGCCACAAGCCAGTCAAAAATCGCTTTGGCCCGGGCCGTTTCTGTTGTGATTTCAGCGGGCTTGGGTATTCTTGGCGTTACTCCGGCGCAGGAGATGCGGTAACGAATATCGCCCGAACCGCCGGTACGAGGTAGGCAAGAAATGACCCGCGGGCCTTATTTTCAGGCGCGAAACGGGCAGTGAGGCGGACATGGCGAGTTACGATTACTCGGGGCATCAAGGCCCCGGGCAGATTCATTACCCGAATCAAGCGCATTCTGACGATGTGTATGGTTTTCCCGAAGACATGCAGGAAGATGACGCGCCGCGTGGCTCGTTTGGTCTGGGCAGGGCGGTCAATTTTCTGGGGGCTGTTGCATCCTTGGCGCTGGTCGCCGGTGTCGGGGTCTGGGGCTATCAACTGATCATGCGCGATGTCAGTGGCGTGCCGGTTGTTCGCGCCGCCGATGGGCCGATGCGTGTACAGCCGGAAAGTCCGGGTGGAACTCCGGCCGATCATCAGGGTTTTGCCGTGAATGCCGTCGCCGCCGAAGGCAGTGCTGCGGCGCCAGCCGACCGGTTGATCCTTGCGCCGCGCCCGGTGTCCTTGACGGACGAAGATCTGCCCGCCGGAGAACTGAAGCCGACCCCTGCGCTGCATGTGGTCGAAGAACCGATCACCACGCAGGAGGCCGCGCGCTTGCGCCAGAACGCAGTAGATGCGCTGGTTGCGGAATTGGCGGGTGCGGCAGCAGAAACGCAGCAAGAGTTCGAAGACGGTGTGCAACTGGCATCGCTGACCACCCCTGATGAAGAACCCGCCATTGACCCGGCAGATTTTGCTGCGGCCTTGCCGGACCCGAGCTTCGCAGAGTTGCCGGGTGTGCGCCGATCGTTGCGCCCTGTGACGCGTCCGGCACGGTCTACCCGCAGTCAGGTCGCGCCCAGTGAGAATTCCGAAGACGCCATCAATGCAGCGGTGAAAGCCGCGGTCGGGGTGGATGTTGATCCGGATACGTTGGCAAAGGGAACCCGGCTGGCGCAGCTTGGAGCTTATGACAGCACGCAAGTGGCACAGGCCGAGTGGGACCGTTTGAATGGTCAGTTTGGTGATTATTTGTCGGGAAAACAACGAGTTATACAGAAAACTTCAAGCGGTGGACGGACCTTCTACCGCCTTCGTGTACTGGGGTTCGAAGACCTGAGCGACTCGCGCCAGTTCTGCGCTGCTCTGGTCGCGCAAGGCGCTGATTGTATCCCGGTGGCCGTGAGGTGAAGTTCGGAGCAGCGATCACAGATGCTGAAGGACTGCGCCTGACGCAGGAGGAAAGAGACCTATTTCGCCAGATGAACCCGTTTGGGTTCATTCTGTTCGCCCGCAATATTGAAAGCGCCGATCAGGTGCGCGCCTTGTGTGATGATTTACGAGAGGCCGTTGGGCGCAACTGCCCCATTACCATTGATCAGGAAGGTGGGCGCGTACAGCGTTTGCGCGCACCCTTGGCTCGCGAATGGCTGCCGCCGCTGAATCATGTGATCAGGGCGGGTGATCAAGCGGAACGCGCCATGTACCTCAGGTACCGCCTGATTGCGGATGAGCTGTTTGGTCTGGGTATCGACAGTAACTGTGCCCCCATGGTCGATGTGGCGCGTCCCGAGACCCACGCGTTTCTGAAGAACCGCTGTTACGCCTTTGACCCCGAACAGATTTCCAGGGTCGGCAGGGCCGTGGCGCAGGGTCATCTGGATGGGGGTGTTCTTCCGGTTCTCAAGCACATTCCCGGCCATGGCCGTGCCACTCTGGACAGTCACCATGACCTTCCGCACGTTGATTTGCCGCTGGAAGAGTTGGAATACAGCGATTTCGCTCCGTTCCGCGCCTTGAATGACCTGCCGATGGGGATGACAGCACATCTGGTCTTCGATCAGATCGATCCCCGGCCAGCCACCATTTCTGCGGCCATGATGGGCCTGATCCGAGACAATATCGGCTTTGGCGGGCTGATCATGACCGACGATATTTCGATGAAAGCGCTCAGTGGGGCGTTGACGGACCTCACACGGCAATCTTTGCAGGCGGGCTGTGATGTGGTCCTTCATTGCAATGGCAGCTTTTCTAAACGCGCCGCTGTGATGGAAGTCGCCGGGGAGATGTCGGATGTGGCACAAGCCCGCGCAGAACGGGCGCTGGCGATGCGGAAACCCCCGCGGGAACTTGACATCCAAGCCGCCGAAGCGGAACTATCTGCCCTAATGGGCGGGCAGGTATATGAACGATAATCTTTTTAGCGAAGACCCTGTCTCGGTCGCGGATCGTCTTGCGGCCGAAGCGCTGATCGTTGACGTCGATGGATTCGAAGGCCCGTTGGACGTTCTGCTGACCCTGTCCCGTACGCAAAAAGTGGATTTGCGCAAGATCTCGGTTCTTGCGCTGGCGCAGCAATATCTGGCCTTTGTTGAAAAGGCGCGTGCGCTGCGCATTGAACTGGCCGCCGATTATCTGGTCATGGCGGCGTGGCTGGCCTTTCTCAAGTCCCGCCTACTGCTACCGCCAGACCCGGATGACGACGGGCCATCGGGTGAAGAGCTGGCCGCGCATCTGGCGTTTCAACTTGAACGCCTGCAGGCGATGCGTGACGTCGCTGCACGGTTGATGGCCCGCGACCAACTGGGGCGTGATTTTTTCAAACGCGGGCAGGGCGAGGACGTCACCCGCATTCGCACCGTGACTTATTCTGCTACGCTGCTGGACCTGATGCAGGGTTATGCCCGTATCCGCACCCGTGACGAATTCCGCCCCTTTGTGATGGACCGCGATGCGGTGTTCACGATGGAGCAGGCACTGGAGCGGATGCGCCCGCTGATCGGTTTTGCGGGGACGTGGACCGATATGGAAACCTATCTGCCCGATGGTTGGGATACTGACCCGGTGCGCCGCAGATCAGCAACGGCTGCGACCTTTGCGGCCTCGCTGGAACTGGTGAAAGAAGGACATATGGAGATCAAGCAGAGCGAGACATTCGCGCCGATCCATTTGCGTAAGAGGACCCAGACACGTGACTGACGCCCCAGAAGAAACCGGCACCCTGTTCGAGGCGCCACCGCTGGCGGAACAGGAGCGTATGGTCGAGGCCGTTTTGTTTGCCAGCGCCGATCCGGTGACGATTGCCGACCTTGAGGCGCGGATGCCGCATGGAAGCGACGCCGCGCAAGCCGTTGAACTGCTTCAAAGGCGTTACGAGGGGCGCGGCGTGCGCGTGGTACGCGTGGGGGAGGCCTGGGCGATTCGCACAGCCCCTGATCTGGGCTTTCTGATGCAGAAGGAAACGGTTGAGACCCGTAAACTCAGCCGCGCCGCGATTGAGACATTGGCGATCGTGGCCTATCACCAGCCCTGCACCCGCGCCGAGATTGAGGAAATTCGCGGCGTATCAGTCTCTCGCGGGACGATTGATCAATTGCTAGAGATGGAGTGGATCAGGCTGGGCCGACGCCGCATGACACCGGGTCGTCCGGTGACATTTGTGGTAACGTCCGAATTTCTGGATCATTTTGGGCTGGAGAACGCCCGCGATCTGCCGGGTCTCAAGGAGCTAAGGGCTGCAGGTTTGTTGGAAAACCGGCCTCCACCGGGGGCGATCCCGCTGGGCGAGGGGCGCGAGGACGAAGTTGACGAGGACCAGTCGGAACTGTTTGAGGAGTAATAACCCGGCCAGGTCACTACAGGTCAGGCGCGGAACCTGCGGCAGTAAACGCGGGTTATCCGACACATGCACCGTTGAAAGAAATTCTGAGGATTAGACGGCCGTTTTGAAGTGCTTGGACAGTTTCAGGCCTTGCCCCTGATAGTTCGATGCAATCCCGGCACCATATAGCTGCGTGGGCATCTCAGCCATTTTCTCATAGACAAGACGCCCGACCACCTGTCCGTGTTCCAGCACGAAAGGCGCTTCGTGGCATCGCACCTCAAGCACACCACGTGACCCGGCACCGCCCGCTGCGGCATGGCCAAAGCCGGGATCGAAGAACCCGGCATAATGCACTCGGAATTCACCAACCATCGCCAGATAAGGTGCCATTTCGGCGGCATACATCGGCGGGATATGGACCGCCTCGCGGCTGACAAGGATATAGAATGCGCCGGGGTCAAGTATGATGCGACCGTCCTTGGTGCGTACTTCCTCCCAATAGTCCTGGGGGTCGTATTCGCCAATTCGGTCCAGATCGATTACCCCGGTATGGGGCTTGGCGCGATAGCCGACCAGATCGGTGTCGGGCAGTTGCAGATCGACCGAAAAGCCAAGACCATCATGAATCACAGCAGGCCCGTCCACCAACGGCGATTCGGCGTGCAGGGCGGTCAGTTCGGCGTCAGACAAGACGGCCTGACCCTGACGGAAACGGATCTGGTTTAGACGCATACCGGGTCGGACCAGAACCGAAAACGAACGTGGACAGATCTCGGCGTACAGCGGGCCTTTGTAGCCTGCGGGCACGCGATCGAACTCGGTGCCACCATCGGTGATGGTACGGGTCAGAAGGTCAAGCCGCCCGGTCGAGCTTTTGGCATTGGCGACGGCGGTCATGTCGCGGGGCAGGGCAAGCGATTCCATCAGAGGCACCAGATAGACGCAGCCCTTTTCCAGAACAGCGCCATCCGAGATGTCGATGCGGTGCATTTCAAACTCGGCCAAGCGATCCGTAACAGTCCGTCCTTCGCCCGCTAGAAACGAGGCACGCACTCGGTAAGCAACTGTTCCTAAACGCAAATCAAGGCTGGCCGGTTGAATTTGCGCTGGCAGAACATCGGGGTTGGCGGCAATCTCTCCGCGCGCGATCATCGCTTCGATTTGCTGGTTCGCGCAAACACCTGTCATCTCGATCCCCTCGCGTGCCAGAGCGGGATCTGGCCTTTGTGCCATAAACGTCGGTGTGATTTGGTCGGGCTAGCAGGACTCGAACCTGCGACCTTCCGTCCCCCAGACGGACGCGCTACCAGGCTGCGCCATAGCCCGACGTTGGGCCGTTCATAAAGATTTTCCCGGCAGGGGCAAGAGGAAAACACTGCCTTTTTTCCTAACCCGTCGCCTGTGTTTCGACCCGATCCAGCCAGCGGCGCAGGTCTTTTGCAATCGGTGCAATCTGGCGCAGAAGTTCGTCGTCAAACTCGGCGCGCTTCCACGCCAGCGAAGCAATTCCGCCCATCAGGGGCGCTGCGTTCAGGTCTGGCTCTGGTTCTTGTTCTGACACAGCCGTGTGAAGCGCGTCGGCCTGCATGCATTCATTCACCGGCTGCTTGGCCGGTTCGTCCAGATCCATAGGGATTTGTTCGGTGGCTGCAGCGGGTTTGGGTTCGAACGGCACCACAGTACCTTGAACGGGTTCAATCAGGGCAGGACCCGGTTCGTCCAGAGGCGGAGACAGTGCTGCGACATGTGCGACGCCTTGCTCGCGCAGGATGCGCTGCACGCCTTTGATTGTGGTCCCGTCTTCATGAAGCAGTTTCTTGATGCCCCCCAGAAGACGCATGTCATTGGGGCGATAATACCGGCGCCCGCCCGCGCGTTTGACCGGTTTGACCTGAGTGAAGCGGCTTTCCCAGAATCGCAAGACATGGGCCTGGACACCAAGCCAATCCGCTACTTCACTGATCGTGCGAAACGCGTCGCGGGATTTGCTCATATCCGCGTGACCCTGGGGTTACTTGCGATTCCCGACGGCGACGCGATCTTTCATAAGATGCGACGGGCGAAAGGTTAGTACACGGCGGGGCTGTATCGGAACCTCTTCGCCGGTTTTGGGGTTGCGGCCGACTCGCGCGGTCTTGTCGCGAACACTGAACGTACCGAAGGACGAGATTTTCACCTGCTCACCACGCACCAGAGCGTCGGACATGTGGTTCAGAACGCTTTCGACCAGCTGCGCACTTTCGTTGCGCGAAAGCCCAACTTCGCGAAAGACGGCCTCGCTCAGATCCATTCGAGTCAGTGTATTGTCGCCCATGTCATTTCCCCTGTTGCTGTCAAAGCATACGGGTACGGCAAATTCGCTGTCAATATCAATGAATTGCAAGAAGCTGTGTAAGCTGGATTGCGCCGGTTACCAGCGCAGAACCACCGCGCCCCAGGCCAGACCGCCGCCAATCGCTTCGGTCACGATCAGGTCACCGGGTTTGATCTGCCCGCGTTGTTTACCAACCGACAATGCCAATGGGATGGATGCAGCCGAGGTGTTGCCGTGATCCTGAACGGTCACAACTACGTTTTCCATTGGCAGGCCCATCTTTTTGGCCGTGCCCTGAATGATGCGAATATTTGCCTGATGAGGAACAATCCAGTCTACGTCAGCGCTGCTCAGCCCCGCGCGGTCCAGGGCTGTCTCAGCGGTTTTGGTAAGCTTTTCAACGGCATGTCGGAAGACCTGATTGCCCTGCATACGCAGATGCCCGGTGGATTGGGTCGAAACCCCCCCATCGACATAAAGAAGGTCCTTGTAGCGCCCGTCCGAGTTCAGATCGGTTGCAAGTATGCCGCGATCCGCAGCGGTGCCTTCGCCGTCCTGCGCTTCGAGTACCAATGCGCCGGCACCATCCCCGAACAGAACACAGGTCGAGCGGTCGGTCCAGTCCATAATCCGGGAAAAGGTTTCGGCACCAATGACCAGCACGCGTTTGGCCTGACCTGACAGAATCAAAGCATTTGCGTTGCTGAGGGCGAAAACGAATCCTGCGCAGACAGCCTGTACGTCGAAGGCAAACCCTTTGGTCATGCCCAGTCGGGCCTGAACCATGGTCGCGGCAGAAGGAAAGGTCAGGTCTGCGGTCGAGGTCGCCAGGACGATCGCGTCGATATCATCCGCTGTCAGGCCCGCATCGGCCAGCGCAGCCTCGGCAGCCTTGGTGGCCAGGTCTGACGTCGTTTCGTCATCGGCGGCAAAGTGACGGCGTTCGATCCCCGACCGGGTTCTGATCCACTCATCCGTCGTGTCCAGCGTTTTCTCGAACTCGGAATTTGGAACAATACGTTCCGGCAAATAATGCCCGACACCTACTACAACTGAACGGCCTGCCATTTTTGGGGTACTGCCTTTTTTGTTAATTATCGGTCTGCGGCGCTGCTTGCGCAGCATCTTGTTCAAGCTGGGCTGTGGATGCAACCCGCGCCGCTAATTTTTCGGCGAAACCGGACTGTGCCAGAGTAAAGGCCAGTTTGATCGCCGCCGAAACTCCAGTCGCATCTGCCCCGCCGTGGGATTTAATAACGGTCCCGTTCAGACCCAGAAACACGCCACCGTTCACACGACGCGGATCGATGCGCTTTTTCAGGCGCTGTAGTGACGTGATGGCCAGAATCGAAGCCAATCGGGACAACGGAGAGTATTTGAACGCCTCACGCAGAAGTTCTCCGATCAGGCTGGCGGTGCCTTCGCCCGTTTTGATCGCAACATTGCCCGTAAACCCGTCAGTAACAATGACATCTGCCTTGTCACCGGGAATATCACTGCCTTCGACAAAGCCAACAAATTCGAAATTCGCCTGTTCCGCGAAATCCGAGATCAAGGCGTGCGCTTCTTTCAGTTCCGCGCGGCCCTTATGCTCCTCGGTGCCAACGTTCAGCAGCCCAATCCGGGGGCGGTTCAGGGCCATGCCGTTGCGCGCATAAGACGCGCCCATCAGGGCGAATTGCAGCAAATCCTTGGCGTCGGCGCGTACATCGGCGCCCACATCCAGCATTACATTGAACCCTTGCGGGTTGCGCGAAGGCCACAGGATCGCGATTGCGGGGCGGTTCACACCCGGCAATTTGCGTAGACGCATCATCGACAGGGCCATCAGGGCACCGGTGTTCCCGCAGGACACTGCGCCATGAGCTTCGCCCTGACGAACCGCTTCCAGCGCGGACCACATTGAGGTCTGCTTGCCGTTGCGCACAACCTGGCTGGGCTTGTCCTCCATCGTGACAACGTCGGGGCAATCACGAAAAACGACGCGCCCTTCAAGGACACGTCGTTTGGCAACCAGCTTGCGCAATACCTGTTCGGGCCCGTGCAGCAGGAACCCGATATTCGGGTTCTTGCCAGCCGATTTTGCCAGACCTGCAACGACGACAGCGGGGCCTGCGTCCCCTCCCATTGCGTCAACCGAGATGGTGATCCGTCCGGCGTGCGTGGGCTGATCGTTCATGCCTTGGCCTGTGCTCGATCAGGCTTAGGCTGCGTCTTCGTCCAGATCGATTTCGTCGGCCTGTGCGACGACTTCGCGATCGTCATAGTGGCCGCAAGATGCACAAACGTGGTGCGGGCGTTTCAGCTCGCCGCAGTTCGGGCATTCGTTCGGGTTTGCAGCAACCAGAGCGTCGTGTGCGCGGCGGTTGTTGCGACGCGACTTGGAAACTTTGTTCTGTTGGACGGCCATGGTCTCAACCTTTGTCTGACTGGGGGCCGCAGATTCGCTGCCGACCCGGGTTTCGTAGTTCGTTTATCGTGGTTTGACGCGCGTTTAGGCGACGAGCCCCGCAATGTCCAACCCAAAATCCGATGAGCGCGCGAAAATACTGCGATTCTCGGCATGTTCAAGCGATTTTTCTGACCGCCTGCTATGACAGGAAATCCGGCACCTGTCACTCGTCTTTTTTTAGCACATCGCGCAATCCTGCCAATCCCGCAAAGGGTTTGGCATCGTCATCCGTCATCGCCTGTTTGCCCGGTTCTGTGTAGGCAGCCTGACCCAGTTCCGCGCCGTCTTTCCGTGGATATTGTGGCAAAGCCAGAGACAGGGCCTCGATCATGACAAGGGCCGGATCAATTTCCGGTCCCAAAGGTTCAGATTCGTCATCTTCCGGGATTTCGAACTCTGGATCATCAGGGTCTGCCCAATCCGCAAGAAAAGTTCGGTGCACCGTAATGTCGATCCTTGTCGTCACCGGTTCCAGCGTCACCACGCAAGGTTGGGTGACAGTTGCACCGAGTTTGCCGTTTAGAACCCAGTCCCGTTTGCCCTGCGCCCGCAGGTCGCCCGAAAAGCTGAGTTTGCGCAGCCCCAGCAGCCCAAGGTCTTGCCTGATTTGCTCAAGCACGGTGGTTGCAGGGCGCAGATCGAACCGTGTCGGGGCGTTCTGCGGCAGGTCAGACACCCGAAATGATGTCGCGTTGCTCATTCGTGAGCCTTTCTATGTGTTGAACCGTGGCAGCGGTTTATGTAATCGGATAGAAGCCGAAGAAGGCCAAGGCAAGAGGGTGCAGATGTTGAAGGTAGTGAACCGGTTGAAACCAGCTGCGAAATCGCTTGTGTTTGTTGCCTGTCTGGCTGCGATCGGAGCTTGTACGGCTGTCTTCAAGAATCACGGCTATGTGCCACCGGCCGAGGAACTGGCGGAAATCAAAGTGGGCGTAGACACGCGGGACAGCGTGCAAGAGGCCATCGGCGCGCCGGGCGCATCCGGCGTGGTTCGGGATTCGGGCTATTACTACGTCCGCTCTCGCGTGCGCCACTACGGTCCGAAACGGCCCGAGGTGGTATCGCGCGAACTGGTTGCCATCAGTTTTGATCAGCGCGGTGTTGTCAGAAACATCGAACGCTTTGGTCTTGAAGACGGGAATGTGATTGCTCTGGAGCGCCGCGTTACCGATTCCAACGTTCAGGACAAAGGCTTCCTGCGTCAGCTGCTGGGCAATATCGGCAACTTCAATCCGGCCAACATTCCGGGCGCCAACTAATTTGCGCCAAAACCTTGCGGTGGTCGCAGGGCAGTCACATGTCTTGTGCTAACGGTGTCGTACCGACGCCTGAGGGTCGGCAACCGTGGAGGACGCGACCGTGGCAACGGCAGTTTTGTTAAGCAAGGGGCGCTATCGCGCCAGACTGGCGCAGTCGCCCGAGGATATCAGAACAGCTCAGGCATTGCGGACCTTGGCTTTTGGCACTGAGCAACCGGACTGCGACGAATTTGATGCACGCTGTAGCCATATCCTGGTCGAGGATATGCGCTCGGCAGACCGGCTGGTCTGCTGCTTTCGGATGCTGACCATGAATAGTGGCGGCGAGATCGGACAAAGTTATTCAGCACAGTTCTATGACCTGACCTCGCTCGAAGGCTTCAAAGGTCGGATGGTCGAAATGGGACGATTCTGCATCCATCCCGATCACAGCGACCCCGACATCCTGCGTGTAGCCTGGGGGGCAATGACGGCCTACGTTGACCGGAACAACGTCGAGATGCTGTTTGGATGTTCCTCTTTTGCCGGAACCGAAACTGAGCAGTATCTGGATGCGTTTGCGATGCTCAAACACCGCCATCTGGGCCCGAAACGTTGGTTGCCGCGTGTGAAGGCTCCGGATGTGTTTCGATTTGCCGCGCGTCTGCGGCGCAGACCGGACGTGAAAAAGGCAATGCTGCGGATGCCACCCTTGTTGCGGACCTATCTGATGATGGGCGGTTGGGTCAGCGATCATGCAGTGGTGGATCGCCACATGAACACGCTGCACGTTTTCACAGGGGTGGAAATCGGTGCGATCCCCCCGGCACGCAAACGTCTGTTGCGGGCGGTGGCCGGGTAGATTGAGTATTTTTGAAAAGGTGAAGACGGGGCGTTGACGCAATGTGTCAGCCGGTTTAGCTGGCGGACATGGCGAGAATTCCTTTGTTGCAGATGTCTGGCATTTCCCTGACTTTCGGGGGTGACCCGGTGTTTTCCGAACTGGATCTGGTGGTTCAACCCGGTGATCGTGTTGCGCTGGTGGGGCGAAACGGGTCCGGAAAATCCACGCTGATGAAAGTGATGGCCGGTCTGGTCGAGGCTGATCGGGGCGAGATTGTCGTGCCGCCCGGAAAATCCGTTGGCTATATGGAGCAAGATCCGACAATGGAAGGCTTTGCCACGTTGGGGGATTACGCCTCCAGCGGGTTGGAGCCGGGAGAACTTTACAAGGTTGAACGGGCCGGTGAAGGGTTGAAGTTCGATCCTTCACGGGCGGTTGAGACGGCTTCGGGCGGAGAGAGGCGGCGGGCTGCGCTGGCCAAGCTGATGGCAGAAGCTCCGGATCTGATGTTGCTGGACGAGCCGACCAACCATCTGGATATCGAAGCCATCGCGTGGCTGGAACGCGAACTTGGCGCGACCCGAGCGGCCTTTGTGCTGATCTCGCATGACCGGGCCTTTCTAAGGGCGCTGACCCGGGCAACACTTTGGATCGACCGGGGGGCTGTTCGGCGACAGGAACAGGGCTTTGAAGCCTTTGAGGCCTGGCGGGACAAGGTCTGGGAGGAAGAGGACCAGCAACGCCACAAGCTGAACCGCCTGATTAAGTCCGAAGCGAAATGGGCGGTTGAGGGCATTAGCGCCCGACGCAAACGTAACCAAGGCAGGGTGCGGGCCTTGCAGGCGTTGCGGGCAGAAAAGGCGGCGCAGATCAAACGTCAGGGTTCGGCTGCAATGGCACTGGAGGCCGGGCCAAAATCAGGCCGTAAAGTGATTGAGGCCAGGGCGCTGGCCAAAGGGTTCGGCGACAAGCAGATCGTTCGGAACTTTGATCTGCTGGTACAGCGCGGCGACCGGGTGGCCTTTGTCGGGCCGAACGGTGTTGGCAAAACAACGTTGCTGAAGATGCTGCTGGGGCAGGTGGAGCCGGACGCGGGCTCGGTTTCCTTGGGGACGAACCTTGAAATCGCGGTGTTTGATCAGACCCGTGCCCAACTGGACCCCGAGATGAGCCTGTGGGACAGTCTGACCGGCGATCCGGAAATGCGGGTGTCGGGCAAGGCCGATCAGGTAATGGTGGGCGGGCAGCCCAAACATGTTGTAGGGTATCTCAAGGAATTTCTGTTTGACGAACGGCAGGCCCGAGCAGCCGTCAAATCCCTGTCCGGTGGGGAAAAAGCCCGGTTGTTACTGGCCAAACTGATGGCGAAACCCTCGAACCTTCTGGTGCTGGACGAACCGACCAACGATCTGGATGTCGAGACGCTGGACCTGCTGCAAGAGCTTTTGGACGATTACAACGGCACCGTTCTGCTGGTCAGCCATGACCGGGATTTTCTGGACCGCGTGGCGACAACCACCATCGCGATGGAGGGGAACGGACGGGCGACAGTCTATGCTGGTGGCTGGTCGGATTACATTGCGCAGCGTGGCGACGTGATCCAAAAAAGCGTAGAAAAAGCAAAAGCTTCAAAGCCAAAGATTAGGCAGGAAGAAAAGCCGAAATCCGGCCTTTCCTTCTCGGAAAAGCATCGGCTGGAGAAACTGCCTGCCGAGATCGCGCGCCTTGAGGCCGAGATCGCCAAGCTGGAAGAGTTGATGTCCGATCCTGAGCTGTTCACGCGCGAACCGGTGAAGTTCCAAAAAGCGACCGAGGCGCTGGTTGAGCGGCAGGAGAAACTCTTGGCCGCTGAAGAGGAATGGCTGACGCTCGAAGAGAAGGCTGAAAGCGCTTAGCGCGCCAGACGTTTTGCCGGATTACCTGCCACGGTTTCTCTGGCGGGGACGTCTTTGGTGATGACGCTGCCAGCGCCGATTGTGGCGTAGTCGCCTATGGTAATGCCGGGCAACAGGATCGCTCCGCCGCCAACCCAAACCTGCCTGCCGATGGTGACGGGCAGGCCGATTTCCAACCCTTGTGTCCGATCAGCCGGGTCCTTGGCATGATGCGCGCAGTAAATCTGAACATTGGGGCCAAACATCGTGTCGTCGCCGACTCGAACGGGGGCCGTGTCCAGAACCACGCATCCGGCATTGAAATAAACCCGGCTGCCCAGATGGATGTTCATTCCATACGCGCAGTGAAAAGGGGCTTCGAGAAAACAGTCCTCGCCGACATGGCCCAGCAGCGCGTGTAGTTCCGGGGCCATCGCGCCGCGTGTGTCGGGCGGACAGGTGTTGTGAGGGTGAACAGCCCGTCGTGCCCGCGCGCGCAGATCGTCCAGCTCAGGATCGAGACAGCAGTACCACTGCCCGGACTGCATTTTCTGGCGCTCCGACATAGGGCTGTCTTACCGCATCCGCAGAGCGCCGTCGATGCGGATGACCTCGCCGTTCAGGTAGCCCATTTCAACGATGAAACCGGCCAGCCGCCCGTATTCCTTAGGGTCGCCCAGGCGGGCCGGGTTCGGGACGTCGGCGGCCAGTTGTTTCTGCACGTCTTCGGGAAGGCCCGCCAGCATCGGGGTCATAAAGATACCCGGCGCAATGGTCATGACGCGAATCCCGGTCGAGGCCAGATCGCGGGCCATTGGCAGGGTCATGCCAACAACCCCGCCTTTCGATGCAGCATAAGCCGCCTGTCCCTTTTGGCCGTCGAACGCGGCAATAGATGCAGTGTTGATGATCACACCGCGCCCCCCGTCCAGTTCGGGTTCATTCTTTGCCATCTCGGCAGCGGCCAGCCTTGAGACGTTGAAAGTGCCGACAAGATTGATGTCGATCGTGCGCTGGAACGCGTCCAGCGGGTGGGGCCCATCCTTGCCAACCGTCTTGATTCCATAAGCGATACCCGCGCAGTTCACAGTCGCGTTGATCTTGCCCATCTTGTCCATGCCGTGGCGCACGGCAGCTGCGACCGAGGTTTCGTCGGTTACATCCGTAAGCGCAAAATATCCGCCGATTTCGGAGGCGACTTGAGCGCCACGGTCCGCGTCACGGTCCAGAATAGTGACTTGCGCGCCCTGCGCGGCAAAGTGACGGGCGGTGGCTTCACCCAGACCGGATGCGCCGCCGGTGACAAGAGCGGCTGTGGTGGACAGGTGCATCGGAACTCCTCCCTAAGATATGAACAACTGTTCAATAACTGCTTTGCAGGGGCGGTGTCCACATCTTTGAGCTTGAACGCCTAAAGGGGCGGGGCGGACTGACCGCCGCCGGGTCAATACGCATCTTTAAGGCATCTTAATCCGCGCTTCACGAAAACGCGCCCGTTCGTGAACGAAGTAATCACAGCCATTGCGTGTTTTTTCGTCAGGAGGTTCCGATATGGTAAATGGTAAGAAACAAACACTGGGCGCTGTTCTGGCCGCACCTATCTTTGGGATTGTGGTTGCCGGCAGTGCTGTTGCAGCGCCGGAAACCTGTAACTGGAAAACGGCTCGAAGTCTTGCGAATGCAGGCGACTATGCCGGGCTTTGCGATTGTGTTCAGGTGACCCCGAGCTTTCTGGACAGACTTCAGAAGCGACCGGATTTCGAGACAACACTGAGCGTTACCGGGGCGCAATGCCCGGGGCTGGCGGCTTTGCTGACAGACGTGCCAACGGCAAGCCTGTCCGGTCTGGCCGAGAATCGGGGTGAAAGCCGCGGTTCAGAACCCGGCGGGGCAGGATTTGCGAACGCGGCTGGTCCTGACGGCCTCGGTGGTGGAGGAGAACCCGACAACGGCGGTGGAGAGCCCGGCGGTGGCGGCGGAGAACCTGGCGGCGGTGGAGAGCCCGGCGGCGGTGGTGGAGAGCCCGGCGGTGGCGGTGGAGAACCCGGCGGTGGCAAAGGCAATAACGGGGGCGGAAAGGGCCATAACGGCGGCGGCAAAGGTGGCGATAAGGGGAACAATGGCGGCGGCAACGGCGGCGAGGGCAGCAGTCCGGGTCGCGGAAACAACGCCAATGACGACGAGGGCGAACGCGACCGGCCCGGTGGCGGAAAGGGACGTCAGTAGTCTCGTCGACCCCAATATAGATACGGCCACCCAATCGGGTGGCCGTTTTCTGTTTTGCTGTCCAAGGTGAAAGAGGCGTCAGCCCAGTTGCACCAATGCGTGGCGTTTCTTGCCTGCACTCAGCTTGATCGGAGACGTCAATGCGCCCGCGTCGATCATCAAACCCGCATCCGTCAGCGGAGCGTCGTCCAGTTTGGCCCCGTTTTCGGCAATCAGGCGCTTGGCCTCTTTGCCGGATTTGGCCAGGCCTGATTTGACAATGATCTGGACGATGGACATGCCGTCGCCCAGCTCGTCCGCGCTGAGGGTCAGGGTGGGCAGATCGTCTCCAACGCCACCTTTTTCGAACACTTCACGGGCCGTGGCTTCGGCCGTTGCCGCAGCTTGCGCCCCGTGGAGAAGGGCTGTCACCTCATTGGCGAGGCGGATTTTGGCCTCATTGATCTCGGACCCGGCAAGCGCGCCAAGACGGTCACATTCATCCACGGACAATTCGGTATAGAGCTTCAGGAACCGCCCGACATCCGCATCGGTGGTGTTGCGCCAGAACTGCCAGAATTCATAGGGCGAGCGCATCTCGGCGTTCAGCCAGACCGCGCCATCCTGCGATTTGCCCATCTTCTTGCCGTCGCTGGTGGTCAGCAGGGGAGAGGTCAGGCCGTAGATTTCGTGATCCAGCACCCGGCGTGTCAGGTCGATACCGTTGACAATGTTGCCCCACTGGTCGCTGCCGCCCATTTGCAGAACACAGCCATAGCGGCGGTTCAGCTCCAGAAAGTCATAGGCTTGCAGGATCATGTAGTTGAACTCGAGAAACGACAGCGACTGTTCGCGATCCAGCCGGGATTTCACCGATTCAAAGCTGAGCATCCGGTTGACCGAAAAATGTCGCCCGATGTCGCGCAGGAAATCGAGGTAGTTCAGATCATCCAGCCATTCGGCATTGTTCAACATCAGTGCCTTGTTTTCGGCGTCAGTGTCGTAATCGATATAGGCCGCGAACACCTTTTTGATGCCTGCGATGTTTTCGTCGATCTGTTCGGGACCCAGCAGGGGGCGTTCATCCGCGCGGAACGAGGGGTCGCCCACCTTGGTGGTGCCGCCGCCCATAAGGGTGATCGGCTGATGACCGGTCTTCTGGAACCAGCGCAGCATCATGATCTGGATCAGGCTGCCCACATGCAACGACTTGGCCGTTGCATCAAAGCCGATATAGGCCGGCTTGCACCCACTGATCAGCGCGTCGTCAAGGCCCTGATAATCGGTGCAGTCGGCGAGGAAGCCGCGCTCGATCATCGTGGCGATGAAATCCGATTTGGGGTGGTAGGTCATATCGTGCCCTCGGGGTTTGTGTTGCGGGGCACTGTATAGGCGGCGCTGCGGATGAGGAAAAGCCACCTTTTCACTCTAAAAGCGCGTGCCGTGATATGCGCGCTCACCTTGATGGCCGGGGTGTTGATCCTGAAGCGCGACGTCGGAAAAAAACCGACGCGCCCAATCAGAAGGCTTGCCAAGGCGGCATAACAAAAGCACCTTGACCAAGCTGCAACCCAGAGGTGAAGTCCGGAAACCCCGGGCACGGCGGAAACATTGCCAGATCAGGAGGCAGGCGTGGGCCAAGCCATCAAGAAACACGGAATGGTTCGGGCATTGGGCGCGATGTCCGGTACGTCGCTGGACGGGGTGGACGCTGCGGTGGTGGAAACCGACGGGCACTCCATCGCTGGATTCGGGAAAAGCGGTTATCGCGCCTATACCGAAGCCGAACGCGAAATTCTGCGGGCGGCTTTGGGGCAATGGCACGGCCCGCAAGTCGATGCGGCAGCTGAGATGGTGACCTTTGCCCATGCCGAGGCGCTGTCCGAGTTCGAAGACGTGGATCTGATCGGCTTTCACGGCCAGACGCTGGCGCATGAACCGCGCGGGCGCGGGACATTGCAGGTGGGCGATGGTCTTGGTCTGGCGCAGGCTTTGGGGCGCCCGGTGGTTTGGGACTTCCGAAGCGATGACGTGGCGATGGGGGGCGAGGGTGCTCCGCTGGCGCCGTTTTTTCACTTTGCTTGCGCCAAGTGGTTTGGTGCGGACCGCCCGTTGTGCTTTCTGAACCTGGGCGGTGTTGGTAATCTGACCTATGTGGACCCAAGCTTTGATGGTCCCGAGGCGCCGGGGGCGCTGCTTGCCTTTGATACGGGGCCGGCGAATGCACCGGTCGATGACCTGATGCAGGCCCGGCTGGGGCAGCCGATGGACCGGGATGGTGCGGTTGCGCGCAATGGCACCGTCGAAATGGGTGCGCTGGAGCTGTTCCTGGCTGAGCCTTTCTTCGCACGCATGCCGCCCAAGTCGCTGGACCGGAATGATTTCTCTGAGATGATCGACCTGGTGAAAGAACTGGGTGACGCTGACGCGGTGGCGACCCTGACCGGGATGTGCGCAGCGGGGTTGGTGCAGGGGATGGAACACTGTCCGCAACCGCCGTCTTGCGTGCTGGTTACAGGCGGTGGACGGCGCAATCCGGTGTTGATGGAGATGCTGCGCGTATCTCTCGACTGCCCTGTCGAACCGGTCGAGGCCGTGGGGCTGGACGGCGATATGCTCGAGGCGCAGGCTTTTGCCTATCTAGCCGTGCGCGTGGCGCGGGGATTGCCAACCTCGTGCCCCGGAACAACCGGGGTGAAAGCGCTGGTAGGCGGGGGCATGGTCAGTTCAGTGAGCGTTCAACCGGTGGGTTGAGGCTACATCCAGGTACTGGCTAACGCGTTATCGACACACAGGCTTGCCACTGCGTCGGGCTGTGTCGAAGTGAAAATGCCCTTTGTGATACCGGTCAGCGTCAGGACCAAGAACAGTCCCGAACAGGCCACAGGCTCCGCTGTGCAACTCTCGTAACACGGCGCTTTGATCGGTATCGCTCCACCCGTCCTGAACGGTGATCTGCGTTCCGTCCTGCAACACGAAGGTCGAGATATCGATGGCCCGACCCCGCGCATGTTCGGAAATGCGCGCATAGGGCTGGCTGTTCTGCGTCTTGCAGGCATAGTGGCCAACAACGCGCATCCCCTTGAGCCCACCACCCAGATCAGCGAAGATGGGTTTGGCGACGTTTTCGATCCACGTTTTCAGCGTGACGGCTGTCTGACAGTCCATCAGCGAAAACTGGCTGAGCGCAACATCCGAAATTCTGTAAATCCGGACCGGGTTGGCGATGCCGCAACCCAGCGCTTTTCCAGCCAAAGACGCGCGGGTTTCGCCCAGAATGGTCCAGTCGCCACAGACCGCGCCGCGGTCGCGCATACGCTGACGACCCACTTCAAACCGGCGGAACTTGCAAGGGCGCAGCGCAGGGCGTTTCGAGATCAGCACCGCAGGTTCAACAGTCGCAGCAGGTTCGATGTGTTCGGTTGCGTCTTCCTCCTCCAAATCGGGTAGTGCCAATTCGGATGAATGGGGGGATTCTGCACAGGCGGTCTCGGCGCTCGCAAGACAGGTGCTTGCGAACAGAAGCAGAAGGACCAGAAAGATGTGTTTCACAATCACCCGATGCTCCGATACCTGCGGTTGCGTTTACAGAATGATAAATGCGTAACTTTCTGTAAACTCACCTTTTCAGAGCATCCCCAGATCAACCTATCCCCGAGGGATATCAAACCCAGGTTCTGCCAGTTGGAACCCATCGAATTGAAATCCGGGAGACACTGTACAACTGACCAGCGTGTAATCACCGGTGCTGCGCGCGGCCTGCCAATGGCCGGTGGGAACAATCAGTTGCGGTGCGCCCCGAGACAAATCGGGTGACAGCACATGGTCAACCGCCGGGCCCTTGTCTGTTGCGCTCAAGGACAGGATTAATGGCGCGCCCGCGTGGTAGAGCCAGATCTCGGTCGCGTCGACCCGGTGCCAGTGGCTGCTTTCCCCCGCCTGCAGCAAGAAGTAGATACAGGTGCCGGTCGGGCGGCCCTTGTTCTCGGCGCGCCAGGTTTCCGCGTACCAGCCGCCCTCGGGGTGAGGTTGCAGGTTCAGGCGGTCGATGATCTCTTGTGCGGTCATGTGGCCCCCGTGTGTTTGGCGCAATTATGCACGGCAAGGTGTGATCCGCTATGGTATTCGTGCGCACGGGGAATATGTATGCCGCATGACACTGACCATTCCATTCGATAACTCATATGCCCGCCTGCCGGACGCGTTTTTTGCGCGACAGAATCCGGTGCCTGTACGCGCGCCCAAGTTGATCGCGTTCAATGATGATCTGGCACGGCTGTTGCAGGTCCATCCGGGCGACGTGCAAGAGATGGCGGAAGCCTTTGCAGGTAATCGCATCCCCAATGGTGCGGACCCCATCGCGCAGCTTTATTCCGGGCATCAGTTTGGCCAGTACAACCCGCAGCTTGGGGACGGGCGCGCGGTGCTGTTGGGCGAAACTGTCGGAATAGATGGTGTGCGGCGGGATGTTCAGCTTAAAGGCTCGGGCCCGACGCCGTTTTCACGTAGGGGCGACGGCAGGGCGTGGCTGGGTCCGGTTCTGCGCGAATACGTGGTGTCCGAGGCGATGCACGCGCTGGGCATCCCCACAACACGCGCACTGGCGGCGGTAGAGACCGGTGAAACCGTGTTCCGGGAGGGTCCGATGCCCGGTGCGGTGCTAACCCGGGTTGCAACCAGCCATTTGCGAGTAGGTACCTTTCAGGTCTTTGCCGCGCGGGGGCAGTTGGAAAATCTGCGGCGTCTGACAGAGTATGCCATCGCGCGCCACTATCCCGGCGTCGAAGGGCCAATGGGCCTGCTGCGGGCCGTTCGGGATGCGCAGGCCCGCCTGATCGCTCGGTGGATGAGCGTGGGCTTTATCCATGGGGTCATGAACACCGACAATTGCTCGATCGCGGGTGAGACCATCGATTATGGCCCCTGTGCCTTCATGGACGTTTATCACCCCAATACGGTCTACAGCTCGATAGATCGGATGGGCCGTTATGCCTATGCCAACCAGCCAGATATTGCAGTGTGGAATCTGGCGCAGCTGGCAACCTCACTGATCCAGCAGATGGACAACAAGGACGCGGCTGTTGAGGAGGCGACCGAGATCGTGCATGCCATGCCAGACCTGCTGCAACAGAACTGGTTGACCCGGTTCCGGGCAAAGGTCGGACTGACGACCGCTGAAGAAGGCGATCAGGCGCTGATCACCGATCTGCTAAAACGCATGGCCGAGGGGCAGGCTGATTTCACCAACACCTTCCGTGCGCTGGGTAAAGATACCGCGCGCGATCAGTTTATCGACCCGCAGGCCTTTGACAGCTGGGCAGAGGGCTGGCGTGCACGTTTGGTGCGTGAGACGTCACCGCATGACGTGATGACCGCAGCGAACCCGGTCTTTATTCCGCGCAATCACCGGGTCGAGCAGTTGATCCAATCAGCGGTGGCGGGGGATTACCAGCCGTTCCATCGGCTGAACGCCGTCCTCGCGCGGCCCTACGACGATCAGGCAGATGCGGAGGATCTGAAACGGCCCCCGACCGATAACGAGGTCGTGCACGCCACGTTCTGCGGTACGTGACGGTCAAAAATCTCTGGTAGTCGCTCGGTGCGGTATGGTTTCGCGGGGAGGGGCGAATTGTTTTGTCCGGTCTAAATCGGTGTTGGATGCGCTGAAACTGCGGTACTTCCGTCCTGCCGCTCCCGGATGAAATGAGGGGAAACCCATTTGTTTCCGGCCGCGTCACGTGCCGGGTTTTTAAGCGATATACCATGCCAAGGCGACTTCCCCGGTTGCCGTTGCTGCGAAGTGAAACTGAAGGGTTGCGTCCGGCGGCAGGCGTGTCACTTTGGGTCAAGCCCACTGGTCAAATCTACATGCAGTCATCTTCCACCCTTCGCATTGCCAGCTATAACATTCAGAAATGCCTCGGGCTGGATTTCCGGCGCCAGCCGCAGCGCATTTTGCAGGTCATCGAACATATGCAGGCCGATATCGTTGTGTTGCAGGAGGCCGACAAACGTCTGCCGCCGCGCCCGGCGGCCCTGCCGCATTTCATGCTGGATGAAGCGGGGTGGCAGATCGTCGATCTGGGCGGTGCCGGTAGTCTGGGCTGGCATGGCAACGCGGTGATCTGGCGTGGCGAGGGCCTTTCGGTCCGGCGGACCGGACATCACGAATTGCCCGGGCTTGAACCGCGCGGCGCGGTCCGTGTCGAATTTGATACCCATATCGGGCCGTTGCGGGTGATGGGTATGCATCTGGGGCTGTTGCCTGCATCGCGACGTCAGCAGATCTCGCATATCAGGCGATTTGATAAAGAGCTGGAGCAGATGCCGACTGTCTGGGCGGGGGATTTCAACGAATGGTCCCGACAGCCGATTCTGGATCACCTCGCGCCGGAAATGCGTTTCCTGCCCCCCAAGCCAAGTTTTCCCGCGGCGCAGCCGCTGGGCGCGCTGGATCGGATCGCGCTGGGCGCGGGCGTCAGGGCCACTGCGCATGGTGTCCATGACGCGCGCCCTGCACATATCGCATCGGATCATTTGCCGGTTTGGGCTGATTTGGCGCGCGTGGCTTAACTTCAACGGAAAAGAAGAAATCCCTGTGGCGCAAAGTGCGCAGACATACTAAGACAGACACCCGAGCAATTCTGAGGGGCATCATGTCGGAAACGATTATTGGACGTTGTGAGGCCAAGGGTCTGCGCATGACCGGTCAAAGAAGGATCATCGCGCAGGTATTGGAACAAAGCGACGACCATCCGGATGTCGAAGAACTGTACGCGCGTGCTTCTGCCATCGACACAGGCATCTCAATTGCGACGGTGTATCGTACGGTCAAATTGTTCGAAGAGGCCGGGATTCTGGAGCGTCTGGAGTTCGGCGATGGGCGGGCCCGTTACGAGGATGCAGAGCGCGATCACCACGATCACCTGATCGACATGCAGTCGGGCGAGGTCATCGAATTTGTCGATCCCGAAATCGAAGCCCTGCAGGAAAAGATCGCCGCCAAGCTTGGGTACAAGCTGAAAGGGCATCGGCTGGAACTGTACGGCGTACCGCTCAAGCAGAAGTGATCCATCACAAATCGCGAACGGCCCCGCCACGTTAATTCATTGAACGTGTCGGGAATTGGCTTGCCAGACGTCGCTGGTTGCGGTTCATGTGCCCGGACACTGCACCCCAAGTACCCTTTTCCTTTGGACGCGCGCATGAATAACGTAAACGGCATCCTTTTGCTGATCGGCTCGATGGCGGCCTTTTCGCTTGAGGATATGTTCATCAAGTTCCTGGCGGGCGCTGTACCGACCGGTCAGATCATGGTGTGTCTGGGTGTGTTCTGCGGGATTGTCTTTGCGGTGATGTCGGTGGTCACCCGCAAACGCATCTTCGATCCCGTGGCGTGGAAACTGCTGCCGATGCTGCGCGCAGGGACAGAAGGATTCGGTGCCGTGACCTTTGTCACCGCGCTGTCGCTGATCGATCTGTCCACTGTCGCCGCCGTGTTTCAGGCCATGCCGCTTGCCGTGACCATGGGCGCGGCCCTGTTTCTGGGAGAGCAGGTCGGCTGGCGCCGCTGGAGTGCCATTGGTGTCGGCTTTGTCGGTGTTCTGATGATCATTCGCCCCGGATTGGAAGGGTTTCAGCCGGACTCGCTGTTTGTCGTTCTGACCGTGTTTGCGATTGCGGCGCGTGATCTGATAACGCGCAAGCTGGATGTTCGGGTGGCCTCATCGGTTGTGGCGATGCAGGCGTATATCGCAGTGGCGCTGGCCGGGTTGCTGTTGATGGTTGTTTCAGGAACACCCTTCGTGCCGGTACAAAGCGGCCAGGCAGGTCCGTATCTGGGGGCGATCGGTTTTGGTGTTCTAGGGTATTACGGCATCGTCACGGCCATGCGGGTTGGCGAGGCTTCGGCCATGATGCCGTTTCGCTACACGCGTCTGGTTTTTTCGATCCTTGCCGGAATGCTGATGTTCGGGGAACGCCCTGATGCGCTGACAATGGCTGGGGCGAGCCTGATCATCGGATCTGGCCTGTATACCTTTATCCGCGAACGACGTTTGGCGCGCAATCTGGTCCCGGCGTGAACCTGTTGGCGCAAACAGCAAACTGTTAGCCCTAAAGGTCGGTAAATATGCGTGTTAGCGATAACGGAACCGGTTTACTTTTGGCCGGTTGCTGTTATGACGCGTGCAACCGACTGCAGCCATAGGGACAGACCTCATGAGCACCATTATTGACATCCACGCGCGCGAAATTCTGGACAGCCGGGGCAACCCGACAGTCGAGGTCGACGTGATTCTGGAGGACGGCACCATGGGCCGCGCCGCCGTACCGTCCGGTGCGTCCACCGGCGCACATGAAGCCGTTGAAAAACGCGACGGCGACAAATCCCGCTATATGGGCAAAGGGGTTCTGGAAGCCGTGGCCGCCGTGAATGGTGAGATCGCCGAGGAACTGGTGGGTTTTGACGCGACAGAACAAGTGGCCATCGATCAGGCGATGATTGAACTGGATGGAACCAATAACAAAGGCCGTCTGGGTGCCAACGCCATTCTGGGCGTGTCGCTGGCCACCGCAAAGGCGGCAGCCGATTTCACCACGCAGCCCCTTTATCGCTACGTCGGTGGTACCTCGGCCCGCGTGCTGCCGGTGCCGATGATGAATATCATCAACGGCGGCGAACACGCCGACAACCCGATCGACATTCAGGAATTCATGATCATGCCAACCTCGGCCGCGAATATTCGCGAGGCGGTGCGCATGGGGTCCGAAGTGTTCCACACCCTGAAGAAAGAGCTGTCGGCTGCCGGTCTGGCCACCGGTGTCGGTGACGAGGGCGGTTTTGCCCCGAACATCGCCAGCACCCGCGAGGCGCTGGATTTCATCCTGAAATCCATCGAAAAGGCGGGCTACAAACCGGGTGAAGAAATCCACCTGGCCTTGGATTGCGCGGCGACCGAGTATTACAAGGACGGCAAATACGTTTTGGCGGGCGAGGGGATCACCCTGACGTCCGAGGAAAACGCAGCCTATCTGGCAGCGCTGGCCAACGACTATCCGATCATCTCGATCGAAGACGGCATGTCCGAGGATGATTGGGACGGCTGGAAAGCCTTGACCGACGCCATCGGCGACAAGGTGCAGTTGGTGGGCGACGACCTGTTTGTGACCAATCCGGCGCGCTTGGCCGAAGGGATCAAGCGCGGCTGCGCGAACTCGATGCTGGTCAAGGTGAACCAGATCGGTTCGCTGACCGAAACTCTGCGCGCCGTCGATATGGCGCACCGTGCGCGTTACACAAACGTGATGTCGCACCGTTCGGGCGAGACCGAGGATGCCACCATTGCCGATCTGGCGGTGGCGACCAATTGCGGTCAGATCAAAACTGGCTCGCTGGCGCGGTCGGACCGGTTGGCCAAATACAACCAGTTGATCCGCATCGAGGAATCACTGGGCGAGGTTGCGGAATACGCAGGCGCGTCGATCCTTCGCAAGTAACGCGCGTGGTGCTAGGCTGGCCCCTGGGTTTAATCCGGGGGTCGCATTGTGCTGAACATCATCGAACCGGAAACGCCGGACCAGTTTGAAGCGGTTCGGCGTTTGTGTTGGGATTACAGGGATTTCCTGCTGGCACTGGATGAAAGAACCGCCCAAATCGTTCAGGCCTTCTACCCAAGCGAAAAATACACCCGTGTAATGGACAACATCGACGCGGAACACACGCCGCCGAACGGTGGGATCAAACTGGCATTGCTGCATGGGAAACCGGTTGGCTGTGGCATGTTTCACACGTACGAGCCTGGTGTGGCTGAAATCAAACGCGTATTTGTAACTGACGCAGCAAGAGGGACCGGCGCAGGCTGTGCCATCATGCTTTCGCTGATTGAAATGTGTCGAGATCTTGGGTTCGACTATATTCGAATGGACACCGGCAAACCCCTGGAAGCGGCGACTCGGTTATACCTGTCTTTGGGCTTTCACCTGCGCGACGCCTATTACCAAACTCCTGAAATCGCACGCGACCACCTGCTTTTTTTCGAGATGCCGCTATTTGAGAAAGACACACGCGGGCCTGAGAAAAGTTAGAGTTTTCAGGGATATATCCGTCTGTTTTGGAGGTGTTTGACAATAAAAATGTGGCTTATCTATTCTTATGTGTGAACTTGTTACTTATCACGTCCACACCGAATGCCGTAGTTTGTCTTCATTGCAGAAAGGAGACTACGATGTCTGTATCCAAATTCCTTCTGATAATCGCCACAACGTCCATCACAGTATTGTCCGCCTGCGCGGGTCCAGGAACGTATCCGATAACCGGAGAACAGGTTTCGTCGAATGACCCGGTTCAGGACATGAATCCGGCAAATATCTTCCGCGGCGAGTCGCGCTAAAGTACCTTGCTCATCAGCATATACCTGTCACGTTGTCTGAACCCGGTGCGCAGATATAGCTTTTGGGCAGTTTCATTGTTTCGGTCGACTTCCAGATGAAGAGCCATCAGGCCCGCCCCGGCAAGAGCTTTGGGCAGGTCCAAAAGAACCTCGGTGGCAATGCCGCGGCCCCGAACGGCGGGGCGTATATAGATCTCGTCCACGAAACCGTCCATGCCGCCGAACTCGACTGACCAGCCAAAGGTCAGGATGATATATCCCAAAGGCGCGCGCCCGGGTCCGATCAGATAGACACAGCCATGAGGGATGCCATCCAGCATGGGGGCGAGGGCATTGCGTGTCTTGTCGGCGTCCTGTGTCAGCCCGGCCTCGGTATGAAAGGCGGTGACCAGCGTCATAAGGCGATCCAGATCTTCGGGGCGCGCAAGGCGGAGGGCGGCGCTCATAATCTGGCCAGCCTTTCTGTCAGCAAGGTGAAAAAGCCGTCAGCGTCGATTTCCCCCATGAACAACGCATTTGGTGCGCGGTTGGTGACACCCCACCAATCCGCAACGGTCATGCCCAGGGTCAGGTCGGACCCTGTTTCAATCTCGACATTCACGTGGCGACCCGAAAACAGCTCGGGGCGGATCAGATAGGCAGTGACGCAAGGGTCGTGCAGGGGGGCGCCTGCGCTGCCGTATTTCTCTTTGTCGAAGCGTTCAAAGAAATCCGTCATCTCGGCCACGGCATGTCCAACCTTGCTGTCCAATGCGCGGAACGCGTCGTTTCGTGATTTGGTCACCAGCGCTTTGTGTGTGACATCCAATGGCATGACAACGATTGGCCTTTCGGATTTAAAAACGATATCAGCAGCTTCTGGGTCGACATAGATGTTGAATTCAGCGGTGGGGGTGATGTTGCCGACTTCGAAATATGCCCCGCCCATCAAGGCGATTTCCTGCACGCGGTCGATAATATCGGGGGCTTTGCGAAATGCAGTCGCGATGTTTGTCAGCGGCCCCAGTGGACACAGGGTCACCGTCCCAGATTCTTCAGAGCGCAGGGTGTCGATGATGAAGTCCACAGCGTGACCTTCAGCCAAGGGCATCTGCGGATCCGGCAGGACCGGGCCATCCAGCCCGGTTTTTCCGTGCACATGTTCTGCGGTTACAAGCGGGCGGTTCAGCGGTTTGTCGCAGCCCGCATAAACCGGCACATCCGTACGTCCGGCCAATTCACAAACGATTCGGGCGTTCTTGGCCGTAAGGGCGAGTGGGACGTTACCCGCGACGGCCGTGATACCCAGAACCTCGATCTCGTCCGGGCTGGCCAGCGCCAACAGTATGGCGACGGCGTCATCCTGACCGGGATCGGTGTCGATGATGATCTTGCGAGGGGGCATGGGCGTCTCCGGGGGTCGTGAAGGTGGGACACTCGCAAGTGTCGGATCGCTTGTCTACCCGTTTCTGGTCGCCGCCAGTGCATCCGCCGGCGGGAGTTTGCCGTTGGCGCGATGCTCTTCCGTTTTGACCTCGTCCCACAGCGCATCCATCTCGGCCAGATCGCTTTGCGTGGGGGTCTTGCCCCGTTCGGCCAGCCGGGCTTCGACCTTTTCAAAGCGACGGGTGAACTTGGCATTGGTGCGACGCAGGGCGGCTTCGGGTTCGATGCCAAGATGACGGCCCAGATTGACCATCACGAACAGCAGATCGCCGAACTCGTCTTCCAGTGCGTCGGCATCCATTTTGTCGCGCGCCTCTTCCAGTTCGGCGGCTTCTTCGGTGATCTTGGCCAGCACATGGCTGGCGTCAGGCCAGTCGAACCCCACCCGAGCGGCACGTTTTTGCAGCTTATGCGCGCGCAACAGGGCGGGCAGGTTTGCGGCCACACCGTCCAGTGCACCTTTTTGTTCTTTGCCCGCCCGCTCGGCGGCTTTGATGGCTTCCCAATCTTTGGTTTGCTGGTCGGCCGACTTGTCACGGGATTCATCGCCAAACACATGCGGATGGCGGCTGACCATCTTGTCGGACATGGTGCGCACCACGTCCTGAAAGGTGAAATGTCCTGCTTCTTCTGCCATTTGGGCGTGAAACACGGATTGGAAAAGCAAATCCCCCAGCTCGCCCTTAAGCTCGTCAAAAGCTTCACGTTCGATGGCGTCCGCGACCTCATAGGCCTCTTCGATCGTATAGGGGGCGATGGTTGCGAAATCCTGTTCGATATCCCACGGGCAGCCGGATTGCGGATCGCGTAGGCGGCGCATGATTTCCAGCAGCCGTTCGATACCTGCATTGCTGTCATGGATCAGAGGATTTTCAGCCATTGCGAACCCTTTCATTCCGGTGTCAGATGCATCCATTCCGCAGTCCCGATCAGGAGTCCACCCCAGATGCCCGTCGTCAACCGAATTGCCGATTTCTCTGCCGACATGACCAGATGGCGCCAGTATCTGCATACCATCCCCGAGTTGGAATTCGAATGCCATGAAACGGCAGCCTTTGTGGCCGAACGTCTGCGTGAGTTCGGGGTTCATGAGTTGCATGAGGGGATCGCAAAGACCGGGATGGTCGCGATCATCAACGGGCAGGGCGACGGGCCGACGATTGGCTTGCGCGCCGATATGGATGCGTTGCCAATTACCGAAGAAACAGGCGTTGAATATGCCTCTCAGAACCCCGGAAAGATGCACGCCTGCGGTCATGACGGACATACTACGATGTTGCTGGGTGCGGCACGTTATTTGGCCGAGACGCGAAATTTCAGCGGTCGCGTGGCGCTGATCTTTCAACCCGCCGAGGAAGATGGCGGCGGTGCTGGTGTGATGGTCGAAGAAGGCATCATGGACAGGTTCGACATCTCGCAGGTCTACGCGCTGCACAACGCGCCGGGATTTGCCGAAGGGACGTTCTATACCACGCCGGGGCCGATCATGGCGGCTGTCGATACGTTCGAAGTGCATATTCAGGGTGTCGGCGGCCACGGTGCCATGCCGCATGAAACCCGTGATCCGGTTATGGCGGCCTGTGGGATTGCGCAGGCCATTCAGACCATTGTCAGCCGCAACCATTATGCGCTGGATGATCTTGTCGTTTCGGTCACGCAAATCCACACCGGCACGGTCAACAACGTTATCCCGGATACGGCCTATATCAACGGTACCGTCCGAACGTTCGATCCGAACGTCCAGCAGATGGTGATGCGGCGCATGGCCGAGATTGTCGAAGGACAAGCCAAATCCTATGGGGTCGAGGCGCGATTGGAATACAATGTCGATTACCCAGCCACCATCAATGATGCCGAAAAGGCGGGCTTTGCGACCGAGGTGGCGCGTGAAATATCCGGTGACGACCGGGTCACCGGCAATACCGGGCGCGAGATGGGGGCCGAGGATTTCTCGTATATGCTGCAAAAGCGCCCCGGTGCTTATTTGTTCCTTGGGCAGGGCGAAGGCGCAGGGCTGCATCATCCGAAATACAACTTTAACGATGAAATTGCACCGGTGGGCGCGTCGTTTTTCGCGCGGATCGTGGAAAAAGCGCAGCCGTTGAGCTGAAAAAAGGTTCGGGAAAGGGACTACAGAAGACATGGCACTCGAAGACGCAAGAAACCAGGTGGATGAGGCATTCACCAATCCGGACCTCAAGGGGTTGTCTTATGAAAATACGTTCGGCGGGGCGACGTCTTTTCTGCGGCGGCTTTACACCAAGAACCTGAAGGGTGTGGACATCGCCGTTACTGGCGTGCCGTTTGATCAGGCAGTTACGAACCGGCCCGGCACGCGCCTTGGCCCTCGGGCGATCCGTGAGGCCAGCGCACTTCAGTCGCCCGATGCGCCTTATGGCTGGCCCTTTGATGCGCTGAGTGAACTGGCGATCGTGGATTATGGCGATATGGCTTATGATTACGCCAATATCCCGGCCTTTCCTGACACGCTGACCGACCACATCCGAACCATTCTGGCTGCTGATGTGGCGTCGGTTGCGCTGGGTGGCGATCACTATATCAGCTTTCCGATCCTCAAGGCCTATGCCGAGAAATTCGGGCCAATGTCCCTGCTGCAATTCGATGCGCATACCGACACATGGGCCGATGATGACATGTCCCGCGTGGATCACGGGACAATGTTCTACAAGGCTGTAAAGTCGGGCATTGTCGATCCGAAACGCTCGGTCCAGGTGGGTATTCGCACGACGAACGAGGATACGCTGGGCGTGAACATCATCGATGCGCGCGAGGTTTATGAATCGGGACCAGCTGCTGTGGCAGAGAAGATCAAGAACATTCTTGGTGACAGCCCCGTTTACCTCAGCTTTGACATCGACGGTCTTGACCCGGCTTTTGCCCCTGGTACGGGCACGCCAGTCTGGGGTGGATTAAGCTCGATTCAGGCGCAAATCATCCTGCGCGACATTGCCGGGATCAATATCAAGGGCGGGGACGTTGTCGAAGTATCGCCGCCCTTTGACACCTCAGGTGCGACAGCGATTGCTGGGGCCCATGTGGCGACGCAGATCATTTGCCTGTTGGGGTGGAACAAGCTGGATAAAGCAGATGGGTAAACCCGCAAGGGTTCACGTTAACCAACAGTTAGCCATGCTTAAGGTATGTGCTGGATCAAGTGACGAACAGGGACGGGACCATTACGCACATGACCGAATTCAACCAACCACTTAGCGGGAATGATCTGGCCCGGTTTTCCGGGCCGAACACATTCATGCGCCTGCCGCAGGCCTCCTCGCTTGAGGGGTTGGATGTGGCGGTGTTGGGGGTGCCGATGGATATTGGCACGTCGTGGCGGTCGGGCACGCGCTTTGGCCCCAAGCAGATCCGCGGCGAAAGCGCGATGATCCGGCCCTATAACATGGCCACCAGAGCGGCCCCGTTCGACAGCTTGCAGATAGCCGATATTGGGGATCTGGCGATCAACACCTTCTCGCTTGCAGACAGCCTCAGGATCATCAAGGAAAGCTATGACGCCATTTTGGCGAAAGGCGTGATCCCTGTGGCGATGGGGGGCGATCATTCGATCACCCTGCCGATCCTGCGAGCCATCAAGGCCAAACACGGTCCCGTGGCGCTGGTGCATGTGGATGCCCATGCCGATGTGAATGACGAGATGTTCGGTGAACGCGAAACCCACGGCACCGTTTTCCGCCGCGCCTATGAAGAGGGGCTGATTGTTCCCGACAAGACGTTCCAGATCGGCATTCGGGGCTCGGGTTATGCAGCCTCGGATTTTACCGAGGCCAAGGACTGGGGCTTCCGCCAGTTCCCCGCATGGGAGCTGTGGCAGCAGAACCTGACCCAGATCGGATCGCAGGTTCGCAAGATCATTGGGGACCACCCGGTTTACATCTCTTACGACATCGACAGCCTTGATCCCGCATACGCTCCGGGCACCGGCACGCCGGAAATCGCGGGTCTTTCGACACCGCAAGCGCTGCAACTGATCCATGCACTGCATGGGGTAAACGTAGTGGGATGCGATCTGGTCGAGGTCTCACCTCCTTATGATCCATCGGGCAACACTGCACTGACAGCAGCCAACCTGATCTATGAGATGCTGTGTATCCTGCCGGGTGTGACGTCGCGGTAAGACGCGGTGGAATGTCTTGCCGTCGGTTTTGTTCCGCTTAGGGTTCACCAAAAAGGATAGAGCGGGATGAGAAGGATGGCTTTGTGGGCGGTGGTTGCGCTTATGGTTGGGGCGGGCGCCTATGTCCGGCTGGCACCGTCAGACCCTGCGCGGTGGCACGTCGCTTTGGTTTCGCCCGAAAGCCAGAACTTGCCGGGTGGTGCGTTGCGCGTTGTTGAAACCGGTCCCGACGGGTTGCAGCGTCTTGATGAGATTGCCCAAGCCACGCCGCGCACCACGGTCTTGGCGGGTTCGGTCAGTGAGGGCATGATCACCTATGTTACCCGCACGAAATGGATCGGCTTTCCCGACTACACCACGGTACAGCAGGACGGCGACACGCTGCGCATCCATGGCCGCCTGCGGTTTGGCCGCAAGGATTTCGGGGTAAACAGGGCGCGGGTCGATGGGTGGTTGGCGCAATTCTAGTCGTTGCGCAAACGGTCAGGACGCATCGTCCAAATCTATGGGGTCGAAAGGCTCACTCTGTAATTTGGACGACAAACACCCTTCCTGAACCTCGCGCCACATAGGAACGTTCAGGGACATCTGGCATTGCGCGGTGAACATGCGTCCGTCGACCTGAAGGCAGATCATCTCACCCAGTTCGATGCGAGACCCGGATGTGTCGGTGCAATAGCAATCCCGCGTCTTGCCGTCAGGGCCGATGTAATCGGCGAGGGCAGGCGTGGTTGTCAGCAGCAGAGTAAGATAAACCCGTTTCATGGCCGCGAGCTTAGCATGACGTTGCCCTTGACCAAAGCCCCCGGATGAGAGACACCGCCGGGATGATCCCCGAAGAACGTCTTGAACAGATCACCCAGCGTTTTCAGTACCTCGAAGCTGCCATGGCAGATGGCGCATCGGTTGGTGATATTGCGGCGCTGGCCAAAGAATATTCCGACCTCAAGCCTGTGGTCGATCAGATCATGGCCTGGCGACAGCTGGTGGGGGATCTGGCCGAAGCGCAGGCGATGCTGACTGACCCGGACATGAAAGAGCTTGCCGAGGAGGAAATCCCCGAGTTGCAGGCCCGCATCCCCAAGGCGGAAAACGCGCTCCAACTGGCACTGTTGCCAAAGGATGCGGCAGATGCCCGTCCGGCGATGCTGGAAATTCGCCCTGGCACCGGCGGGGACGAGGCCGCTTTGTTCGCAAGTGACCTGTTGCGCATGTATCAGCGTTACGCCGAGGCGCGTGGCTGGAAATTCGAGATTATCGAAGAACAGGCCTCGGATCTGGGCGGCATCAAGGAAGTAGTAGCCCATATCAAAGGCGACAACGTCTTTGCGCGACTGAAGTACGAATCCGGCGTCCATCGGGTGCAACGCGTGCCCGAAACCGAAAGCGGCGGGCGCATTCACACCTCGGCGGCGACTGTGGCGGTTCTGCCCGAGGCCGAGGATGTAGACATCCAGATCGACGCCAATGATATCCGAATCGATACGATGCGAAGCTCGGGCGCGGGCGGACAGCACGTGAACACGACTGACTCGGCTGTGCGGATCACGCATCTTCCGACGGGATTGGTGGTGACAAGTTCCGAGAAGTCCCAGCATCGCAACCGCGAGATCGCCATGCAGGTTCTGAAGACGCGCTTGTACGATCTGGAGCGGCAGCGGATTGACAGTGAACGCTCGGCAGATCGTGCCAGTCAGGTTGGCTCGGGGGATCGCTCGGAACGCATTCGTACTTATAACTTCCCGCAGGGGCGCATGACCGACCACCGGATCAACCTGACGCTATATAAGCTGGATCAGGTGATGCAGGGTGATCTGGACGAGGTGATTGATGCGTTGACGGCGAATGATCAGGCCCGGCTGTTGGCCGAGATGGCACAATGACGGCTCTGCAAACAGCGGCACAGGCCATGGTGGCAGCGACAGCGCGTCTGCGTGCGGCCGGAGTGGACGATCCGGCACGCGACGCGCGTCTGTTGCTGGCCCATGCTGCACGGATTGAAGCCAGCCGCGTGACACTGATTGCCCCGGAAGAATTACAGCCCGAAATCGCCGAGCGTTATGACCAGTTGATCTCCTTGCGGGCCATCCGGGTTCCGGTGTCGCATCTGTTGGGTGAACGGGAGTTCTACGGCCGCAGGTTTCGCGTCAGCCGGGATGTCCTTGATCCGCGTCCGGAAACAGAAACCCTGATCGAAGCTGCGTTGAGCGAACCATTTGATCATGTCCTCGACCTGGGGTTGGGCTCGGGGTGTATCCTGATAACCCTTCTGACCGAACGCAGCAGTGCCACGGGCGTGGGTGTTGATCTGAGCGAAGCCGCCTGCCTGCAAGCCAGTGCCAATGCGGTTCAGCATCAGGTAGAGACGCGGATTGAGATCCTTCGATCAAACTGGTTCGAAAACATTGAAGATAAATTCGACCTGATTGTTTCCAACCCTCCGTATATCTCAGTGTCTGAGATGGAAGAACTTTCGCCCGAAGTGCGTGAGCACGAGCCGCGCATGGCCCTGACGGATGAGGGGGACGGGTTGGGCGCGTATCGTCGGATCGCGGCGGCGACCCCGGATTTTCTGTTGCCGGGCGGGCGAATTCTTGTCGAAATCGGTCCGACGCAGGCGGCAGAAGTGTCAGCCTTGTTCGATGCCGCCGGGTTGGTGGACGTCCGGGTAATCCCCGATCTGGACGGTCGCCATCGTGTCGTCGGCGCAAGAATGCCGGGATGAGCGGCGGGTTTGCGGCAAAAAACGCCTACCTGTAGAAAAAAGCTGGTGAAAATCCGAGATTCCTCTTGTCTGCGCCGTCAGGACATGCTTACTCAAGATTAGTCGGCGAGGTTGACGCTGTTGCAGCGCACCCCTGACGCCAAGCCCAAAAAGTCGACTTCCCGTCACGGCAAACGCCTTAGAGCAGTGCAAAACACGGGTTGAGCGACAGCGCATTGATAAGGCTGACGTAAAGTAAGATGAGATCTTCCAAACCCCGTTCGCGGGCCAAGAATAACCGCAATCGTCCTTCTGGCGGCAACGTCGTAAACCGGGTTTTTGACAGCTCGGGTCCCGAAGGCAAGGTCCGTGGCACGCCGCAGCAGATTATTGACAAATACAACCAGTTGGCACGTGACGCTCAGCTGTCGAATGACCGCGTGGCGGCAGAAAACTTCCAGCAACACGCGGAACACTACCTACGGATGCTGAGCGAAGCGCAGCGCGAGATTGACGCGCGCCGTGAAGAGCAGGAGCGCCAGAACCGCGAACGCCAGGCCGAGCGCGACCGTGAACGTGCCGAACGTCAGGAACGCGAAGCGACCCGCCAGGCTGATCCGGCCGAAGCACCGCAGCCTGATGTGATGGACCTGTCTCAGCAAGTTTCAGAGCCCGATAGCGGTCTGGTGGAGACCCCGGAAAACAAAGAAACCCCGGCGGCTGAAACACCGGAAGAGGCGCCGCGCAAGGAAAAACCCGCGCGCAAGCCACGCGCTCGGAAGCCCAAAGCTGCACCCGAGGCAAAAGAGGATGCTCCTGCCGACACGGGGGACGCACCGGAGGCGGCAGAATAAAGCCGATGTCCAAAGAACCAAGCCCCGAGGTTTAACTCGGGGCTTTTTCGTTTGATCAGGTTTTCTTAACTTCGCGCGCCAAAGCGCAGAACGCTTCCAGCGGGACTTGCTCGGCTCGGTCCGTGGGCTTGATACCTGCGGCCAGAAGGCGGGCTTCGATATCCGGGGCAATGCCTTTGAGTGAGGCGCGCAGCATCTTGCGGCGTTGGTTGAAGGCGGCAGCCACGACGCGCGACAGGGTGGCGGCATCGGCGGGATAGCGTGGCTCGGGTAGGGCGGTCAGGTGGACCACGGCGCTTGAAACCTTGGGCGGCGGAGTGAAGGCCCCGGGGGGAAGCGACATGGCGATACGTGCCTCTGCCCGCCATTGGGCAAGGATGGCAAGGCGTCCATAGGCTTTGCTGCCGGGTTGGGCAACAATACGCTCGGCCACTTCGCGTTGGAACATCAGCGTCAGGCTCTGCCAGAATGGGGGCCATTCGGGCGGTGTCAGCCAACGCACCAGCAGCTCGGTGCCGACATTGTAGGGCAGGTTGGCGGCGACGCGGATTGGCGGTGTCAGATATTCAAGCGGGTTGATCTCCAGTGCGTCGCCATTGATTACCTCAAGCCGATCTGGATACGCGGTGGCGATGTCGTTCAGGGCGGCAATGCACCGTGTATCTTTTTCGACGGCCACGACCTTGCGCGCGCCTTCGGACAGCAGGCCTCGCGTCAACCCACCGGGACCGGGGCCGATTTCAAGCACATCGCATTCTGACAAATCGCCGGCCTGTCGGGCGATCTTGGCAGTCAGGTTCAAATCCAACAGAAAATTCTGCCCCAGCGATTTGCGCGCCGAAAGCTGGTGGGTTGCGATGACCTCGCGCAGAGGGGGAAGCGTGTCTATAGCGCTCATGATCCGAATACCTTGGCGCCAGTTAAAGGGGCTGTGCCCGAGATTTTTGTGCCTCCGGCGGGGATATTTTCAGCCAAGTGAAGGATCAAGAGCTTTTTACCATGCGTTGGGCAAGTTTCAGGGCTTCAATCAGGCTGGAGGGGTTGGCGATGCCTTTCCCCGCGATTTCCAGTGCTGTTCCGTGGTCGGGTGAGGTACGGATGAACGGCAGGCCAAGGGTGACATTCACGCCCCGGTCGAAATCCAGCGTCTTGATCGGGATCAGGGCCTGATCGTGATACATGGCGATGGCGGCGTCATAGCGGGCGCGGGCGGCTGCGTGAAACAGCGTATCCGCAGGGTGGGGGCCTGTAATTGTCGCGTTCTCGGGGTTCAGATCAGCCAGCATCGGAGCAATCCAGTCGAGCTCCTCTGTGCCCATCTTGCCGCCTTCACCTGCATGCGGGTTCAGGCCGGCAACTGCGATGCGGGGATGCGCGATACCGAACTGATCACGCAAACCGCGCACGGTGATTTCAATCGTCTCGCGCAGAAGATCAGGGGTAAGTGCTGCGGGAACCTGTGACAATGGAATGTGAATTGTCGCGGGAACGACGCGCAACTGCTCGCTGGCCAGCATCATGACAACCCGGCGGGTTCCGGAAAGGGCTGCCAGAAACTCGGTATGGCCAGGAAAGGTGAACCCTGCGCCGTCAATCAGGGCTTTCTTGTTGATCGGTGCGGTGCAAAGCGCTGCGGCCCCACCGGTCTGTACCAGTTCGGTGCCGGTTTCGATGGCATCAACCACCGATGGCGCGTTAGCCGGATTCGGCTGGCCGAATACGTTCGCGGCGGGAAAATCCATCTGAAGAACGGGCAGGGCCCGGCCACAGGCTTCAGCAACCTGACTTGGGTGTTCGATTTTCGCAACGGGTGTGCCTGCTGGCAGGTGGCTGGCGTCCCCGATATAGAAGAACGGGCAGGCATCGCGCAGTTCAGCCCACGCCTTGGCCGCGATTTCCGGGCCGATACCGGCCGGTTCGCCGCAGCTGAGCGCGACGGGCCGTATCATTCCTGAGTAATGACAGCGTCAGCCCGCAGCTGCTCCACCAGACTGGCCGCAAAGGCCTGAAGACGTTGCTGCGCCAGCGCGTTGGCGACATCGCCCCGAGAGGTGTCTTCGCCCAGATCCCGCGTGCGGTTGCACAGCATCAGGAACACAAGCGTCTGACCATTGTTGCGGGTCAGATTCGCCGACGCTTCGTTCCGGTCCAGCTTGGCCAGTTCCACGGCAATATCACCGGGCACCTCGGAAGGTGCGGCTTCGACCCGGTCCAGAACTTCGGCGGGCTGATCCTTGGCAATGCCATAGAGATCATCACAAGTGTCGATTTCTTCTTTCAACTTCGCGGCCCGCGAAAGGGTTTCGGCGCTGCGCCCGCCAGGCAGGTAATAGGCGGCATAATCCAACTTTGAAATACGCGGAGCGCCGGTTGCGACTTCGCGCAAGCCCCGCATCTGAAACAGGGCAACCGCGTTCGGCAGGGTGATCGGGTCGGTGATTTCACCGGTCTGAAGCCCCAGGATGACAGGTTGAAGCGCCGGGGGCAGGTTCGAGATGTTCAGCCACTCCAGACGTCCACCCTGACCCCGTGTTGCGGCTGCGGAATACTGAGCGGCGGCAGCAGAAAAAGCGTCCTGCCCTTCAAGGCGCGAGATTTCTTCGGCCAAAAGCTCGGTCTGGGCAACCGTTTGCGGGTTTACCGGGATGATGATTTCGGACAGCAGGACCTGCAATCCGCCACCGCCCGTCTGGCCCAGCGCGCGATCAATCTCATCCTCGGTCGGGCGCGCCTGCGACAGATAGCGCGAGCTGATATAGTCGCGCCATGCCAGTTGATCCGCGACATAGTCTCGGACCGTTTCAGGGTCAACGCCCGCGTCGCCGAGAAGTTTCAGGAATTGTTCGGACGACAATTGTCCGCGCGAGGCGAATTCGTCGATGCCCAACTGAACGGCCTCGGGCGTCGCTTGCACGCCGGCGTCGCGCATGACCTGCCTGCGCAGTTTTTCATCAATAAGGGCATCCCTGACGTCAGCTTCGTTGTCACCGGGCAAACCCAGAACATTCAGGAATTGCAGGCGCTGTTCAAGCTCGTACCAGGTGACAATGTCCTGATTGACGCGGATCGCGGGTGAGAACAGGCTTTGCGCGCTACCCTGAAGCGGCGCGATTGCAAAAACTGCGGCAACCAGTGCCGGTGTGACCGGTTTAAGCCAACCGGAACGGAGAAACCTGGAGAAACCTGATATCAACTGCATGTTCTCTTGTATGTCTTGCCACCGCCTTCAAGGGCGTACCCTGTCAAAGAAAGGGTAAAGCCGAATTCTGTCGAAGGCTCAATAGTGGATGTTGAAGTAAAGCGCCGACTTACGGACATGTTAACCCGAACGCATTCGTTCTGATAGGTCACACCCAGACCCAGCCGGATCGGCTCCGACTCAGCCAGATCGTAGCGCGCCAGAGCATTGGTCAGCCAGTTCTGATCGACCTGGTAGCGTCCGAAAAGCAGAATTTCCGAGATTTCTTCGGTGATGTTTTCCGCCGGGTCCGGTTCCTGCCAGATATAGCTGCCGGAAAGGCCGGCATTTTCGGATGCCCATGCGCCGCGCAGTTCGGCTTTGACAAAGCTGAAATCCCCGTCGATCAGACCGCGCCCGGCAAGTGACCAGCCATTGGCCGTGCTGATCTGTCCGGCCACCAGCAAATCCGACGATGTGCCCTGCAACCCCGATGTCAGCGTGAAGTTTGGATCGGCGTCGGCCCGAAACACTTGGCCCACAGTCGCCTGGGCCTGCCAGCCACCCGCGCCGTACCGGGCCCAATTCAGGCCAATAACGCCTGTGGCGCTGTTCTCGCGCTGATCTTCAGCAGGGAACCGCGAGAGGGACAGAAGGTTGCCCTGATCGAATTCCTGAAAAGTGCTTTCATCATTCGGAACATCGGTGTCCGATACATGTGTCCATCCGAACTGCGCAATCGGTTCGAGGAATTGAACAGCCCCCGATTCCTCGCGCCGGGTCATCGGATAACGGAGTGTCAAAGCCGCGCGCGGCGTAGATCGGGTCACGTTGTCGGGATAATTGCTGTCGTGGCGAATGTTGAAAGTGTCAACCGACGCCCCCAGCGTGGTATCGACCCGCAATCCCGATGAGAAAGTCCAGCTGCGTAGCCATTCGGCATCGAAGGTGGCCCGTGCCATGTCGCGACCAACAACATCTGTGTCGCTGGTACGTTCATGCGCATGACCGATGAATGCCAGCCGAACCTCGCCCCCTAGCGTGCTGGGAAAATAGCGTTTTTCATAGTTGAGGTCGAAGACGCGGGACGGGATTTCGTCCTGATTTTCGCTGTCCCGTAGTGTTTTGTAGTAGATCAGGCCGGTTTTGAACGCACTATCGCGCTTGATCCGCTCCAGTGCGATTTCGCTGCGCAAGCGGTCCAGATCCGGCAAGCCGTAATCGGCCAGATAGGCATCGTCGGATGTAGTTTCCAGATTGAAGGTCAGACGGAAATCGTTCTTCAAATTGAACCAGCCGGTGGCAAATAGGTAGCCGCGATCCTGATCGGGTTGCACATCATCCCGTGTATAAGCGCCTTCCACCTGGATGCGTCCGTTCACAAAGGCCTGACGATAGCGGTATCCCAGAGTTGTCGTCTTGGCTGAGACGTAAGGAGTAAGTGTCAGGTCCTTGTGATCGCCAAGTTTGAAGAAATATGGAACCTGAACGCCAGTGCCCAATTGCGAGGTGCTGCGGATCGAAGGAACCAGAAAGCCGGTTGCCCTCTCTAGCGTTGGGTCGGGCAAGCGCAGATAGGGAAAGTAGAATACCGGATAATCCAGGACCCGAAGCTGCGCGCCTTCAAAATATAGTTGCCGTTCCAGTTGATCATGCGTGACTTTGCGCGCCCTGATCTGCCACAGAGGCGGCCTGCCGTCGGTGCAGACATGACAGGATGTGGCTGAAACCTTGCTGAATTGCGTATAACGTCCTGCGGCCCGTTTCGCCTGAACCGAAGCGATCTGTACTTGCTGTTCAAACACCATGCGTGCACCGATCAGCAGTCCGTTCTGAATTCCGCTGTCCAGTTGCCCTGAATCCGCCAGCAGCGTAGTTTGACCACCCTGATCGATACGAATGGGGCCTTCCAGTATCAGCTCGCCAGTCTCGCGGTCATACGTGATACGATGGGCGGACAACTTGGTGTCGCCCTGAAAGGCTTCGACATTGCCTTCAGCCACAAGTTTGCGTTCAGGCGTGATGAATACCTTGTCGGCCACCAGTAAGGCAGGCTCTTGTTGCGCTTGTGTGCCCTGTGGTTGTAGCTGGCCTTGGGATGTCTGTGCTGCAGTTCCTGCCGGGACGGACAAAGCCAGTGCACTGGTAAGCAACACAGGAACGATATTCCGCATCAGCCGTCCTCCGCATGCAGTAGCAGACCAAGAGACAGCAGAATTGCGGCAAAGGGCGGTGCCCAGGCAGCGATATAGATGGGCAATTGTCCGTTTTCCCCGAGGATTTGCGCGAAATTGCGCACGAAATAGATGGCAAATCCAAGCAGGACGGCTGTCAGGACCGCGATCCCTGTACCGCCGAACCGAACGTGGCGCATGGTAAACGCGGCCCCGATCAGAACCATCGAGATCAGAAAGAAAGGCCGGGCCAGCTGTACTTGCAGCCAGACCTCATATTGTTTGGTCGAAAACCCCGCCTCGCGCAGGTCGCTGATCAACTGGGGCAGGTCGTATACCGAAACCGAATCCTGTTGCCCCAACGTGTCGATGATCCGTTGTCGGGTCAGTGAGGTCGGTAGCTCCAGACGCTCGTGCACAACTGAATTGGATTCGGGGTTTTGCGCATCCTGTAAGGCCCAGGTTTTTACCCGATACAGAACCCAGTTGCCGTCTTCCAACTCTGCCCGGTCCGCAACAATTTGCTGGGTAGGTTTGCCATCCCGCCCAAAGGTGATGACGGTAACACCGTCCAGCCGCAGCTTGTCTTGGTTCGACGTTGACCTGGCGTGGATAACGGCCTGTCCGTTCTCGGCGGATTGGCGCAGCCACAGGCCCTCGCTGCTGATCGAAAGGGCTGAACTGCCGTTGTTTCGGTATGAATCCGACAGGCGGCGGTACTCTTCGGATGTGGCCGCTGCGATGGGATTCAACAGTGCAACGGCCAGAGCGCCGATGATCAGCGACAACAGGACAGGCGCAACCAAAGCACGGATGCCCGAGCGGCCAGTTGCACGGGTCACCACAAGTTCGGAGGTACGTGCCAGCCCAACGAACAGCGCAATGGTGGACAGGATGACCAGCAGAGGCAGCATTTCGCTGATGGCGGCTGGTGTATTCAGCAGTGTGAGGTGCAGCAGCTGGGCAAAAGACAAGTCGAAATCGTCAAAGCGGCGAATCTGTTCGATCAGATCGATGAGAATCATCAAGGTCAGGAAAATACCTCCGATGACCATGAAGCTTTGCAGAAACCGGCGGGCAAAATAACGGTCCAGGATCATAGGCGCGACCCCGCTGCGCCTGTAGTGCGGGGCGTCGGGCCGATATCGCGCCTGCGCAATGCTGTGCGCGACGGCGTATGCCTGCCCTCTCGTACCACGTCTTTCTCCCCCGAGCCTGCCGGTCATTTTTTCGGGACCTTAATGCAATTGAAAGGCGGGGAAAACTGCTATCTGGTCAATGCGTGCCCCGCGGGCTAGGTCTTGGGGAACAGAATTCGAGGAGTGTACAATGAGCAGTCTGATACCGATCCGTTTTCAGGAATTTGACCTGGAGGCTATGGCGCAGGCCGGAGGGCGCGTCGCCATCATCATTCCGGACGACGGTAAGATGGGCCCGGCAGCCCGCAGAGCCAACCGTCTGACGAAGGGCGGGTTGGCGCGGCTTGTTGAAAGCGAGAGTTTCAGCAAATCCAAAACAGGGGACGTCATCTCGATGGCATGGCCCACAGGAATGGCGGCTGAGGCGCTGGATGTTCTGGTTCTGCCACGTCGCCCCGAGGCCGGCGAAGCCCGAAAGGCAGGTGCAGCCCTTGCCAAACTGGCGGGCGGAAAGGACATGCTGGTGATGGTTGGCAATCACGCGCGCGCCGAGGATCTGGCACTGGGGATTGTTCTGCGCAGCTATGAATTCGACGCGCATAAAACAAAGGAAAGCCAGAAGGCTGGTACAGTGACAATCAGCCACTCAAAGCCTGCTGAGGCCGAGGCAGAATTCGCACCTCTCTATGCAATTGCTGACGGGGTTCGGATGACGCGCGATCTGACCAATGAACCAGCAAATGTTTTGACCACCACCGAATTCGCGGACCGCCTGGTTGAGATGCAGGAGCTGGGTCTTGAGGTCGAAGTGCTGGACGAAGACAAGCTGGCCGAGCTGGGAATGCGCACGTTGCTAAGCGTCGGGCAGGGCTCGGACAGCCCTTCGAAAGTGGTGGTGATGCAATGGAATGGCGGGGCTAAGGACGACGCGCCTCTGGCTTTGGTCGGAAAAGGCGTGGTGTTCGACACGGGTGGTATCTCGCTCAAACCAGCTGTCGGCATGGAAGAGATGACCATGGACATGGGCGGCGCCGGAGTTGTTGCGGGCACCATGCGCGCGCTGGCCAAGCGCAAGGCAAAAGCCAATCTCGTGGGGCTGGTTGGTCTGGTCGAGAATATGCCATCAGGTAACGCCACCCGTCCGGGTGATGTGGTCAGGTCAATGAAGGGCGACACGGTCGAGATCATCAACACCGACGCCGAAGGCCGCCTGGTTCTGTGTGACGTGATGTGGTACGCGCAGGAACGGTTCAAGCCGGTCGGAATGATCGACTTGGCAACTTTGACTGGTGCGATCATCATCGGTTTGGGCCATGAAAACGCTGGTGTTTTTTCGAACAATGACACGTTCTGTGATGCCTTCCTGAAATCAGCCAAAGCCGAGGATGAAGGCGCTTGGCGGATGCCATTGGGCGACGCCTATGACAAGTTGTTGAAATCGCGCATTGCCGACATGAAGAACGTGGGCGGTCGCCCCGCCGGTTCCATCACCGCCGCGCAATTCCTGCAGCGGTTCGTGAAAGAGGAAACGCCGTGGATTCATCTGGATATCGCGGGCGTCGCCTCGGTGGCTGAAGAGACCTCTTATGCGCCCAAAGGCGCCACCGGCTGGGGCGTGCGCGCGTTGAGCCGGTTTGTGCAGGACAATTTCGAGTAAGCATATGGGCGCTGTCTATTTCTACCACCTGACCCGCCAGCCGTTGGAGCACACCTTGCCCGCGCTGCTGGACAAGGCGCGGCAAGCCGGGTGGCGGATAGCCGTGCGGGGTACTGACCCTGCACGGATGGACTGGCTGGATGAAAAACTGTGGCTGGGCCCCGAGGACGGATTCTTGCCGCATGGTCGCGCTGGTGGCCCGCACGACGCGGACCAGCCGATCCTGCTGACCACCAGCGCCGTGGCGGGAAATGGTGCGACCTGTATCATGGCTGTGGATGGCGCGCCGGTCGAAGCGGAAGAAGTCGCCGCGCTGGAACGGGTTTGTATCCTGTTCGATGGCAATGACGGCATGGCGGTACAACACGCGCGCGGGCAGTGGAAAGCGCTGACGGATGCCGGATGCTCCGCACAATACTGGTCGGAGGAGTCCGGGCGGTGGGAAAAAAAGGCTGAAGCCTGACCGGCCCGCAATTTTCAGGAGATACGACAATGCAGAAAAAGCCTTTGGGCCGTACCGGAATTATGGTGAGCGATCTGTGCCTTGGTACGATGACATTTGGCTCCCAAACGTCTGAAACGGATGCGCACCGGCAGATGGATATGGCGTTGGACGCGGGGATCAACTTTGTCGACGCGGCGGAAATGTATCCGGTGAACCCTGTCGCGAAAGAAACGATCGGGCGCACCGAAGAGATTTTGGGAAACTGGAATGCCGCCAATCCTACCCGCCGGGGTGATTATGTTCTGGCGACCAAGCATTCCGGCGCGGGGCTGTCCTTTGTCCGCGATGGTGCGCCGATCACCGCCCGCACCATACCCGAAGCGATTGAGGGGTCTTTGCGACGTTTGCAGACCGGGTATATCGACCTCTATCAGTTTCACTGGCCCAATCGGGGCAGCTATATGTTTCGGCAGAACTGGGATTATGCGCCGTCTGGCGAAAACACAGATGAAGTGCTGAGCAACATGCAAGAGTGCCTTGAGGCATTGCAGGCTCAGGTAGACAAGGGCAATATCCGTGCCTTTGGCCTGTCGAATGAAAGCGCTTGGGGAACCGCGCAATGGCTGCGGCTGGCCGACCAGATGGGGGCGCCGCGCGTGGCATCGGTGCAGAACGAGTATTCATTGCTGTGCCGCCATTTTGACACCGACCTGGGTGAGTTGAGTGTGCATGAAGATGTTGGGCTGATGGCGTTTTCCCCGTTGGCGGCAGGCTTTCTGACCGGAAAGTACCAAAATGACTGCGTTCCCGACGGATCGCGTATGTCCTTTGTGCCTGAGATGGGAGGCCGGAAATCCGGTCGTGTTTTCGAGGCGGTTGCAGCTTATCTGGACATCGCCGCACGGCATGGTCTGGATCCGGTGCATATGGCGTTGGCGTGGTGCCGGACGCGCCCGTTCATGATGTCGGCAATCTTCGGGGCCACGACCGTTGCACAGCTGGATCATATTCTGGCGGGCGTGGATCTTGAATTATCCAAGGATGTGTTGGCCGAGATCAGCAGGGCACATCGGGCGCACCCGATGCCGTTTTAGGGGCTCTGCCCCCGTCGCCTTTGGCGACGCCCCCGGGATATTTTTGGCCAGATGAAGAAGGATCCGGTCAGTGATGGGTGGGATGCGCGCGTTCGTGTCTCAGGTCGCGGGCCGATTGACCGTGGGCGGTGCGGAAAGCGCGGGCAAAGCTGGATTGCGAGGCAAAGCCGGTGGCGAGCGCCACATCCATCAGTGGCATGTCGGTGTCGGTGACCAGACGGCGGGCCTCGGCCAGGCGCAGTTGCAGATAGTGGTCCTGCGGCGTCGTGTTCAGGCGCAGTCGGAACTGTTGTTGCAGCGTCCGTGGGCTGGTGCCCAGGCGGTCTGCGATAAAGGCCAGCGGCAGGGGATCATCAAGTGACGCTTGCATCATCGAGTTGGCCTTGGCGGTCAGTGCTGTGTGGCGATGGGGTGCGCCTGTGCGGCTTTGCGGTTTTCCAGGGTCCGGAGCACCATCGTAAAGGAACAGGCCCGCAACGCGCGCGGCGAAACTTGCGCCATGACGGGCGGCGATGATGTGCAGCATCATCTCGACAGCCGGAATTGCGCCACCCGAAGTCAGTCGATTGCCCGAAACGGTGAAGCGGTCGGTGCGCACATCAACTTCGGGAAACCGCGTGGCGAAATTTTCTAGGTCTTCCCAGTGGGTTGTTGCCAGATGGCCATCCAGTAGCCCGGCCTCGGCCAGGAGCCAGGGGCCGCCATCAATGCCTGCCATCGTTGCGCCTGTGCCCGCGATGCGCCGCAGACCAGCCAGCAGGCTTGGGGTGGCGTGGCGGGCCAGTTGGAACCCGGCGACCACGATCATCAGGTCGCAGGATTGCAACCGGGCCAGTGGAATACCGGGCACTTGCAACGCACTGGTCAGAATCGCGGGTTCTGGCGTTGCGGTTACATAGTCCCAATCAAAGGCCGGGCGGTCCGCCAGACGGTTCGCGGCCCGCATCGGGTCCACCGCAGAGGCAAAGCTGAGCGTGTTGCATTCGTCCAGCACAAGCACCGCGGTTTTCAGGGCGCGGTGTTCCGGCTGCAGTATGTTTTTTGCGGATTTCATCAAGTTTGATTCGCATATTGCCAAGTGGTTTTCCCAAAGCTGCGCCAGAGTCGGGTCAGAACGCAAATCGGAATCCGGGGAAAAGCCTGGGGAAAACCCAAGGCAAAACCGGGTATAACTTGGGGAAAACACCATGCCTCTGGAAATGAACCGCGAAGTCTTTATTACCTGTGCCGTAACCGGCTCGGGCGGGACGCAGGACCGCAGCCCGCATGTGCCGCGGTCGCCGCAGCAGATCGCCGACAGCGCAATCGCTGCCGCCAAGGCCGGGGCGGCAGTGGTACACTGCCACGTGCGCGACCCCGAGACCGGTGTGCCAAGCCGCCGGTTGGATCTGTATCGCGAGGTGACAGACCGCATCCGCGACGCTGATGTGGACGTCGTATTGAATCTGACGGCCGGCATGGGCGGCGACATCGTGTTCGGCGGTGTTGAAAACCCGTTTCCCGTGGCCGCGGGCACGGACATGGTCGGAGCATCCGAACGTGTGGCGCATATTGCCGAATGTTTGCCCGAGATATGCACCTTGGACTGCGGCACAATGAACTTTGCCGAGGCCGATTATGTTATGACGAATACGCCCGGTGCGCTGCGCTCCATGGGCAAAATGATGACCGACCTGGGTGTCAAACCCGAGATCGAAGCCTTTGACACTGGCCACCTGTGGTTTGCAAAGCAACTGGTGAAGGAAGGGATTCTGGCACCCAACGCTTTGGTCCAGCTGTGCATGGGGGTACCGTGGGGCGCGCCGGATGATCTGAATACCTTTATGGCGATGGTGAACAACGTGCCGGATGACTGGACCTTCAGCGCGTTTTCACTGGGACGGAACGAGATGCCGTTTGTCGCGGCTTCGGTTTTGGCGGGCGGCAATGTGCGCGTTGGGCTTGAGGACAACCTCTGGCTGGATAAGGGCGTAATGGCCGAGAACTGGCAACTGGTGGAACGTGCGGGATCCATCATCGAGAATATGGGCGCGCGCGTGATCGGCCCTGACGAAGTCCGTGCGAGCCTGGGGCTGACCAAGCAGGCACCTGTTGCAAAATAATGGACACGCGGGTTTTGGGGGCCAGCCCCCAAGCCCCCGGAGTATTTCTAAAAAGATGAAACATGCGCAGCCAGTAGGTGGGAAATCATGAAAACGGCAGCAATTATTGGGGGCGGAGTTATCGGTGGTGGATGGGCCGCGCGGTTCCTGCTCAATGGCTGGGATGTGCGGGTGTTTGACCCTGACCCCGAGGCGGAACGCAAGATTGGCGAGGTGCTGGACAACGCAAGACGGTCCTTGCCGGGGCTGAGTGACGTTCCGTTGCCAGCCGAGGGTGTGCTGAGCTTTCACAGCGACATGGCCGAAGCGGTTAAGGGTGCGCGTTGGATACAGGAGAGTGTGCCGGAACGTCTGGATTTGAAACTGAAGGTTTACAAAGGCTTGCAGGAGGCTTGCGATCCGGGCGCGATCATCGGATCCTCGACCAGCGGGTTCAAGCCGTCCGAACTTCAGGACGGAGCGCTGCGCCCCGAGCAGATCGTGGTGACGCACCCCTTCAACCCGGTTTACCTGTTGCCTTTGATCGAGCTTGTACCAACGGACAAGAACCCGCCCGAGATGATCGAACAGGCGCAGAACCTGTTGAAAACGCTAGGTTTTTTCCCGTTGCACGTCAAGAAAGAGATCGATGCGCATATTGCCGACCGGTTCCTGGAGGCTGTCTGGCGCGAGGCGCTTTGGCTGGTCAAGGATGGCATTGCGACGACCGAAGAGATTGACGAGGCCATCCGTATGGGTTTCGGCATCCGCTGGGCGCAGATGGGTCTGTTCGAAACCTACCGCGTGGCCGGTGGCGAGGCGGGGATGCGGCATTTCATGGCGCAGTTCGGGCCTGCCTTGAAATGGCCGTGGACCAAGCTGATGGATGTTCCCGAGTTCACTGACGAACTGGTCGATTTGATCGCCAATCAATCTGACGCACAATCCGGGATGCATTCGATCCGAGAGCTGGAGCGTATTCGCGACAACAACCTCGTTGGCATGATGCGGGCCCTCAAGGCGCAGAATTACGGTGCGGGTGCGGTGCTGAACCAACATGACGCACGGTTGAAACCCGGTGCGCTGCCGACGCTGGATCAAGCGGATCTTAGCCAGCCCATCCTGACCCTGTCGCGGGCTGTTCCACTGGACTGGACGGATTACAACGGCCACATGAACGAAGCGAGATATCTGGAGGCCTTTGCCGCCGCCACCGATCGGTTCATGGAAATCATCGGATGCGATGCGGATTACATTGCCTCAGGCGGCAGCTATTTCACAGCGGAGAACCACATTCGCTATTTGGATGAAGCTCATGCCGGTGCAAAAATCGACGTGCGCACGCAGATGCTGTTGGGGCAGGGCAAGAAGCTGCATGTGTTCCACAGCATGTATGAGGACGACAAGCTGCTGGCCACGGGTGAAAGTTTTCTGCTGCATGTCAGCCTGGAAACCCGCCGCCCCAGCGCGCCATCTGCTGAAATCGAAGCGGCTATGGCGCGGGTTGCAGAGGCTCAGGCCGGATTGCCTTATCCCGAGGGCGCAGGCGCAGCGATCAGGAAGTCTTCATGACGCGCCGGGTTCTGGTGACGGCTGGCGCGTCAGGCGTCGGCCGGGCCATGGCCGAGGCGTTTGACGCGGTTGGCTATGACGTCCGGGTTACTGATATCGATCAGGCGGCGTTGGATACTTTACCCGATCATTGGATCGGGCATCAAGCCAATGCTGCGGACGAGGCTGACATGCGCGCGGTATTTGACGCCGTCCGTTCGACAGGCGGGTTGGATGTGCTCTGCGCCAATGCCGGTATTGCCGGCCCGACAAATGCCATTGAGAATATTGAACTGGACGCGTGGCGTGCTTGTGTCGCGGTCAATCTGGACGGTGCATTTCTGGCGGCAAAATATGCAGCGCCGCTGATGAAAACGGCGCGGGCGGGCAGTATCATTCTGACCTCGTCGACAGCCGGGCAGTATGGCTACCCGTTCCGGGCGCCCTATGCGTCGGCAAAATGGGCGGTCATCGGGTTGATGAAGACGCTGGCGATGGAGTTGGGGCCCTATGGCATCCGTGCCAATGCCATTTGTCCGGGCGCAGTTGAAGGCCCTCGGATGGAAGGCGTTCTGACCCGCGAGGCTGCAGCCAAGGGCATGACCCGTGACGAGGTCTATCGGGGCTATGCCTCGGGCACCTCAATGGGGCGCTTCGTCGAAGCGCAGGATGTCGCCAATATGGCAGTCTTCCTTGCCTCAGATGCGGCACGTCTGGTTTCAGGACAGGTGATTGCGGTGGATGGCCACACGGTCAACCCGGACCCGAAATTGTAACTCAGCCCTGGTTTGGACCACGGATCTGGCGGATGGTCTGACGGACCGCCTGCCAGTCCTGTGCTTCTTGCCGATTTCCGGCAGCTTCGCATTCGCGCATTTTTTGCGCGGCTTCGGCCTCGGCTTGATCTCCATGTGCCGCAAAAAGTGCACGTGCGTATTGAGCGGTTTGAATTGCGTCCATTCCTGTGCTCCTCCGTCTGTGTTCGGAATGCCTTATGGTTCGCGCCAAAGTAGAATAGCACAGGTTGGATGGTGCTGCATCACCAGTCGCGGGAAACCGCCGTTCTGAGGCGACGCAGATGGTTTGGAAAGTCCCGGGCGGCCACGTCGGCCTCGCGTACCAGTGTGTCGAAATGGCGTGAGAATGTCTCGATCCGATCCCGGTCGCGGAAGGCCATATAGTGACTTCCTGCGTAAAATACACAAAGCAGCGGGCCGAAAATCGTCACGGGTGCGGAATAAAGCCGTTTTGCGTCAAACAGATAGATACGCATCCGCGGATAGAGCTGTTCGCACAGCGCCAACAGGTGATCGATCTGTTCCAGCCGAACCTCGGGGCTGAGACCCTGATAATACCCAGTGGCGCTTGCAAAGCTTTCGATTTCGAATAGCGGCATGGCGATCTCATAGTCTGACTGGGCGCTGCGCATCCATGCCAGACGATCCGCCGACGCGCCGATGGCTTGGTCAGCGGTCCGGCCCAGATGCGGGGCGTATTCCCATTCCAGTATCGAACGCGTCTTGAGCATGTCGGGCAGGGTGGCCGGGACATAGCGGATTTTGTACCCGGCGGCCTCCTGATGCCACTCGAAGATACGTTCATCGACAAGGGCGCGTGGGGCCTCGGTAAAGGTCAGCGAGCTAGCCAGAAGCTCAGCCGCGCTTTCCGGCCTGTCAGATAGGCTCAGCAACCAGTCGGCCGAAACGCCAAGCGCCGCTGCACATCCGCCAACAACATGTGCGTTGGGCAACCGCGCGCCATGATCTGTCAGCAATTGGGAAACGGTCGAGCGGTCAACGCCAATATTGCGCGCAAGGGCACTTTGGCTGACATGACGCTCTTCCATCGCGCGGGCGAGGCGGAGACGAAATTGCGCGGCACGGTCGCGCTTGTCGATATTTTCCTGCATGCCGAGATCTTTATCACATTTGATGAGTTTTGTTAATCATATTCAGAATTTTCAATGCCGGGGTCCGGATGTAACGCTTTGAGTAAGAAAAAAACGGGGTTCGGAATGGAAACGCGGCGAAGATCAGTCGTGAAAGCAATCGTTTGGAATGCGATGGGGTTGGCGATCATGACAATGGTGGGCCTGTTGGCAACAGGCTCGGCCGCTGTAGGAGGGGCGCTGGCGCTGGCGAACACGGCCATCGGCCTGACGATGTACGTGATTTACGAAAGAATTTGGGCGAACATTTCGTGGGGCCGAAATGGCTGACCCCACGACACCCAAATCGCCCGAATGGGGCACGTTTTTCCTTATAGTCTTGTGTTATGCTGCGTGGCTTGCCGGTCTGTTCTGGCTGGCAAACACATCCTTGTGGTTGGCTATCCCTGCTCTGGGTGTTGTTGCGGCTTTGCATTCGTCACTGACGCATGAGGCCCTGCACGGGCACCCATTTCGTGCCAAATGGCTGAACGAGGCGTTGATGGCACTGCCGTTGACATTGGCAATTCCGTATAACCGCTTTCGGGACCTGCATCTGGCGCATCATCAGGATGCCACCCTGACGGACCCTTATGACGACCCGGAATCGAATTATCTGGATCCGCATATCTGGTCGGGATTGCCGCGGCTGGCGCAGATGATCCTGAGCCTGAACAACACGCTGTTGGGGCGGATGGTACTGGGGCCCGTCCTTGGTCAGGTTCTGTTTATGCGTGACGAATGGCGTGGGTTGATGCGCGGGGACAGGGCGATCCTGCTGGCATGGGCTGTGCACCTTCCCGGCGCGGCGGTGGTTCTGTGGGTAGCTGCGCAATCGGCCATGCCGGTTTGGGCCTATCTGGTCGCGGCCTATATGGGGCTGTCGCTTTTGAAGATCCGCACGTTTCTGGAGCATCGTGCACATGAAAAATCCCGCGCCCGCACGGTGATAGTCGAAGATCGCGGACCTCTGGCATTTTTGTTTTTAAACAATAACCTACACGTGGTTCATCACATGAATCCGGCGGCTCCGTGGTATCGCTTGCCTGCATTGTACCGCGACGGAAAGGACAGGTACTTGGCTTGCAACGAAGCCTATGTTTACCGGTCCTATGCACAGATATTCCGGCAGTATTTCGTTCGCGCAAAAGACCCTGTGCCACATCCTCTCTGGCCAAAGCCTTGAATTGACGACACAACGGGTGGCATGAGTCTCTGGATCCCCGTCACCATCGCCGCCGCCAGTTTTCAGACTGTGCGTTTCATGCTGCAAAAATCTCTGGCCAGCGTGAAACTATCTGCTGCAGGTGCAACTTTTGCGCGGTTTGCCTATTCCATGCCGTTGGCGGTTATCGGGCTATATGTTGCGTTGCAGATAACCGGGGCGAGCATGCCTCGGCTTGGCAGTTTGTTCTGGCTTTACGCGGTCATCGGAGGGACAGCGCAAATCCTTGCAACGATCTGCGTGGTGGCGTTGTTCAAACAACGCAATTTTGCCGTTGGAATTACCTTCAAGAAAACCGAGGTGATCCAGACCGCGATTGTTGGTTTTTTGGTCTTGGGGGACAGTGTGTCGCGGGGCGCATTGTTCGCGATCCTGTTGGGGTTGATGGCTGTTCTTTTGTTGTCAAAAACACCTGGAGGGGACGGACCCTGGTGGCGCCATCTGACCAATCGGGCTTCGCAATTGGGGCTTGGATCAGGTGTTTTGTTTGCGTTTTCCGCCGTCAGCTATCGTGGGGCTTCACTGCAACTGGGCGATATCGATGCGTGGTTCCGAGCGCTGGTAACGTTGGCCGCAGTGGTGACATTCCAGTTCGCCAGCATGGGGATATGGCTGCTGTGGCGCGACCGGGCCGAACTGCGCGCAGTCTGGCAAACGAGAAAGACCGGGGTATTTGTCGGCCTGACCAGCCTCGGCGGCTCGTTTTGCTGGTTCTGGGCCTTCACCTTGCAGAATGCGGCTTATGTCAAAGCGCTGGGGCAGGTTGAGCTGATCTTTAGCCTGATAGCGTCGATCCTGTTCTTCCGCGAGACGATCACCCGGCGCGAAATCGCCGGGATGATGTTGCTTGGGTTTTCGATTTTAGCGCTTGTTCTGGCAATCTAGCTGGCGCGACGTTCGTCAAAGCTGAGCGCGATGAAGCTGGGCAGGTGATCTCCCATGCCCACGACGGCCGGGCCGGTGTCTTCCTTGCGCCCACGACTGCGCCCCTTCGGTTCGCGAACCTTTTTGCCTTCTTTCGGGCTCTCGGGGGCTTTGGCCTTTTTCTCAGGCTTTGGCTGTTCGGGTCTGGGGTCGTCCTGAACCGGGTTGTCTATGCGCGGGATGTCTTTTTGGATCAACTTTTCGATCGCAACCAGTGCTTTTTCGTCGCGTCCCGAACAGATTGTGATGGCTTTACCTTCACGGCCGGCGCGGCCGGTGCGGCCAATGCGGTGCACATAATCCTCGGGGTGGCCGGGGACGTCGAAATTGAACACATGGCTGACGGCTGGCACATCCAGGCCACGCGCAGCCACGTCTGAGGCGACCAGAAGGCGCAATGATCCCTCACGGAAACCGTCCAGTGTTTTCATACGCTGCGACTGGTCCAGATCGCCATGGATGGCGGCCGCGTTGTAGCCATGTTTTTTCAGGGATTTTGTGCAGATATCCACGTCAGTCTTGCGGTTGCAGAAGATGATCGCATTTGTGCATTTGTCGCCTTCAGCATCGATCAGCGCACGCAGAACCTTGCGTTTGTTGCTGGCTTCGCGGTCCCGACGGCCGCCTTTGAACATGACCACGCCCTGTTCGATGGTCTCGGATGCGGTCGCCTGACGGGCAACTTCGACCCGGGCAGGGGCCGACAGGAACGTGTCGGTTATCCGCTCGATCTCGGATGCCATGGTGGCTGAGAAGAACAGGGTCTGACGGGTGAAAGGTGTTAGTGAGAAGATGCGTTCGATATCGGGGATGAACCCCATGTCGAGCATACGGTCCGCTTCATCCACCACCATGATCTGCACGCCGGTCAGCAACAGCTTGCCGCGCTCGAAATGATCCAGCAGACGGCCCGGCGTGGCGATCAGAACGTCGACGCCACGGTCAATTAGAGCTTCTTGCTCTTTGAAGCTGACACCACCGATCAACAGCGCTTTGGTCAGTTTCAGGTGTTTGGTATAGGTGTCGAAATTCTCGGCCACCTGAGCGGCCAGTTCCCGCGTCGGGCACAAGACCAACGAACGTGGCATACGGGCACGCGCCCGGCCACGGGCCAGCAGTGTGATCATCGGCAGCGTAAAGCTGGCGGTTTTACCCGTGCCTGTCTGGGCTATGCCCAAAACATCGCGACCTTCCAATGCGGGCGGAATCGCACCTGCCTGGATCGGAGTTGGGGTTTCGTATCCAGCTTCCTCAATGGCTTTGAGGACCTTCGGGTTCAGGTTCAGTTCGTTAAACTTTGTCATGTAAGTCCGGTTGAATGCGGACACTTGACCTGGCCCGCGCGTATAAGATGTGCCGGGCCCGGATGGCCATGCGCGTGATGCGACATTTCGGCTTGGACGCGGACATAACAAAAACGTTGGTCGGGGTCAAATGAAGACCGCTGCATCAGGGTTTCATCGAGACAGGTTCGAGTTTTGCGCAACAATTCAGCAACTTCCGGGAAAGTGTTTCGCCAATTTTCCGTCCAGATTCAATACGCGGTGGCGGATTAGCCCATTCTGCTCCAGCCGGGCGCGGACATCTGGGTCAGCGCCGCTCATCTCGTTGAAGAACGCGCGCAGCCCGTCCTCGCCGTGTTCGCTTTCAATCCAGCTGAGCAATTCATTCTTGTTCAGCCCCCCCATCTCGCGTGGGGCATTCGGGGCCATGCCAGCCTGATACGAGCCGCGATCCAAGCGGAACGGATAATGTGTGATCCAGTGGTCCCAGTCCGGCGCGTGGCGGTGGCATAGATCGACCTGCGCAAGCTCATATTTGCACGGCAGCAATTTCCCGTTCTGAAACAGGTTGTGGATACGAAAACTCAGACGTTTCAATCCCGTGCGCACAAACAACTTGCCCTGTACATGGCTGAGGAACCCGCCAAGGACGAAAGCCCCATAGTTGGGATAAAGCATCTCAATCAGCTGTGTTCGGGCCGGGCTTTGTGGAACATGCGCCTTGTACAGGTCTTCACCGCCCGCCAGCGCCTCGATTGGGCGGACACGGGCGGCGTGAACCTTGTCCCCGATATCGCTCAACACATCCGAGATTGGGGTCGGCGACCACAGAAACTCGTCAACATCGATATGGGCCAGCCAATCTAGGTGCGTGTCGCGATAGGCGTATGTCGCGTTGACCGATTGGCGAACCTGGTGCTTGTCCGGTCGTGTGCGTTTTAGCTTTTGCCAATAGGCGTCATCACAAACCTGTGCGCAAACACTGGGATGTGCCTTCAGCGCCTCGAATGTGCGCTGGTTCGGTTCATCCAGATAGATGTAGATGGTCTCGGCGCCCAGATCGATGTGATGGGCCACGAACCGAAGGACATCCTCGGTCGGGCCCCTGACCATCGACACGACACCCCATGTGGTCATGTGCGCTGCGCGCGCGCTTTGCGCATGAGTTTCAGGCGGCGAAAGACACCGCCGGGATCTCTGTTGAGCTCGGTCATCAAGTGATCGACCAGCGGCGCGATGGTGGTGTCGCTTAGGGCCTTGGTCCAGACCGGAGCAATCAGATTGACGTCCAGCCCGCCACTTCCAAGGGAAAACCCTTTCATCTGATAGGGCAGCGGGACGCGTTTCAATTTTTGATACGGAAATGGTGTTTCCGGGATCAGCCCGGAAAAGCGCCTCTCGAACTCATAAAGCTTCATCATGCCGAACAACATGCGCAGCGCATGACCAACCTCGCGCTGGGTTGCAGTTTGACCGTGGTCCGCAAAGGTTTGAACCGACGAGACCAGCCACCGCAGATCAAGCGCGGACAGAAGGTGGTCCGACTGTTCGTCCCAAAGGCGGCAAAACAGAAGCGGGGCGTGGCGCGGGAAGGACCGCTTTCGCAGGTTCGAGATCAACTGGGCATTCAGGAAGGCAAGTTCCGAATTTCCGACAAATTCCCGCGCAATCAGAGCACGCTTGCGATCCCAGCTTGTATTGGGCTTCGGTGGGGGCACAGTTGCACTTTCGGGCAATGTGCGACTGGCCATTTCAATAAGGTCAATGTCAAGGTCAGGCAACGAGGTGGTGCCGAACTGAAACGGGCTGCGCCGGTTTTCATACCTGTCCAGCATGTCGGGCAGACCGCCGGGGAAAGTCAGTTCATCCTTGCTCATGCGCGCAGAATTGCACAGGCTGACTCGGCTGTGCAATCAGTCAGTTGGATCACACCATCATCTCTTTGGTGGCGGTCAGGTTCAGGGCGGGATAGTCCCGAACCACCCGGTCGATGTCCCATTGCAGCCGGGTCAGATAGACAATGTCGCCGTCATGGTCGTGCGCGATGTGCTGCTTGTTTGCATTCACAAACTTTTCGACCTCGGCCTTGTCACCACTGACCCAGCGGGCCGAGGTGAACTGAGACGCCTCGAAACGCACGGGCAGGCCGTATTCCATTTCGATCCGGCTGGCGAGCACTTCGAATTGCAACGCGCCGACGACACCCACGATAAAGCCCGAGCCAATCGAAGGTTTGAACACCTTTGCCGCGCCTTCTTCGGCAAACTGCATCAGGGCCTTTTCCAGGTGCTTGGCCTTCATCGGATCGCCCGCGCGGACGCCTTGCAGCAGTTCCGGCGCGAAAGAGGGGATGCCGGTGACGCGCAGCGCCTCACCTTCGGTCAGCGTGTCACCGATGCGCAGCTGGCCGTGGTTGGGAATGCCTATGATGTCACCCGCCCAGGCCTCTTCTGCCAGTTCCCGGTCAGATGCCAGAAACAGCACTGGGTTTGAAATCGCCATCGGTTTCTTTGACCGCACATGGGTCAGTTTCATGCCGCGTTTGAAATGGCCTGATGCCATGCGGACAAAGGCCACCCTGTCGCGGTGCTTGGGGTCCATGTTGGCCTGCACCTTGAAAACAAAGCCCGCGACCTTCTTTTCATCCGGCGATATCTGGCGGGGTTCGGCGGACTGAACCTGCGGCTGTGGGCCATAAGCGCCGATGCCTTCCATCAGTTCCTTGACGCCGAACGAGTTGATGGCCGAGCCGAACCAGATCGGGGTCATATGCCCTTCAAGCACCGCCTGCGGGTTCAGCGCGGGCAGCAACTCGCGCGCCATCTCAACCTCTTCCAGCAGCTTTTCCAGCAGGTGCGCAGGAATATGTTCCGACAGTTTCGGGTCATCAAGCCCGTTAATCTCGATGCTCTCTGCCACCTTGTTGCGGTCGGCGCGGTCCATCAGCTCCAGCCGGTCGCGCAGCATGTCGTAGCAGCCGATGAAATCACGACCTACGCCAATTGGCCATGCGGCGGGGGTGACGTCGATGGCCAGCATCTCTTGAATTTCGTCGATGATCTCGAACGTATCGCGGCTTTCGCGGTCCATCTTGTTACAGAAGGTCAGAATCGGCAGATCACGCAGGCGGCAGACCTCGAACAGCTTTTGCGTCTGGCTTTCGACACCCTTCGCGCCGTCGATCACCATCACGGCCGCATCCACGGCCGTCAGCGTGCGGTAGGTATCTTCCGAGAAATCGCTGTGGCCGGGCGTGTCAACAAGGTTGAACCGGAAATTGCCATAGTCGAACGACATGGCCGATGCGGAAACCGAGATTCCGCGATCCTTCTCCATCTGCATGAAGTCCGAGCGTGTCCGCCGGGCCTCGCCCTTGGCGCGCACCTGACCAGCCATCTGAATGGCGCCCCCGTAAAGCAGGAACTTTTCAGTCAGCGTCGTCTTGCCCGCATCCGGGTGCGAGATGATGGCGAATGTCCGGCGACGGGCAATCTCGGGCGGCAGGGCAGGTTGGTTCGAGGTATCAAGCATGACCGCGCGTATAGGCGGGGAATCCTGCCGAAGCAAGACAAAGGGGGTGGTTCGAATCACAGGCTTGTGGTTATAGGAACATATAGTGAACAAATTGTGGAGAAGACCAATGGATTTGAAAGAGATTGCCAATGAATTGGTGGCTGGCTGCCGTGAGGACCGCGCCAAGGAAAATCTTGAGAAATTGTATGCGCCGGACGCAGTTTCTGTTGAAGCGGTCGATTACTCAGGCATGGGGCGCGAAGTTCAAGGGCGTGACGCGATCCGTGGCAAACATGAATGGTGGGAAGGAGCCCACGAGGTTTCTGGCGCTTCGGTCAGCGACCCGTTTGTGCACGGCGAAGACCGCTTTGCGGTGATTTTCGAAGTGCAGGGTAAGGTAAAGGAAACCGGCGAAGCCTTTGATATGCGGGAAGTGGGTGTCTATCACGTCGCAGATGGCAAGATCGTACGCGAAGAGTTCTTCTACTGATCCCAAGCCATTTCTGGTCTTCCCTGTCTGGCCGATGCTAGACATGCGGTAATGACTGACAGGGAGGATCCGATGGACCTTGGAATAAAAGGAAAGCGCGCGCTGGTCTGTGCCAGCAGCAAAGGGCTGGGTTTGGGCTGTGCCGAGGCTTTGGCTGAGGCTGGCGTAAATCTTGTGATGAATGCGCGTGGTTCGGACGCTTTGGAGAGCGAGGCGGCACGCCTCAGGTCAGAGCATGGCGTCGAGGTACAAACAGTCGCGTGTGACGTGACGACTGCGGAAGGGCAGGCGCGGGTGATCGAAGCGGCGCAGGGCGTTGATATTCTTGTGACAAATGCCGGTGGACCGCCGCCGGGTTTATGGTCGGACTGGGAGCGTGATGATTTCATCAAGGCGCTGGATGCCAATATGTTGACCCCCATTGCGTTCATGAAAGCGCTGCTTCCCGGAATGATGGACAAAGGTTGGGGGCGGGTGGTGAACGTCACCTCACAATCCGTGCGCGCGCCAATTGCGGTGCTGGGGCTTTCGAATGCAGCCCGCACGGGTTTGACCGGATATGTCGCGGGAACTTCACGCCAGGTTGCACCGCATGGCGTGACCATCAACAACCTGCTGCCCGGCATTCACGCAACGGATCGTGCGGATGCGCTGGACAGCGGCGTGGCTTCCCAGCAAGGCATCTCGATCGAAGACGCCCGCGCAAACCGTTCGGCAACCATTCCCGCGCGACGATATGGAACGCGGCAGGAATTCGGGGCTGCCTGCGCGTTCCTGTGCTCTCAACATGCGGGATTCATCGTTGGTCAGAACATTCTGCTGGATGGCGGCGCAACCAATTTGACGATGTGACCATGGCGCAAGGATTTTCGTTGAAAGATCAGATGTTCAATGCTGAGAAAGTGAATTATCTCAGTGGTTTGTTTTCCGATTCTCATGCAGAATTTGATGCTCTGGCATTCCGGGCTGCGGTCATGTCGCGATTGCTGGAGTTAGAGCTGAAGGATCGGATCATCTGGATCGCCACATGCCTGCAACAGGCGGTGCCCGGTGATTTGCCTGCTGTTGCCCCGTCGATCCTGCGCGCCTTGCCCGCACCTTTAGACCCGACGAAAACGGATGACGATTTTGGCGATTTCATCTTTGCGCCGGTCGGTGAGTGGGTAGCGACCATAGGACTTGAGCATACCGATCTGGCTTTGGACGTGATGGAGGAACTGACACAGAGGTTTTCCATGGAATGGGCAATCCGACCGTTCCTGAACCACGACCCGGACCGGGTATTGCGGAGGATGCAGGACTGGTGCTCTCATGACAGTTACCATGTGCGCAGGTTGGTCAGCGAAGGGACGCGCCCCAGACTGCCATGGGGGCAGGCGGTTGCATTAGGTTTGCAGGACCCGCTGCCGTTGCTGGACAAGTTGCACATGGATTCGACGCGGTATGTCACCCGGTCCGTATCCAATCACCTGAATGACATCACCAAGAAAGACCCGGATCTGGTATTGGATCGCCTGAAGGCGTGGCGCAGCCAGGGTCATCAGAATCAGGACGAGCTGGACTGGATGATGTCACACACCCTGCGCGGGCTTGTGAAAGCGGGGCATCCTGAAGCGATGAAGATGTTAGGCTATGACCCGGAGGCGGATATCGAGGTCGCGGTCAACCTGACTTCCGAAGCTCGGATTGGTGACGCTTTGGCCTTTTCGGTCACTTTGAAAGGGTTTGGAGAGCTGCCAGTTCTGGTTGACTATGTCATTAATTTTCAAAGACCTGGCGGGAAAATCTCAGCCAAGGTGCACAAGTTGAAGCAGGCGGCTTTGAAGAACGGGAAACTGACATTGGAAAAACGCCACAAGTTGAAGGGCGACGCCACAACATTCAAGTTGGTCCCCGGCGCACATCGGCTTGAGGTTCAGGTGAATGGCAAGATTCGCGCGGGCGTGGACTTCGACCTGCTTGGGTAATACCGCGCAGGACCACTCACGCTTTCGTCAAAAGCGCCTTCCCCGGATTGCGAACCCCCGGCGGCTGCATTAGCTCTGACATGACCATTTGCGAGGGAAAAGCGCGATGAAACATGAATCGGTGCAGAACTATTATGGCGAAGTCCTGCAAAGCAGTGCTGACCTGCAGACCAATGCATGCTGCACGCCTGACGACATGCCCGGTCATGTCAAAAAGATCCTTTCAAAGATTCATGACGACGTACTGACACGCTACTATGGATGCGGTCTGATTGCCCCACTTGATCTGGAAGGCATGTCGATCCTTGATCTGGGGTGTGGGGCCGGGCGGGATGTATATGCCTTGTCCGCCATGGTCAGCGAGACGGGCCGGGTGGTGGGTGTCGACATGACGCCCGAACAACTGGACGTCGCCCGCGCGCATCAGGAGTATCACGCCGAAGCATTTGGATATGCCCGCAGCAATGTGGAGTTCCATCACGGCTATATCGAAAAACTGGATGAGCTTGATCTGGAACCCGGATCGTTCGATATCGTCGTCTCGAACTGTGTGGTCAACCTTGCCACGGATAAGAATGCGGTTCTGCGCGGCGCGCATCGGTTGTTGAAAGAGGGCGGCGAGATGTATTTCTCGGATGTCTATGCTGACCGCCGTATTCCGCAGGCGATGGCCGAGGACGAAGTACTTTATGGCGAGTGCCTGTCCGGCGCGCTTTATTGGAATGATTTCCTGTCAATGGCTCGAACGGCCGGTTTCGGCGACCCGCGCCGCGTGACGCACCGTCCGTTGACGATCGAAAATCCCGTACTGGAAGAGCGTGTCGCGCCGTTGAAGTTCCTGTCCGCGACATACCGTCTGTTCAAACTGCCGGCATTGGAACCGGCCTGTGAGGATTATGGGCAAGCCGTAATCTACAAGGGGACCGTGCCGAACGCACCGCATGAATTTGTTCTGGATGACCACCACGTTATCGAAGCCGGCAAGGTGTTTCCGGTCTGCGGCAATACCTGGATGATGCTGAAAGACACCCGATTTGCCCGTCACTTTGACTTTATCGGCGATTTTTCGACCCATTATGGCATTTTCGAAGGCTGCGGTGGCGAAAGCCCTTTTGAGGCCGTGGGTGCATCTGTCGCTTCTGGCGGGTGTTGCTGATCCCTTGCGCCTGAGGGGCGGGGTTGCTATCCCCGCTCAAGCCCGATGGATTTGATCGGGAAAGGCAACGGGGTCCATCGGTGACAGGTAACGCAATTCCACCGCGTCTGGAAATTCGCAACATTATCCGTCGGTTTGAGGGTCGGGTTGTTGTGGATGATGTTTCGCTGACCGTTCAGGCAGGCAAGGTGACATGTCTGCTGGGGCCGTCGGGCTGCGGGAAATCCACCACGTTGCGCATGATCGCCGGGGTCGAGATGCAGGACTCGGGAGAGATTTATGTTGATGGCAAGCTGATCTGCGACACAGTGTTCCGGGTGCCTCCGGAACGGCGCGAGATCGGTCTGATGTTTCAGGACTTTGCGCTGTTTCCGCATCTGAGCGTGGCCAATAACGTGGCCTTTGGTCTGAAGGGCAGCAAGGACGAAAAACGCGCCCGGGTCGAGGAGTTGTTGCAGAAGGTCGACCTGATGCGGTTCATCGATGGTTTTCCGCATCAACTATCGGGTGGCGAGCAACAACGCGTGGCGTTGGCGCGTGCCCTGGCGCCGCGCCCGCGGATCATGCTGATGGACGAGCCGTTTTCGGGCCTCGACAACCGTTTGCGTGATGGTATCCGTGACGAAACGCTGGCCATTCTCAAGGAAGAAGATGCCGCTGTGTTGCTGGTCACGCATGAGCCGGAAGAAGCGATGCGCATGGCCGACGAGATTGCCTTGATGCGGCGTGGCAAGATCGTGCAACAGGGCGCGCCCTATAACGTCTATACGCGTCCCGCAGATAAGGCGGCGGTGGCGTTTTTCAGTGATGTCAACGTTTTGCGAGCGCAAGTGAATGGCGCATTGGCGGATACGCCCTTTGGTCAGTTCCTGGCGCCGGGCATTCCGAATGGTACGGATGTCGAGATCGTTTTTCGCCCTCAGCACATCAAGCTGGACTTTGACCGCAACGGCAAGGGGCCATTGCCGACACCAACAGATGGTGTGGCAGCCCGTGGCGTCGTAGAACGCGCGCGGTTTCTGGGCAATGAAAGTCTGGTAGAGTTTCGCATGGACTATGATGGTTCGATCCTAAGGGCCACCGTTCCGAACGTGTTTGTGCCCAACCCGGGCCGGGTGATGTGGCTGACCATCCGCCGCGACAGGTGCTTCGTTTTCCCCGAGACAAGGCGCTGATCCATCGATTTCCGCCCAAGTGGTGCGCGAAAACCTCAGATTGCGGGGCCGCGTCGCTTGCCGCAACGCAGGCCCGGGTCTATCAAGAGCCAAACGCGGGGGTAAATCGGGCACATGCGAATTCTTCTGACCAATGACGACGGGATCAATGCCCCGGGCTTGATCACGCTTGAGGCGATTGCAGCTGAGCTGGCCGGACCGGATGGAGAAGTCTGGGTGGTCGCACCTGCGTTTGAACAGTCCGGGGTCGGGCACTGCATCAGCTACACGCATCCGATGATGGTCGCCAAGCTGGGCGAGCGGCGCTTTGCAGCCGAAGGATCGCCTGCCGATTGTGTATTGGCAGGGCTTCACGACGTTATGTTGGATACCCCTCCCGATCTGGTTCTGTCCGGCGTGAACAGGGGCAACAACTCGGCCGAAAACACGTTGTATTCCGGTACGATCGGCGGCGCGATGGAAGCGGCATTGCAGGGCGTCCCAGCGATTGCCCTGTCGCAATATTTTGGCCCCCGCAACCTGGGCCTTGACGACCCGTTTGACGCAGCCGCCCGGTATGGTGCAGATTTGGTGCGCCGGATTCTGGACGCAACTCCGGCAGAACAAGGTGATTACCGGCTGTTCTATAACGTGAATTTCCCCCCGGTTCCGGCAGCAGAAGTGCTGGGCACGCGGATTGCGGCGCAGGGGTTTCGGCGCGACACACGGTTTTCAGTCGAACCGCACAGTTCTCCTTCGGGGCGGCGGTTCCTGTGGATCAAGGGGGGCTATCAACACAATCCGACCGCACCCGGAACGGATGCGGCCGTCAATCTGGAAGGCTATATCTCGGTCACGCCGATGCGCGCTGACCTGACTGCACATGACATGCTGGAGGCATTGAAGGCGGTCGAATGAGCGGACTGGACCCTGAAACCGTAATGCAATTCCTGTTTGCCTTGCGCAAACGGGGGGTCACGGATGCGCGCGTGCTGGCTGCGATGGAGCAGGTGGACCGCGGTCGCTTTGTCACTGGCCTGTTTGCAGGGCGCGCTTACGAGGACATGCCGTTGCCGATTTCCTGCGGTCAGACGATCAGTCAACCCTCGGTCGTTGGTCTGATGACGCAGGCCCTGAACGTGAGGCCACGGGACACGGTGCTCGAGATTGGCACAGGTTCAGGATATCAAGCGGCGATCCTGTCCAAACTGGCCCGCCGGGTCTACACAGTGGAACGCCACAGGCGGTTGGTGAGCGAAACAAGCAAGCTGTTTGCCGACCTGGGCCTGACGAATATCACGTCGATGTTGTCGGATGGGTCATTCGGCCTGCCGGAACAAGCCCCTTTTGACCGGATCATTGTCACAGCCGCAGCCGAGGATCCTCCGGGCCCGCTCTTGGCGCAGCTGAAAATCGGGGGTATTATGGTTCTACCCGTGGGCCAGTCGGACGCGGTGCAGCAGTTGATCAAAGTGACGCGCACCGAAGATGGTCTGGACTATGACGAATTAACGTCCGTCCGTTTCGTGCCCCTTCTGGAGGGGCTTGGGAAGGACGAGGCGTAATAGGCTTAAAGAATTGGTCGCCGGAACTCCGAGTAACAGGGGCAGGCGTTGAGGACAGAATTATGAGAGCAGTATCCAAATCAGCAATGCGCCGCTGTGCGACCGGGGTGGCCGCTCTGGCCATTCTGGCCGGGTGCGAGGGGCCTCTGGATTATGACCTTCGCGGGCAGATCGGTGGATTTTCGACCACCAATGCAGCGCAATCCGCGACGGCATCCCGCCCGGCACCAGACAGTAGGGGGGTCATTACCTATCCGAACTACCAGGTGGTCGTGGCGCGCCACGGCGATACGGTGCGGGACGTGGCAGCGCGGGTTGGCCTGCCCGAGGGCGAGCTTTCGCGTTTCAACGGCCTTCAGACAACGGACACGCTAAGAGAGGGTGAGGTTCTTGCACTGCCACGCACTGTTGGTGCTGGCAGCGGTGTGGACATCGCGTCGGTTGCCGGGTCTGCAATTGATCAGGTGCCGGCGTCGGGTTCGGTTCAGACCACAACACTGGAACCCGCGAAACCGGCACCAACACCCGCGCCGGTGTCAGCTGGGCCGGAGCCGGTCAGGCACAAGGTCAAGCGGGGTGAGACGGCCTATACAATCTCGCGCCTCTACCAGGTGCCGGTTGAATCTCTGGCGGAATGGAACGGGCTGGGATCTGATTTTACCGTGCGTGAAGGTCAGTACTTGTTGATTCCGGTCAAGAACCAGCCCGCGCCCCGGCAAAATGCGGCTAGTGCCGCGCCCGTTCCCGCCACCGAAGTGACGGAACCGGGACAGGGATCACCGACGCCGACGCCACCCAGCGCTACGCAGCCCTTGCCGGACGAAAAAGTTGCGCCTTTGGCCGAGGCCCCCGACGTGACCGCCGAAGCGCCAACCAATACGCGCACTTCCGCGCTGTCCCTGCCGGTTGGCGGCACTATCATTCGCGGCTATGACAAGGGCAAGAATGAGGGCATCGACATCGCTGCCGCGCCGGGTACGTCGGTCACAGCTGCCGAAGCCGGTACGGTCGCGGCGATCACCGCGGACGCGGATCAGGTGCCGATCATTGTGGTCAAGCACAACAACGATCTTCTGACTGTCTATGCAAATGTCGACAAGATCGCCGTCAAGAAAGGCGATAAGGTTCGCCGTGGTCAGAAGCTGGCTCAACTGCGGGGCGGCGACAATGCCTATGTGCATTTCGAAGTCCGCAAAGGGTTCGATTCCGTAGACCCGGAACCTTATCTGAAGTGAGACTAGATGGCCCGTACCGGGCCATGCCTTCGGCGAGAGTATTTCTGAAAAGATGAAGCCTGTCAGACGTACGGGTCATAGTCGCTCAGGCGCTTTCCAGGTTCGTCGGCGAAGATCTCCGGAAGGGGTGAAACAGCTTCGATCAGGTCGATTCGAAAAACACGAAATCCGTTGCGTAGTTCGCACCAGGCGGTAAGGGTCCAGACCCTCCCCCAGTATTCCATATGGAGCGGGCGGATAGTGCGTTCGGTTAAAACGCCGTCGATGCGGCGATAAGACAGGTGAAGTTTCTGACGTGATTTGATGGCTGCGCGGATCGGTGCCATATGGGCAAGGCCCCTTGCGGCATCGGCAAACGGGTAGACCTCGAATTTCCAGCTGTCCGCCTCGGCCACGACCTGCGTTGGCAAAACAGCGTCGATCTTGTCGGCAAGCGATTGTGCGGCAGCCTTCAGGTCAGTATCCGCGGCCTCGGCCACGATGGCCATGCCAAGATTCAGCGCCTCAAGCTCGGCTGTGGTCAGGTTCAACGGGGGCAGGGTGATCTGCTCGCGCACCATGTAGCCGACACCGCGCTCTCCCTCGACCGGAACGCCCGAGGCAACAAGCGTATCCATGTCGCGATAGATGGTGCGGACCGACACTTCAAGCCGGTCCGCAATGTCCTGCGCGCGGTGCAGTTTGCCATCGCGCAGGATCTGGATGATATCGAACAGGCGGTCAGTGCGGCGCATGACACGCCGTTCTGACTGCGTTTAGGCAGTCATGTTCCATAGGACTTTCTCGTGACGCATCTGGATACTATCGGGATTGATGACCGCCATCATGCCTGCCGCACATTCCTGTTGCGGAAACTGCGCAGCGGCGTCCTCTGCCGCTTTCAAATCGGTCCAGACAACATAATCGGTCCAGCGACCATCTTCGCCCTGGCTAAGCTGCCGATGGGCGAAGCCCGGCGCGCTGCGCACAAAGGCCTCAGAAGCCTGACTGAGTTTCACGAACTCTTCCGGCGTGGTGCCATTGGCCAGCGTGAAGGTGACGATTTCAGCAACGTGGGTCATTTAATTCTCCATTGACCTTGTTTCGATGCCAAAGCCCTAACGGATAACAACTGACATAAACCTGTCAGTTGAAAATTGCGACCCCTTAGATTCCTCGCGATTTCCAAAATTTTTGCCCGCAACCCGTTGCAGATGCCTTTTGAGACCAGCGATCGAGGCGTAAAGACTGAGTCAGTTGATGTTCCCGGCGCGCAAACGTGCCGACGAAAAAGGAGAAAAGACATGCCACTTAACAATATCGGTCTTCCTGGACTGCTGCTGATCGCAGTAGTGATTTTGGTTCTGTTTGGCCGCGGCAAGATCAGTTCGCTCATGGGTGAAGTTGGCAAAGGCATCACCGCGTTCAAGAAGGGCGTCAAGGACGGTTCGGAAGAGCTGGAAAAGGACGCTTCTGAGCTGGCCAAGGACGTCACACCTGAAACCGAGAAAGACAAGGCGTAAGCGCGGATGTTTGATCTGGGCTGGACCGAGCTTCTGGTCATCGGCATCGTTGCCCTGATCGTTGTGGGGCCAAAGGACCTGCCGGTGCTGTTCCGCAATGTCGGACGTTTTGTCGGCAAGGCACGCGGAATGGCGCGCGAGTTCAGCAGCGCCATGAACGAGGCTGCCGATCAGGCCGGAGTGAATGAGATCAAGAAAGGTCTCAACGCTGCCGTGAACCCTGTGGGATCGGCCATGGACGGTGTCAAGCAAGCCGCGCAGGAGATGGCGAAAAGCATCGATCCCACAAAGTTCGACCCTGACAGCGAAACGGGTAAACTAGCGGCCGAGCGGGCCGAGCAGGCCAAAAAGGTTCAGGCGTCAGCCGCCCGTGCCACCGCCGAGCGCAAGGCCAAGGAAGCAGCCGATGCGCTGGCCAAGGCAGAAGAGGCCGAAGCCGCGCTGAACACTGAAAGCAAGACATGAGCAAAACCGACGAGATTGACGATTCTTCGGCCCCGTTGATCGAACATCTGGCCGAACTGCGCACACGGCTGATCCATAGCGTTGTGGCGTTTCTGGTCGGTATGATCATCTGTTTTTCAGTGGCGACGCCGATCTTCAATTTCCTGACCAATCCCCTGTGTGACGTTCTGGCTGAGCGCGGGCAGGATTGTGGCCTGATCTTCATCTCCCCACAGGAAGGGTTCTTTGTTGCGATCAAGGTTTCCCTATTGGGTGGGTTCATTCTGGCATTTCCCTATATCGGGATGCAGATGTGGCGCTTTGTAGCACCGGGCCTCTACAAGTCCGAGAAAAACGCGTTCCTGCCTTTCATGCTGGCTTCGCCCTTTATGTTTCTCCTGGGCGCAAGCTTTGCCTTCTACGTCGTCACGCCTCTGGCCTATGACTTTTTTCTCGGGTTCCAGCAATTCGGAGCTGAGGGTGAAGCCGTGGCCGATGGGGTCAATGCGGCACCGCTGAGTGTGGTGTTCCAGGGCTCAGCCCAGGAGTATCTGAACCTGACGATCAAGTTCATCGTGGCCTTTGGATTATGTTTCCAACTGCCGGTTCTCCTGACTCTCATGGGGAAGGCAGGACTGGTCAGTGCCGAGGGGCTGGGCGCTGTTCGGAAATATGCGGTGGTCGGCATTCTGGTTCTGGCCGCAGTCGTCACACCACCGGATGTCATCACACAAATCATTCTGTTTGTGGTGGTCTACGGCCTGTACGAGATTTCGATCTTCCTGGTCGCGCGAGTAGAAAAGAAACGCGAGGACCAGTTGCGCGCTGACGGTTATTACGATGATGAAGCGGAAGCGGATGATGACCTGATGCAGGAATTCGAAGACGACAAGTAAATCTGTCGACGAAAACAAAAGGGCGCGCCATCCATGGGCGCGCCTTTTTCTTTTGAAACTCTTGTTGTGCCAATTGGAACGTGCTTTGAACCCCTCAAGACAAAACCGGAGGCCCATATGGACGACCATGCCCTGAACCGTATCGCCGAGGCGTTGGAACGCATGGCACCGGCTCCTTTGGCGGCGCCTGATTTTGCCGTTGCTCCGGCATTTGTGTGGCATGTCGAGCCGGATCGACTGGAACCTGTTACACATGTCAACCGGGTCGATCTGGATCTCCTGGTCGGCATCAATCGCTCTCGCGACACGTTGATGGACAATACGCGCCGGTTTGCGGCAGGGTACAAGGCAAATAACGCGCTGCTCTGGGGTGCGCGGGGGATGGGAAAGTCCAGCCTTGTAAAGGCCGTGCACGGCTCTCTGAGCGCTGATTATGCCGACCTTAAACTGGTCGAATTGCAGCGCGAGGATATGGGAACGGTGGCGCGGTTGCTGAACCATCTGCGCGCAGCGCCCTACAGGTTCATACTGTTTTGCGATGACCTGTCGTTCAGCCACGATGACCAGCACTACAAATCTCTCAAGGCTGTTCTGGATGGTGGTATTGAAGGCAGGCCAGAGAATGTGGTCTTCTATGCCACTTCAAACCGTCGCCATCTGATGCCGCGGGATATGATCGAAAACGAACGCTCCAGCGCCATCAATCCTTCCGAGGCGGTCGAAGAAAAAGTCTCGCTGTCGGATCGCTTCGGCCTGTGGCTTGGGTTCCATCCCTGTGATCAGGACGAGTATCTTGCGATGATCGACCGCTATTGCGCCGCCTATGGCGTTTCTGTTGATGCAGAGATCTTGCGCGCCGAGGCAATTGAGTGGCAAGCCACGCGCGGGTCGCGCTCTGGCCGTGTCGCCTGGCAATTCTTCGTCGATCTGGCTGGGCGCAACGGCGTGCATATCGCCTGATCCGGGCTTCACCTGGCTGCAAATATTCCCGCCAGAGGCATGGCCCGTCAGGGCCATTTCCTAAAGCAGTGCCAGAATCCGTGCAGCTTCATCCTTGGTGCTGTTCAACACGCTCCGGTCTTCCCCGGGATGAAACCGCGCGCGGACGGCCGTGGGCATCGGCGCGGGTTCGACAACCGAAACCCGCGGACCGGTGCGTTCTGTTTCGACGGCCCAGCTGCGGGCCAGAGCCATCTGCGCGGCCTTGGTGGCACCGTAGATGCCATAAAACTTCTCGCCAGCCTTGGGATCGTCAAAAAACACCGCATGGCCACTCTCGCCCAGAAGGGGTGAGACATAGGGGATCAGAACCGAGGTCGCGTTTGCATTTGTGTTGATCGCCTTGGCCCATTCCTTGGGGTCAACAAAATGCACTGGCGTCAGTGCTGATGTGTGGATGGCTGTGTGCATCCACAGGTCAACCTTGCCCCAACGGTCATGGATGCCACGACACAGGGTCGCCATGGCGTTTGGATCGGTGATGTCCATGGGGGCCAGAGTGGCTGACCCGCCCTTCGCCTTGATACGATCGTCCAGCTCTTCAAGCCCGCCGGTGGTCCGGGCAACGGCGACGATATGGTATTCAGGTGCCAACGCTTCGGCCAGCGCAGCGCCCAACCCGCGAGAGGCCCCGGTGATAAGGGCGATTTTTGTCTGATCGGTCATGGCTGCGGTTTGAACCCCTGCGCGAGGGGCGTCAAGTCGCGATTAACTGCCGGGAATGGCGATCCGCTTGGTCTGGCCGCTTTGTCGCAGCATGATGCCCTGTTCGTCGATTGCTATCACCGTACCCGAGGCGACACGGCTTCCGGGTTCAACCTCTTTCACGCGGCCCGATGACAGGCGTACCAAGGCGTGCAGTTCGGTTATGGGCCCGAACACCCCCAGAACAGAAACAGAGTTCTTGTTTAACGCGCCCTGCTGTGTGGCCGCGTTTTTGACATTGGTGTTTGACATGGTCCGTGGCCCGGCATGAGTTCCGAACCCCTTATTTCGAGTGAGTGGTTGGCGCCCGATATCAAAACGATCAGGTAAGCAAAAGACCCTCACAGACACCACGCTTCACGACGTAGCGACCTTTTTGTTAGTCCCTGTGATCGTGCAAGAATCGCCGCCGGGTTGTGGCAGATTTCCACTCATCGGTGGAACAGTATAGGTGCGAGCCACCCTGAATAGGGTTGTCCTATCTGCATGCCGAACGGTTTGATTCGCGGTCTGAACAGAAGCTGGACGTGCACTCGGTGGGCGGAGTCATTCAGCCTGAGGCGAGTTTAGCCGCATTCCACGACCCGCCCGGAACTTGCATATCCGCGCGTTTCTGGCTGACACGGCTGCTGTTTTCCAGACTGTCCAGGTAATCCGCGCTAACGCTGCCTGTAATGTAATTGCCATCAAAGCAGGAACAATCAAATCCCTGGATGTCCGGGTTGCCTTCCTGGGCCGCCCAGATCAGGTCCTCCAGATGCTGATAGAACAGTGCATCGGCGCCCAGCTCTTCACGGATCTCTTCGATCTCTTTGCCATTTGCGATCAGCTCGGCCTTGGTCGGCATGTCTATGCCATAGACATTGGGGTATTTGACCGGCGGCGAGGCGCTGGCAACATAAACCTTCTTGGCCCCGGCGTCGCGGCACATCTGAACGATCTTTTTGATGGTGTTGCCGCGCACGATTGAATCGTCGATCAATAGAACGCTGTGGCCTTCGAATTCCAGCGGAACGGCGTTCAGCTTGCGGCGGACGGATTTCTGTCGCTCGGCCTGACCCGGCATGATAAAGGTACGCCCGACATAGCGGTTCTTCACCAACCCCTCGCGATAGGGAATGCCGGTGATTTTTGCCGCTTCCAGTGCCACGGGGCGGGCGCTGTCGGGTACGGGAATGATCCGGTCGATTTCCAGGCCCGAGTCCTGAATTTGTTTCGCTAGCGTCTGTCCCATGCGCATCTGGGTTTTGTAAACCGAGACACCGTCCAGCAGTGAATCCGGACGCGCCAGATACACATACTCGAAGATACAGGGCGTCAGCTTACCTTCGACCGCCTGAAACTCGTGCATGTTGCCTTTCAGGTCGATCAGGATGGCCTCGCCCGGGCGCAGATCGCGCAGCTTATCAAAACTGTTGATGCCAAAGGCTACGTCTTCCGAAGCAAAGGCATAATCGTCCCCCTGACCGTCGACATTGCGTTTTGCGACCGACAGAGGCCGAATGCCAAATGGGTCGCGGAACGCCAGCATGCCAACACCTGCCACCAGACATATGACTGAATAGGCGCCCTGAACCCGCTCCATCGTCATCTTCACACCGGCAAAGATGTTTCGGATCGGGTCCGAATTGCCGTTCACCTTGATGGCGTCAGCCACTTTGTCGGCCAGCACGTTCAGCAGGATTTCCGAATCCGATGTGGTGCGCAGGTGGCGGCTGTATTTCCCGGTCACTTTCTCGCGCTGTTCCGCTGTGTTGGTAATGTTGCCGTTGTGAACAAGATAGATACCGTAGGGTGCGTTCACGAAGAAAGGTTGTGCTTCGGCCGCGCTGAGTGATCCGGCCGTTGGATAGCGAACATGCCCCATGCCGATATGACCCAAAAGGGTTTCAGCATCCTGGGCGTTGAACACGTCCTTGACCAGACCATTGGCTTTCTTTTCCCGGAAGAATTCGCCGTTGTAGGTCACGATCCCCGAGGCATCCTGACCCCGGTGCTGCAACATCAGCAGCCCGTCATAGATCTCCGCAAAGACATCATGTGTCCGGCTTGCGATTCCTAAAATCCCACACATTCAAGGGGCTCCAACTTCTATGACGATTTCATTCGAGGATTGGCCGCAGTTCGGCACCGGACTTTCTGCATCTTCAGCGCGGAATTGTTCGCTACACAGGAACAAGACGCCGTTAGGGCGACCATCACTGCGATCAGCGCGCATTCGTACAGAAAGGACAAGATCGGTGGCTCCGATTCCGTGGCGGGTTGGCCCCCACATAATGCCTAATGGCGTGGCTGTCATCAAAGGATCACAATAGCCAAATGCCGCAGGCCAAGTTTGCGTATGTCGACGTAGAAAAACGAAGATGGTGACATGCGCAAACATATGTGCTGTCATGCATCTGATTGCATACATTAACTGCTAAAACTCAGCACGTCGGGGGGACCTGAATGTGGCAGCATAAACCTCCTCACAAGAACCAGGAACGGATCAGGCAGCGGTGCCATCGGTGCCGAGGATTGGGGCGCGCGTCGTGCCAGATCTGTAACGGAGCGGGTGAGATCGCCAAAAGCAGAGATATCTTTGGAAAACCGATTTTCAGTCGATGTGACGGATGCTTTGGCTTGAAAACAATCCGCTGCACCGTGTGCGGTGGCGAGGGGTTTGTCTGATCTGCAACAAAAAAGCCCGGCAGGGCCGGGCTTTCATGAATTGGTGATCTGCCTCTATCAGCCGTTGGAAGGTGCAGTTGTTGCCGGTTCAGCGTTTCCTGCCGTGCAACTGGCGACCAGCTGTTCATACTGAGTCGTAACCCACCCCAGAGCCGCCTCGGGGTTTTGTTCCTCAATCTGGCCGCTGAACTGTTCAAACACCTTGGCCGACCGGCTTTCATCAACAATTGTGTAAGACTGGCCGGTCATGACGGTGTCGTAAACGAAGAATGCGATCGCAACCAGAAGAATGCCACGAGCGATGCCGAAGAACAGCCCCAGAGCCTGATCCAGACCGCCAAGGGCCGAGCGCTGGACCAGTGATGAAAACAGCGGTGTGAAGATACTGACCACGATCAGCGCCACCGCAAAGACCGCTGCAAACCCGGTGATCACGGACAGTTCGCAACTGTCACGCAGGAAATCTCCGACGACCGGGATTTCCTTGACCAGAGGTACAGCCTGCGGGGCGAAGATGAACGCCAGAACGGCCGCCGCAACCCAACCCGCGATGGCCAGAACTTCGCGCATGAACCCACGCGAGTAGGCCAGCAAGCCTGACAGCACGATGATCAGGGCAACCACCCCGTCGATTATAGTAAAACCTTCCATGGCCCTCGCCTGTTCTTTTTCTGCCCCTCAAGGCGCGACTTTAACCTGCTCCGAAGGTTTCGCCAACAAACCCCACCAAATCTGAGGGTCGGGTGAGTGTCAGACCTGCCACAGTACCGGTTTTGCCACCTGCCGGAGCTATTGCCGCTGTGAAACCAAGTTTTTGTGCTTCTTTCAACCTGTTTTCTGTCTGCGGAGCCGGTCTAAGTGCCCCGGATAGCGAGATTTCCCCGAAAACGACGGTGTCTGCGGGCAGGGCTGTGTCCTCGCGCGCGCTGAGCAGTGCGGCAGCAACGGCCAGATCGGCGGCGGGTTCACTGACTTTCAACCCGCCGGCCACGTTCAGATAGACGTCGAGACCCGCAAAAGGAATGCCGCAACGCGCTTCGAGCACGGCAAGGATCATCGCCAGCCGCCCGCTGTCCCAGCCCACCACAGTCCGGCGTGGTTGCGAATGGGGTGACGGGGCGACAAGGGCCTGCAATTCGACCAGAACGGGCCGAGTGCCCTCAATCCCGGCAAAGACGGCAGAGCCAGGGCTGGGCGTACCGCGTTCCGACAGGAACAAGGCCGAGGGGTTGGTGACCTGCGCCAGCCCTTTGCCTGTCATCTCGAACACGCCAATTTCGTCGGCGGGACCAAAGCGGTTCTTGACCGCCCGCAGGATACGAAACTGATGGCCGCGCTCGCCCTCGAAATACAGCACCGTATCGACCATGTGTTCGACAACACGGGGGCCTGCGATCTGGCCTTCCTTGGTGACGTGTCCGACCATGATGATCGACACGCCGTGCCGTTTCGCAAAGGTGGTCAATTCATGAGCAGCCGCCCGGACTTGCGACACGGACCCCGGCGCGCTGTCGACATTGTCGGCCCACATGGTCTGGATCGAGTCGATGATCGCCAGACCGGGTTTCTCGGCTTCAAGCGTGGTAAGAATGTCGCGCAGGTTGGTTTCGGCAGCAAGTTGCACCGGCGCATTTTCCAGCCCAAGGCGGCGCGCCCGCATGCGAACCTGCGCACTGGCTTCTTCACCCGAGACATAGATCGTCTTGACGCCAGCACGGGCAAATCGGGCAGCCGCTTGCAGCAGCAGGGTGGATTTACCGATGCCGGGGTCGCCGCCCACCAACAGGGCAGATGCGGGAACAAGCCCGCCACCAAGCACCCGGTCCAACTCTTCCACTCCGCAGAGTGTGCGGGGTGGCGGGGTTTCCTCGGTCGACAGATCGGTGAGCGTCATCGACCGCCCGCGTTTCGATCCCAGCGATTTCTTGGCTGGGCCTGCCGACAGAGGTACGTCCTGGATGATCGAGTTCCACTCGCCGCACCCTTCGCAGCGGCCCGACCAGCGGGAATGGGATGCGCCGCAGGCGGAGCAAGAGAAGGTTGGTTTTGCCATGACGTCTTGGTGCCCGAGGACGGACGGTTCTTCAAGCCCTTGCTGGGCTTTCCTCGTTGTCAGCGCCCTATGTCCGAGCGATGGTTTTGCATTGGCGTTCGGTGAGAATGCCCAAAGCGATGGAGGCAAGGATGCAGACGGTGAACAGGTAAAGACCCCATGCGGGCTCAACAGTGGCGTAAGAGATACCTTTGGCCAGGCTGATGTAAAGCGCGATCAGGAAGATATCTGCCATCGCCAGCTTGCCTAGGATGTTCAGCGCGGGTTGTACGCGGGCATCTAGCAGGTTCCACTGTATCAGGGCGGTGCCAATGGTTTTGATGTAGGGCGCGAAAAGGGCAAAAATGGTGACGATCAGCGCGAGGAAGACGTCGGATTTCCAAAGGGATTGGAGGCCGGTGATGACGCTGATTTCGCTGAGGCCAAAGATCGGCAGAAACCCTGCGCGCATCAGCGGGGCGAACCACGCGATGGGGTAGAGGATCAGGAGGGAGAGGGTGGCGAGGCGGAGGGTCATATTTACTTTTTAGGTGTTCCGCCGCCAATCGGGCGACGCGTTTCAGTTATGTGTTAGCTTAATTCAAGAATTCAAACTCGTTTTTGTCAGTGGGGAGAAGTCAAATGCCAGCTTTTGTGGCTTTCAAGTCAATTGTTGATCCTTCGGATTGCGATTTTCTGGGGCATATGAATGTCTCGCGATACTTTGCGGCTTGCTCAGATTCGGTGTTTGCTATCCAATCGGAGATGGGACTGAACGCAGACGATATGCGTTCGGGACGGAAGCTCTCATTTGCGGTCGTACATGCGGAGAGTAGTTTCCTCGCCGAACTTCGAGCGGGGGAGGCAATTCAGATGGAGAGTGAGGTACTAGAAATAGGCGGAAAGTCGGTCACCTTCCGACACAGATTGCTGCGCTCTGCCGACAGAAAAACTGTATTCTCAACAGTGTTCAAATGCGTCTTGTTAAATCTCGAAACTCGAAAAGCCGAATTGCTTCCAGATGAGGTTGTCGCAAGCGCGAAAAACTGGCTAGTGAGTGAGGAGGATTAGCGCACCGCCTCAATCGGCCCCACAGCGCTCCCACTGATGAACTGCTCCACATAGGGATCACCCGAGGCATCCATCTGGCTGACAGGGCCGGTCCACTGGATCACACCTCCGTGCAGCATGGCCACGTTGTCGGCAATCGCGCGGACCGAGCTCATGTCGTGGGTGATGGTCATCGCGGTGGCGCCCATCTCGGTCACGATTTCGCGGATCAGGTCGTTGATGACGCCGGACATGATCGGGTCGAGGCCGGTGGTGGGTTCGTCAAAAAAGATAATCTCAGGCTCGGCGGCGATGGCGCGGGCAAGGCCCACGCGTTTTTGCATCCCGCCTGACAGTTCTGCCGGAAAACGGTCGGCCACGTCGGATTTCAGGCCCACGCGGCGCAGTTTTTCGATGGCGATCTCGCGCGCTTCCTCGGTTGGACGTTTCAAGGATCCACGCAGCAGGCGAAAGGCGACGTTCTGCCAGACGGTCAGCGAGTCGAACAGAGCACCGCCCTGAAACAACATTCCAAACCTGGCCAGAAACGCATCCCTGTCACCGGATTGTGCATCTTTGCCGTCCACGTAGATCACGCCACTGTCAGGGTGGATCAAGCCCAGAATGCACTTCAATGCCACCGACTTGCCGGTGCCCGAGCCGCCAATGATCACCATTGAGGTGCCTTTGGGAATCTCAAGGTTCATGCCTTGCAACACATGGTTGTCGCCAAAGGCTTTATGTACGTTCTCCATCCGGATCATAGCGAGAAGAACACCCCTGTGAGAACAAAGTTTGCGGCGAGGATCAACACGGCTGCGGCCTCGACCGACCCTTTGGTAGCGCGACCGACACCCTGTGCGCCGCGGCCCGAATTCATGCCGTAATAGCAACCCATGATAGCCGCGATCACGCCAAAGGCCGCGCCTTTGACCAGAGACGATACAATGTCGCGCATCTCAAGGAAATCGACCGTGTTTTTCAGATACGCCGCCGGGTTGAAGCCCAGATTCTGCGTAGCGACAGTGTACCCGCCCGCAATCCCGATAACGTCACCTACGGCGACCAGTGCAGGCACGGTGATCAGCGCGGCCAGCACACGTGGAGCAGTAAGGTATTTCATCGGATGGGTCGACAGCGTGACCAGAGCGTCGATTTGTTCGGTCACTTTCATCGTGGCGATCTCGGCCGCGATGGACGACGTCACGCGCGCGGCGATCATCAGGCCGACCAGAACCGGGCCAAGTTCGCGCACCATGCCGATGGCGACGATCTGGGGCACGACAGCCTCGGCGTTAAACCGTGCACCGCCTGCATAGATTTGTAAGGCCAGCGCGCCGCCGGTGAAAATGGCGGTCAGGCCGACGACGGGCAGGGACAGCCAGCCGATATTCAGCAGGGCCATCCCGAATTCACGCGGATAGAAGGGTGGGCGCAGGATATGCGACACTGCATCAAGCGCGAACAGGGCCACCCGGCCAAAGGCCGCAAGCAGGCCCAGCACGGTGCGGCCCAGCCCCCCCAGCGCGCTGATTGGGTTCATTCCACGTAGCCCCGCGAATAGCGATTGCCCATGGATGTTAGGATTTCATAGCCAATCGTACCAGCGGCCTCGGCCAGATCATCAACGGTTTGATGACCATTGAGAATGCGCAGACGCTCCGGGTCCTTAGGTAAGTCTGTGACGTCCACGGTGATCAGATCCATCGAGATTCGTCCAACAACCGGGCAGGGTTGGTCGCCCGCAAATGTGTCGATGCCGCCGCCAATAGCGCGATGCAGGCCATCTGCATAGCCGGCAGCAACGGTGGCGATCCGGGACGGCCGACGCGCCACCCAGGTGTTTCCATAACCCACGGTCTCGCCCACGGCCAACTTGCGCACCTGAATGACAGGAAGGTCGACGGTTACAACGGGTTTTGCACCGGCAAAGGGCATGCCGCCGTAAAGGCCGATGCCCGGGCGGCAGAAATCGAAATGAAACTCAGGTCCCAAAAGCATCCCGCCCGTCGCCGCCAGAGACCGCGGCGCGGCGACCCCATCAGTCATCTCGTGGAAGGTTTTCAGTTGTTGCTGGTTCATCGGGTGGTCCGGCTCGTCCGAGCAGGCCAGATGAGACATGATGAGCGCCGGGTTCAAGGCTTCGGCCTTGGAACGCAACTCAGCCCAGTCGGCAGGTTCAAGACCAAGCCGGTTCATGCCACTGTCCAGTTGGATACCAAACGGGTGGTCGGGCAGGGCCTCTGTGTGGCGTTGAAACTGTTCCGGCGAGTTGATCAGCGGTATCAGGTCGTTGCCGCGCAGCAGGTCGGCATCGCCTTCCATATGTCCCGAAAAAACGAAAATCACCGGGCCGGGGCCAACTGCCTCGCGAACGGTTGCGCCTTCTTCTGCGGCAGCCACGAAAAACTTGCGAACACCTTCTTCCGCCAACGTGTCGCTGACAGGTCCTGCGCCCAACCCATAGGCATCTGCCTTGACCACGGCGCCGGTTTCGACCCCGGTTTTCGCGTCGAGTGCCCGCCAGTTTCTGGCGAGGGCCTGAAGATTGATCGTCAAACGTGCAGTACTCATGGGACTGTTCATGACATTGCGCCGTCCAAGGTCAAGAGGGAAAGGGCTTTTTCCGCGACAGATTGCGCCCACCATGCGACAGATACGGCGGAAAACACCCAAAAAAGCAGACATTTTGGCGACTTACTGCTGTATTAAGCCGTTTTCGGGATTGTCTTCACATAGGTGTTAAAGTGATGTTGAGAACAAGATCGTCCCATCGCGGCAATAAACGGTGCTGCGGCATATGCCGAGGAAATCATGGATTTTTATACCGAACAAACGCCAGATCCGTCCGAAACAGCCCGGTTTTTCGCAGAAGTATTTTCGGCGTCGGAAGGCCCGGACGAGGGGGCGGTTATCGAAGCTTTTGTTCAAGAGATGATCGATACCACCCCACCACAGGACCTGATGGTGTGCACCGCGCGTCACGATCAGGTGCTGCTTGGCTGCGCCATCTTTTCCCGAATGCTGTTTCCACAGGATACGCGCCGGGTATTTATCCTGTCGCCTATGGCTGTCCGAACAGACAGGCAAAAAGCCGGGATTGGACAGGCTTTGATTGCCTATGGTCTGGACTGCCTGCGGGCATCAGGCGTGAATGTGGCACTCACCTATGGTGATCCCGCTTATTATCGAAAAACAGGTTTTAAGCAGGTTTCTGAGGCCACTGCACAACCGCCGCTAAAGCTGAGCCATCCGCATGGCTGGCTGGGGCAGTCGCTGGATGGTCAGGCGCTTGCGCCACTTAGCGGCCCGTCGCAATGCGTGTCTGCATTGAACAATCCGACGCTTTGGTGAGTGCATGGTTCAATCTGTCAGAAAATAGGCGGGTGGACCTCATTCTTGGTTCGCGCACCAGATCCTGAATCGCGCGAAAAGCTCAGAGAACGTTATTGCTTTGCCAACAATCAAAGGAAAGTCGGGAAAACCCAAGTAAGGCTGTCCTTTCGCGATCAATAACCTTCGATCTCGCCACCCTGCTGCCACGGCTTGACCAGATTGCCAAACCGGGTGAATTGCGCCTCGAATGACAGCTCGACCGTGCCGATAGGACCGTGGCGCTGTTTGCCAACGATAATCTCGGCCTTGCCGTGCAGGCGTTCCATGGCCTGCTTCCATTCTTCCATCTTCTCAAGCTCGTGATCGCCGGGTTTTTCACGTTCTTTGTAATACTCTTCTCGGAACACGAACATCACGACATCGGCGTCCTGTTCGATCGAGCCTGATTCCCGCAGGTCAGAAAGTTGCGGACGTTTGTCGTCGCGGTTTTCGACCTGGCGGGAAAGCTGCGACAGGGCAATCACCGGAATGTTCAGTTCTTTGGCGATTGCTTTCATGCCCATTGAAATCTCGGCAATCTCGTTAACCCGGTTGTCGGACATGCCGCGGCACAGTTGCAGATAGTCGATCACCAGCAGGTCCAGCCCATGTGTGCGTTTCAACCGTCGCGCGCGTGCGGCAAGCTGAGAAATCGGAAGGGCGGGCGTGTCGTCGATAAAAAGCGGGCAGGCTTCAAGTTCTTTGGCCGCCTCAACGAAACGGCGGAATTCGGCCTCGGTCATGTCGCCCTGACGGATCTTGTGGCTAGAGATTTCGGACGCCTCGGCCAGAACGCGCCCCGCCAGCTGTTCAGCGCTCATCTCAAGTGAGAAAAAGCCGACGACCCCGCCGTCAATTGCGCCTTCGGAACCATCCGGTTTCAGACCGCGTTTGTATGCTTTGGCCACGTTGAAGGCCACGTTGGTCGCCAGCGAGGTTTTCCCCATCGACGGACGACCTGCGAGAATGATCAGGTCCGAGGGGTGAAGACCACCCAGTTGTTTGTCGAGATCGACCAGACCGGTCGAGATCCCAGCCATGCCGCCACCGCGCTGGTAAGCTTCGTTGGTGACATTGACGGCTTCTGTGACCGCCTTGAGGAAGGACTGGAACCCCTGTTCGGTCTGGCCCTGCTCGGAAAGCTGATAAAGCTGTTGTTCGGCCTCGACGATTTGTTCTTTCGGTTCGCTGGCTACATCGACCCGCGCGGCCTTGTCGGAGATGTCGCGGCCCAAGCGGATCAACTCGCGCCGGATGGCGAGGTCATAGATCATCTGGGCGTAGTCATGTACCGCAAAGGCGCTGATCGACGCGCCGGCCAGTTTGACCAGATAGGCGGGCCCGCCCAGTTCCTTCAGGCCCTCATCCTCGGCCATGAAGGATTTCAACGTTACAGGCGAGGCCAGCGCGTTCTTTGCAATGCGTGCGGCGGCGACCTCATAGATGCGGGCATGAACCGGGTCATAGAAATGCTCGGACCCAATGATCGAAGCGACCCGGTCGTAAAGGTCGTTATTCGTCAGAATTGCACCCAGAAGCTGCTGTTCAGCCTCAATGGAATGCGGCATGGTTTCGGCGTTCTGAATATGCGCCGCTGCCTGCTCGATACTGCTGATCTCGTTCATCATGTCCCCGCTGCCCGTTCCGAGGTTCTACACGCCACACCCCGGTTCAAGCTATCTGCAAATGAATGGGGGTAAGTTAGTATAACTGCCCCCCGCCTTGGGATAACTGCCCACCCCAATGGGGGTAACTTAGCCCCAGTTTTACACGGGCGCAGCGTTATCGCAACATTTGGTGTGTTGGCTGGATATCATGACTAGATAGGGGCGCTTTGATGCGATTCGAAAATCAAATATCCCCAAGCCGTCCACAGGCTGAAAATCACGATTTTCGCGCGTCCTGCCAGCCTCGCGGGTCGTTCAGAAACGCCTCGACCCCGTCAAGTGTTTCCTGATCAAAGGCTTTTTGCGCCTTGGCCTCGGCCAGAACATCCCACCACGTGCAAAGGTGATGCAGCTTTACACCATGGTCGCCCAGCGTCTTCTCGGTTTCGGGGAAGATACCGTAGTAGAAGATCACAGCCGTATGCCCGCAGGTGGCACCAGTTTCGCGAATTGCATCGACGAAGGACAGTTTCGAACCGCCATCGGTAGTCAGGTCCTCGACCAGCAGCACACGTTCACCTTCGCTCATCGCGCCTTCAATACGGGCGTTGCGCCCGTAACCTTTGGGTTTTTTGCGCACATAGGTCATCGGCAATGCCATACGTTCGGCCACCATCGCGGCAAAGGGGATGCCCGCAGTTTCGCCGCCCGCAATGTTGTCAAAGGCTTCAAAACCCGCGTCCCGCATCACCGTAACGGTCAGAAAATCCATCAACGTGGAACGAATGCGCGGGTAGGAGATCAGCTTGCGGCAATCGATATAGGTCGGGCTGGGAAGGCCACTTGCCAGCGTGAACGGCTCGCGCGCGTTGAAATGGACGGCCTTGATCTCCAGCAGCATCCGGGCCGTCAGGCGAGCGATTTCAGTGCTGTCGGGAAAAGAACTGGGGATCATGGCGGGACCTCGGCGATGAAAAGATGTTTCGGGCTGATAGCCCGACCCTTGGCCCGGAGTCGAGAGCTGTTGGAACAAAAGAAAAGCGGACCCCCCTAAGGTCCGCTGTTTCCGGCATAATGCTATGCGAACAACAGTGTCGCTGCGTTACCCTTGCCCGAACATGTTGACCCACCGGATCAGCATTGGTGCCAGACAAATCAGCAATAGGACAGGCATCATGCACATGGCCATCACAGCAGACATCTGCACAGGCAGACGGTTTGCCTTTTCCTGGGCGCGAAGCTCTCGGTCAAGCCGCATGTCAGTGGCGAAGCGGCGTAACGATGCGGATATGCTGGTGCCGTACTGGTTGGATTGCAAGAAGGCGTTCGCGAACGAGTTCATCTCGTCGATACCGACCCGGTTCGCCATGTCCAGAAAGGCGGCCTGACGTTCTTTGCCTGCTTGCAACTCCAGTTGAAGAACCGAAAACTCCTGCGAGATTTCCGGAGCTGCCTTGGCCATTTCATGCGAGACCCGGATCATCGCCGCGTCAAAGCCCAGCCCGGCCTCGATGGCGACTTGCAACAGGTCAAGCGCGTTAGGCAGGCTGTGTTCGATGGCCTGGCGGCGTTTCTTTATGCGGCGCCGCAACCACAGTGCCGGGCCATAAAAGCCCAGGACCATCAGTGCCGTCACGATCTGCATTGTGTTTATCCAGGTAACACCCTGCAAAAGGTCGGCGATCCCTAACTGAACTTGCGTTTCGATCGGCAAAGCCATGGTTGCGACGAACGCGGCAGGCAACACAAATCCCAGGACGACCCGAAAGGTATAATAGGTGCGAATGGCGTGCTTTTGCCGAATTCCGGCCTGTTTCAACAGCTTCCCGATCCTGGAGCGTTCGCGTTTTGACGACGGGACGAAGGCTTTCAGCAGCCCGTGCGGGTCGCTGTTGTCACCCTGGATAAGGTCAAAATCCTGCCCATGCCCTTGTGAAGCCGACCCAACGCGCATACGGCGTGCTGCCGTGTTTTCACTTGCCGTAAATCCGGAAAGGCCCATGACGACAAAGAAAACACTAAGGGCAATTCCGACCAACAGGATCAACTGCGGTGTGACGCGCGGATTGTTTAGAATGTCCTGAAGAATATCCATATCCCAATTCCCCTTAGAATCTGAATTTAACCAGCCGCTTCAGGATGAAACCCTGGGCAATTGTCAGGCCAATGATCACCTGGGCGAAATACGGAAACAGCGGATCGCTGCGTACGTCGCCGTAAAATGTTGGCGTGGAGATCTCGATCGAAAGATAAATGATGACCGGCAAAATCGTGAGGATAAGGCTGCTCAGGCGACCTTCGGCGGAAATTGCCTTGATCTTCTTTTGCATCGTGTGTCGGTCCCGGATGGTCTGGGACAGAATGCTTAGAACGCGGGACAGGTTGCCGCCGGTTCCATGCTGAATGCCGATACTTACGGCAAGGTATTTTGCATCCTCTGTTCCGACGCGGTGCGCAAAGTCGTGAAAGGCGGTCGCGACGTCATCACCATAGTTGATCTGGTCTTTGATGATGCCAAACTCTGACCCGATCGGATCCGGCAGATCAGAGGCAACGTTTCCAACCGTCACTGCAACGGGATGCCCCACCTTCAGCCCTCGGGCCATCAGGTCTAACGCGTCAGGCAATTGTTTCGTCAGTTTCTTCGAGCGGGCGTCTTTCATGGCGACCAGCAGGAGGATCGGGCTGATGAGGCCGAACACAGCGCTCAGAATGACCGCCAGTTCCGGGGCAAGGAACCGGGAGGCCCCGAAAAAGATCATCAAAACCAGAAGGGAGACGGCGAGAACCACCCAAACCGGGTTGACCGCCAAACCGGCTTGCACAAGCAGACGGCGAAACCGCGTAATCAGCCCGGCTTTTTCACCAGCAGCCAGCATTGCGGGATCGCGGAGCAGCTGCAACACCTGATCTGTCGAAGCCCCGTTCTGGATCAGTTTCATGCGGCGGTTTCTGGCTTCGCCATGCGTTTCCTTGCGCGCTAGAAGCTGGTGAACGCCTTCGTAGGCAAGCAGAATACCCAGAAAAATCGACACGTAGATCAGGATGTTCAGTATGTTGGGCTGAAGGTCAATCATGATGCCGTCGCCCCGTGAATAAACATGTTGGTGTCCACATCGACACCCGCCGCCACCAGCTGGTCGAAGCATTTTGGCCGTATTCCGGTTGGCAGGAACTCTCCCAGAACGTCGCCGTTTTCAGACTTGCCACGGCGCTTGAAGACAAAGATGTCCTGCATCGTAATCGTATCGTCTTCCATGCCCGTGATTTCGGAAATACTGACGACCCTGCGTGTCCCGTCGCTCAGACGGCTGAGTTGCAGGACGATCTGAATGGCCGAGGCGATTTGAGACCGGATGGTTCTGACGGGCAGGTCAGCCCCCAGCATCGTCACCATCTGTTCGACCCGGCTGAGCGCATCGCGGGCCGAGTTCGCATGTACGGTCGTCATGGAGCCGTCATGTCCCGTATTCATGGCCTGAAGCATGTCAAAGCATTCGGCACCACGGACTTCGCCGACAATAATGCGGTCAGGCCGCATCCTGAGCGCGTTGCGCACCAGATCCCGCTGCGTGATCACCCCTTGACCTTCCGAGTTGGGGGGGCGGGTTTCCAAGCGGACGACATGGCTTTGCTGTAACTGAAGTTCGGCCGCATCTTCGATTGTCACGATACGCTGCTTGCCGTCGATATAGGATGAAACGGCATTCAGCATTGTTGTCTTGCCCGAACCGGTGCCGCCAGAAATAAGAATGTTCAGCCTCGCTTCGACCAGCGCGGCCAGAAGCTTGGCGGCCTGTTCGTTCATGCTGTCCCGCTGGACCAACTTGTCGATGGTCAGAGGATTGCGTGAGAATTTGCGGATCGACAGCGCCGGCCCATCAACTGAACACGGGCGGATAATCGCATTGACCCGGCTTCCGTCTTCCAGACGCGCATCGACCCATGGCTGGGATTCATCAATACGGCGGCCGACCCGGCTGACGATCTTGTCAATGATCCGAAGCAGATGGCGTTCGTCGCGAAAGCGCACGGACGATTGCTCCAGCAGGCCAAATCGTTCCACATAGACCTGATCATAAGAGTTGACGAGAATGTCGTTGATGGTCGGGTCTTCCAAAAGGGGTTCCAGCGGGCCCAGACCCATCACTTCGTGAATGAGCTCATCAACAAGGGCCGTAAATGCCTCGGACCGTAAATGAAGGCGTTCGGCCTCGATCAGCCCGGTGACCAGCGCGGCGATCTGACGTTTCAGTTCGGACCGTTCGACCTTGTCGATCACTGACAGGTTCAGACGGTCGAGAAGCTCACTGTGCAGACGGCTTTTAAGCTCCAGATGCGCTTGCAGGTCAACGTCCACCGGCTCTGGTGTTGCTTTGGACTTTGACACCTCGATCGGCCGTTCCAGAACCAACACGTTCGATTTGGACGCGGCCCGGCGTGATTTGTACTCGTTAAACACGGCGATCTCCCATTATGCAGTTTTTTGTGTGGCTGGCCGGGTGCCTTCGGACATGAACGCAGCCAGTTTCGTCAGGGTCTTGCCAAGGTCCGAATGCGGCTTCATGTCCACAATCGGTCGTCCCAGATCGACCGCGTTTCGCGCAATCTTGGGATTGTCCGGCAGCCAGTGCTTCAGTTTCGTTTCCAGCACTTTTTCGGCCTCGCGAACGTGTGCGGGTTTGATCAGCGTCTTCCGTTCGCGGTTCACGACAACCTCGACGGGCAGGGCCACGTTCGCCTCGCGATAGAAATCGATCAGGCGCCGGGTCTGGCGAACACACGGAACCGTGGTGTCAGTAACCAGTGCAAGTTGGTTCGCGCGTTTAAAGATGGGTTCGACCCATTCCACAACGGCACAGGGCAGGTCGATGACAACATAGTCGTACCGGCGCTGAAGCAGGTCGAGCATCCCCTCGATCAAGCCCGGTCGTATGGATTGAAGCGGAACCAGCGGCGCGGGCGCGCACAACACATCAATGCCGAGCGTATGGTTCTGAAGGATCGACGTCAGGAAATGATCATCCGGCTCTTCCTGATTTTCGATGAGTTGGAGGCATCCCCCGTTATCTTCAAGATCCAGAAACACGTTCGCGTTTCCGAATTGCAGATCAAAATCCAGAAGCGCGACGCGGTTTTTCGCCTTTTTCCTCAGGAAGGATCCTTTCCCGCCCACCAGTGAGCAGGCAAGGTTGACTGCGACCGTTGACGCTCCGATTCCACCGCGGGATTTTGCAACCGGGATCACCGTGCCAAGGGCAGAGGGGCCATTTCGAATGAACCCTTGCGGAAGTGATCGGGAAGAGATTTTTTCTGCTACTGCAGCTTTCAGCCCATCCTCGTCAATGGACAGGGGCAGAACCTCGTCGATGCCGATTTTCCGCAACTCGCGGGCGACCGAGATCGAAACGTCATTCTGCGTCAGCGCGACAAACAAGGTGTCGTCTTGTCGATGGGTCAGCAGGTCTTTGACAGCCAGAACCTCGCCCGCGTCGCAGGGGTCGATTTCGAAAATAACCAGGTCATGCTTGAATGCCAGATTGCGTGCTGTTCCGTTCAAAGCTTTGAAAGAACCCGCATTCTCTGAGATTTCGTTATTTTGACCGGCGGGAAAGGCATTGGCGACCACCTGAGCGACGGTTTCGCTTTCAGATACAAGCATGACAGAATGTGAATTGAGATTGGAAACGTTCTTAACCATTAACCTGACTCTCCTGATGCCAGGTCTTCGGCAGGCAGCGAAACGCTGAAATTGGAAAACCCGGCTGTTGAAGGAATTGTGCTGCTGGTCGCGCCCGCGGCATTTGCAAGCGCGGCCAGCGGCGACACGAACTGAAAATCATTCAGGTTCAGCTCAACCGTGACCATGGGTGTGTAAGGGCCACCCAGGAAGCCCAGATTGGAATTGAAATCATAGGAAAACTGCAAGGCGTCAATCGTCGTGCCGGGGGGCAGCAACGGGTTGATGCGCCCCCAGATTTCAGATGCTGTGGTGTTGGTGGCGTCACCCACACAAGCTGGCGTTACGGGGTCGGCACATACGCCAGCCGACGCACTGCATGGGGTGCCAAAGCGAGGGGACAACGCGGATGTTCCCCGCGTGTGGGTTTGTGGCACACCCGGACAGGCCGCAGGGCGCACCACAGCGATGCGCGCCGCCAACTGTGCGGCTTTTTGCGCGTTCACTCCGCTGTATGATAGCCGGCCAAAGTCCAGCAATGCCAGGAACAGGAAGGAAAACAGGGACACAACCAAGGCAAACTCAACAAGAACCCCACCATTTTGGTCGCGCAGCATCTTGTCCGCGACCTGGCGCAAGATGGCGCGGTTATTTCGCAACCGTGTCATTGGCCAAATATCCGCGATGTGTCAGCGACGTCGGTGGTTATCGATGACGCGCCGCTGCCGAAAAGCTTCAGAATGCCCCCCAGCGGGAACTGAACGGTGATATTGGCGCTTACCTGACCGACGGGTGCCGGGTTCATGCGATACGTGCCCGACACGCAGGACAAGCTGGGCGTTACTGAGTTGACGGTTACACTGGGTGGAAACAGGCTGTTGCCATGAATGTCACGCTCGACAATCCCTTTCAGAGTTGTGCTGAGCCCCGCGACAGTTCCGCCAGACGAACAGATATCCGAGGGCGTGACGCGCGACATATAACGGCTGGCATCCCGGACCCCGGCAATGACCGACTGGTACGACCACATGAGGCGTGCGGATTCCAGTGTCACCGCCAACAGCAGCAGCATAATCGGCATGACGAGGCCGAACTCGACAAGGATCGCTCCATCGTCGCTTTTGGCGAAGCGCTTGAAAGGGGATTTGAGGCGAATAAACATGAACCCTCAGCCCCTATCGATACAACTGTACGACGTCGCGAAAGATGCCGCCAAACCCGTTGCCGCCGCTGCCAACTCCGGTCACATCGGGGAAACCGACGACCTCTCCGTGGATGTCGAAACTGGGGGGTGAGCCACCGTCATCACCCACCGGTTCAGTCAGGAACACGGCTACGAATTTTGTGACTGGAACTCCGGTAGTCGAACCGGACACCGGGTTTTGCGCGCAATCAACACCAGCAGCCGTAACAACGCGTCGCGCCGGGTCCTCGGACATCTGGCTGGAACACATTGGACGACCGGTTTCGGCAAGCGAAGGGTCCAGAATGGAGTTTGCATTCGGTGCCGCGTAAGGGTTTGTATTTCCGTAGGCTATTTCTCTCAGATACATTCCGTACCGCGTTCCTGCGAAAACGGTATCCGATCCGGACAGTGAAGGCAGATGCGCGTCGCTGCCGATGCCGTCGGCAATCCCATCTGCCAGATCGTGGTTTCGATTAAGGTACCCGGTTCGATCCCAGTTGCCGTCACCGAAACGGTTGTTTCCACCGCAGGTGCCCGCCGTCATGCACAGGTCGCGCCCCAAACCTGTTGTATCAGGGGTCGTCTGTTCATTACCCTGAATGCAAGCGCCGCCACCGTTGCTTTCAATCCCCTTGATCACATTTGGTGCGGGCGCGAAATCGATATTGTTCTTCTCACCGTTGAGAACCGAGCGGTAGATGTCAAAGCGGACGTTGAATGCAGCGTTGGTAATGCCGTTTTTCTGGCCGGGTTCGGTGTTCAGACCATTGGTCAGAACACATTGGGTGATCTGGCTTTGCGCCGCGATCAGACAGGCCAGCTTATTGCCCCCTTCGTCGGCACATACACCCGAGCTGTCTTGGAAATTCGCCAGATCAATAAAGCCGAAATTACCCGGACCCCAAGCCGTTCCGTTGCCGCCGCTGCGCAACAGAATCTGGTCGCCCACAGTCAAAGTGGATTCCCAATTCGGGGGCAGGCAGAACATCAGGGGTGAGATATCGCACGCCGCTTTCGAGTATCCGGCCACTGCCTCGGCTGAAACGCTGGCAGCAGAAAACCCAGCCCCACCAAGCATCTTGTCCAGCGCCGAAGCCAGGCTCATCGTCAGGGACTTGGGTGTCAACACGATCTGCGCGAACCTGGCCTTTCGTGGATCGGTTGTAAGATCTGCGCCAAGCGGGGTCAGATCCGATGCCGGAAGCGCCGAGTGAAACAGGAGGGTATAATCCGACGATCCTGAAAGCGTGGTCGCCCCGTTGGCGAATGTCTGGCTGTCGCTGACAAGATTTGCTGCTGCATTTGTGGCGCGCGTAATCGCGTCCGGTTGGCCATCCAACTCTCCCGCTGCGGCCAAAGCTACGTTGTCGGCGAATGACTGAAGCTCTGCATGTGTCGAATTCAACCGGCCGACGTCCAGTGTGATCGCAAAGAACCCAAGGAATGCGACCAAAGCAGTGCCCCACAGGATCGCAACGGTGCCGTTCTCCTCTTTGGCGAATGCGGATATGATAGCGCGAGTTGGCATGGCTGAACTTATTGACCGGGTGTCTGACTGACTTTGATTGGGCGAATGCGGGGTTTGACGCGCGGCGTCGCGGACGCCGGCGCAAGCTGCGCATCTTTTTGGGTATCAGGTTGCAATTCGGCGGCGGGCGCAGTTTCTGTTGCCTGTTCCGCTTCTTCCTGTTGCCGCTGGATGGTCACAACCTCAGTCTCGGTTCCCCGGCGCAGCTTTACAGTGGGTTGAATATCAACCTTTTCTACCGGTCCTTCCTCCTGCAACAGATCGCGCAGGCGAACCATCTCCATGGGTTCATCCTCGACGCTGTCCAGGGTACGCAGTGTCAGGCTCAGGGTTCCGGCCTTTTGAGCCAGGGCCAGACGTTGACCTTGTTGCGGGGTCACTTCCACCGTAATCGTGCGGGCGACCTCCGGCTGATCGCTTAATTCCTCCGACTGCTGGTCCACACCAATGACGCGAATATTCTGCAAGATGGTGACCGCGCGCAGGTCCTGCTTGGCACCTTGGGTCAAGACGATATCAACGTGATCGCCCGGGGTAACAAAACCGCCCACGGCTGTTACAGCATCGACCTCGATCGCCATGGCGCGTGTGTTTTCACCCAACTTCTGAACAAGGGTGACTTTTTCTCCAAAGTTCGAAACCTTGGAAAGAAGCATTACTTCGCCGGGATAGAACCGGCCCTTGGCGCGCCGCAGCTGACGGCGATTGTTTGGAACAAGTACATCAATGTCCGTGAAAACTCCGGCCGGGAGCGCCTCGCGCGGCCAGGGGTGAATTGTGACGTCGTGCGCTTCGATCGTTTGACCAAAAGCAATTTCTGATCGGGCCACGTAAATCTCAACCAGATCGGCATCTGGCGAGACATCGGCAGTGCTTGTCTTAAACTGAATGTGATCTTTCGCCAGGTAAACGGAACCGGACGCTATCGCAATTCCAAACAGTGTAGAAATGATTGGCCTGATACGCATCACTCTCTCCAACAATTACGTTCTGAAATATGGAACTTCGGTCGTCTTGCTTTCGCGAAATTCCTGGCGGTGAACTCTGCGCCGCAACAGTGGCGCGGCGGCGCAGAACTCAGTATTTTGGTAAGTGTGTTTGGGTCAGCAGGTCGCGCTACCCAGAGCAGCGCATGCACCAGTCACGTTTGTGTTGGTGGTAGTGCCCAGATACGAGAATGCGCCAACTGCAATCGACGCCACGACCAAAAGAGCCAGGCCATACTCGACGATTGCTGCGCCGCTTTCGTTTTTAACAAACTTCTTCATGAATTTAGTCATTATTTCCCCCAAATAGGTTAGACGTTTTCAGCACTCCGTACTCTTGAGCGCAAGCCAGGCGAAAATGCATTAGCTCGGAAATCAGAATAGGATCGGGGGAAGTGCGTGCCTTCCTTCAAAGGTAATTGAAATACAACTAATGATAGAAATAATTATAGCAAATAACCCTTTTGGGAGAATACTTTTAACCCTGCATTAACAACGTATTAACGTATGGCGAATCACCTTTTTCGGAAACAATGAATTGAGCCGGGTCGCGATTGTGAGCGGGATGGTGGTTGATTTTTACTGACCGGTCTGGCGTTTGCGGATTGGCATCGTGCGGTTCAGTGATGACAAGACTCAGAAAAGCATATTAAAAACAGATATATAAAGTTTCTTAAAAGGCTTTGTTTGAAAACTTCTCGTGCAGACAAGCCGATAATTCCGGTTGCTGTGACTTCGAAAGGGACACAAATTCGTTGTAGTAACCCGAACCTGTTTGTTTGGTCGGTCTGTTTGGTTGAATGGTTAATTGTTATGAGTGTGAGTTTTTTAAAGAGCGCTCAGGCGAGGGAGAGTCTGGACTTTGTAGTGGAGTGGACTCAGGCCCTATGCGGTAATGGCTCCGTGTCTCGATCCGTAAATTGTTTAATGCGCCTGGCAAATGCTGATGCGGTTCTAATTGTCAGAATGCAGAAAAAGGATTGGAAGGCAAAGCATATTGCGCGCTGTTGTGTCCAGCAGGGGAAAATCTGGCCTTCACAGCCGCAAACGCAGGCAGAGTTGGTTATTGGAGAATGTATATCAACTGCAAGGCCGGGTTCAGTCTGGAAACTATCAGACTTGGTGTTATCCGACGCATCACCAATGTCCCATTGTCGGCCCCAAAGGCCTGAGGGGCTGGTGGAGGTTATCCTGATTCCGCTGGACGTAACCGGAGCGCAGGTTGATTACATCGAGCTTCACTACAGTATTCACCCGCAGACCTTCGAACTTGATCTGATAAGTGCGCTGGCTCCAACATTATCGTCTGGCTGGAGAAAACGCTTGCCCGGAACAGTTGCTGCCAATTCCGAGGTTCTTCGGAGTCACCGGTCCAAGTTCAACAGCAACAATCGCTTTGTTCCGATCCTTGATCCACATAATCCGGCCGACCTCAGCAGATGCGAGTTTCGGGTATGTGCGATGATGAAAGAGGGAATGACAGTGAAGACGATTTCGGAGACTCTGTCCATTGGCCCGACAACGGTTCGTTCGCACCTAAGTTCCATTTTTTCCAAAACAGGGGCGACGAGCCAGGTCGAGCTTTTGCATCTATTGAACCGAAGCGTTGATGCTGACAGGGGTTTTGCTCAGATCGCGGGTTAGCGAACCGAATGGATTGCTATCAGGACGGTCTGAAGACCTTTTCTTGATCTTTTAAGGATCCATCTGTCGTCATGGTCCTGCCCATTGTTGTGCCATGACGGTCGAACAACTGCTGAACTTAGTCGCAATTTCTTCGGCTGTCTTGTAAGTTTCTAAATTTCGGCCGCAATTTTGCTCTCTATAGCAATGTAGGGAATCTGACTCGTTCGCCATGACCAACTGCCGCTTTCGTGGGGAGGAAACAACCCTACGGAGTGGGGAGAGCGCGTCAGATTTTTATGCCCTTCCAGTCTGATTGTATCTGATGACGAAAAAATATCCTGTTTTGTTAGCCACTTAGTCGTTGTTCATGATTTCGCGACAACATTAACATAATGTGAACAATGTATTCTCTGAGTGTTCAACTGGCTCGGGGCATACTGATCGCACAGGCCGGGCAAACCACGTCCGGTTGAATGGAAGGGGAACAGCATGATTAAGACTGCTATTGAGGTTGCGCCGTATGCATGTGCGACAATGCAACCCCATAATCCCGTCATGAACGGCGAAGTTTCAAGTAATACAAATTCGAGCAGCAGTCGCTTCCCTCCTATCGAAAATGCACTGACAGAAATCGTAAATAACAAGCGACTAGAAGAGGCGAACCGGGACTTCTGAAAATCAGACGCCCGATGGATTTCCGGATCAACTTGATCAGGGAAAGATAAAGCCCGCTCCGAATTGGAGCGGGCTAAATTTTTTCTCAGTAACCTTTGCCAACTTGCGTCGGGCATACGCGCAATACAACCTGGCGGTCAGAATCTTAATGGGAAAGTCGGGCCAGCCAAACGGCTGGTAATCACTTAGCTGGCCCGGTCTTCTGCCCACTTCATAAGAATGAAGGCAAAAGCTATTAGCTATCCAGTCCGAGCATTGCCTTTACAGCAGCCTCGACCTCGTCGGTGACGGGTTTGTTCGCAGCGTCTTCCAATGCCGCGCGCTCATCGAGTGACTGCTGCTCAACGGCGTCTGCCAGGTCTTCGACGTTTTGCACGGCTTCCTCGTACTCCAAGGCTGCCTGTTTTTCGGCATTCAGGCTGTCGGCGGCATCTTTGGAAGCTTGCAGATCATCGTTTGCGTCCTGAAGTGCGTCCTCGATATCAGGATTGGTGCCTCCCGCATCTGCCAGTTGCTGTTCGAGATCATCGACGATGTCCTGCTTTTCCTGAACATCGGCCAGCGCATCCTCAAGGTCGTCATTGATTTCAGCGCTGGAGCGCTCCGGCGGGGTCATATCATCCAGAAGGTCTTGTTTTTCGGCAAGCTCCGCTCGGATGCTGTCGCCAGCCAAAACTGTGTCGCGATAGGTTGCAATGCGACCGACGCGCGAATTCGGGGCAGCGTTCTGAAGGGCCTTCTCACTTGCGTTGGCTGCGTTCAGTGCGCCCAGTTCCGAAGGGTGGACGCCCAGCGCGGCAGCCAGTTTATTCCCCTTCTTATGGGAATCGGTCAGGTCCGTTTCCTCGACTTGAACCTTGGATTTTGTCGCGTGCGCTGCCGGTGCGGTCTTGGTCTGAGTTTTCTTGGACTTCTTACCGGTAAACAATTCTTTCAAAGAGAACGATTTTCCCTTCGAAGATTTTGACTTCGAACCCTTTGCGCCAGAGGTAGTGCGCCCCGACTTACCGGCGGATTTTGAACCACCACTTTTAGCCGCCCCATTACCGCCGCCTTTGCCATTTCCGGCGCCGTCGCTGTTTCCTTTACCGCCGCCGTTTCCTTTACCGCCACCATTGCCCCCACCGTTGCCATTACCATCTTTGGCATAGGCCACATCAGGAAGGGCAACTGCCGCCACAATTGCGGTGGAGCCCAACATTGCGATTGCGAGAGCGGAGGCCTTCAGCACGCCGGTCAAGTTGGTTTTCATAGCGGTCCTCGTAGGTCAAACGCGGGTTTCATTTGGACCGGCAGTGTGTTTCGCGCTTTGCACACACAGAAAACGCTTGCCGGAATCAATATCTGACAGGTGCCATCTAAACCCATCATCATTGAACCCACGCCGAACTGCTCGTTCATCGCCAGTTCATGTTGAAATCGGTAGATTGTTAAGGTGGTTGCGCAGTAAAGAGTGCTGAAGATGAGAAAGCTCTTAACCATCTTGTTTCTTGTTGCCGTTCTCCAGCCCGGAGAAGGCAATGCAGCCGTTCGTGAGCTGAAGCAGACAGAACTGCGCAAAGCAACAACCTCGGGCAACGCAATCCGGTTGCAGAAAGTCATCAAAGGGGTCGAACAGGTCTTTGGCGGTACGCCCATTGATGCGCGAGCTTTTCAGGCCGACAAAGTTTACTACCGCGTGCTGGTCAAAAAACCGAACGGGAAGATTGTCAGTGTTATTGTTAACGCAAAAACCGGCGTTGTCGTTTCCAACAGGTCCAAGATCGGCAAACAAATCTCAGAAGCGGCCAAATCTGCGCCCGGAAACTCGGCCAATGCGAAATCTCAAGGCAAGTCTTCTGCCAACGCAAATGGTGGTCAAAGCGGCAACCGTGGGAACAGCGGTGGCGGTCGCGGCAATGGTGGAGGCAATTCCGGAGGTAACGGTGGCGGAAACTCCGGTGGTAACGGTGGTGGCAACTCCGGTGGTAACGGTGGCGGAAACGGCGGCGGCAACGGGGGTGGTAAAAAGTAATGGTTAAACTGCCATTCGCAGGCCTATAATTCCCAAGTATGAGAGTCTTACTGGCAGAAGACGAACCGCGCCTTTGCGAGCAGATCAAGAAACTGTTGAACGCTGAAGGTCGGGTCGTGGACATTGTGAACAGCGGCCTGGAAGCTTTGCATCTGGGTGCAACAGAACCCTATGACATGATCATCCTCGATATTGGATTGCCAGAACGAGATGGCATTTCAGTTCTGCGGGAATGGCGCAGCGCGGGCATCAAGACCCCGGTGCTGATCCTCACGGCCCGCGATGGCTGGAGCGAAAGGGTCGACGGATTGGACGCAGGCGCGGACGACTACATGACCAAACCGTTCCATATGCCCGAACTGGCGGCGCGGGTCCGTGCCATACTGCGGCGGCAGAGCGGTCAGTTGAATCCCGTCGTCGAAATGGGAAATGTTGTGCTGGATACCCGCAACGGGCGTGTAACGGCGGATGGCGTTCCAATCGACCTGACCGCGCAGGAGTTGGCTGTTCTTACATATCTGGCCCATAATGTTGGGCGTATGATCTCAAGGACCGAGTTGTCGGAACATATTTACGAATACGATGGAGACAGGGACTCGAACACCATTGCCGTCTTCATAACCCGTCTGCGCAAAAAACTTGGCCCTGATCTGATCACAACGATTCGGGGCCGCGGATACATGATCGACTCTGCCTGATGTTATCCCTGCGTCAACGGGCTCTACTGGGGGGGATCGCGTCGGGTGCCCTTTCAGTGGGTGTTGGTACGCTGGCCGTGTTCTCGTTCATCAATGCCCGCGTTTCAGACAGGTTTGATACCGCACTACTTGATCGTCACACGCAACTGGTCGTTGGGTTGAGCGTTACGACCCATGACCCGGATGCGCTGCGGAATCTGATGTTCGATCCAGCCTATGGCACACCGTATTCCGGCAGATACTGGCAAGTCAGCAACAGCGAAGGTGAGATCTTTACCTCGGCTTCCTTGTTTGATGAAGTCATTGCCGAACCGCCGGGGAACCCTGATGTAACGACGCTTTGGAACACTCCCGGTCCGGAAAGCGAAGCTTTACGAGGAGCCTTTCAGAAAATTACCTATGAGGATGGTACGGTCTGGGGGGTCAGCGTTGCCGAAAGTCAGGCCCAGCTTGTCGCGGAACGCCGCGCTGCACAACAAAGCCTGCTTCCGGTTTTTGCGCTGGTTGGTCTGATCGGTGTCGTTGGGTCGCTACTTCTGACGTCAATCATCCTGACGCCACTCAGAAAGCTTCGGTCAGATGTGGCGCATCGTTGGGATCGGGACGAAGACCTTAGGCCAGGCGATTATCCAGAAGAGGTGTCTCCTCTGGTCGAGGATCTGAACCAGCTCTTGCGTCGAAACCGGGAAATCGTATCGGGATCACGTCGTCAGGCGGCAGATTTGGCCCATGCCCTGAAAACACCTACTGCAATCATGCGCAATGAACTGCTGCTGTTGTCCGAAGCGGGAGGTTCTACGGAAACCGCTGTTGAAGCTCTCGACCGCATTGACGCGCAACTGGGCCGGTCTTTGGCCAGAATGCGGGCGCTGAACACTGCAGACTTGACCCATTCTCGTACTGATCTGTCTCATTCGATTGATCGGCTGGAGCGTCTGTTCACGACCATGGCCGAGCGCGAAGGAAAGTCATTGGAAATTGAACGCGACCCCGGTCTTTGGGTGCGAATGGACGCGCAGGATATCGAAGAAGTCTTGGGTAACCTGCTGGATAACGCGGTCAAATGGTGCAAACACAAGGTCCGCATGACGGCTATGAGAACCTCGAACGGGATCGAAGTTGTGATTGACGACGATGGCCCGGGAATTCCTCAGGACGCTCACCGCGAGGCGTTGCGATCGGGGGGGAGGCTGGATACCTCTGTTTCGGGCAGCGGCCTTGGGCTGGCCATCGCGGTTGATTTGTTAAAGGCCTATGACAGTCGGCTTGATCTGGGTGCATCCAGCTCGCTTGGCGGTCTGGAATGCCGGATCGTAATTCCGAAGGGAACCAATGCGCATCCTGCGTCAGGCTGATCATTTGCCCTGAAGGTTCAGGGTGTTTTGGGTGTGTCGTACGTGGACAAGATGCGAAAACAAGAAAAGCGGACCCATGACAGGTCCGCTTTTGCCCTTACGGGCGATAGGCAGCCAAGGTGGGCTTAGCTGCTCATGTCATAGGCCCGCTCACCATGTACCGAGAGGTCAAGGCCATTTGTCTCGGTCTCGGCGTTTACGCGAAGTGGTGTGATCAGTGCAACCGCCTTGACCAGAACTATCGTGACAGCTGCCGTAAAGACACCCACGATAACCAGCCCGCCCAACTGTGCGGTCCATGTGCCAAGGCCAAACACGGCGATCATGATGGTGCCGAAGATGCCTCCGACGCCATGTACCGCGAACACGTCCAGCGTATCGTCGATATTCAGCTTGTTGCGCACCAGGCTGACGGCTTCCTGACACAGAACGCCCGCAACAGCGCCGATGATAAGGGCCTGAACCGGACCCACAAAACCCGAAGCGGGCGTGATCGAAGCCAGACCTGCAATTGTTCCGGTAACAAGACCCACCATCGAGGCTTTGCCAAAGCGGATGCGTTCCCAAAGCGCCCACGTCAGCGAGGCGGTTGCGGCGGACAGGTGGGTAACGGTCATCGCCATCGCAGCGCCACCGTCCGCGGCCAGTTGCGAACCGCCATTGAAGCCAAACCAGCCGACCCATAGCATCGCGGCGCCGACCATGACATATCCGGGATTATGCGGCGGGGTCGTGCGGTTGCGGCGCGGGCCAAGGATGACGGCGATGATCAGGGCTGCCAGACCAGCGGTTTCGTGCACCACGATACCACCTGCGAAATCACGCACGCCAATGTCGCCCAAAATACCACCATCGGCCAGCATGCCACCGCCCCAGATCCAGTGAACCACAGGCGCATAGCACAGCAGCATCCACAGCGCCGAGAAGGTCAGCACAAAGCCAAAGCCCACCCGTTCGACATATGCGCCCACGATCAGGGCTGGGGTGATGATGGCAAAGGTCATCTGAAAGGCAAAGAACAGGATTTCCGGTAGAGTGCCAGCAAGGCTGTCTACATCAACACCGTTGAGGAAAGCCTTGCCCAAACCACCCCAAAGCCCACTTTCACCGGCTCCAAAGGCGATGGAGTACCCGGCAACCAGCCACAGAATGCTCATCAAACAGGCAATGGCAAAGCAATGCATAAAAACGCTGAGCACGTTTCGGGCACGTACAAGCCCGCCGTAAAACAAGGCCAGCCCCGGCAATGTCATGAAAAGGACCAGTGCTGTAGCAACAATGATCCAGGCTGTATCGGCTCCATTCATGGGCCGCTCTCCTTTTCCCTGCATGGTTTCCCGGGCAGGTCATCTGACAACGCCCGGGATCGAGTGAGTGTATGTGCAGAGCCTTGAAGCGGAGGGCAGGTGAGGAAAAAAGAGGCAATACCCGAATTGGTCGCCTATTTTGTCGCCTTTTGTTCAAGTGATGACAGTTTTGGCGGCTATGGGCAGATAATGCTTAAAAAAGGTGCGCGTTATGAAAACCCAGTCAGAAGCAACGCCAGCGCATGATCCCGCGCGGCGCGGCGCACCGCATCCCGCCCTTGCGCGCCAAACTCAATCGTTTCTGTTCGGGTTTCCCGGCCTTCTCTGGCCAGTCCGAAACATACGCGCCCTTCGGGTTTGAATTCAGACCCGCCCGGCCCGGCAATGCCGGTAATCGCGACCGCAAGCTGAGCTTGTGAGTTGCGCAATGCGCCTTCGGCCATTTCGCGCGCAACCTCTTCGGACACTGCGCCGAAAACCTGCAGGGTTTCCGCTAGCACACCCAGCATGTCCTGCTTGGCCCCGTTGGTATAGGTGACAAAACCCCGATCCACGACGGCCGAGCTGCCGGGTATATCCGTCAGGGCCGCAGCGACCATACCGCCGGTGCAGCTTTCCGCTGTTGCGATCATAACGCCCTGCGCTTTGGCGCGGTTCAGCAGGTCGGGCACGTTCATAGGCCCAGAACCCCGTGCGTGATGCCAGCCAGAACCATCACGCCAACGGCTGCGAAAATACCCGCAATCACGTCGTCCAGCATCACTCCCATAGGATCGCCGCGACGATCTGCCCAACCGACGGGGCCGGGTTTAGTGATGTCGAACAGGCGGAACAGAGCGAACCCGGCAACCCAGCCGGGCCAGAGGGCGGTAATGTCGATCCCATGCGCCCAGGACGGATATGAGATCGCCCAGAGGGCAATGAACTGGCCCGCGACCTCATCGATGACGATTTCCGACGGGTCGTGATCGTCCTGGCCGTCGGTCATCACGCGCGTGGCCCACAGGCCGCCTGCGAACACCACGAGCGTTGCGATTGCCAGCAATGGGAATCCGCCCAGCGTGTGCAGGACCCAAGCCATCGGCAGCGCGGCCAGCGAACCCCAGGTGCCGGGGGCAGGGCGTATATATCCGACGCCGCCAACGGTGCCAATCAACAGCGCCGCGTTCATGATTTCACCAGGCAGGCCGTCGCAAGCGATGCGATGCCTTCACTGCGACCGGTGAAGCCCAGACGCTCGGACGTGGTGGCCTTGACCGAGACCTGATCGGCACGCAAACCCATGATTTTGGACATTTCTTCGCGCATAACAGCGGCGTGAGGGCCAATCTTCGGGTATTCACAGACCAGCGTACAATCCACGTTCGAGATGCGATACCCCATCTGTCCGGCCAGTTCGACCGCGTGACGCAGAAAGATCTCGCTGGCGGCCCCTTTCCATTGCGGATCCGAGGGCGGAAAATGCTGTCCGATATCCCCTTGCGCCAATGCGCCATAAATCGCGTCGGTTACAGCATGCATCCCGACATCCGCATCTGAATGCCCCTGCAGCCCGCGATCATGGGGAACCTTCACACCGCAAAGGACCACATGATCCCCGTCGCCAAATCGGTGCACGTCATAGCCGTTGCCAAGTCTTACATCCATATCCATTCCCATGATACGTTCCGCCCGGGCAAAATCCTCGGGGCGGGTGATCTTCAGGTTGTCCGCATCGCCCGGTACGATGCAGACATCTACCCCCGCAGCGCGTGCAACCTCAACATCATCAGCAGCACCGCCCGGATGCGCCGCATGGGCGGCGGTGATGGTGTCATAGTGAAAGCCTTGCGGTGTTTGCGCCGCAAACAGGTTGCTGCGGTCTTGCGTGCCTGTCACGGCCCCGTCTTGTCCTTTCCACAAGGCGTCAGTCACCGCCAGTCCGGGGGCGGCGGCCTGATGTACGTCCAATGCGTTCAAGACGTCCTGAATGGTGCGCGACGAAACGCAGGGTCTGGCAACGTCATGAATCAGGACGCGCTTCACGTCGAGGTGCGCCAGGGCCTTCAAACCGTTGCGTACAGAACCCGTGCGATCTGTGCCGCCCGAGGCGAGGATCAGATCGGTATCACGAAACTCCTCCCAGACCAGAGTGTCTTCGTCGGATAAGACCAGAACGATATGGGCGACCTGTCCGCGGAACCGATCGATTGTCCAGTCTGCCACGCGACGGCCTGCAAGGCCGCGCCACTGTTTTGGGACGTCGCCCCCTGCGCGCAGGCCGCGGCCTGCGGCGACTATGATGGCAGCTGTGGTCATGCCGCGCGCACTCCATTTTGTTGCGTTTGTTTAGGCGGCAGTGATTGCAGTGGCAATCACCTATGGTCTGGTGATTAAAAAATAGGCAGATGATGGTTTTGCGGGCTTGTTGCGCGTCGTTTTGTTGTTCATATGCGTGGAATTCGATATCAGAACTGCAACTGCCCAAGGATTAAGCACGTTGACTTTGCGCTTCGCTGACAAACTCGTAACATCGCCGGTTTTGCTGGCCCCGATGGCCGGAATCACAGATCGCCCGTTTCGGGATCTGGTTATGCGCTTTGGTGCCGGCATGGTCGTCAGCGAAATGGTCGCCAGTCAGGAAATGGTGCAGGCCAAACCCGGAGTGCGGGAGCGCGCCGAACTGTCCGCCGATGTGGAAAACACAGCTGTGCAACTGGCAGGGCGCGAGGCGCATTGGATGGCCGAGGCCGCGCGTCAGGTTGCTGATCGTGGAGCGCGGGTGATCGACATTAACATGGGGTGTCCTGCCAAAAAGGTAACAAATGGGTATTCCGGTTCGGCCCTGCTGAAAATACCGGACCACGCACTGACGCTGATCGAGGCCGTTGTCAGTGCAGTCGACGTTCCAGTGACATTGAAGACCCGTCTGGGGTGGGATGACACCCTGCTGAATGCCCCCGAGGTTGCGCGCCGTGCACAAGGGGCAGGCGTTCAGATGGTTACGATCCACGGACGCACGCGATGCCAGTTCTACAAGGGGCGCGCTGACTGGAGCGCAATCCGGGCCGTTAAACAGGCCGTGTCGATTCCGGTTATTGCGAACGGAGATATTGTAGACACAGCAGCCGCACGAACCGCTTTGGAACAATCTGGTGCAGATGGGGTCATGGTCGGGCGTGGCGCACAGGGTAAACCCTGGCTACTGGCGCAGATCAGTCACGACCTTTACGGGGCGGATGCGCCGGATATTCCGGTCGGGAATGACCTGATCGACATGGTGCGCACGCATTATCAGGCGATGCTGGGATTTTACGGTGCCGATCTGGGCCTGCGTGTCGCCCGCAAGCATCTGGGATGGTACATGGATCAGGCCGCAACCCCTGCGCCGCTGCGGCGGGCGGTTCTGACGTCGCGCAGCACGGATGAAGTCCTGCGTCTGCTTGGGGACGCACTTGCCGAAACGGGCGAGGTGGCGGCATGAATTCCAACGCCAACATCTGGAACTCATTGCCGGTTCCGGCTTTTATTATTGATGAAAACGACCGCATCGCAGATGTGAATTCGGCGGGCGAGGGGTTTTTGAATGCCTCGCGCCGGTCGGTAATCGGGCATCCGGTATGGGACCAGATCGCCGTTGACGCACCGCTGGAGGAAGCATTCCTGCGCGCCCGCTCGCAAGGCACGCCACTGTTTGTAAACGATGTGGATGCGGGTTCTGGGAATCGCGCGCCGTTGCAATGTGCGTTGCAGATCGCGCCTCTGGTCGGCCATCCGGGGTCGATGATCATGATCATAACGCCTCGTGAACTGGCGGGCAGGATGACCTTGGGTAACACGGTCAAGTCAGCGGCGCAGTCGGCGATTGGCATGGCCGAGATGCTGGCGCACGAGATTAAGAACCCGTTGGCAGGGATTACCGGTGCAGCGCAACTGCTGAGCATGAACATTTCGTCACAGGATCTTGAACTTACAGACCTTATTGTGGCCGAAAGCCGAAGGATCGTGAAGCTTCTGGAGCAGGTCGAGCAATTCGGCAACTTGCAGAAACCGGACCTCAGGCCGGTCAACATCCACGATGTGCTGGACCGTGCAAGGCGGTCCGCGCTGCTGGGATTTGGCGCGGATATGACAATCATCGAGGATTACGATCCTTCATTGCCGCTGGCCTATGGCGATCCGGACCAGTTTCTTCAGGTGGTTCTGAACCTGCTGAAAAACGCATCCGAGGCTGCGGGGCCGCAGGGCGGTACGATCCGTCTGCGCACTTATTTCGAACATTCCTTCCGCCTGCGCCGAAGCGACGGATCGGGTCATTCCCTGCCGTTGCAGATCGAGATCATCGATGACGGTCCGGGCCTGCCCGAGGATATCCGGGGTGATATCTTTGACCCGTTCGTGTCGGGCAAGGAAAACGGCACCGGTCTGGGGTTGGCGCTGGTCAGCAAGATCGTTTCCGACCATGACGGCTGGATTTCCGCCGACTCCGTGCCCGGCCGCACCGTATTCAAACTGTCGCTGCGCCGCGCACCGCGAGATGCAACCGAACACAAGAAGGAGAGCACCTGATGGATGGCACCGTACTGGTTGCGGATGATGACCGCACAATCCGCACTGTTCTGACGCAGGCGCTGACGCGGGCCGGATGCAAGGTGCACGCAACATCTTCGCTGACCACCCTGATGCGTTGGGTCGGCGAAGGCAAAGGCGACGTGGTGATCTCGGACGTTGTCATGCCCGATGGCAACGGTCTGGAGATGCTGCCGAAGATAGCAAAGGATCGCCCTGGATTGCCGGTTATCGTGATTTCCGCGCAAAACACGATCATGACCGCAATTCAGGCGGCTGAGGCTGACGCATATGACTATCTGCCCAAACCGTTTGACCTGCCGGATTTGATGAAACGCACGGCGCGGGCGCTGGATCAGAAGCAGCGCGCACAGCCGGAACCCATACAGGCAGGTGGCGAACGCCCGGATGAGCTGCCTCTGGTCGGCCGCACGCCAGTTATGCAGGCCTTGTATCGTTTGGTCGCACGCGTGATGAATACCGACCTGCCGGTTATGATCTCGGGTGAAAGCGGAACGGGTAAGTCGCTGATTGCCCGGGCAATTCACGACTATTCGGATCGGCGTACATTACCCTTTGTCACAGTCACCGCAGCCGACCTAAGCGATCTGGAGGGCCCGGCCCGCGTGATGGCGCGGGTGCGTGGCGGTACGCTGCTGATAGATGAAATCGCGGATATCGGCGATGAAATTCAAGCCCGCGTGGTGCGTATGATGGATACGCCCGGTGATCATGTTCCGCGTTTCATGGCAACCAGCCAGACAAACTTGACCGATGGGATGGAAAACGGCCGTATCCGTCAGGACCTGTATTATCGTTTGTGTGGGGCGACGATCCACGTGCCCTCATTGCGCGAAAGGGTCGACGATATTCCGCTGCTGGCCGAACATTTTCTGGCCCGGGAGGAGAAGGAAAATGGCAACAAGCGGTGGCTCAGCCCGGAAGCGGTTGAGTTGGTGCGGCGCTATTCATGGCCGGGGAATGTGCGGCAACTGGAAAACGCCGTTCGCCGTTTGGGGCTGACCAGTCGGGCAGATGAGATTTCAAAGGCCGAGGTGGAAATGGTGTTGGGCAGCCAGCCCGAAGCTGCACCGGTTCTGAGCGGCGGCGAACGCGAGAAGCTTTCAACCTCGGTCGAGCGTCACCTGCGACGGTATTTCGATCTGCACGGCAATATATTGCCGCCACCGGGCCTTTATCAGCGGATATTGCGTGAAGTTGAGGCCCCGCTGATCGAAATCGCACTGGATGCAACTGGTGGGAACCAGGCAAAATGTGCTGATTTACTGGGGATTAACCGAAATACGCTGCGAAAAAAGATTACAGATCTCGATATTCAGGTGACACGGCGCCGCAAACTGATGTAATATCGCCACACAAACCGTGGCATCCCGGCATCTGTCGGGAAAAGATCACGAAATATGGCGGTAAGCCGCACAAGCGGCACATCAGGATGAGGGCAGACGGTGGCAACCCGAGCACAGAGCGGGATGATCCCATCAATTGGTCGATGGCGTAAATCACGGAAACTGCGCAATTTCGGCACCTTTGGGCTGGTCCTCATGGGGCCTGTTCTGGCGCTTGCCACATATCTTGTCATTGGTCCCTTTGACCTAGGTGCGACCGCGCCGACATTGCGGCTGATTCTGCTGGCCGATCTTGTCTATGTTTTGGTCGTTGCGGCTTTGGTGCTCAGTCAGTTGGGCAGCCTGATTGCGGCCAGACGGGCCAAGTCGGCGGGCTCGCGCCTGCATTTGCGCCTGATTGGGGCGTTTACGCTGCTTGCGCTGGTTCCGACCGTTACGGTCGCCATTTTTGCCGGCCTGACCGTGAATATCGGCCTGGAAGGCTGGTTTTCGGATCGCGTGCGCCAGGTTGTCGGGTCTTCCCTGACGGCGGCAGAGGCTTATGAGCAGGAACATCGCAGCGGTCTGACGCAGGACGCTACGGTTCTGGCGCGGTTCCTGAACAATGCACGTTCGGTGGAGTTTTACATTTCTGATGCCGAACTCCGCGAGGTTCTGGCGCAGGGGCAGGCCCGGATTCAGCGCGGATTGCGCGAAGCCTATGTCATCGACGGAACGGGCGAAATCCGGTCGCGCGGGGATCGGTCCTATCTGTTCAACTATGAGGCACCAACAGCCGAGCAAATGACGGAAGCGGCAGATAAGGGGCTGCTGATCATTGCCGACTGGCCGAATAATGAATTCCGCGCGCTTGTACCTCTGACCGCTTATCTGGACCGCTACCTCTATGTTAGCCGCGAGGTGGATGGGCAGCTGTTGACGCTGCTGGATGACACCAAGGAAACGGCGCAGTTCTATCAGCAGCTGGAAAGTGAACGGGGCAGGGTGTTGTTCGAATTCGGTCTGCTTTATCTGGGCTTTGCGCTGATCCTGATCCTGGCTGCGATGTCGCTGGGGATGTGGTTTGCCGAACGGTTGTCGCGCCCGGTCGGACGTTTGACCACAGCGGCGCAGCGGGTCGGCGCCGGAGACTTGAGCGTTCAGGTCATCGAAGAGGCCAGCGACGACGAAATTGCGATGTTGGGCCGATATTTCAACCAGATGACCCGACAACTAAAAGGGCAGCGGGACACACTGCTGGAAAATACCCAGCAAATCGAAAGCAGGCGTCGCCTGTTTGATTCCGTGCTCAGTTCGGTCACGTCCGGTGTTGTCGGCGTGGACCCCGATGGATGCGTTACGTTTGTCAATCGCTCGGCTGAACGCTTGCTGGACTGGTCGCGTGGTGAAGAACACCTGGCTATCGGCATTGCGGTTCCCGAGTTTCTGCCTTTGTTTGAAAGCCTCAAGGACAGCGGGCAGGAGGCTGTTCAGGGTGAGGTTAAGGTCACACGTAAGGGGCAGCTTGAAAACCTGCTGGTTCGCATGGCTATCCGTCGTGGAGAGGATGGCGGGCTGGAAGGCTATGTGGTTGCCTTTGACGATGTAACCGATCTGGTCAGCGCGCAGCGAATGGCGGCGTGGGGTGACGTGGCCCGCCGCATTGCACATGAAATCAAGAACCCATTGACGCCGATCCAGCTCAGCGCAGAGCGCATCAAGCGCAAGTTCGCCCGCAAACTGGATGAGGAAGACAGCGGCAGCCTTGAATCGATGACCGGCGTCATCGTGCGGCAAACCAATGACCTGCGGCGTATCGTGGATGAGTTTTCCAAGTTCGCGCGGATGCCCGAGCCCGTTCGCCGCGAAGAGGACCTTGTCGAACTGGTACGCGAAGCCGTACTTTTGCAACAGGCGGGACAGCCGGACGTACAGATTGACGCCGATCTGCCGCAGCAGCCGATCATGGCGGATGTAGATGCGACCATGCTCAACCAGGCGTTGACGAACCTGATTAAGAATGCCGGAGAAGCCATTGTTACCTTGAAAGAAAAGGGTGCTCCGGAAAACCTGGTGCCACAGATCAAGGTGGCGGTTTCAAGCGATGATGCGGGTACAGTCATCACCATTGCAGACAATGGGATCGGTCTGCCGGAAGACCGGGCGCGTTTGTTTGAACCTTATGTAACGACACGCGACGAAGGGACCGGGTTGGGTCTTCCGATCGTTAAGAAAATCATAGAAGAGCATGGCGGCGCGCTGACCCTTGAGGACGCGCCCGTATTCGACGGACAGGACCATTTTGGCGCAATGGCAGTGATCCGTTTGCCTGGGGCAAGTATGTCCCCAACCGTTGCGCCGCAGAAGCAGGCAATTAGAACCAACAAACTGAAAGCAGGCCAAAGATGAGCGACATTCTGATCGTAGATGACGAGCGCGATATTCGCGAGCTGGTGTCCGACATTCTGGAGGACGAAGGCTATTCAACCCGGCTGGCAGCCAACTCGGACGAGTGCATGGCGTCGATCAATTCCGAACCGCCGGGTCTGTTGATCCTGGATATCTGGCTGAAAGACAGCCGCATGGACGGGATTGATATTCTCAAGACGGTAAAGCGCGATAACCCGGATGTGCCGGTGGTGATTATTTCGGGCCACGGCAACATTGAAATCGCTGTTGCTGCCATCAAACAGGGTGCTTACGACTTTATCGAGAAACCGTTTAACATTGACCAGTTGATGGTGGTGATCCGCCGCGCGATGGAGACGTCTCGTCTGCGGCGCGAGAACGCGTCGCTGAAGCGGAAAGAGGTCAACAACTCGGACATGATCGGCAAATCCGCGTCGTTCCGGGCCATGCAGGGGCAGTTGGACAAGGTGACCAAATCAAACGGTCGCGTCATGCTGCGTGGACCTGCGGGTTCGGGCAAGGAAATTGCTGCGCGTTATATCCATGCCCACTCCAACCGTGCGAACGCTCCGTTCGTGACCGTCAACTGTGCCGGGATTGAACCTGAGCGTGTGGAAGAAGTTCTGTTTGGCCGGGAATCGGCCGAACGTGGTGTGGAATCCGGATTGCTGGAAGAAGCTCATGGCGGCGTGGTCTATTTTGATGAAGTTTCCGACATGCCTTTGGGCACACAGTCCAAAATCCTGCGGGTGCTGGTGGATCAGCAATTCCAGCGCGTGGGTGGCTCGGACAAAGTGCGCGTGGATCTTCGGGTGATCTCATCAACCAACAAGGATCTTGATGATGAAATCGCCGCCGAGCGTTTCCGGGAAGAGCTGTATCACCGTCTGAATGTGGTTCCGATCTCCGTACCCTCACTTGAGGACCGGCGCGAGGATATACCGGTACTGGCCCAGCACTTCATCGAAATGTGCAACGAAACCCAAGGGTTGCCTATGCGGGAGCTGTCGGACGAGGCGGTCGCTTTGCTGCAGACAATGACCTGGCCGGGTAACGTGCGCCAGTTGAAGAACCTGATCGAACGTGTTTTGATTCTGGGCGACGGCACCGGCCCGATTGAGGCGCGCGAGCTGCCCAATGAAGAAGACAAGGCCGAAGAGTCGGGCCGCGTTGTCTTGTCGGGTGCGCTGGCCACTTTGCCGCTGCGCGAGGCCCGCGAAGCGTTCGAGCGAGAGTATCTGCTGACCCAGATCAACCGCTTTGGCGGCAATATCAGCCGCACCGCCAGCTTTGTCGGCATGGAACGCAGTGCGCTGCATCGCAAACTTAAGTCGCTGGGTGTTGTGACCTCGAACAAATCTGGTGCGCGGGTCGCGCAAATCGACGAACCTGAACCGGCGGAATGAGTCTGGGGTCATAGTTCACGGGCAGATGGATGTGTGGAACTGATGGCGAGAACGGTGAACTCTGATCTGTCTGGCCGGTTCGTCGAAGGCTACCCGGCTTTTGGCAGGCGGTTAAAGCGACTTCGACGGTCGATCGGATTGAAACAAGCTGCGCTGGCCGAGGTTCTGCAGGTCGATCAGACCACGGTTTCCAGATGGGAGAACGGGATTCAGCTTCCAACGCCTGATCAACAACACTCGGTGTTTGCTGCGCTGGCTCCTTTCAGGGCGGATGACAACGCGCTAAGACGGCTTGTCGTGAACTCGGCAGACTGCATCCATCTGGTTGAGGAGGCCAGCCACCTGTGCCTGGCCTATTCCCGCAGGCGGGCGCGGGACTGGAAAACCACCCAACGGGCACTGCTTGGCGTGTCCCTCTGGCAATTTGCGACGGACGAAATCCGTCAGGCTGAGGCCGAGCTACAGGACGAGGGATGGTGGGATTTGCAAGCGCCCAACCCCAAGTCGTTTGTAACCTCCGAAGCGCGGCACGACCGTATCCGGATCAGTGCCGGACAGATCACCTGGGAACGGTTGTACCTGTCGGATGGAACGCCGGTCCGGCTGGTCAGTGGGGCACGGTCGGGACGCGCATAATTTATGCGTATTCCTGTGCGGTCGGGTGCAGTAGAACCGGCTTATGCCCCATCCATTACGCATCTTGTTACAGGTTTTGTTGCTTTGGCTTGCCGGGCTAGGTGCGGCGACCCAATTCGCCAAGATCGCGGTTCCTTTTGCTCAGGTCGCAGCCCTCTATCCTGCGCACGCGGATAAGATTGGCTGGCTTTTGTCAGTCATCAGCCTGATTGGTGCGATTCTTGGTGCATTGTCCGGCGCGATAGCCGGGCGGGTTGGGCCTGTCCGGCTGCTGATGTTTGGCTTGACCCTTGGCGGGGCGGTGTCCCTGTTTCAGGCCAGTATCCCCGGTTTGGGCCTGATGCTGGTCAGCCGCGTTGTCGAAGGGGTCTCTCATCTGGCTATCGTTGTCGCAGCACCAACACTGATTGCGCAAATCACGATTGGAAAATGGCGCAACGCGGCAATGGTTTTGTGGAGCAGTTTCTTTGGTGTCGCCTTTGCCCTGAACGCATGGCTTGGGCTTCCCTTGATCGCTCAGGTCGGGCTGCCGGTTTATTTTGCTACCCATGGCGCGCTGATGTTTCTGATCGCCGTCCTGATCGTATCTTTCCTTCCCAACAGTGCATCGGCTTTGGTGAACAATCCCTTTTGGAGCGTGCGAACACTGATTGACATACACGTACAGACCTATCGCTCTGCGTTTGTGTCCGCTCCGGCGCTCGGGTGGTTCTTTTACACGCTGACCTTTGTCTCGCTGCTGGCCATTCTTCCGGGAAGATTGCCGGACGATGTCAGTGCGATGATTGCTGGTCTGATGCCGTTGGCCGGGATCGTGATTTCCTGGCTTACCGTTCCGGTGTTGCTGAGCGTTTGTTCTGGTGTTTTTGTTGTTAACCTCGGTTTCGGACTGTCTATCCTTACGATAGGCGCCCTGTTTCTTGGTGCCACGTTGCCCGTTGTCTGCGTTGCGCTTTTTGCGGTGCTGGGGCTTGTTCAGGGCGGCAGCTTTGCGGCGGTGCCGCAGTTGAACTCAACGTCCGAAAACCAGGCGCTGAGCTATGGTGCCATGGCTCAGATGGGGAATGCGGGTAACCTTTTGGGCACACCTGTTTTGCTTGCAATACTGTGGCGGACTAGTGAAGCGGGCATGTTGATTGCCGTGGTCGGGTTCTATGCTGTTGCCATGGCTCTGCATTTGTGGCTTGCCGCGCGGCGCAAACGCGCTTCAACCGGACTGGAATGATCGATCGCGCGGTACCGTGGTTTTTTTATCCGGATTGCCCCGGTGTGATGATCTGAAACGACCCGTCATCGAACTTCACAAAACATGAGGCACTGTTGAGGGGCGGCAATGTTGTTGTTCGCGCCAATGGTACCCCCGATTTCACATTTTGCTTGCAGGGCGGCAAGCTGACAGGGCGAAATCCCTTTCCGGCCATGCATTGCGCTTCGACCGTGTTCCGCAGGCCCTGATTCACATCGACGGTATAGACCCTGCCGGGCTGCCACCAGCCTGGGGATTGATAGCAACGACCTCTGCCGTCACAATATGTGCGCCCGGGCCAATAAGTCGGCGGGCTTTGGCGGATCTGATTGGCAACCGGCACCTCTTTGACCGCCCTAAGCTGACACTGGGTGGTCTCTTTTTGCAGACGTGACACGGTTTCACCCTCGCGATAGTAAAGCGAGAGCGGCCCGCACGAGGACAGCACCATCAGAGGCACGAGCATAGGAAACAGCGTTTTCATATGCTTATCTTGCCGCAGCTGATCGGCGATGACAATTCAATTGACCGCTTTGGGGCCATCTGTCATTCAATCCTTTCAGGCAGAAGGGCCAGAAACATGAAGGTCATTATTTGCGGCGCGGGTCAGGTCGGTTGGCAGATTGCGCGGCACCTTTCGGGTGAATTGAACGACGTCACCGTTGTCGACAACAATCCCGATCTGGTACGGCGGGCGACCGAAACGCTGGATGTGCAGGGGATCGCCGGGTTTGCAAGTTACCCCGATGTGCTTGAAAGGGCAGGCGCGCGCGATGCGGACATGATCATCGCTGCGACCCATTCGGATGAGGTGAACATGGTCACCTGCCAGATGGCGCATTCGGTCTTTTCGATCCAGCGCAAGATCGCGCGACTGCGGTCGAAATCATATCTTGAGGCGATCCACTCGGACCTTTACCGGCGCGATCATCTGCCGATTGATGTGGTGATCAGCCCCGAACGCGAAGTTGCCGCTGCCGCGATGCGCCGCCTGTCGGCCCCGTCCGCCTTTGACACCGAGATTTTCATGGACGGCAAGGCGCAGCTTTTGGGTATTCGCGTGGATGAAGACTGCCCGATCGTGAACACACCTTTGCGGCAACTGACCGATTTGTTCTCGACGCTCAGTTCGATCGTAGTGGGGGTGCGTCGCGATGGCACGCTGTTTGCACCAGAATCCGAGGATCAGCTGTTTGTGGGCGACGAATGCTACGTCTTTACTAATGTAAAAGACGTGGATCGCACCATGGAGGTGTTTGGCAAGACCCAAAAGCGTCAGGATCGTGTGGTGATCGTGGGCGGGGGCAATGTCGGGCTTGAAGTGGCGCGAACTCTGGAAGAACAAAAAAGCCGCGTGCGCGCCAAAATCGTCGAGCGGGATCGCCGATGCGCCGAGATCGCCGCCGAGGCGCTGGAACGGACGATTGTGCTGCACGGTGATGGCCTTGATGCCAGTTTGTTGAGCGAAGCCGGTATCGACAGGGCGGATGCAATGCTGGCGGTTACGGATGACGACCGCACGAACATGCTGGCCGCTGTACGCGCCAAGGCCGAGGGTTGTGCCCTGGCGATCGCTTTGATCAATGATCCCAGTATGGTGGCCCTGATGGGACCTTTGGGGATTGATGCGTATATCAATCCGCGGGCAACCACCGTCAGTTCGATCTTGCGCCACATCCGTCATGGCCGGGTGCGACAGGTCTACTCGATCGGAGATGCTGAGGCCGAAGTGATCGAGGCTGAGGTTCTTTCAACCTCTCCCATGGCGGGTCAAAAGCTGCGCGATATCGATTTTCCCGAGGGCGTACTGGTGGGGGCCGTGCGCAAAGGAGATGAGGTTATGCGACCGACGGGCAGCCTCAGAATCGATGAAAAGGATGTCGTCGCGATCTTTGCCATGGCCAACGATGTGCCAGAGGTCGAACGTCTGATGCAGGTTTCAATCGATTTCTTCTGATGGCGCATGCGGGGATACAACAGATCGGGCTATTGCGGCGGTTGCCGCTGTTTCTTCTGATCTGGGCTATTGCGTCACTGGCCATGTGGATTCCGGCAGTTTACGCGCTGGCGCTGGATGATCACGATACATCCCGGTCGTTTTTGTACTCCGGTATCATAGGGTTGTTTCTGGTCGTCAGTGTCGCACTGGCCTCGTCCAACCGTGTGCCAAGGCGCGGAACTTTGGGACAATTGGCGGTGATGCTTGCATGTTTCACCATTCTGCCTGTCTTTCTTGCGATTCCATTTCACGATGCGCTGGGAACGACCACATTCCTGAACGCCTATTTTGACATGGTCAGTGCCCTGACAACCACGGGGGCAGATCTGTTTCCGGATCCAGACCGCCTGACGGCGCCGCTGCACCTGTGGCGCGCCTTGGTTGGATGGATGGGCGGTTTGCTGATGTGGATTGCCGCTGCGGCAATCCTTGCGCCTTTGTCGCTGGGTGGGTTCGAGGTCACGGCCCGCGGTCAGCCGGGTCGCCCGGTATCGGGTGTTGCGCAAAGCGAACGCGTTGATCCGCGCGGTCGACTGCTCCGTGTGGCAAAGGGACTGACCCCGGTCTATGCCGGGCTGACGGCTGTGATCTGGATCCTTCTTCTGATCGCAGGCGAAACCGGACTGACAGCCGTTTGCCACGCAATGTCGGTCATGGCGACGTCCGGAATTTCTCCGGTGGGCGGCATGGAAGGCGCGCAGGCGGGCTTCACGGGTGAGGCGATCTTGTTTTTGTTCCTGTTCTTTGCCCTTTCGCGCCTGACATTTTCGACCGACACGGCGACATCCGGTTATTCCCGACTGGATACGGACCCGGAGTTTCGCATTGGCCTGATGATTGTTCTGGCCGTTGCGGCCTTATTGTTCTTTCGCGTTATTGCTGGTGTTACGGAAATCGGTGGGCAAATCGAGCCTTTACAGGCATTGCAGGTCATTTGGGGTATGCTGTTCACCGTTCTGGCCTTTCTGACAACCGCCGGGTTTGAAAGCGCAAACTGGGATGATGCGCAGCAATTGTCTGGTCTGGGAACGCCCGGATTGTTGCTGATGGGGCTGGCCCTGATCGGTGGCGGGGTTGCGACCACGGCTGGCGGCGTGAAACTGCTGCGGGTTTTTGCCCTGTACCTGAACGGTGCGCGCGAGATCGACCGGTTGATCTATCCCTCATCCGTCAGCGGGGTTGGAGGCGGCAACCGACGCATTCAAAGGGACGGCGCGTTTATCGCCTGGATTTTTCTGATGCTCTTTGCGCTGACACTGGCGGTGTTCAACCTTTTGCTGGCCGCAATGGGTGCCGGGTTCGAACAGGCCATGGTGCTCAGCGTCGCAACGCTCAGCACGACGGGTCCGCTGATTGAATTGGCCACTGATGTTCCAATCCGGTTGATCGACCTGTCCGCAGGGGCCAAGCTGACGCTGTGCGCGGCGATGGTCATTGGCCGGCTCGAGACGCTTGCGATCATCGCCCTGATCACCCCTTCGCTGTGGCGGGATTGAACCGGTTGGATCCCGTCGTCTTTAGTGCTTAATTTTTCGTCTGGAATATCTTACCGCGGCACTCCATACTCACCGGGAGGGAGCGCGTTGGTCCGCAACGCGTAGCAAGAACAATGGCGAGATTATCATAATATGGCTTCGGACAGACAGAATCTTCAGGATGCTTTCCTGAACAATGTACGGAAAGCTAAGGTTCCGGTTACAATTTTCCTGATCAATGGCGTGAAATTGCAGGGTGTGATCACCTGGTTCGACAATTTCTGTGTATTGTTGCGCCGCGACGGACAGTCGCAGCTGGTGTACAAGCACGCGATTTCAACCATCATGCCATCACAGCCGATCAACCTGTATGAGGGCGAAGACGCCTCTTGATGGAACATGACCGGACGCGCACCCGGGCCTGGGTGCTGCATCCCGAAATCAAATCAGATGAACAGCGCCGCGTTCCCGAACCAGCGCTGGCCGAGGCGGTTGCGCTGGCCGCCGCTTTGCCCGATCTGGATGTGATCGGGTCTGAAATCGTACGCCTGCAACGCGCCCAACCCGGCTATTTGTTTGGCAGTGGCAAGATCGAAGAACTGGGTGAGCGGCTTCGTGAAGACGAGGTTGAGCTGGTTCTGATCGATGGACCGGTAACCCCGGTTCAACAGCGCAATCTGGAAAAGGCATGGAAGGTCAAGATCCTCGACCGGACCGGGCTGATCCTTGAGATTTTCAGCGACCGTGCGCGCACCCGTGAAGGGGTGTTGCAGGTCGAAATGGCTGCGCTCAGCTATCAGCGGACACGGCTAGTGCGGGCCTGGACCCACCTTGAACGTCAGCGTGGCGGTTTGGGATTTGTCGGCGGACCCGGCGAGACCCAGATTGAAGCCGACCGCCGCGCCATTGATGAACAACTGGTGCGTCTGCGTCGCCAATTGCAGAAAGTGGTCAAGACCCGCACGTTGCACCGTGCCGCGCGGGCCAAGGTGCCATATCCAATCGTTGCGTTGGTTGGATATACCAATGCCGGGAAATCTACTCTGTTCAATCGGCTGACCGGGGCCGAAGTGTTGGCCAAGGACATGCTGTTTGCCACGCTGGACCCTACCATGCGCCGCGTGCAACTGCCCGATGGCCCGGAAGTGATCTTGTCGGATACGGTGGGTTTTATCTCGAACCTGCCGACCGAGCTTGTGGCGTCTTTTCGGGCCACGCTTGAAGAGGTGTTGGGTGCTGATCTGATTGTTCACGTGCGCGATATCAGCCATGAAGAAACCGAAGCACAGGCGCAGGATGTCGAAGCAATCCTGACCTCGCTTGGTGTCGACGAAGAACGCCCCCGGCTTGAAGTTTGGAACAAGACTGACTTGCTGAGCACGGAAGAAAAAGACGCCGCCTTGGCGAGGGCGGATCGCGATCCTGCTATATTTGCCATTTCGGCAGTTACCGGCGAAGGCGTGACCCCTTTACTGTCCGAGATTGCAGCAATTCTGCAAGGGGCCCGGCACGAGGTTGTTTTGAACCTGACCTTTGCGGAAGGGAACAAGCGGGCGTGGTTGTTCCGGCAGGATGTTGTACAATCTGAAGAGCAGACCGAAGAAGGGTTCTGTATCACTGTCCTTTGGACAGATAAGCAGGCCGCCCAATTCGACACACTATAGATACAGTGAAATTGCGGAAGATGGCTGATACATTGGATCAAAGAGTATTCCTGACCGGATTTATTGATGTCTCGGCGGACCGCCTTGAAGATGTGCGCGCCGCTCTGCCCACGCATATCGCCCTCACAAAGGCGGAAGAGGGTTGCCTGTCGTTCGACGTTGTCGAGGATCAGATCACACCCGGACGGTTCACTGTTTCAGAGGTTTTTGTGAATCAGCACGCCTTTGATGCGCATCAGCAGCGGACGAAGGCATCCGAGTGGTTTCTGATTACACAGGGAATACCGCGGAGTTACACAATTGAAACCGCTGGCAAAAAGACGTCCTAAGTCACACGCCTTCAAGTTGTCGCTGTAAGTCATCGGTGTCGAACCAGCCTACTGACGACTGTACAAGATGATCGGGCGCAAGTTCCCATTCATCCCATCCGCGCGCGATAACATGGTTGCCGGTCTGAGCATGATGCCCCTCACGTGTCCAGACAAACAGGGCGTGAGAGCCAGCCCATCGCATCATGTCGCACCGCACTTCCAGATCCGGAAAATCGGCATAGACGTCTCGGGCCATTTCGGCAATCGCGGCACGCCCTTCGACAGGCTCACCCCGGTTAGTTGTGATCCGCCCGTCCGGCGCGAAAAAACTGGCAACGGCATCGGCGTCACCTGAACTCCAGGCGATTGCGTAATCCCGGGCAAGGTTGTTCAGAGTATCCCGAATGCTGGCCATAGTTTCCCCCTGGTCCGAAACAGTTCGCCCGGTGATGGTAGGCGAAACTGCCGCATGGCGTCCACGGTCCGGACAAAAAGGGGCGGGGAGTCGCCGAAACCCTGATGCTTAACGTGGGATCAGATTGGTCACTCCGACAGCAGCGGCGCGGGCAAGGTCAAGGTCCAGCGACATGGGAATATACTCGCCACGCCGCCACAGCTGCGCCTGATCGTCGTAATAGCGCGACAGGAAATGGCCCGATTGGCCGGTAGCGGTAATAAAGACCGAGCTGTTGGGATCGGCAAAGTCATACACACCGCGATACCCGGCCCCGTGCACATTCTGAAACGGGTCGAGCCCTTCGCCCGACGTGCGCCCGCGCAGCAAGGTGTTGTCGCCGCCACTGGTCGATTGGCGAATGTTCACAAAATACCGAAGTATAGGCACGTTCCCCAGAACCGGGTGGTCGTGGGTCGCCTGATGGGCATCACCCCAGCGCAGGGATTCCAGTGCGCTGCCGTAGCGTTCGGTGATCCAGATTAGCGCGTCATCCAGCGCAAGTCGTGCCATTTCGGTACAGGTTTCAACCGGCGCGCTTTGTCGTACATCGCACCAGACACCGGCGCCATCAATATCACGATAGACCCGTTCGATGAACAGGGGCTCGACGTGTTTGAATTCGCTGGCCAGCGGCCCAAGCTCGTCCGAAATCAGGCGGATCTGAAGCGCCCGCACCCAGGCTGCATAGATCAGCGGTTCGGGCAGGTGCTCGTTCATCTCGCCGTTCCAGTCCGCCAGCAGCGACAGCGCAATCTGGCGCTGTCGTTCGGGCGTCCCTTCAGGGGCCGAGGCACCGGTGTACCAAAGGTCAGCACCGATCAGCGGCAGCAGAGAGCGCGCGGTGAAACTGACCGTATCCAGTTGCGCCTCAATGAAACTGTCGCGGGTATGCACCTCACGCGATTGCATCAGGCGTTCCCAGCGATGTACGCGCTGAGTGTCACCCCACTCGTAGGACACATGATCCGGGAACGGGCGGTCGATGATCTTGTTGTTGGTGTTGCCCAGAACGCCACCGGCAGGGGCCACGAATTCCGGGTTGTTGGCGTAGGGCAGGCGGCCTTGCCAGCGGTTTGCTTCGATCCAGCCGGGTGTCGGAATGCGTCCGCGGCTTTGGTTTTGCAGATCACGCCGGGGCATGGCGCCAATCAGTTTCATCCCTATTGTCGTTTTGTCGACCAGTGACAGGTTTTGCGAGGGCGCAATGAATTGCCGCGCCACGGTTACGGCGTCCTGCACGTTGTCCGCGTTCATCAGGGCCATGGACGCCGTCATCGAAGTGTCTTGCGGGCTGAGCGCAGTCCAGGACAAAGACGCAACATGGCCGGGCGGTGTGATGGTTTCCAGCTTGTAATCCGTACCGGGCAACACTGGCCCGTTTTCAGTCCAGCGCAGCGTCAGTGTAACCGGAGCTTCCCCTTTGATTTCAATGATCGAAGGACGGGTCTGGAATTCCTTATAGCCATCCGGGGTCAGGTATTCTTCGGGGTTTTCCGGGTTCAGCTGCTCAATATGAATGTCCTGATCGTCAAGATAGGATGACGTCACCCCCCAACCCAACCGGTCACTGCGGCCGGTCATGATTGCGGGAATACCAGGGATCGAGGCCCCAATAACGCTTCCCTTTTCCAGACCAAGATGCGCCAGATACCACACGCCGGGTGCTGTGAAGCCGAGATGCGGGTCGTTGGCCAGCAATGTTCCACCGCTTGCCGAGCGCGAAGGCGCAGCAGTCCAGGCGTTTGATGCCCCCGCCAGCCCGCGTTTGGGAAGGGGTGACAGCAGCGTTTCAGGAAAACTCGTACCAGCGGCATAGTGTGGAAGGTTGGGAAACAGCGAAGCATATTCAGGCAGCGCGGCAATGCCGGGGCCGGGAACATCGGGCAGAATATCTGCCAGCCTGTCAGGATTGCTCAGCATCAAAGACGTACGCGCCCGGAGCACCTCGTCGGTCAGGTGACCGGACAGTTGCAGCGCCATAAGCTTGATCACGGCGATACTGTCACCCGGTTGCCAGGGCGAGACGGGTGCATTGAACAGGAACATCTCAGGCGCGCCGCGCCCCAAGGCCTCGTCGTTGATCTCGGTCAGGCGTGCGTTGACCCCGGCCGCATAAGCACGAAGGGCAGCCTTGGTATAGTCGTCCTGCACTTCGACCGAGCGATGGGCAAGGCCGTACAGATCCAGCCGGCGCAAAAGCTTGTCGACGCGCAGGGTGCGTGGTCCAAAGATTTCGGACAAGCGGCCCTGCGCGGTGCGGCGCATGACCGTCATCTGCCACAATCGATCCTGCGCGTGGGCATATCCAAGACCGAAAAACACATCTGGGTCATTTTGGCCCAGTATGTGCGGCACATTGGCGGTGTCGCGCACGATCTCAACCGGAGCGGTCAACCCGTTGACTTCGAGCGTCTGGTCATAATCCGGCAGGGATTGGCTGGCCAGAAAATAGACAAGGCCCATTGCGGCGAGGATCAGCATGATCAGACCCGACACGATGCGCACCAGCCAGCGGAAAACAAGACCCATTACTGCCCCAAATTCTAGTACATGAAGGTTGCGCGGAGATTAGTGGATGGCGGGTCCAACCGAAAGAGGAACGCGGCGAGAACCTGTGCAGAAAGGATGAAAACAAATACCCCACCGCAGCATTCCGCTGTGATGGGGTTTGTCAGAAGAAGTGGGAAGCCCGAGTTATGGAATAATGCGGGTATATTTTGTGCCTTCCACGGTCGCACCGACCTGAAGCCCAGCCTGTCCGAAGATGGCGGCCAGAACGGGCGAGCGCAGTGTCGTTGTGTCTGTCGACAGGGAATCGCCCTGATCGCTGACCACATAGCCAATATCTGCTCCGGCCGTCCAACCACTGGAGCGCCGGAAATCGTTCAGGGCATCTTCGGTCATGAAAAACAGAACATGCGCATATTGCTGCGCGCCGATCTGTAGCCCGGCCGTGCCCTTGACCGCCGAGTAAAAGTCAACTGTTGCACCGCTGATGCGCAGTGCGCCGCGACCGTAACCGCCACCGAACACGAAACCGGCTTCGGTAATCAACGGCATGACCAGCATGCCGTTGGCCTTGTTCGCAATTTCAACCGTGTTGGGATAGCGGCTGTACATCTCGGTCAGCGTGGCGTCGACACGGGCATCGATTGTTGCTGCGTTGGAATTGCCGACACCGTTGCCGCAGGCGGCGGTCAAGCTCAGACCTGCCATGCCCAAGGCAAAGCCGCGACGATTCAGTCGGGGGGAATTGGAACTGCTCATGGTTTTATATCTCTGTAACTGTGCCTGATATGCCGGGTGATCCCGGTCTTGGCGGCAAGGATACGCCGATCAGGGCGATGTGTCACGGGAAAGCTGCCCGATCGGGCAATCTTATCGGCGAAATATCGCGAAACTTGCGGGCTTTATCCCTGCAGGATGCGCGCAACCTGAGGAGAGAAATAGGTCAGAATTCCGTCGCATCCGGCGCGTTTGAAGGCCAGAAGGCTTTCCAGCATCACCTTCTCGCCATCGATCCAGCCGTTCTGGGCTGCGGCCTGAATCATCGCGTATTCGCCCGATACCTGATAGGCATATGTCGGCGCACCGAAACTGTCTTTCACGCGGCGGCAGATATCCAGATAAGGCATGCCCGGCTTGATCATCACCATATCCGCGCCTTCAGTCAGATCGCGTTCGATCAGGCGCAAAGCCTCGTCCGAGTTTGCGGGGTCCATCTGGTAGGTCTTCTTGTCGCCCGTCAGGGCCCCCGATGCGCCGACCGCGTCGCGGAAGGGTCCGTAGAACGCACTGGCATATTTTGCGGCATAGCTGAGGATCATCACGTTGTGATAGCCTGCACCTTCCAGCGCGCAACGCATTTCCCCGATCCGGCCATCCATCATGTCCGACGGGCCGATGATATCCGCACCGGCGTCGGCCTGTGCCAGCGTCATCTTTACCAGTGCCTCGACGGTCTGGTCGTTGACGATTTCGCCGTCAACGACATATCCGTCGTGACCGTTGATGTTATACGGGTCAAGCGCCACATCCGTCATTACGGCAATGTCCGGAGCCGCTGCCTTGATTGCCCGGATGGCCCGGTTTGACAGGTTGTCGGGGTTCCATGCCTCGGCGCAGTCTTCGGTTTTCAGTGCCGGGTCGGTGTAGGGAAAGATGCAAATCGCAGGAATCCCAAGGGCCTGGGCCTCGACCGCCGCTTTGGCAATCAGGTCAACCGATCTGCGAACCACACCAGGCATCGAGGGCACGGGCTCTTCAATGCCTTCGCCATCGCGTACGAAAACCGGCCAGATCAGGTCATCCGTTGTCAGAGTGTTCTCACGCACCAGCGCACGAATTGCCTGTGATTGACGGGCGCGGCGAAAGCGGGTCATGGGAAATGGGGCAATGGTCGGTTTCATGGCGCGTTCTCCTTGAACATTCGTGCATTGGGTGGCATGAATTCACAAAGGTCTCAAGGGTATCAATGGACGCGCGCCTAGATGGAACCCCCCTGAGTAGTGTGAATAAAGGGTTGGGTTTGGACTGGTACTCTTCGATCTTTGAACTCATCGATATGCGCAGCTTTTCGAATCTGTGGTTCTGGATCGTACTGGCGGTACTCTGGTCGTCGGCCAGCCACTGGGTGATGGGCATCCCATATGATCTGGTTGTCCGTGCTCGCCGGATCGGAGGTCAGGTCGAAACCGATCTGCTGGACATCGTTCGCATCCATACAAATCGGATTCTGCTGATTGTCGACATGTCTGGCACCATCCTTTTGGCGTTTGGGTGTTTCCTGTTTACCGGGATGGCCACGCTTGGATTCTATTATGACGTCGAATTCGCGCAGGCCCTGTTTTTGCTTTTGTTCCCAATGACCTTGGTGCTTTTGGTCAATATCGTGCATGCAAGGCGTCTTCGGCGGCAGGAATTGACGCTTGAAACAGTCTCAAAAACAATTTCCCGCTGCCGACTGTATACCCAGATCATCGGCATGATCTCGATACTGGTCACTTCGTTCTGGGGCATGTATCAGAACCTTTCGATTGGCGTTCTGGGATAGAAGATTCTGAAAGGCGAGGCGATGAAGGCTCCGAACCACGTGACAGTTGGCGGCGCCCCCGAAGGGTTTGACGCGCAGCTGGTGCTGAACGAGATTGCCCGTAGCAAGGGGCCGGTGGCCCATGTCGCACGCGATGACAAGCGGATGGAAGCGATGCGTTCCGCACTGGCGTTCTTTGCGCCTCAGATGCCTGTCTTTGTGTTTCCGGGCTGGGATTGCCTTCCTTATGATCGGGTCTCGCCCAATGCGGATATCTCGGCGGCGCGCGTCGCCACACTGGCGGCGCTGGTTCACCAGATGCCCCAACAGTATGTATTGCTGACCACGCTGAACGCCGCGACCCAACGCGTCCCGGCACGGGAGGTTTTGCGAGAGGCGGCGTTTACTGCCCGAGTTGGTCATCGCATAGATGAAACCGCTCTGCGAAACTTTCTGGTGCGTATGGGGTTCACACAAAGTCCAACGGTGATGGAACCCGGCGATTACGCCATCCGTGGCGGCATTATCGACATCTTCCCTCCGGGAGAGACGGGCCCGGTTCGGCTGGACCTCTTCGGTGACGTTCTGGACGGTGCGCGACGCTTTGATCCGGCGTCCCAGCGAACAACCGAAAAGCTGGACATCGTTGAACTTGCACCGGTGTCCGAAGTCATCCTGGACGAGGCCGCCATAACCCGGTTCCGTCAGAACTATCGCATCGAGTTTGGTGCCGCCGGTACAGATGACCCATTGTATGAGGCCGTAAGCGCGGGCCGCAAACATCAGGGGATCGAACATTGGCTGCCGTTCTTCCACGAAAAACTTGAGACGTTATTCGACTATTTGCCGGATGCGGTGATCACTGTCGATGATCAGGTGACGCCCGCGCGTCTGGCGCGTTGGGATACGATTGCCGATCAGTACGAAACCCGGCGACTGGCGCTGGAAAACCGATCCCGTATGGACACGGTCTATAAACCCACACCTCCGGGGTTGTTGTATCTTGACGATACCGCCTGGGAGGCGGCGGTCGCGGATCGTCGGGTTTTGCAGTTCAGCCCGCTGCCGCAAGCCTCTGGCCCCGGTGTCATAGACGCGGGCGGACGTATCGGACGCAACTTTGCACCGGAACGCCAGCAGGAAAGCATCAGCTTGTTCGGTGCTTTGGCCAGTCACATCACTGCAAAGCTCGACAAAGGACCGGTGCTGATCGCCTCATATTCCGATGGCGCGCGGGAACGCCTGACCGGCCTGATCGAAGACGAAGGGTTGGCCGAGGCGATACATGTGGCCAATGGCACCCGCATTGGAAAACGCGGCTTGCACCTTGCCGTCTGGGCGTTGGAGCATGGGTTCGAAACTCCTGATCTAACGGTGATCGCTGAACAGGATGTGCTGGGCGACAGGCTGATCCGTCAGCCCAAAAAGCGCCGCAAGGCCGAGAACTTTCTGACCGAAACCCAATCGCTCAGCCCCGGTGATCTGGTTGTACACGTGGATCACGGCATAGGTCGTTACATGGGCATGGAGGTCGTCACCGCAGCCGGTGCTGCCCATGAATGCCTGTTGCTGGAATATGCCGAGCAGGCAAAGCTGTACCTGCCGGTCGAAAACATAGAATTGCTGTCGAAATACGGACATGACGAAGGTCTGCTGGACCGTTTGGGCGGCGGTGCATGGCAGGCAAAGAAGGCCAAGCTGAAAGAGCGCATCCGCGAGATGGCCGATAAGCTGATCCGCATCGCCGCTGAACGCGCGCTGCGCAAAGCCCCGGTCATGGATCCGCCGCCCCACGCGTGGGAGGAATTCAGCGCGCGATTCCCGTATCAGGAAACCGAAGACCAGTTGCGGGCGATCTCGGATGTGATGGAAGATATCCATTCCGGCGCACCAATGGATCGTCTGATCTGCGGTGACGTTGGCTTTGGAAAGACCGAGGTTGCCATGCGTGCCGCATTTGTCGCAGCCATGTCGGGCGTTCAGGTTGCGGTTGTAGCGCCCACCACCCTGCTGGCCCGCCAGCATGCCGCGAGTTTCAGGGAACGCTTTCGGGGGTTCCCGCTGGAGGTGCGGCAATTGTCACGCTTTGTTTCGGCGAAAGAAGCCCAGCAAACCCGTGACGGGCTGGCCCGCGGGACAGTGGACATCGTGATCGGAACGCACGCGCTTTTGGCCAAGAACATACGGTTCAACAATCTGGGGCTTCTGATCATTGACGAGGAACAGCATTTTGGCGTGGGTCATAAGGAACGGCTGAAACAGCTGCGCTCAGACATTCACGTGCTGACCCTGACCGCGACACCGATCCCGCGCACGCTGCAGCTGTCGTTGACCGGCGTGCGCGACCTGTCGATTATCGGAACACCTCCAATCGACCGACTGGCAATCCGCACCTATGTCAGCGAGTTTGATGCAGTCACAATCCGAGAAGCGCTGCTGCGTGAACACTATCGTGGGGGGCAAAGTTTCTATGTTGTACCGCGCATCTCGGACCTGCCTGAGATCGAAGAATTTCTGAAAGACCAACTGCCTGAGCTCACTTACGTGGTTGCCCATGGCCAGATGGCAGCGGGTGAGCTCGATGATCGGATGAACGCGTTTTATGACGGCAAGTACGATGTGTTGCTGGCCACAACAATCATCGAAAGCGGGTTGGACATCCCGACCGCAAACACGATGGTCGTGCACCGTGCGGACATGTTTGGCCTTGCCCAGCTCTATCAGATCCGGGGGCGCGTTGGGCGCTCGAAAACCCGTGCTTATGCTTACCTGACCACTAAACCGCGCCAGAAACTGACTGCTGCCGCCGAAAAACGCCTGCGTGTTCTCGGCTCGCTGGACACGTTGGGGGCCGGCTTCACTCTGGCCTCGCAGGATCTGGACATACGTGGTGCGGGCAACCTGTTGGGTGAAGAACAATCCGGCCAGATGCGCGATGTCGGCTATGAGCTTTACCAATCCATGCTGGAAGAGGCGATTGCCAAGATCAAAGCTGGCGAGATGGAGGGGCTGTCAGATGCAGACGATCAATGGGCCCCGCAGATCAATCTGGGTGTGCCGGTTCTGATCCCCGAGAACTATGTGCCAGATCTGGATGTGCGTCTGGGACTCTATCGCCGTCTGTCATCGCTATCGACAAAGGTCGAACTGGAAGGCTTTGCTGCGGAATTGATCGATCGTTTTGGCAAATTGCCGAAGGAGGTGAATACCTTGATGCTGGTTGTGCGGATCAAGGCCATGTGTAAACGCGCCGGGATCGCAAAGCTCGAAGGCGGGCCGAAAGGCGCGACCATCCAGTTTCACAATGACAAATTCGCTTCGCCGCAGGGACTGGTTGAGTTCATTCAAAATCAACGCGGTATGGCCAAGGTCAAAGACAACAAGATCGTCGTGCGCCGGGACTGGAAAAAAGACAGCGACAAGATCAAAGGGGCTTTTGCAATTGCCCGCGATCTTGCTGAAAAAGTGGTCGCCGCGCAGAAAAAGGTTAAAGCAGGTTGAGATGTGAGAGGGGGCTCTGCCCCGCTGCGCGTTCCGCGCATCTCCCCCGGGATATTTACGGCCAGATGAAGAAGCGGATCCCTGCTTCATCTGGCTAAAAATATCCCCGCCGGAGGCATCGTGTGTCAGCACGATCAAGACATTTTAGCTACGCATTGCCGCCTGCGCACAGAAGCAGGACGCAGCTACCATCCGGTCGGCGCGGGCCAACGCAAGGTCGAGCCGCTGTTTGATCTGCAGGACTTCGACCTGTTCGCTGCGTGCCTTGAGGCAATCATAAAGGCCCTTCAAACTCCAGACGTTGTCAGGATGTATCGAGGCGCGACTTAGCGTGCCGCCCAAACCCAGATCTTCACGATAGACGTTTTCAGCTTCGGACAGTCGTCCTTGTTCGAAAAGAAGCGCCCCAAGCGCGTGGCGGGTCGGCTGCATCCATCCCCAGGGTTCGTCATAGGGCAAGGTATCGTCCAGCTCGACCGAGCGTCGCAGATGGGCAAAAGCGATTTCAAAGTTGCCCTTGCGGTACTCGATCTCACCGCGCAGCATTTCCCGTGCAATTTCCAGCAGGTCAATCACACGGTTGTTGTGCAGCCTGCGTGTTTCCGGAACGCATTCCTTGGCAGCAAGGAAAAGATTTTCTTCGGCCTCAGCATTGGCGATATCACCGGTTGCTGCATGAGCGATGGCGCGCGCGTAGTGCGTTGTGGCGGTCAGAGTGCGGAACAGGTCTGGATCTGAGGGCAGTTTCAGTGCCTTAGCCTCGTCCCAGCGGCCAAACCGGATCAGGATGTGAGGGCCCATGGACATGTAGCTTTCGAAGTAATCGGCCATCGGGGGGCTTTCGATACGCAGCAATTCTTCGGGCGTTGTATCCCACAATCCCTGATTGGCACGTAGGGCGGGTTCGATCTGTCCAAGAAAAAGCGCACCGTAGATGGCAAAGTGATAATTGTGCTGGCGATAGCCTGTATAAATGTTGAACGCGCCTTCGCGTTCGTAATATTTCAGGTCGGCTTCCGAGGCTTTTTCGTTCCAGTGCACAACGTTGTGGTAATGTCCGCAGAGCACATCGATATGTGTCGGCATATGTACCAAGTGGCCTGCATCCGGAACCAATGTGCGCAGGACATCCCCTGCTTTCAGGGCTTTTTCTGGTGTTGGAGACATCTCCATCAGATGAACATAGAGGTGCAGCAGGCCCGGGTGAGACATCGCAGACGGATCGTTCGCCATGGCCCATTCAAGCGCATCTTGCGCTTCCTTCGTTGCCGCGCCCTGGGCGGGTTGACCCGTTTCCAGATCCCACATTTTCCACGGTGTCAGGTTCAGCAGTGATTCGACATAGATGGTACGCAAGTCAAGGTGGTCCGGGTGCGCCGCAAATGCCGCGCGCATCGCGTCGGCAAAACCGTGGTCCCATTGGTGCATGTCCTCAACCGGACCGCGTTGCGGGTAACGCGCAGGCAAGGCCTGAATTAAGGCCTGTTCGACGGCAGTGCATCCTTCGAGCAGGCTAAGGGCTTTCTGCATCGCGTCGTAAGCCCGTGACAACGCTTCTTCCCGACCTCTCTCATCCAGCAGGTCCCAGGGGAGGTTGTAGTTTGGTCCGGCGGCATACGCGACACCCCAATGGGCCATCGCGCAGTTCGGATCATGCTCGGCCGCGCGTTGGAAACAGATAACCGCTTCTTCGTGATTGTAGCCGTATGTCCAGTTCAGCCCTCGGTCGAACCACAGCTGAGCTTCGGGACTGGAAGTGGAAACTGGGCAGGAATAGCTGCCCAGATCGTAGTAATCGTTCATCGCAGTTCCTCCCGTAATTTCAGGGTAGGATAGCGTGATTCACCCGCAATTCACAGGTCAGGCAGGCAGCCTTTCTTCGATGCGACCCATGTGGATCATCAGGCCAAACGCCAGAACGCACATACTCAGGATGCCAATTGTCAAGGGCGCGATGGACCCGTTGAACAGAAGCCCGATCGGGGCGGCGATTGCCGCAGCCAGTACTGTTGAGATCGACCCGACAACCGACGCGGCCATGCCCGCAATGTGGCCCATGGGTTCCATGGCAATGGCATTCAGATTGCCGATGGTTACACCAGCCATGAAAAAGACCATCGTCTGCCAGAAGACAAACAGGGCAAATGACATCGCGGGCGAAAGGTTCGCCATGTTCAGGATGATGACGACAGACGTGATGGCAATCTGCGCGCCGAAGGCAAAAGTCACCATCCGGCGCATCCCGACACGCACCACCAAAGCCGCGTTCAAAAGGCTGGCCGAACCCGACATCAGGGCGACAAATCCGAACCAGAAGGGAAAGCTGTCGGCCCGATCATGGATCACGTCATAGACCGGTTGCACCATAGTCAGCATGGTGAACAAGGTCCCCATGCACAAGGTCTGCACAAGGATGGACAGGCGCACAGTGGGATGGGCAAACATTTCGTTCACGGCCGCAATCATCAGATGCAGGCGAAAGGGGCGGCGGTTCTCGACGGCCAGGGATTCGGGCAGTCGTGTGCTCATCCACATCACGACGATCAGGGCAAACAGTACGAAGGAGATGAATATCCCGCGCCAACCGAAGAGGGCAATAACGCCCGCGCCCAGCATCGGGGCCGCTGCTGGTACCAAAGTGAATATCATCATAGCGATTGAGATGATGCGCGCCATTTCCCGGCCCGAATACAGGTCACGGATGATGGCCATCGCCACGACACGTGGCCCGGCAGCGCCCAGACCCTGCACAACACGCGCAATCAGTACCAGCTCCAGCGAAGAACTGGCCCAGGCCACAGCCGAAGCCGCAATGTACAAAAGCGCACCGCAAAAGATCACTGGCTTGCGCCCCAGCGCATCCGATAGCGGGCCGGTAAAGAATGTACCGATACCCATTCCCAGAACGAAGGATGTCAAGATCAGTTGGGCGCGATTGACGTCATCAGGGCTAAGCTGCGCGCCGATTTCAGGCAGGGCGGGCAGCATTGAATCGATCGAAAACGCGATAGTGGCGAACATCATTGCGATCAGCGCAATGAATTCCGCCTTCGACATGCGGTTGGCCATGAAGCACTCCTAACCTGTTCGCGCTATCATGGCGGGTCAGGTTAGACCAGACTGGAAATTCGCACAGACCTCTGTGCTATTCTGCAGGATAAGTGTCAAGTTGAGACATGATTTCAGCGATCACTTTCTCCCACATTTCAGGCGGTTGAGCACCCGGAACGGCATGTTGATTGGCAACAATGTAGGTCGGGACCGAACTGACGCCCATTTCACGAGAATGAGTATCGCGGTTGCGAATATCCTCGCGATCAGCGTCGGATTTCAGCAGCTTCATGACCACCGCAGCGTCCATTCCGGCACTGTCTGCAATGTCGGACAGGACCTCGGGGTCGCCGATATCGCGGGCCTGAACGAAGTAGGCATCGAACAGCGCATCGACGACAGCATTCTGTTTGCCTTCGATCCCGGCCCAATGGATCAGGCGATGTGCATCCAGCGTATTAGGTGTGCGTTTCATGCCTTCGAAGTCAATCTTCAGACCGGCGTTTTCAGCGTGTTCAACCACGGGCGCATAAGCACGTACGGCACCGTCCTTGCCACCGAACTTGCGTTCCAGATATTCGCGACGATCCATACCTGCGTCCGGCATATCAGGGTTCAACTGAAACGGATGCCATTCGATGACAAAAGGGTGCTCGGGCACATTGGCCAATGCTTTGTCCAGATGCGTTTTGCCGATATAGCACCACGGGCAGATCGGATCGGACAGGATGTCGAGCTTGACGGTCTGGGTCATGTGGCTGGTGCCTCGAAATAGGCCGGCAACGCCCGGCGCAGGAGTTTGCCATTGCCACCGGTGGGCAGCGCAGACAGGTGGATGAAGGCGCGTGGTTGTTTGTAACGTGCCAAGTTTGCCTCGACATAGGTGCGCAGGGCTGCATCGTCCAGCTTTTCCGGGCCGGTATAGAAGGCTGCTATCACAAATGTGTCCGGTTTGACCTCGACCGCGGCCGCGCCGACCTGCGTGATGCCGGGAAAACGGGACAGGGCGGCTTCGACCTCGACCGGGGACACGCGGTAGCCTCCGGCATTCATCATGTCGTCGTCCCGGCCCAGATAACTGATCTGGCCGTCCACTGCCATTGCCCCTTGATCTCCGGTCAGGAACCATTCGCCTTGCATCCGGGTTTCAACTTCATCCGGTGCATTGAGGTAGGTCAGCATCAATCCAGGGTCAGAGCGGTGAATGGCGATGGTGCCTTCTTGCCCCCGCGGCACCGGGCCGTCCGGGCCCAGAATGGCCAAGCGACGGCCCGGTTGCGGGTGCCCCAATGCGTCGCCGCGTGCGGGATGGGCCGGGCTGGAGGATATGAAGGTCGAGCATTCAGACATGCCATAGGCTTCGAACAATTCCGTACCGGTGGCGCTTAGCCATTTCTCGTGCAGTGCGCGCGATAGCTTTTCCCCCGCGCATAAACCGTGGCGCAGGTCAGGTAAGCTGATTTGCTCATACTCTTGCACCAATTTGCGAAAGACCCCCGGTGCCGCGGCAAAGATCGTTGCGCGATGCTGGCGGAGCAGAGCGGGCAGGGCGGAGATGTCCGTGCCCGGTTCCGGGATCAAGGCGGTTGCGCCGATGGTCCACGGGTCCATCAGCCCGGTGCCAAGTGTATAGGTCCAGTTGAACGCCCCGGCGTGACACAGCCGATCGGACGCGCGCAGACCATACCAACCATGGACCATCATCTGCCGCGCCCAGATTGCCCGATGGGCGTGGGCCACGGCACGCGGACTGCCCGACGTTCCCGAGGTGTAGACGACATATGCCATGCGCTCGGGGTCGCCCAGGTCATAGCTGGCGGGAGGAATGTCGCGCATGGCCTTTAATGCATCCAACTCGATCTGTCTGGGATGAGGTGCGCATGAGACAGCGGGATCACGAAGAACCGCAGCCGGGGACAGATCGTCGATCATTCTGGCGGTTTCGGGTTCCGTCAGTTGCGACGAAGTCGGCACCGGAATGATACCCACTGAAATCGCGCCCAGATAGGCAATCGGGAAATCCACCGTATTGCCGAGCCGCATCAGAACGGTATCGCCGGGTGTCAGACCTGATTGCAGCAACCCCGCGCCTGTGCCCAACACGGCAGATTGCAGGTCGCGATAGGTCCAGTCCTGCGCGCCGTGGGGCATTAGTACCGACAGGGCCACTTTGTCAGGGACCTGATCGGCGCGGCCAAGGACATGCGCCGCCAGATTGAACGGTGCGGGGCAGGGCGCGGGCGCCCCCTGATCGAAGACAGATAACATGGCCATTGGCTAACGCGGTGTCTGGCGCGTTGCAAGCGCGGCTGGCCAAGCCTATAGAGAATGGCATGAGCACCCAAGATCCCAAATCCCTGATCCGAATTGCCCGCGATTCCGGCGATCACACCGAAGTTGAACCGCTGGACCTTGGCGCGCGCGTGCGCGAATTGCGAAAAGCGCGGAAATGGACGCTGGAGCAGGCCGCCAGTCAGGCCGGTTTGGCCCGTTCGACGCTCAGCAAGATCGAGAATGGGCAGATGTCACCTACCTATGACGCGCTCAAAAAGCTTGCGGTTGGGTTGGAAATCTCGGTGCCTCAGCTTTTCACACCGCCGCAGCGGGACCAGGTCATCGGACGGATGGCGATTACCCGGATGGGCGAAGGGGCGGCCCACGCGACAACGACCTACGAGCATGAGTTGCTGGCCGAAACCCTGACCAAGAAGCACATGCTGCCCTACCGTGCGCGGGTTCGGGCGCGATCCATGGACGAATTCGACGGCTGGGTGCGCCACGATGGCGAAGAGTTCATGTATGTTCTGACCGGTGTTGTCCGGCTTTATACCGAATTCTATGAGCCGGTTGAAATGCGCAGGGGTGACAGCGCCTATTACGATGGCAGCATGGGCCACAACGTAATCTCCGTCAGCGACGAAGACGCGACAATCCTTTGGGTAACATCACTTGCTTAGCGACGCGCGGCAGAATTCTCTGTTCAGACCTTCGGTGAACAGGAAATCTTCGACCTCTTCATGAGCTTCGTTCATGGTCAACTGGTGACGCTCTGCCAGATAGGCTTCGAACCCTTTACGGTCTTTTGATACGCGCATCATGTCCTGGTCACGCAAATTCGGAAAACGCCGCTTTGCACGCGCGTAGGCCGCATTCCAGTCTTGTGTCAGATCCGTCCAGTTCATCATGTATGAGCTTTCCTTATGTAGCGATTAGGACTGCTCTCCCCCTCTTTAGGGTACGTAATGGGTGCCGTTAGGGAAGACATGACAAAATGTCGCAGCATGTCTCGGCATTCCTTTTACAAGATTGTGCCTCTGCAATACCTGCCACAACAGGGCGGCAGGCTCGAAACTGTTGAAAGTACCTGCGGATCAGGAGGCCTGTTTGGTGCGGAACCGGGTATTCCCGGCGCGCAGGTTGTAAAGGCGACCTCCATCTTTGGGCAATGTCTAACTACCGCGATTCAATGCAACTTTTGACGTTGACCGAAGCAGGCTGAAGGAGCGTCTCATGAGATCGACCGGCATCCGATATGGCCTGCATGTGAGGCTGCGACCTGCTGTCGCCAAACGTATCCCTGAGTGTGATGGCCATGTGCTGATTTCCGCCGACAAGCGTAGTTTTCCGGGGCCAATCGTGCAGGAAGCGTAAAGGAATCGCGTATTTCAAGGGGTCCGCCAACACCCCGCGGTGAACAGCCGGTGTAGTGCAAAGCCCGGCTGTCCTGATGTTCAAGTGATTACCTGGCGTCGTACCACCACACTTCCGGCATGTATTGTGGTCCGTCGCCATAGATTGGCACAGTCTCAGGGAACTTGAGCTCGCGGATGTGGGCAATCCGCCCGACATCAAAACTCCAGATCGGGATGACATAGCGACCAGCCGTCAGAACCCGGTCAAGTGCGCGGGTTGCAGCAGTGAAATCTTCACGTGTTTCCGAGACAAGCATGGCGTCAATCATCGCATCAACAGCGGGCGAGGCCACGCCCATGAGGTTGCGTGTACCGGGTGTGTCCGCGTTCTCGCTTCCCCAATACAAACGCTGTTCGTTGCCGGGAGACAGTGAAAGAGCACGCCGGAAGGGCGTAACATCAAAATCCAGTTCCCCGGTGCGCCCTACATACTGCGCGTTGTCGACCTGCTCCGTCGTAACCTGAATGCCAAGCCGTTCCAGAGCGCGGGAATAAATCTCGACCACCGACGCCATCTCGCTATCCCCCTGCTGTAGCAAGACCGTCATTTTGAACGGGTCACCATTCGTGTTGCGCAGGACCCCGTCCTGAACGGTCCAGCCCGATTCGGTCAGCAGTTTGGTGGCTTTGCGAATATTTGCGCGGTTGCGGGCTGAACCGTCGCCCTTCGGCAGTTCATACCCTTCCAGCGAGCCGGGGATCAGATCCGAGGCATAGGGTTCCAACAGGGCTTTTACCTGCCCTTGGGCCGGTCCGGGCTGCATGGCCAGGTCTGAGCCCGAGAAGTAGGACGTAATCCTTGGCTGCGCCCCACCAGTGATCGTGTCGTTGATGAATTCGAAATTGAAGGCCAGGGTCAGGGCCTCGCGAACGCGCCAGTCGTCGAACGGGGCTTTGCGGGTGTTCATCACGAACCCGGTCATGCCTGACGGTTTGCCATGCGGTATCTCGGTCTTGATGACATCACCGCGCTGAACGGCGGGGAAGCTGTATTGCGTGTCCCATTTGTCGCCGTTGAACTCACGCACCGCTGACAGCTCACCAGCTTTGAAGGCCTCGAACAGAACGCTGCCGTCGCCGTAGAACTCGATCCGCATTTCATCCAGATTCATGGTACCGCGACGGAACGGGATATCCTGCCCCCAATACTCAGGGTTGCGACGAAGGTTCACATAGCGCCCCGCCTCGTAGCTATGGATCACATAGGGGCCGGTACCGATTGGGACATCGTGCAGGGCGGCGTCGGCAAAATCCTTGTCCTGCCACTGCGCCTTTTGCAGAATCGGACGCATCCCTGCGAGCAGGGCAAGTTCGCGATCAGGCACGTTGAAAGTAATCCGAACCGAACGCGGGCCAGTCTGTTCGATCCTGTCGATTTTGTCCCAAAAACCGCGATAGCGCAGATGCCCCTGAGTGCCGAGCGTCTCATATGACCAAATCACGTCGTCAATCGTGACCGGGCTGCCGTCAGAAAACCGGGCCTCTTCCCGCAGGGTAAATTCAACCCACGACCGGTCCGGCGCCGTCTCAACTGATTCGGCTAACAGCCCGTAAAGTGAGAAAGGTTCGTCCCAGGATCGCCCCATCAGACTTTCATGGGTCCAAAATGGCAATTGCCAAGGCGAGGTGCCTTTTTGCAAAAACGGGTTCAGGCTGTTATAGCCGCCGGTATTTCCGAAAACGACTTTGCCGCCTTTGGGGGCATCGGGGTTGGCATAGGGTAGGGACACAAAATCCGGTGGTAGGGCCGGGTCCCCATACATAGCTATGCCATGTGACGATTCTGCATGGGCGACAGAGATCATGAAAATGCTTGCGATTCCCGCCGCAAGTGGTCGAAACGGTCGGAGAAAATCCGGGCTCATTTTGGAAACAATCCTGCTCTGGCCTTATTTTGTTGGGATTCACCGTAGTGATGATTTTTCATATTATCAAACTTTTAGCTTGGACGAAGGCGTGGAATTGCTTATAAAGGATGCACTGCTCGATAGGTTTCTTGCCTGTATGAAACCTGCCTCAATAACTTAACGCCCGCTTCGTGCGGGCGTTTTTTTTGGCTGCTTGAGAAGTGTCAGGCTGGGATTTCAGGCAGGTGTGTTTCCCCGTTTTCTTTGCAGGTGCAGCATGGCATTGTGCACCAAATCATCGCTTCAGGGAGAACGGTCATGAGCCTTTCCGGCAAAACAGCAATCATCACGGGGTCTAATTCTGGCATCGGACTGGGGGTCGCGCGCGAGCTGGCGAAGGCCGGAGCTGATGTTGTCCTGAATTCCTTTACGGACCGAGACGAAGATCACGCGCTGGCCGCTGAGATTGCCAAAGAGACCGGAACCAAAGCGCGTTACATCAAGGCGGACATGTCAAAAGGCGAAGAGTGCCGGGCGCTGATTGAGCAGGCCGGAGCTTGCGACATACTTGTGAACAACGCGGGCATTCAGTTTGTGTCCCCGATCGATCAGTTTCCGGCGGAAAAATGGGATGCGATTATTGCGATCAACATGAACTCGGTCTTTCACACGACCGCTGCCGCACTGCCGATGATGCGCAAGGCGGGTTGGGGTCGTATCGTGAATATCGCCTCGGCCCACGGCCTGACGGCGTCGCCATTCAAGGCAGCCTATGTTGCCGCCAAGCACGGGGTGGTGGGGATGACCAAGACCGTTGCGCTGGAAACCGCGCAAGAACCTATCACCTGCAACGCCATTTGCCCGGGCTATGTGCTGACACCCCTGGTCGAGGCCCAAATCCCGAACACGATGAAAGAATACAATATGAGCCGCGAGGAGGTTGTAAAAAACGTGCTTCTGGAACGGCAACCTTCCAAGGAATTCGCCACGGTTGAGCAACTGGGCGGGACAACCATTTTCCTGTGCTCGGACACGGCGGCGCAGATCACGGGAACCACGATTTCTGTCGATGGCGGCTGGACCGCCTTGTGATTGGCCTTGGGGGCGCTGCCCCCAAACCCCCGGAGTATTTCTGAAAAGATGAAGGGTGAGGGCGGTGATACGGATCAATCTGGCTTTGCAGGGCGGCGGTGCGCATGGGGCATTCACCTGGGGTGTGCTTGACCGACTGCTGGATGAGGAAGACATCGAGGTTGCCGCGATCACCGGAACATCCGCCGGTGCGTTGAATGGTGCGGCGTTCAAATCGGGGATGGTTCATTCAGGACGTGAGGGTGCGCGCGCGCAGCTGGACGGGCTTTGGAGGCGTATGGGTGCGATTGGAGATATGCGTATAGCCAATTGGTTTCGCGGGTTGGAACCGGCCGCAATCGCGCAGGCGATGGAATATTCGGTGCCGTTTTCAATCGGTGATGCCTGGTCGCGGATGGTGTCGCCTTATGCCTATGGTCCATTCTACAGCAATCCGCTGGAGCCGGTGGTGGACAGGTTCAATTTTGCGGAAGTATGCGCCGATGCGGGACCCCGCCTGTTTGTGTGCGCCACCTGCGTGAGAAGTGGGAAAATCCGCGTCTTTACTGGCGAGGAGGTCTCGACAGATGCCATTCTGGCTTCGGCTTGCCTGCCGACCCTGTTCAAGGCAGTCGAGATATTTGATCCAAATACTAACCGGGTCGAAGCCTACTGGGATGGCGGTTATACTGGTAATCCGGCGCTCTATCCGCTGTTCAACAATGATCTGCCGGATGACGTAGTGATCGTGAATATCAACCCGTTGGAGCGCGACGCGGTGCCGGTCACATCGCAGCAGATCCAGAACCGGATCAACGAGATCAGCTTCAACTCCTCCCTGTTTCGCGAATTGCGGGCAATCAGTTTTGTTCAGCGGCTTCTGAAAGAGGGCAAGCTGAAGGCCGGGGACATGAGCCGCGTTCTGGTGCATATGATTGCGGATAACGAGTTGATGAGCAGCCTGTCTGTTGCCACCAAAACCGTGCCCAACCCGGTTATTTTGCACAAGCTGAAACAGGCGGGGCGGGCGGCAGCGGATCGTTTTCTGACCAAGCACAAGAGTGATCTGGGCCAGACCAGTACAGTCGATCTGCCGACCATGTTCGGTTAATCACTCGGGCGGTTGCGTAGGGTCTTTTTCGTTGGGATAAACGAGCCCGGCCGAGATCACCAGTTTCGCGGCATCCTCAATTGTCATGTCCAACAAAATTACGTCTTCCGCCGGGAAAAACAGCAAAAATCCCGAGGTCGGGTTGGGCGTGGTCGGAACAAAGACGCTGAGCAGCTCTCCTCCGGTCTCTGCGCGTTTGCTGATTTCGCCCCTGGCGGTTGTCGAGACGAACCCAATGGCCCAGATTCCGCGGCGGGGGTACTGGATCAGGCATGCCTTTTCAAAGGAGCGTTCGGTTTGGGCAAATACGGTTTCCGAGATCTGTTTGATTCCCGAATAGATCGAGCGGACGACCGGCATCCGATCTACCACGCTTTCGGCGAACAGGATCAGGGACCGGCCCAGAATGCCTTTGGCGATCCACCCTACAATCACGGTAAAGATCAGGAAGATCACGACGCCCACACCGCGCAGGTTGATACCAACGTATTGTTCCGGTTGGAACTGATGAGGCACCAGTGGCAAAACGGCACTGTCGATCCAGCCGACTACCGACCAAATCAGCCAAACCGTCAGCCAGACCGGTGCAATGACAACGAGGCCGGTCAGGAAAGATGCGCGCAGCCGTGCCAGCATGCCAGGGCGGCGATGATGCGGTTCTTCGTCGAACGGTGTATTCATCTTGGTTCCGAGTGGTTATCGGGATTTAGGTAGTCAATCGGTATCCATGGCACAATAGGCTTGCGTTATCCCTGTTCTGCCAGTGCCCGTGCAATCGCCGCAGCAAGGCGCGCATTGTTGCGCACGAGGGCAATGTTGGCGGTCAGCGAACGTCCTTCGGTCTTTTCAAAGATACGTTGTAGCAGATAGGGCGTCACATCTTTTCCGGTGATCCGATGCGCATCTGCATCAGCCTGTGCCTCGGCGATGATGGGGGCCAGTATTTCGGCAGGGATCTGATCCCCGATCGGGATCGGGTTGGCCACCAGCTGCCCGCCGGGCAGGCCCAATGCGCGACGCGTTGCATGGGCCTTGGCGATAGCTTCAGGAGTGTCCATGCGCAGGGGGGCAGCATAGGGTGATTTTGCAGACCAGAAGGCAGGAAACGCATCCTGACCATGGGCGATGACAGGCACCCCCAGCGTTTCCAGAACCTCAAGAGTTTTGGCCAGATCAAGGATGGCCTTGGCCCCGGCTGCGACGACGGTGACTGGTGTATGGCCAAGTTCGTGCAGATCAGCCGAGATGTCGAACGTGGTTTCGGCGCCTTGATGCACGCCGCCGATGCCGCCGGTGGCAAATACCTCGATCCCGGCATAATGCGCGGCGATCATGGTGGCGGCGACGGTTGTGGCTCCGGTACCACCGGTCGAAATGCAGGCCGCCATATCCGCGCGCGAGATTTTGGCAACGCCTTGCGCCTGACCCAGCCATTGCAACTGGTCAGGCTCGAGCCCCACGTGCAATTTGCCTTCAATCACCGCCATGGTCGCCGGAACCGCCCCCGCATCGCGGATGTCCTGTTCGACCTGCGCCGCAACTTCCACGTTTTGCGGGTAGGGCATGCCATGGGTGATGATGGTGCTTTCCAGCGCAACGATGGGATGACCCGCGTCCTTGGCGGCGCGGACCTCGGCTGAATATTGAATGTCAATCACAGTGGGGTTTCTCCGGAAACGTAGGTTGCTGCGGCATGCAGAGCGCGGGTCAGAGCCTCATCACTCGATGCGCCGCCGGATTCTGAGGCGATATGAGCCGCCATGAAGGTATCCCCGGCGCCGGTCACACGGGTGACCAGAACGGAGGGGGGTGTTTGGGTCAGAATTTCGTCCGAACTGCCGATCGTGGCCGAGCTGCCGCCATCGGTGACCAGCACGCGCAGTGCGCCACGATCCAGAAGGCCCTTTGCGGCAGAATCAGAATCGGTGAATTCACGCTGGCACAATATTCCTGCTTCTTCGAGGTTCACATAAAGCGTGGCGCGGGCATGTTTCAGGAAGGGCAATAGGCGCTCGGCCTTACCGGGCGAGGCCGGGGCAACACGCAGATCGGCACGGGCAAATGCAGGGCTTTGGGCGATTTCTTCCAGCAGGTTCAGGGTCAGGTTGCCGTCAAGCGCAATGGGCCCCTCAAAGGGCGTGTTTTCATAGCCAAGCGGGCCGTGCATCAGCGGACGCAGTATCTTAGCGCCAGCGGCTTCCAGCGAATGCGCGTCGGCAATGGCCGCGATCAACCCGTTGGCACCTTCGACGGCCATATATCGGTCGGTCGGCAGGTCCTGCGAGCGATAGATGTGATCCGTGATCATACCGAGACGGGAACAGGCATGAATCAGTTCGTCGCCCTCGGGGTCGCGGCCAATGGCGGTCAGCAGGGTTGGTGTCATACCAAAACGCACCAGCGTCATGGCTATGTTCATCGCAACACCACCCGGCAGGCGGGTAATCCGGCCAGGCACGTCCGAGCCTTGCCGCATGGCACTGGCCGATCGTCCGATCACGTCCCACAGGACCGAACCGATACACAGGATATTACTGTTCTGAACCATAAAGGACGTCATGCCGCAGCGGTGATGCCCATGCAAGTCAGAACGTTACCGCAATCAGAGATTTACGGTGCACAGGTCCGATATGCCCTTTGGGCTTGCGATCTACGGCCTTCGCGGGAACAATCGATAGCAATGATTGGTGATTTGATTTTCCTGTTGGAGCTTTTCGTATGAATGGCCCTGTTTTCCGCGCCATCTTTCGAACCCTCAAAACCTGTGCCCTGAGTTTTTTTGTTCTTGTAGCTATGCATCCCGGATCCGGCAGAGCGCAATCCGCCCCGCCGACCGTCGTTGATTTCTGGGTCAAGTCCGACACTTTGTTTCTAGAGTTGAAATGGAATGCCGAGGCCATGTTAACCGGGAACAATCCCGCGCAGCCCGCTGCGTTTTCCGACGATCCAAACTACAAATCCTTGCGGCGACTGGTTTCCTCTGAGCTGGAACCCCAGATCAGAGAGTTCGTTCAGCTCTGGAAACATAATCTTGTCGTGGAGGCACCAGAGCGATTGAGTTTGTCTTATGAAGGTGTGCGTATTCCTGTTGTGGGAGAAACGGAGAAAGTGCGGGTTTCCAAACTGTTACTGACTGCTCCTTTGCCCGATCAGGCGTCAAACTTGCGTCTGATCTGGCCGTCAGAAAGCGGACCCATCGTTCTGCGACAGCAAAATGTCGCGGCGCCATACACCGGGTATTTGGCTGCCGGTGAAGCCAGCCCGCTGATCCCCTTGCAAGGCGGGGCGTCTCTGACAACGCAACAAACATTGCAGACATATTTCACAAAAGGGGTCGATCAGTTTCTCCGAAACCCGATTAAGCCATCCATTCTTGTTTTGGCGCTAGTGTTTCTGTCTTTGAAATTGCGCCCAGTGGTATCTCAACTGGTGTTCCTGTCAGCGGGCGCGCTGATCGGGCTTGGGCTGGGTTTGCATGGCGTATTGGATGCAGGAAAAGTGAGCGAGGCCCCGGTTCTGGTGGCTTCGACCATCGTTCTGGCGCTGTGGAACCTGGTTGCCCGGCGATTGCAGGTCTGGCGTTTGCTGGCCGTTCTCGCCATTGGCGGTCTTCAAGGTCTGGTATTTGCGTCGGCCCTGATCGGCATCGGGGTGCCGCCAGATCATCTGCCTCCGGCCATCTTGGGCTTTGGCGCCGGGAATATTCTGCCGCTTGTTGTTGTAGCCTTTGCCGGGCTTGCTCTGGCGCTTTTGTTTTCTGGCGGCTCACACCGTAAACGAGGCCGGGTATCGGTTCTGGCCTCGATGCTGATTGCAGGTGCCGGTGTCTACTGGATAGTCGAGCCTTGGGTGCAGGGTTAAGGCAACGCGGCCAGCAGCGTTTTCAGTGCGCCAAGCGGATCGTCACTGCCCCAGATCTCATCGCCGATGCCAAAGAAATCGGTGCAGGGGGCCAGATCACGGATCAATTCGGGCGTCAACCCACCCTCGGCCACAACCGGAACCTCGATCATCTCTGACCACCATTGGAACAGGTCCTTTTCGGCGCGGGTTCCGTCCCTCAGTTTGGCCGAGCCGACAGGACCGAAGGCCACATAATCCGCTCCGTTTTCGCCAGCAGTCATACCATCATGGCTGGACGCGCCGCAAAAGCTTCCGACGATTGCATCAGCGCCCAGTTCCTTGCGCGCGGTGCGGACCGAGCGTGCAGCATCATCCAGGTGTACCCCGTCCAGCCCCAGACGCTGCGCCAGCAATACATGGTTCGAGATCACGATGGCCACTTCGCGCGAATGGGCGACTTCGCGACAAGCGTCCGCTGCACGGGCGATGGTATCTTCGTCGCTTCCGGCCAAAGCGAGGCGAATACAGGCAATCTCGACCCCGTCCAGCACAGTCGCCAGCTTGTTCGTGAACGTGCTCAACTCGATGGTCGGAGGCGTGATCAGGTAAATCTGCGGCTGCTCGGGGGTGTCCATGGGCGCGTCCTTCGGCTTTCAGTCTTTGGCGCGGTTTAGCGGATTGCGGCTGGGAAGCAAACTTTTATGGTCCAGAGCCTGCAAATAACGCTCCTGCGCCTTGCCCTGCAAGAGCCTGCCAATTACAGCAGGCCAAGTTTTCTTAAGGTGAGCCATGCCCAGCGACAAACTCCAGCCTTCCTTCGTGCTTGTGCGCCCGCAGATGGGTGAAAACATCGGTGCTGCTGCGCGGGCGATGTGGAACTTTGGGCTGGATCGAATGCGTATCGTGGCCCCGCGTGACGGCTGGCCGAACCCCAAAGCGGTGGCAATGTCCAGCGGTGCAGGGCGCTTGCTGGATGATGCGCAGTTGTTTGATGATCTGGCCGGGTCGCTGGTCGACAGCACGTTTGTCTTCGCCACGACAGCCCGTCAGCGGGGCTTGACCAAACCTGTCTACAGCCCAGAACACGCAATGAAGATTGCCGCCGAAAAGATTGCTGCGGGCGAGAAGGTTACCGTTCTGTTCGGCCCTGAACGCGCGGGGCTAGAGAATGAAGACATCGCCAAGGCCAACGCGATCATCTCGGTGCCGGTAAACCCGGAATATGCCTCGCTGAACCTTGGTCAATGCGTATTGCTGACCGCCTATGAGTGGATGCGCCAGACCGGGGATGTGGTGCATGAATCGACCGACCTGGGCAAAGGTGACTGGGCCACTGGGATCGAGGTCGAAAAACTTGTCGAGCACTACGAGGATAGGCTGGAGGAGGCGGGGTTTTTCTACCCTCCCGAAAAGGCCGAAGGGATGAAGGTTAACCTGCGCAACTTGTGGTCGCGGATGCGCATGACACGGGCCGATGTGCAGATGTTGCACGGGATCATGCGTCAGATGGTCCGCTGGAAGGATAAAGGCTGAGGCTGGACCTATCTTCACCCAAGCCCTAGCTTGCGACAAAATCAGGACATGAGGACAGCATGAGCGGTAGGCGCAGCATCTTCGAAGAGGTCACGGACACCAAAAAACAACAGGCGGTTCAACCCGGTATGATCGACCGGGGGCGCGGCGGCGCGCGCAATGCGATCCGCGTCTGGCTGATGATCCTGTTTGCTCTGGTCGTTGTGATGATCGCGGTTGGCGGCTTGACGCGCCTGACTGACAGCGGCCTCTCGATCACCGAATGGCGCCCGATCACCGGAGCTTTGCCGCCGATGACCGAAGCGGACTGGCAGGCAGAGTTCGACAAGTACAAGCAGATTGACCAATGGCGCATCCAAAACCAGTGGATGGAACTGGGTGATTTCAAATCCATCTATTGGTGGGAATGGGGCCATCGTCAGTTGGGCCGCATGATCGGTCTGGTCTGGGCCGCTGGATTTCTGACCTTTCTACTCACCCGCAAGATCCCGACAGGGTGGACGGGAAAGCTGATCGTTCCGGGTCTTCTTGGCGGTCTGCAGGGCGCTGTTGGTTGGTGGATGGTGGCCTCGGGCGTCACCCAGGGTGAAGGCATGACGGCTGTTGCAAGTTACCGTCTGGCAACGCATTTGGGGCTGGCTTTTGTGATCCTGGGAGCGCTGGCCTGGTACATCTTTGAACTCGGCCGGGAAGAACGTGACCTGATGCAGGCGCGCCGGGCCAAAGAGGTCAGGCTGTTTTCATTGTCCACAGGGCTGATGCACTTCGCCTTTTTACAAGTACTCATTGGCGCGCTTGTCGCTGGGATCGACGCCGGGCGGTCTTACACCGACTGGCCGCTGATGGGAGGGCAGTTGCTTCCACCGGATGCGACTATGTTGGAGCCGATGTGGCGAAACTTCTTTGAAAGCCCCGGTCTGGTACAGTTCATCCACCGGTGTGCAGGGTATCTGCTGTTCATCTTCGCCGTTGTCGTCTGGCGACGTGGCAGCGGCAGCGCGCATCCGCAGACGCGTTTTGCCTTCAACGCTGCTTTCGCCGCGCTTTCGTTACAGGTCGTCGTCGGCATCGTGACCGTGGTTTACGGCGCGCCATGGCAGGTCGCTATCTTCCACCAGTTTATGGCCGTCATCGTTTGGACGCTGATCCTGCGCGCGCGGTTCCTCACGGCTTATCCAATCGCAACATCTGTGCGCGGAGTTTAAAATTATGACCGCTTTCAATGAACTGATGACCTTTCAGCGGGAAACTTCGGCTTTGGGCCAGATCGCCGGTCGGCTTGGCTGGGATCAGGAAACCGTCATGCCGCGCGGCGCAGCGCCACAGCGCGCCGAAGAAATGGCAGCTATCGAATCTGTCCTGCACGCACGTCGTTCTGATCCTCGTGTTGCCGAATGGCTGGATCAGGCCGCGCCTCAGGATGAGGTCGGCAAGGCGCAGATGCGTGAAATCCGGCGCGCATATGATCGCGCGGTGAAGGTGCCTGCCGATCTGGCGACGGCGATTGCCCGTGTGACATCCGCTGCGCAGGGAAAGTGGGCGCAGGCGCGCGCGGACGAAGATGTCACGGTCTTTCTTCCGGTTCTGGAAGAAGTCGTGTCGCTGAAACGACAGGAAGGCGAGGCGCTGGCGCAAGGGGGCGACGTATACGACGCCATGGTCGAAGATTACGAGCCTTACACGACCAGCGCACAGATTGCGGATATCTTCGACCAGATGCGCCCACGACTGGTGGCCCTGCGCGCCGCTGTGCTGGAGCGGCCCGAGCCCGCTGCCCTGAACCGCAGTTTTGATGAGCAGACCCAGATGCGTCTGACACAAAAACTGGCGGTCGCCTTTGGCTATGACCTGAACAATGGCCGCGTGGACAAGGCGGTTCACCCGTTCAGTTCAGGCAGTGGTCTTGACGTCCGCATCACCACGCGAACCAGCGAAACAGACCCGTTCAATTGTTTCTATTCCACCATTCACGAGGTGGGCCACGCCGCCTATGAACAGGGGATCGACAGGAAATACCTGCTGACACCGCTCGGGTCTGGTGTGTCGATGGGCGTGCATGAAAGTCAAAGCCGGATCTACGAAAACCAGTTGGGTCGGTCGCGGGCCTTTACCGGTTGGTTGTTCGAACAAATGAAAGGGGCGTTCGGCGATTTCGGCATTGCCGATCCGGATGCGTTTTATGCGACGGCCAACCGCGTCCATAACGGCTATATCCGCACCGAGGCGGATGAGGTTCAATACAATCTGCACATCATGCTGCGGTTTGATCTGGAACGCGGGCTGATGGCCGGAGACTTGCAGGTCGGCGATCTGGAAGCCGCCTGGAATGATCGGTTCAAGGCAGATTTCGGTTATGCGGTCGACAAGCCCTCGAACGGTTGTTTGCAAGATGTGCATTGGTCGGTTGGCCTGTTCGGTTACTTCCCGACATACTCGCTGGGCAATGTCTATGCTGGGTGCCTCTATCAGGCTTTGCGCGGTTCAGAGCCCGATCTTGATGCGCAACTGGCTCGCGGCGACACCACCGGCGCAACCGGCTGGTTGCGCGAGCATGTGCAGCAGCATGGCGGCCTTTATGCACCGCGCGAGGTGATTGCCCGTGCTAGCGGCATCGAGCCCGGACCGGACCCATTACTAAGCTATCTTGAGACCAAGTTCGGCGCGCTCTACGATTTGTGAGTTTCCGAATTGCGGCTCAGGCGTTAGAATCGGTGCACCGATACCATCGCCTGGGAGGCAACGATGACCGGAAACGCCCGCAAAAAAGCCAGTGATTTTGATCCGCGTATCCTCGAAATATTCGACGGATATGTGCACGGCACGATGTCCAAGCGTGAGTTCATCTCAAAAGCCGGTAAATACACGGCTGCCGGAATGACAGGCGCAATGATTCTGGACCAGTTGCAACCCAATTACGCCTGGGCGCAACAGGTGGCCCCGGACGATCCCGCGATCCAAACCATGGTGGTCGCATATGACAGCCCGGATGGGCATAGCGAAACCAGCGGCCTGATGGCGATGCCGGCAAATGCCGAAGGAAAATTGCCAGCGGTACTGGTCGTGCACGAGAACCGGGGTCTAAACCCCTATATCGAGGACGTTGTGCGCCGCGCGGCCAAGGCCGGTTTTCTGGCTTTTGGACCTGATGGGTTGTCGCCCCTTGGCGGCTATCCCGGTACTGATGAAGAAGGGCGAGAAATGCAGCGCTCGATGGACCGGGAAAAACTGATGGCGGATTTCTTCGCCGCCTTTGAATTCCTTCGTGATCATGAACTTTCGACAGGCAAGGTTGGCGCTGTCGGCTTCTGCTATGGCGGAGGTGTTTGCAACGCGTTGGCCGTAGCCTATCCGGACCTTGCGGCCTCGGTGCCATTCTACGGTCGGCAACCACCAGCCGAAGATGTTCCGTCCATCGAAGCACCTCTTATGATCCACTATGCCGGTCTGGATGAGCGTATCAACGCTGGATGGCCTGCATATTCAGAGGCGTTGAAAGCCAATCAAAAGAAATTCAGCGTGCACTTCTATCCGGACGTCAATCACGGCTTTCACAACGATACGACGCCCAGATATGACGAAGCCGCGGCAAATCTGGCATGGAGCCGGACCATCGCTTTTTTCAATACCTACCTGACATGAACTGAACCCCGGGAACCGTCGAACCGGTGCCCGGGGTTACTGTCATTCTTCCTCGTCGCCCTGATCGGCGATCCACGCGACGCTGACGACTTCTTCGCCCTTGCCGGTATTGAATACCTTCACGCCACCTGCGGAACGTGAGCGGAAAGAGATACCATCGACCGGCACCCGGATAGATTGGCCTTTCGATGTGGCCAGCATGATCTGATCGTCGATCTCGACCGGGAAGGATGCAACCAAGTCCCCGCCGCGCATGGCCTTGTCCATCGCCGCCACACCCATGCCGCCACGTCCGCGCACAGGGTAGTCGTGGCTTGAACTCAACTTGCCTGCACCACCAGCGGTGATAGTAAGGATAAGGTTTTCGGCAGCCGACATCTCGGCGTATTTCTCCTGACTGAAATCGCTGCTTGCTGCGGCTTCCTCGTCTTCACCAGCGTCTTCTTCGGTAAGCCCCGCAACCGCACGCCGCATCTTGAGATAGGCCACACGATCTTCGGGTGTCGCCTCGAAATGACGGATCACGGACATCGAAACGACGCGGTCACCGTTGGTCAGCCTGATCCCTCGGACACCTGTGGATTCGCGCGAGTTGAAGACACGCACGTCAGTTGTCCGGAAGCGGATCGCGCGGCCGGAATTGGTGACCAGCATCACGTCTTCGTCTTCCGAACAGATGCGCGCATTCACCAGCTCAACGCCGTCGGGCAGCTTCATGGCAATCTTGCCGTTGCGCCGGACATTGGTGAAGTCCGACAACCGGTTACGACGCACGTCACCTGCGCTGGTGGCAAAGACGATCTGGAGGTTTTCCCATTCCTCGTCCGGTACATCCACGGGCATGATCGCGGCGATGGAAACGCCAGTTGGGATCGGAAGGATATTGACGATGGCCTTACCTTTGCCGGTGCGCCCGGATTGGGGCAAGCGCCAGGTCTTGAGCTTGTAGACCATCCCGTCCGTCGTGAAGAACAGCAGCTGTGTATGGGTGTTCGCAACGAAGAGGTTGGTCACAACATCCTCTTCCTTGGTTTGCATCCCCGACAGGCCCTTGCCACCGCGTTTCTGGGCGCGGAAATCTGCCAGCGGCGTGCGTTTGATGTACCCGCCCGAAGTGACGGTCACGACCATGTCTTCACGCTCGATCAGGTCTTCGTCTTCCATGTCACCGGACCAGTCGACGATCTCAGTGCGGCGGTCGACCGCGAACTGTTCACGCACGCTGCGCAACTCATCAGCGATGATGCTCATGATCCGTTCGCGCGAGGACAGAATATCAAGGTATTCCTTGATCTTGGCCGCCAGTTCTTCCAGCTCGTCCGTAACCTCTTTGACACCCAGTTGGGTCAGGCGTTGCAAGCGCAACTCCAGAATGGCACGGGCCTGAACCTCGGTCAGATTATAGGTGCCATCGTCATTCATCTTGGACAGAGGATCATCGATCAGGCGCAAATAGCCTTCGATGTCGGAGGCAGGCCAGCGACGGGTCATCAGTTTTTCGCGGGCCTCGGCGGCGTCCGCCGACGACCGGATCGTTGCGACCACTTCATCGACATTGGACACGGCCACAGCCAGACCACACAGGATGTGGCTGCGTTCGCGCGCCTTGCGCAGGTCATAGGCCGTACGACGGGCAACGACATCTTCACGGAAGTCGATGAACGAGGTCAGGAACCGGCGCAGGGTCAGCTGTTCGGGGCGGCCACCATTCAGCGCCAGCATATTGCAGCCAAAGGAGGTCTGCATCGGCGAAAAGCGGTAGAGCTGGTTCAGCACCACCTCGGGCGTTGCATCGCGCTTGAGCTCGACCACAACGCGCACGCCGTTGCGGTCGGATTCGTCCTGTACATGGGCCACGCCTTCGATCCGCTTCTCGCGAACCGCCTCGGCGATTTTTTCGATCATCGCGGCCTTGTTCACCTGATAGGGAATCTCGTCGACAACGATGGCATAGCGGTCCTTGCGAATTTCTTCCACTCGGGTCTTGGCGCGGATGATGACGCTGCCACGGCCCTCCAGATAGGCCTTACGCGCACCGGAACGCCCCAGCATTACGCCACCGGTTGGAAAGTCGGGGCCGGGGACGTATTCGATCAACTGTTCTGATGTAAGGTCGGGATCGTCGATCAGCGCCAGAGTCGCATCGACCACTTCGCCAAGGTTGTGCGGCGGAATGTTTGTCGCCATACCCACGGCGATACCTCCGGCACCATTGACCAGCATGTTCGGGAAACGGGCCGGCAGAACTGTCGGTTCCCGGTCCTTGCCGTCATAGTTGTCCTGAAAATCGACCGTTTCCTTTTCGATATCAGCCAACAGGGAAGCGGCTGGCTTGTCCATCCGCACTTCGGTATACCGCATAGCCGCCGGGTTGTCGCCGTCCATCGAGCCAAAGTTGCCCTGACCATCCAGCAGCGGCAGCGACATCGAGAAATCCTGCGCCATCCGCACCAGCGCGTCATAGATCGCGCTGTCACCATGCGGGTGGTACTTACCCATCACGTCGCCCACCGGGCGTGCCGATTTGCGGTACGCCTTATCGTGCGTGTTCCCCGTCTCGTGCATTGCATAAAGGATACGCCGGTGCACCGGTTTCAGCCCATCGCGCAAATCAGGGATCGCGCGGCTGACGATGACCGACATGGCATAGTCCAGATAGGACGTGCGCATTTCGGATTCGATGGAAACCGTCGGGCCGTCATAGACTGGGCGCTCGGGCGGGGTTTCATCCATGTTTTCAGGAATTTCTGGCGTATCGCTCACGTAAACTGCCCGTGTCTTGTTCTGGGTCTATATCTTGTGGGTGTATCTTATCAGACCCGGCACATAAGGTGCAAGCAAGCAGCGCCTTTACGGGGAAATTCCCCGGTAATACTCAAGTAACATATTGTTATATAAGTATTAGAAGGTTTTCGTGGTATCTTGAACAGGCCTTGTATCAAACAGGAGGTCTGAATGAATCCAAGCGAAACCGAATTGATGCTCAAGGGGTACGGGCTGACGACGGCGGAGTTTTTCTATCATATGCCAGACTATATCCACGTCTTGAACACGTTCATCTGGCAGGATTACGACCTTGCGCCGGATCATCCGAAATTGTTCAAATTCATCGACTTCTGGCAGCGCGAAATCGAAGGCCCGCTGCATTCTGTCAAATTCACCCATCGCAAAATGATCGCACCGGGTGAGTGGCGCAACATGGTAGGCGAGTTTCGTGTGAATTGAGCGGTCAGCCAAGTCTGTCGAACATCGTATTATCCGTTCTCATTTGAGGTCAGTCGGGTAAGGTGGCAGCCAATTTGCCTGAGTCGCAGGAAGACATGCTATGACAAGAGCCTTAATACTTGCCGCGCTGTGCGTGAGTAGCCCTGTTTCTGCAGAAGGCGTTCTGGACAAGATCAAGAGAGGCGCCGAATCCGTCGGGAATACCATCGACAAGGGTGCAACAGCGGTTGATAAAACCATTAATTCCACGTCCGAGCTGCTATCAAATGAGGCAACACCGGAAGAAACACGCGCCAAGCTTGACGCAATGGCAGGCGATATTCTGGATCAGTTGATGGCGGAAAACCACGAGGCGCAGTCTCTCTATGATATCAGTGCCGGACATGCGGTTTTCGACTCGCGCAAGATAACAGTATTTCCTGTATCGGCGGGCTATGGTCGGGGCGTCGTGGTGTCCAAAGACACAGGCCAGCATACTTATATGAACATGGGGACTGGCGGCGTAGGGGGTGCAATCGGGATCGGTGGTTTCGAGACCAAATTCGTAATCCTGTTCGAAACTCCGTCAGATCTGGATAAGTTCATCGCCCAAGGATACGACGCTACAGCAGAAACTGGTGCCATGTATGGCGAGGAACGCACAGGCGAGACGCTGCGTTTTACCGAAGGGCGCTCTTTCTTTATACTTAGCAAAAAAGGCTGGCGCGTATCTGCCGGTGCGTCCGGTACGAAGTTTTGGAAATCCCCAGAACTGAACTGATCAGCCAGAACAACTGGCTCCGCCCAGCACGCAGAATTTGGCACAATGGGGGTGGTTCAGGTGAACGTCAGCCTCGGATTCGGCCAGAGAATGACCCATCTCGAATTCCGGCTCGTAGGGCAGCAGCGTGCAGGCCAACACGGCGGGCCGGTCAGCGCCTTTCCGTTTCACCACCATGCGGGCGCTGGCGCACATCAATGCATCGGGTGACTTGTTCAGTATTCCCCAGCAAGCCGTTGTAATCTCGGGTACTTCGACAGTTTCGTCCATCTCGGGGAATAGGACGGTCTGTGCCGGGTTATGCGGGTCAATGTCAAAGCCGTGCTCTGTAAAGAATGCGGCATAACCCGCACGACTTTCCGTGTCAGACTCACCCCAAACGGTGCGCCCGGCGACAGCCATGTTAAAGCCGTGATCGCGCAGCCACTTCATACCCGTCAGGGTTTTTTCAAAGCTCCCCTTGCCGCGTTCAAGGTCGTGCAGTTCTGCGCGGTAATGATCGACGGAAACACGCAGGGTCAGCTTGTCATTGAATTTCCGTTGCAATGCTAGCAGCCCGTCACGCATCTTGCGGCGCATCATCGGGGCCATCGCGTTGGTGAGGATCAGAACTTCGTATCCAAGCTCCAGCGCGGCACGTGTCATGTCGATCATCTCGGGGTTCAGGAAAGGCTCGCCGCCTGTAAAACCGATTTCACGCACCGGCCAATTGCGGGCTTTGATTTGATCCAGGTAGTCACGAACCTCGTCCGCAGTGATATAAACCAGTGCGTCATTGGTCGGGCTGCTGGCGATATAACAGTTTACGCATTCAATATTGCACAGCGTGCCGGTGTTGAACCACAGGGTCTGAGGGTTGGTTAGGGAAACTTTTGCGCGGGTCTGGCCATCGGCTGTCACCCGCTTACGCTGAAACTTGCCGATATTCGCAAGCTGAGGGGCGTTGTCTTTCATTCCCACATCCGGTTCGTTGAAGTCATCAAACTGATCTAGCCCTTTGTCGCGGATTTGGTAAGTCTGGTGCAGAGGTTCTGACAGAGTTTTGATCAACAAGATTTATTGGATTTTGGTTGCGCTAACATTGGACATGCCGGAAGGGTCAGGGTAAGGACAACTCATGGTTTCACGTGTCATCCCTGTTGATCCATTTGATCTGGTTATTTTCGGCGGCACCGGTGATCTGGCGCAGCGTAAGATCCTGCCTGCGCTTTACCGTCGGTATTGTGCAGGTCAGTGGCATGAGGATGCCCGGATTATTGCAGCCGCGCGCGCCGGTCATTCAGCGGATGAATTTCGAAAGATGGTTGCAGCGTCGCTGCAACGGCATGCTTCGGAACGGGCCCGGAATTCGCAAGCCCTGACCCGTTTCCTGCAACGGGTCGACTATGTATCGCTGGATGCCTTGGCGACCGAAGGTTGGAATGTGCTGGGCGAAAAGCTGTCACCGAACCGGGTTCGCGCTTTCTATTTCTCGGTCGGTCCCAGCCTGTTCGGGCCATTGGCCGAGCGGGTTAGGGCGTTTGATCTGGTGACAGAAGAAACCCGTATCGTGGTCGAAAAGCCGTTTGGACATGATTTGGCAAGCGCACGGGACTTGAATGCCACACTGGCCGCGCATTTTAACGAAAATCAAATCTACCGGATCGACCATTATCTGGGCAAGGAAACCGTCCAGAATTTGATGGCGGTCCGGTTTGGCAATATGCTGTTCGAACCGCTGTGGAACAGCCAGTATGTCGACCATATCCAGATAACGGTCTCGGAAACTGTCGGTATCGAAGGGCGCGAAGACTATTATGAACGCGCGGGTGCGATGCGGGACATGGTGCAAAACCACCTGATGCAGCTGCTGTGCCTGATTGCGATGGAACCTCCGGCCAAATTTGATCCTGACGCAGTTCGGGATGAAAAGCTCAAGGTGATCCGGGCACTTGATCCGGTTGAACCGCACCACATCGTGCGGGGGCAGTTTGCGGCCGGATCGGACGGTCCGGGATACCGGGACTGCGTTGGCAATCCGCGATCAACCACCGAAAGCTATGTGGCGTTGAAGGCTCATATCAGCAATTGGCGTTGGGCAGGTACGCCGTTCTACCTGCGCACCGGTAAGCGTCTGGTGGCGCGCTCGTCGGTGATCAACGTGATGTTCAAGGACGCGCCACATTCGATATTTGGGGAAGAGGCGGGGCGCCATGCAAATACGTTGTCGATCCGGTTGCAGCCGAACGAGGGGATCACGCTGAAGGTGACGATCAAGGAACCGGGGCAGGGTGGGATGCGTCTGATCGACGTTCCCTTGGACATGAGCTTTGCCGAAGCCCTGGGCCCCGAAAATCAGGACCCGCCAGATGCGTATGAACGCCTGGTGATGGACGTGATCCGCGGAAATCAGACCCTGTTCATGCGCGGGGATGAGGTTGAGGCCGCGTGGGCCTGGACCGACCCAATAACCGCAGGATGGTTGGCGCGCGGGGATGTGCCCAAGCCTTATGACAGCGGCAGCACGGGGCCGGGCGACGCCGAACTGCTGATGAAACGTGACGGACGCCACTGGCAAGGGATAAAGCCATGAAAATTCAGGAATATGCTGATCGCGAAATGCTTGCCATCGACGTGGCTAACGTGCTGGCGGGCGACCTTGAGGCCGCATTGCTGCACCATGATACCGTTGCAATGTCTGTTCCGGGGGGAACAACTCCGGGCCCCGTTTTTGACAGCCTGTGTGCTGCCGATCTTGAGTGGGATCGCGTGCGTGTGTTGCCCACGGATGAACGCTGTGTGCCAGCGGACCATGAGCGCTCGAACGAGCGTTTGATCCGCGAAAGGTTGCTGACCAACCGGGCCTCTGTGGCGCAATATATTCCGCTTTATGTCCCTGGTTCAGAACCTGAAGCAGCGTTGCCCGAAATCGAGTCACTGATCGCGCCGGTATTGCCATTGTCGGTGTTGGTGCTGGGAATGGGCGAAGACATGCACACGGCCTCGTTGTTTCCGGGGATGGAAGGGCTGGACGAAGCTTTGCGCAGTGATGCCCCTACGTTGATCGTTGCCCGGACCGAAGTGCAGCCAGAGGCACGAATTTCCCTGACCGCTCCGGTCCTGGACGGGGCGCTTTCGAAACATCTGATCATCTATGGTCAGGCAAAACGCGCCGTTCTTGAAAAAGCTATGTCGCTACCGCCGGAAGAGGCACCGATCGCCGCGGTTCTTGGTGGCATGACCGTACATTGGGCGGAGTAAAGCAATGCATCTGGATGCTTTGAAAACACTGGCTCAGACGACAAGTGACCGTCGTATCCTTGACCTGTTTGCAGCAGATGCAAACCGGGCCGAAGGATTTTCAGCCTCAACCGGGGATATGGTTTTCGACTATTCAAAGACACAGATTGATGATGAGGTGCGATCCGCGCTCATTCAATTGTGTGAAGAGGCTGGTCTGGCGTCTCGGCGTGATGCGATGTTTGCGGGTGAGAAGATCAACGAGACCGAAGGCCGCGCGGTGTTGCACACGGCCTTGCGCAACCTTGATGGCGGGCCGGTTGAGGTGGACGGTCAGGACGTCATGCCCGAGGTTCTGGATACGTTGCAACGGATGCGCGTGTTCGCTGAAGAGGTGCGTGGCGGCGCCATCGCAGGGGCGGGGGGCAACTTTACCGATGTGGTCAATATCGGCATCGGCGGTTCAGACCTGGGCCCTGTCATGGCCACGTTGGCGCTGGCACCTTATCACGATGGGCCGCGGGTGCATTACGTCTCGAATGTGGATGGGGCGCATATCGCGGACACGTTGCGGCAGCTTGACCCGACGCGCACGCTGGTCATTGTCGCCTCAAAAACCTTTACCACAATCGAAACGATGACCAATGCGCGCACCGCCCGCGCGTGGATGTCAGAAGGCGGCGGCGATCCGTCGCGCCAATTCGCCGCCGTTTCCAGCGCTCTGGACAAGACGAAGGCCTTCGGTATACCCGAGGCGCATGTATTTGGTTTCGCCGATTGGGTCGGTGGGCGTTATTCGGTTTGGGGGCCGGTCGGCTTGCCGGTCATGATTGCTGTTGGTTCAAACGCATTTGACGCGTTTTTACGCGGCGGGCAGGCGATGGACCTGCACTTCCGCTCGGCTGACTGGGATGAAAACATGCCTGTGATGCTGGCATTGGTTGGCATCTGGCATCGTCAGGTTCTGGGGCATACCAGTCGTGCGGTGCTGCCTTATGATCAGCGGTTATTGCGTCTGCCCGCGTATTTCCAGCAGTTGGAAATGGAATCGAATGGCAAATCCGTGGCGATGGATGGCTCAAACCTCACCATGCCTTCAGGACCTGTCGTCTGGGGTGAGCCGGGCACCAATGGACAACACGCGTTTTACCAGCTGATCCATCAGGGTACGGGTGTCATTCCCTGCGAATTCATGGTTGCGGCCGAGGGGCATGAACCCGAACTGACCCATCACCACCGTCTGCTTTTGGCCAATTGTCTGGCGCAGTCCGAGGCCCTGATGCGTGGCCGTTCGTTCGAAGAAGCGCGCCAACGCATGGCGCAGCAGGGGTATCTGGGGGATGAACTGGACCGGCAGGCCCGGCACCGGGTTTTCCCCGGCAATCGTCCCTCGACAACATTAATTTACCCCAAACTCACACCGTTTGTGTTGGGTCAGATTATTGCGCTTTATGAACACCGGGTGTTTGTCGAAGGCGTGTTGCTGGGCATCAACTCTTTCGACCAGTGGGGGGTTGAGCTGGGCAAGGAACTGGCCAATTCGCTTGGCCCCATCGTGGATGGCGAAGAAAGCGCCGAGGGCAAGGATGGGTCGACCGCAGCATTGGTCGCCTACGCGCTGAAACACCGGGATTAGGCGACGGGATGTATTCCGCTACCGGTGTGGCTTGCATTCTCTTATTGTCAGACAATTAAATGATTGGCAGGGTTCCTTCTAGGAAACGGCTGGACTGACGTGACGGGGAGCACCCCTGCCTGTCAGTGCCAGACGGAACAGGCAGGGGCCAGGCAAGGTCCCGCCCATGACGGGAGGATGTCCATGCTGGGACAGATGATGACGCAGCCTTTGCTGATTTCGTCGCTGATTGATCACGCACAGCGCTACCACGGTCAGACCGAGATCATCTCGGTCGAAACGGATGGATCAGTGACAGAAACCAATTGGTCCGAGATAGCCGTGAACGCCCGGCGTTTGGCGTCGGCCCTGACGCGGCTGGGTCTGGAGCCGCAGGACAGGGTCGGGACGCTGGCCTGGAACAATCGTCGGCATCTGGAGATCTATTATGCCACCTCGGGTGCGGGATATGTCTGTCACACGGTCAATCCGAGGCTTTTTCCTGAACAACTGACGTATATCATCAACCATGCTCAGGATCGGGTGTTGTTCTTTGATGCAACCTTCGTCCCGCTGGTTGCCGCCTTGCACGGTGCGCTGACGGATGTTCGCCATTTTGTTCTGATGGGCCCCCGCAATGATGACGTCGCTGCACAGATACCCGACCTGAAGATTTATGATGAGCTGATCGAAACCGGTGACGCGGCCTTTGATTGGCCTGAACTGGATGAAAACACCGCGTCAGGGCTGTGTTACACGTCGGGTACAACCGGCCATCCCAAAGGGGTTCTTTATTCCCACAGATCGACGGTCCTGCACAGTTTCGCGTCGAATACGCGCGACGTGATCGGCTTTTCGGCGATGGATGTCGTGATGCCCGTCGTTCCTATGTTCCACGTTAATGCATGGGGCTCGCCTTATGCCTGCGCCATGTCCGGATCGCGACTGGTTTTACCCGGCCCGGATTTGCATGGCGAGGCGCTGGTCAATCTGATCGACACCTATGGCGTGACGCTGGCCATGGGGGTGCCAACCATCTGGCAGGGACTGTTGGCGCATGCGGCCAAATGCGGGACGAGATTGAAAAGCCTCAAACGGACCGTGATTGGAGGTGCCGCTTGCCCACCTTCGATGATGGAAACTTTCCGGAATAAATATGACGTAGATACGGTACATGCGTGGGGAATGAGCGAGATGAGCCCACTTGGTACGGCCAACTACCCATTGGCCAAACATCTGGTGCTGCCGCTTGAAGAACAACACCTTATCCGTCTGAGTCAGGGTCGGCCACCGTTTGGGGTTGAACTGAAAATCGTGGATGATGACGGCAAAGATCTGCCACATGACGGTGAAACGCAGGGCGATCTGATGGTGCGGGGGCATTGGGTACTGGACAGCTATTTCCTGATGCAGGATCAGGATCTGTTGCAAGACGGTTGGTTCGCCACAGGCGATGTCGCAACGCTGGACGCCGATGGTTACATGACCATCCGGGATCGATCCAAGGACATCATCAAGTCCGGAGGGGAGTGGATCAGCTCGGTCGAACTTGAAAATATCGCTGTTGCGCATCCGAAACTGGCAACTGCCGCCGTGGTCGGTGTTCCGCATCCGAAATGGGACGAACGCCCCTTGCTAGTTGCAGTAAGGGCCGATGGCGAGAATCCAAGCGAAAAGGAACTTCTGGCCTTTTTCGAAGGGAAAATTGCCAAATGGCAGATTCCGGACAAGGTTGTTTTTGTTGACGCGCTGCCGCTGAACGCAACCGGAAAGGTGCTGAAACGCAACCTGCGTGCAGATTTCAAGGATGCCCTTGGGGGATGAGACGCGATTTAGCGGGCTGAATTGGCTCCGGCGGTAGGGATCGAACCTACGACCAATTGATTAACAGTCAACTGCTCTACCGCTGAGCTACGCCGGAACGGTCCGCGTCATATAACAACCGGAGTTTCCAGCGTCCAGAGGGAGTGCAGCATTCTTGACGAATATTTTCCCAGCCCGAAATCTGAGAACCAAGCTGTTCCTTGGGTCATTGCTGTTTTCTTGATGCTTGTGCGGTAAGCTGTATATCCCGGCACACCTGTAGCCAATATGTAGGGGTGCCATTGTGGAGGATTCTTGGCCGGGTAATCAAGTCGTTGCTATTGATTTCGCTGTCATGTGATGAGAATTTTGTAGCGGAAGATTGTGCAGGTTCAGAAACCACGGCGAATTGCAACGTCAGGCATCAAAAGCGAAAAGACCCGGAGATCGAATTGAATACGGCAAGCCTTGAAAAACCTGTTTTAACCATGCCGGAAGATGCGCAGAGCGTCCTGCGAAAGCACTATGATGCAGCCTCTGTAATTCTTGAATATGGCTCGGGCGGTTCGACTGTGGTCGCTGGGGAGATGGAAGCAAAAACTGTTTTCAGTGTCGAAAGTGATCGAGGCTGGGCTCGCATGATGCGGCGTTGGTTTCGTGAGAATCTTCCTAGTACAGGGACTGAGGTCAATATTTCATGGGTCGATGTCGGTGAAACCAAGAAGTGGGTTTTCCGGTAAATCGGGACAAATCGGCGCGCTATCCCAGATACCCCCTGTCAATCTGGCAGAGCAACGGATTCAAGCACCCGGATGTGGTTCTTGTTGACGGTAGGTTTCGTGTGGGTTGTGCTTTGGCAACGGCCTTCAATTTAACCCGACCAGTGACCTTGTTGATCGACGACTACGGAGATCGCCCACGGCTACAAGCGGCGGAAGAGTTTCTGCCCAAGCCTGAGCTTGTTGGTCGAATGGCGATATTCGAGATAGAGCCAATGCAGATTCCCGTCGATTGCTTGATTCGTGTCATTCGATTGTTAACGCTCCCTTAGGGACGTGTTAAATTCGGTTTGTTCCTTAAAGGGTCCGAGAGGCAAGCACTGGACCAACTTAACGCTTAGTTGAGATGTGCATAAAACTGGATTTGAACCTTGGCCATGTGAGCGATTGGCACGTTATTTCCATCAAACCGGAAAATTCAAGATCGCGATTTGGGAAAAGCCAAATATCTGGTTTTCAGATACATTTGGCTCCGGCGGTAGGGATCGAACCTACGACCAATTGATTAACAGTCAACTGCTCTACCGCTGAGCTACGCCGGAACTGAGGGGCGTATAGCAACCCGGAATCCCGGCGTCCAGAGGTTAAGCACGCGAACTTTGAAAATTTTTTGCGGCTTCATAGTTCTCTGCGAAAAACCGCCGTGGCAGATAGTTCGCCGAGCGATGACACCTGTTTTTTTCCCGTCAGATCAACGAGGTGGGCAAAAACGTTCCGCTCTGCTGCTGGCAGCAGGGTCGCGGGTGTGTCGGTGTAGATACGCTCGGCCAATTGCCGCGCCGTTCCGTCTGCATCCTCCAAGGCAGTCAGAATCTGGACTTCTCGGTTTTGCCTGTGTCGGATCAGCCAGTCCAATCGCGCAGCGGGTTCTGTGATCGGTGCACCGTGGCCCGCATGAAAAACTGACCAGTCGCGCGCGCGCAGGCGGTGGCAGGCCATCATGAAATCAGTCAGGTCTCCGTCCGGTGGCGACACCAGCGAACTGGCCCATCCCATCACATGGTCGGCGGTGAAACAGGTATCCTGCCATGCCAGGGCAATGTGGTTTCCCAGATGCCCCGGAGTGTGAATAACCTCAAGCTGCCAGTCATCGCCAAAGATGACCTCACCATCCGCAATCTCGATATCCGGACGAAACGCGGTGTCGATGCCTTCGCCACCTCCGGCCAATCCACGCGCTGCAAGGGTCGCCATAACAGCGCTGCGACCGGATTCGGGACCACCAAACGCATAGATCGCAGCTCCCGTTCGCGCGGCAAGGGGTGCTGCCAAGGGTGAGTGATCCAGATGTGTGTGCGTGACGACTATGTGGCTGATTCTCTGGCCAGGTCGCAGTTCACTCAGGATCGCGTTCAAATGCTCTTCGCTTGCGGGGCCGGGATCAATGACGGCAATGTCACGATCGCCCAGCAGATAGGTGTTGGTGCCGCGATAGGTCATCGGTGACGGGTTGGGGGCCAGAATGCGCCGAAGACCCGGTTGCAATTCTGTCGCAACACCAGCGGGTGGATTGAATTCGTCAGGTGCCTGCATTCTGTGCTCTTTCTCTTGTCCGGGCAGCCCGCTAGGTTTAGCGCATGTCCACGCACTGGCTCAAACCCTATATGCCACGCAGCCTTTATGCCCGAGCAGCGCTGATTCTGGTTCTTCCTGTGATCGCGTTGCTGCTGGTTGTAGGAGTCGCCTTTCTTCAAAAGCACCTGGAAGACGTCACTGACCAGATGACGCGCGCAGCCTCAAGGGAAGTGATGCTGATCACCACCATGATGGACAGGGCCGAGACGCAGCACCAGGCCTTGGCCGAAGTGCGCCCGGATCTTCTGGCGCTGGAAATGCAGGCCAGATTTCTGCCCCCCAACGAAACTCCCAAATTAGATCGCCCACGGTGGTACGACTTCATAGCACCGCAGGTCGAGGCCGAGCTTCGTGCAAGGTTGCCGGAGCTGAGTGCTGTTGCGTTGCCAAGCAGCCGCGAAGCGCGTTTGTACCTGGATACGCATCTAGGGGTGCTGGAACTGACCTTCGACCGGCGCAGATTGTCGCCAGCGGCGCCGCATCAGTTGATCGTGACGATGCTGTTTTTCGCGATCATCATGACTTCGATTTCATTTCTGTACATGCGAAACCAGTTGCGCCCCATCACACGGCTGGCCGATGCGGCGCAGGCGTTTGGACGAGGGCGGAGCGTACCGTACTCGCCGGGCGGTGCCATCGAAGTACGCGCGGCGGGGAATGCGTTTCTGGATATGCGATCACGGATCGAACGTCAGATCGAACAACGGACGCTGATGTTGTCCGGCGTCAGTCATGACCTGCGCACGCCTCTGACGCGCCTGAAACTTGGACTGGCAATGTTACCCGAGGATGAGGCACGACCTTTGCTACAGGACGTTGCGGAAATGCAGTCCTTGGTTGATGCATTCCTCGAGTTCTCACGCGGGGCGTCCGAAGGATCGCCCGAGGAAATCAATCCGGCTGAGTTTGTTCGACAGATTGTAGATGACGCGACACGAGCCGGGCATCAAGCCGAACTGGTCGCTGTCGAGGGGCAGGGAACGGCAATGCTGCGCCCCATGGCTGTTCGTCGGGCCGTTGAAAACCTCATCGGCAATGCCGTGCGCTACGGCAGCCGGGCCGAGGTCAGCCTGTCACTGAACACCAAATCATTGCGCATCCGTGTTGAAGATGATGGCCCTGGAATTCCCGCAGAGCAGCGCACAGAGGCGGTCAAACCCTTTACGCGGCTCGACCCAGCGCGCAATCAGAATCATGGTAGTGGCGTGGGTTTGGGGTTGGCGATCGTGGCGGACGTTGCGCGCGCCCATGGTGGCACTCTGAGACTGGCCAAAAGTGAACGCTTGGGTGGTTTGTGCGCCGATATCATAATTGGCCGGTAAACTGACACCTTCACCGGTTCAAAGCCGCGCCAACATGACGATACTCTGAGCCGAGGCGCTGGATTTCTCGCGAAGTGATTTCGGAGGTTTTACCGCAAGACCTGTCATCCCATGGCGATTAAATCGAAACTGGAAATCTGCGAACTGGACCAATGCCTTTGAATTCGAACTGCATATGGACTGGTTGCACAGGTCAGGATGAATGCTTGTTTTCAAAAACGCAAACAAAACCAGTGGGATGTGCGGGGTGTTCAAGGCACGTGGCGGTGATTTGGTAGGCCCGGAGGGACTCGAACCCCCAACCAAAGCGTTATGAGCGCTCTGCTCTAACCAATTGAGCTACAGGCCCGCCTAGGCGCATTGCGTATCACGGTGAACAGCCGCGTCAAGCCTGACCGTTGCAACAAACGCCACAATCGAATAACCCGCCCGCAAAGCATTCAAAAGGAACTGGCCATGACAGCGGGCAAGAACGGAATCACCTATGCCGATGCAGGCGTGGATATTGACGCGGGCAATGCTCTGGTTGACCGGATCAAGCCCGCAGCAAAGCGAACCAACCGCCCCGGCGTGATGAGCGGTCTGGGCGGTTTCGGCGCACTGTTCGACCTGAAGGCTGCCGGGTATCAGGATCCCATTCTGGTTGGTGCCACGGACGGGGTTGGCACAAAACTGCGAATTGCGATCGATACCGGCGTCGTGGGCGGGGTCGGCATCGATCTGGTGGCCATGTGTGTCAATGACCTGATCTGTCAGGGGGCCGAGCCCCTGTTTTTTCTCGACTATTTCGCGACAGGCAAGCTGGACACGGATACAGCCGCGCGGATCATTGAAGGAATTGCCGAAGGGTGTGCGCAATCCGGCTGTGCTCTGATTGGTGGCGAAACTGCCGAGATGCCCGGCATGTACCCTGATGGCGATTTCGATCTGGCCGGCTTTTCCGTCGGGGCAATGGAACGCGGCGCTGACCTGCCTTCCGGAGTGCAGGCGGGGGACGTGCTGCTTGGTCTGGCCTCGAACGGAGTGCATTCCAACGGGTATTCACTGGTACGTAAACTCGTCGAACTGTCTGGTCTGGGCTGGGATGCACCGTGCCCCTTTGGTGAAGGTTCGCTGGGCGAGGTGCTGCTTACGCCAACGCGCCTTTATGTCAAACCGGCCCTGTCCGCGATCCGCGATGGTGGAGTTCACGCACTGGCCCATATCACCGGTGGCGGTCTGACCGAGAACCTGCCGCGCGTATTGCCGGAAGGGTTGGGGGGCCAGATTGATCTGGACAGCTGGCAATTGCCGTCTGTTTTCAGCTGGATGGCGCAGATTGGCGGTATCGCGGAAGCTGAGATGCTCAAGACCTTCAACTGTGGCATCGGTCTGATCATGGTGTGCGATCCAGATAAGGCCGATCAGCTTTCGACCTTGCTGGCCGAGGCTGGCGAGACCGTGTCGCGGATCGGTACGGTCACCGAAACGCCCGGAGTTGCCTATTCAGGCAAACTGCTGTGAACCACAAGCGCGTCGCGATCCTGATTTCTGGGGGCGGGTCCAACATGGTGTCGCTTGTCGACAGCATGACCGGTGATCATCCGGCGCGGCCCTGTTTGGTCCTGTCCAACGATGCGCAGGCGGGTGGGCTGAAAAAAGCTGCGGACCGTGGCATTCCGACCGCAGTGGTCGATCACCGGCCATTCAACGGCAATCGCGCAGCCTTTGAGGCTGAGTTGCTAAAGCCTTTGGAAGACGCGCGGCCGGAAATTGTCTGTCTGGCCGGGTTCATGCGGGTCCTGACCGCGGATTTCGTAACGCGCTTTCAGGGACGAATGTTGAACATCCACCCCTCATTGCTGCCCAAATACAAGGGGTTACATACCCACGCCCGCGCAATTGAAGCGGGTGATGCGAAACATGGCTGCTCGGTCCATGAGGTGACGGCGGCGCTGGATGATGGCCCAATTCTGGGTCAGGCACTGGTGGATATCGAACCAGCGGATACCCCGGAAACTCTGGCTTCAAAAGTTCTGATCCGGGAACATGAACTTTATCCAGCGGTGCTGCGCCGCTTTGCCGAAGGCAACAGGTCACCCGTTCTCATGCAGTGAGGTTCCGAGGGTGATTTACACTCGCCTGAAAATCGTCCTATGGTCGACGGTATCGCTTGGGGGCGAGGGAAATTACGGGCACTCACAAGAGCAAGAGCAAAACTAGTACGGCGCATGAAAACTCTGACGACGACGCAAGAACTGGCTGATTTCTGCAAGGCGGCCGCAAGCTATCCATATATCACAGTCGATACCGAGTTTCTGCGCGAGCGGACCTATTATTCGAAACTGTGCCTCGTGCAACTGGCGCTTCCCTCTGATGATGAAGACAGCGCGGTTCTGGTTGATCCGCTGGTTGATGGCCTGTCTCTCGAACCGCTGTATGAGCTTTTCCGAAACGAGAACGTGGTCAAGGTGTTCCACGCCGCGCGTCAGGATCTTGAGATTTTCTGGGTCGAGGCCGGTGTTTTTCCCAACCCGTTGTTCGACACACAGGTCGCCGCAATGGTCTGCGGGTTTGGCGAGCAGGTCGGCTATGAGACGCTGGTGCGGAAAATCTGCAAACAGGGCGTCGACAAGACGTCGCGGTTCACCGATTGGTCCCGTCGTCCTTTGACGGAGGCGCAGAAAACATATGCATTGGCGGATGTGACGCATCTTCGCAAGATCTACGAATATCTTGCTGCGGAACTCAAAAAGACGATGCGCAGCCACTGGGTGGCTGAAGAGCTGCGTACGCTGACGCAGCCTGCCACGTATGACATTCGCCCCGAAGAGGCGTGGAAGCGGGTCAAAACGCGAACCAACTCGGCCAAGTTCCTGGCTGTTGTACGCGAGCTGGCGCAGTTCCGCGAAAGGTATGCGCAGGAACATAATGTACCGCGCAACCGGGTCTTCAAGGATGACGCCTTGATCGAACTGGCGTCGACCAAGCCCAAGACAATCGCCGATCTCGGTGGATCGCGCCTTTTGTTGCGCGAGGCGCGAAAAGGACCGATTGCCGAAGGTATTCTTGCTGCGGTGACGAAGGGCACAAATTGTCCACAGGAAAATCTGCCGAAGATCGACAATTCCCGTGACAACCTGAAGGTCAACCCGGCTTTGGCCGACTTGCTTCGGGTTCTGTTGAAATCCAAAACCGAAAGTTCGGGCGTTGCGGCCAAGCTGATCGCAACAAGTTCCGAGTTGGACCAGATTGCCGCGGGCGAGCGAGAATTGCCCGCGATGTCAGGTTGGCGTTACGAAGTCTTTGGTGAAGACGCGCTGAAACTGTGCGAGGGGAAAATCGCGCTGGCGGCCAAAGGGCAGGCGGTCAAGGTCGTCTCACTTTAACGGCGATTACCGCCGCCGCGATTCCAAGGTGTTCTGTTGCCCGACGACGCGGATCAGGCGAATGCCTTCAAGATCCTGAGTCGAAACATTTACGGCATCCGACACCATTCTTGTTCGTTCAGATCCTTGCGGGGTCTCTGAGTTGGGGTAGTTCACGCGGAATACAAATTCCAGAATCCCTTTTTCTTTGTTTTCTTCTGATTTAACCGAAACCAAGCGTGCGTTATAGGCACCCTGCCGAAGCGCGGTGCCAGAGGAATAAATGATCGCGCCTGACGGTATTGGTTCGATCCGCAGCTCATCGATTTTGGCGATTGGAACACTGGTGTCTTCGGCATCTGGGCGCGAAAACAGGCCGCTTCCCTCTCTTGTCTTGGGAACCAACGCATCGGGGGCATTTGGGTCCGGCGGTGTTTCAGACTTCACAGACTTGCTGGAGCCAAACCAGTTTGACGGATTCACCCGCGAGTCGCGCCAGCTGCCGCAGGCAGTCAGGGTCAGCATGGCGATGATAAGAACGGACAGAGACTTTTGCATGGACCCACTGCTTTTCACACGAATTCAGACAATGGGTTAGCGTATATTCTTCGCGTTGAAAAGCCACAGCTGGGGCTGGACAGCAGGGGGTCGTCGGCTTAGGTCACATTGTGATTTTAACGAAAGGATCACTGCGCCATGGCCACGCCCGCCTTTGAAGACATTGTCGAGGATTTCGAGTTTCTCGAAGACTGGGAAGACCGGTATCGCCATGTCATCGAACAGGGCAAGGCGATGGAGCCTTTGGATGACGCGTTGAAGGTTCCAGCGACGAAGGTTCACGGCTGCGCCAGTCAGGTCTGGCTGCACCCGATGATCGAAGCAGGTGTGTTCAAGTTTGATGGTGACAGTGACGCGCTGATCGTTCGCGGGCTGATCGCCGTGCTTCGGTCCCTATACAACGGTCTGCCGGTGTCCGAGGTGCAGCAGGTCGATGCGGCAGCGGAACTGGCCCGATTGGGCTTGAACGACCATCTTTCAGCGCAGCGGTCCAATGGACTGCGGGCCATGATCGAACGCATCCGCCAGGTCGCGCAGGAAAACGCCTGAGGTCACTCGGGGCGGTTTGCCCAGTCTGACAAAGTGGTTTCCAGATCGCCGTAGCCGGTGAAACGCCGTTCGAACGCCAATCCCATGCGATCCGCGCATTCCCGTGCGCGTTCGGTCAGTTTCGGATCGTCGATCTGGGCCTGATAAATCAGTTTGGTGTAATTGCCGAAATACATGTCCCGCAGTTCCGGGTGGCGATCCAGGCCCAGTGGTTTCCAGACAAATGCGTCGAACTGGCGGGCCAGAAAGTCAGTAAGGTAGAAGGCAGTTGTTTCGTCCTCGCCGCGTTCCTGAAAGGCCTGATTGCCTTCGAAGAACGAATAGCAATGAGGGCCTTTTACCAGCTCGACACCCAGTTTATCGCAGGCGGATTGCAGCAGACCTCCGGTTCCGCAATCGGCGTAAACCACATAGATTTTTTCGAACCTGCCGCGGTGTTTGGCCACGCTGTCTTCAACTGCTTGTGTGATCCGTTCCGGGTGAACATGCAGGATTGCAGGCAGGCAGGTCAGCGCCATGTGATCCCAGCCGTTGCGCGTTTTGATATCCAGAATTTCGCGAGCAAGCGCCCCGCAGGCGATCAGCAGGATGCTTGCGTTTTCCACGCCGTCATAACCTTTGGTCGTCAGGCTTGCATCATCTGGTAACGTATCGCTTGGCATGGATCGGCATCCTTATGGGCTCATGGCACAAGAGAATGAAAACAGCTTGCAGGCAAGCCTTCTTCCGACATCTCTTGTCAGGCTGCCGACGTTCGTGTTTCGAATGCCGATAACAGAGGCCGAGCGGGTGGGCCGTAGGCGACAGTACCTTGCTTTGATATCTCGGGGAACAAGGACAGGATCTCTTGTTGGGCTGACTGTTCAAGGGCGTTCCAGCTTTGGGCGCCGGGATGAAAGCTCTCGCTCAGGCAGCCTTCCGACCAGAGCAGCTCATGCTGATCAAACAGAATGTGAATGTAGGTTACGACCCCGCCGGGTTTGAGGATGATGTCATGTCCGTTGATCAGGTGTTTGGCGGGGGCCAGTGCTTCGTTTTGGCCGGTATGCAGTTCCAGGCGCCAGCTCTGGATCAGCATCCTGTGTTGTTGCGACACCAGCAGATCGCGGGTGTTCCCAAGCGCGCCTGCCTTGAACAGGACCGGCGCGAACGCGCCAACCGCCTGAACCCGCCGCTGCCCGACCCAGCGCACCGTTTGAAACCCGTGATCAAGGGTTTCCACCCAGGCGCCGGGGCGCAGCGTTTCCACTGGGCGTTCCCCTTTGCGGGTTCTGATCAGCGTGCCAGAGGTAAAGCAGGGGACCAGGTCCCAGTCTTCACGGCTGGACACCATGCCTGAATATCGATTGCCAGCAAGGCTGTTGAAGGTGATCGAATGTATAGGCCCCGCTTCCAGAGCGGCTTGATCTGCATTGGCCGAGAACTCAGGCACCAAATATGTGTTGCCATCCACATCCTGCGCGACAACGGCAGTAATGTTTGCACTTGTGCCGTCGAAATAAGTGACGGTGGCGTGGTACACTGATGTGCCATCAAAGGTTTGCGGCGCGCCGCCGTCGATCGAAAACCGATCATTGGCAGACATGTTGTTCATGTCATAGGCAGAGCCGGAGTTTCCAACCACGTTCCACGTCACGCTGTTATGCGCCAACGGCGCGTCCGCGTGACCGAAGGTTTGCCCAACCAGGGCAGAGGCGTTTTCGGCGACATTATTGCCCTCGGCGATATCGATATCGGCAAGTTTGCCCAACGAAATGGCTGTGAAAGACTGCGGCACGGAACCCCCGAAACTTGGACGTTTCGGTTTTTAACCGCACTTTCGTTTACAAACGGATAAACGATACACCTCATGAAGGGGCGGAGCGCTAAAACGAAAAAGACCGCCCGAAACGGGCGGCCTTTTAAGAAAAACCTTAAAGGTCTTAGCCAGCCAGTTGGTTGTGCTTGCGGCCCACGAAATCCTTGGCGGTTTCCACTGCAACCGCAGCGTCACGGCAGTAGGCGTCTGCACCGATGGCTTTACCGAACTCTTCGTTCAGCGGCGCGCCACCGACCAGAACAATGTAATCGTCGCGCACGCCCTGTTCGACCAGAGTGTCGATAACGACTTTCATGTAGGGCATCGTGGTGGTCAGCAGGGCGGACATACCCAAAATGTCTGGCTGTTCCGTTTCCAGTGCTTCCAGGTAATTCTCGACCGGGTTGTTGATTCCCAGATCGACAACTTCGAATCCTGCACCTTCCATCATCATCGACACAAGGTTCTTGCCGATATCGTGGATGTCACCCTTCACGGTGCCGATGACCATCTTGCCAACACGCGGAGCACCGGTTTCGGCCAGCAGCGGCTTGAGGATCGACATGCCGCCTTTCATCGCGTTGGCTGCCAGCAGAACCTCGGGAACGAACAGAATGCCGTCGCGGAAGTCATGGCCCACAATGGTCATGCCGCCAACCAGAGCTTTGGTCAGGATGTCATACGGCGTCCATCCGCGTTCCAGCAGGATATTGGTGCCTTCTTCGATCTCTTCTTTCAATCCGTCATAGAGATCGTCGAACATCTGATCGACCAGTTCGTCATCATTCAGTTCGGACAGGACGATATCTTCTTCGTCGGACATGGGGTATTCCCTGTGCTGGGCGGGCCATCGGCCCGTGGTGGCATTTTTTCCGTTTTGGCCAAAACGTCGCATTCTGACTGTGACGATTGCGACGTTGGTCGTTTCGGGACCGACCTATATGCCAAAAATGGCACCGGCTCGATTGAAAAGTCTGCAATATTATCCTGTTTATTTTTCATCAATGCTTCCCGGTTTCTTCGCGGTGCTGGCTTGCACAGGATTCGTTTCAGGCTTATCGTGCGATAGGAACAAAAAGGGAACACAAGTGCGTTGAGCATTGGGCATATCATCAAAGCAAGGGAGGTGACGTCCAATACGACCGGGCGGTTTGAACGGTTTGCAACACAAGCTGTTGATGACGGGTGGGACATCGATGAAGAGTTGCCGCCCTTGCGAACCGAGACGCGGGATGAGGTGGCGCGCAGTGCTATCACCTTTAACCGTTCACCTGATTTGCCTTTTGATCGTTCGATCAACCCATATCGGGGGTGTGAGCATGGCTGTGTCTATTGTTTCGCCCGGCCAAGCCACGCCTATCTTGGCTTGTCCGCAGGATTGGATTTCGAAACCCGCCTTATTGCGCGCCCTAACATGAGAGTTGTTCTGCGCAAGGAACTGTCGGCGAAGTCCTACAAGGTCGCCACGCTCGCGATCGGGACAAACACTGACCCTTACCAGCCCATCGAAAAAAACCTCCTGATTACAAGGTCGTGCCTTGAGGTCTTGCAAGAATTCAACCACCCGGTCGCAATCGTGACCAAAGGAACATTGATCGAGCGTGATCTGGATATTCTGGCTGACATGGCTAGCCGGGGATTGGCGCGGGTTGGTATATCTCTCACCACGCTGGATGCAGGTCTGTCCCGGCGGATGGAGCCTCGCGCACCGTCTCCGGCGCGTCGGTTGCAGACGATCAAAGCGTTGATCGATGCGGGCGTTCCGGTTCGCGTAATGACCTCGCCTATTGTGCCTGGGCTGACAGATCATGAGTTGGAGAGCCTGTTGGACGCTGGAAAAGAGGCGGGCGCAGATGCGGCAAGCTGGATCATGTTGCGATTGCCCCGCGAAGTCACTCAGCTTTGGCAGGACTGGCTGGCAGAACACGAACCCGCCCGTGCAGAAAAGGTCATGTCCAAGCTGCGTGAAATGCATGGCGGGCGCGACTATGATCCACGCTGGGGGCACAGGATGCGGGGTGAGGGGGAATACGCCGAGCTCATCGCCCTGAGGTTTGCTAAAACCTGCAAAAGACTGGGGCTTTCGATCAAATCCGCTCCGTTACGATGCGACCGGTTTGCAGTTCCGCCGCAACCCGGGGATCAAATGAGCTTGTTCTGAAACCAAACGCCGAACCGTCCGCTGCTTCAGTAACGAAAGCAAAAGACCCCGGTTTAACCGGGGCCTTCTGGATTGATTGCGAACTCAAACGGCTCAGCGGTTTTCGATGTCTACGTAGTCGCGCAGCGTCTCACCCAGATACAGCTGACGCGGACGGCCGATCTTGTTCTGTGGATCTTCAATCATCTCTTTCCACTGGCTTACCCAGCCAACGGTCCGTGAAAGTGCGAAGATTGGTGTGAACATTGAGGTCGGGAAACCCATCGCCTCGAGGATGATGCCCGAATAGAAGTCAACGTTCGGGAACAGCTTTTTGTCGGCGAAATACGGGTCTTCCAGCGCTTCGCGTTCCAGCTCTTTAGCGACCTGCAGTTTCGGGTTGTCTTCAATGCCCAGAAGATCCAGAACCTCGTCGGCCGACTGCTTCATCACCTTGGCCCGTGGGTCAAAGTTTTTGTACACGCGGTGGCCAAAGCCCATCAGGCGGAACGGGTCGTTCTTGTCTTTGGCGCGGGCGATAAATTCGGGAATGCGATCAACGGTACCGATCTCTTCCAACATCTCCAGACATGCCTGGTTGGCGCCACCATGGGACGGTCCCCACAAGCAGGCAATGCCGGCGGCGATGCATGCAAACGGATTTGCGCCCGATGAGGATGCCAAACGCACGGTAGACGTTGACGCATTCTGCTCGTGGTCCGCGTGAAGCGTGAAGATACGGTCCATCGCGCGGCTGAGGATCGGGTTGACCTCATATTCTTCGGCGGGAACGCTGAAACACATGCGCAGGAAGTTCGACGCATAATCCAAGTCATTGCGCGGATACACGAAGGGCTGCCCTGTGTGGTATTTGAAAGCCCATGCTGCGATTGTCGGCATTTTGGCGATCAGGCGATGCGATGCGACCTCGCGCTGGTGCGGGTCCGCGATATCGGTCGAATCGTGATAGAAGGCCGACATCGCGCCGACAACACCGACCATGATGGCCATCGGGTGCGCGTCGCGGCGGAAACCACGGTAGAAATACTGCATCTGCTCATGCAGCATGGTGTGGCGGGTGATTGTGGTTTCGAATTTCTCCAGATCTTTTGCGACCGGCAGCTCTCCGTAGAGCAGAAGGTAGCAGACCTCAAGAAAGTGCGATTTTTCGGCCAGTTGGTCGATTGGATAGCCGCGGTGCAGCAACTCGCCTTTTTCACCATCGATAAAGGTTATGGTGCTGTCGCAGCTTGCTGTCGAAGTGAAACCGGGGTCATAGGTGAATACACCTGCCTGACCGTAAAGCTTTCGAATATCAATGATATCCGGACCGGCGGTCGGGGAATGAACCGGCAACTCATACTCTTTGCCGTGAACGGTCAGAGTGGCTGTTTTGTTGCTGTCAGTCATGGTTATCCCTTCTTCATTCATGCGCACGCCAAAGAAACCTCGGGCAGTGCGGGCAACGACTGCGCGCTTTGGCGCAGTCCGGGTGTTAGCGGAGCAGCGTTACCCGTTTATGAAATTCGGGTTACTTCGCTGCTTCTGAAAGCCGCGCCAGGGTTTCATCCCGTCCCAGCACAAGCATCATGTCAAAAACCGAAGGCGTGACGGCCCGACCCGCCAACGCGGCCCTGAGCGGGCCAGCCAGCTTGCCGAACGTGAGCTCCTTTGTCTCGGCAAAGGAATTCAGGGTCTCCTCCAGTTCGTTCCGAGACCAGCTAGCATTTTGCAGCTGCGGCGTCAATTCTCCCAGTATACCGTCGGATACAGATGCCAGCGCCTTTGCCGCTTTCCCGTCGGGAGCAATCGGGCGTTCTGTCAGAACAAAATGAGCCTTTTCAAGGAGTTCAGGAAAAGTCCGCGCCCGATCCTTGAGGCAATACATCGCACGTTCCAAATCACTGGATTGTGAATCTGTCAGGGGCGGTAAAGCGGCTGCGGCCAAGTACGCTTCGATTTCACGCCGCAGCGCAGCATCATCAGAGATGGCGATGTGTTGACCACACAGGTTTTCCAATTTTTTCAGATCAAACCGGGCAGGGCTTTTGCCGATGCCGTTCAGATCAAACCAGTCCTTTGCCTGTGCATCCGTAAAGAATTCATCGTCACCATGACTCCAGCCCAAGCGGGCCAGATAGTTGCGCATTCCAGCGGCGGGATAGCCCATGGCCTGATATTCCTGCGCGCCAAGCGCGCCATGGCGTTTGGACAGTTTCTTACCTTCTGGCCCGTGGATCAGCGGAATATGGGCCCAGACCGGAACATCCCAGCCCATCGCCTCGTAAATCATCATCTGGCGCGCCGCGTTATTGAGGTGATCGTCGCCGCGAATGACATGGGTAACACCCATATCATGATCGTCGACCACCACCGCCAGCATGTAGACCGGTGTCCCGTCGGAACGCAGCAAAACCATGTCATCCAGTTGGTCGTTGCGAATGGTCACGTTGCCCTGAACCTGATCGCGGATCACTGTTGTGCCGTCTTGCGGAGCCTTGATGCGAACGACAAATGGCAGGTCGGGATGTGCTGAAGGATCAGCGTCACGCCAGGGGCTGCGGAACAGGGTCGACTTGCCCTCGGCCCGTGCCTGTTCCCGAAAGGCGGCAATTTCGTCCTGCGTCGAGAAGCATTTATATGCCTTTCCCTCGGCCAGAAGCTGGTGCGCGACTTCAGCATGCCGGGCAGCTCCTTCGAACTGGCTGATTACATCGCCATCATGGTCCAGTCCCAGCCATTCCATGCCCTGAAGGATCGCGGCGGTCGCCTCGGGGGTCGAGCGTTCCCGGTCGGTGTCTTCGATCCGCAGCAGGAACTTTCCACCACGTCCGCGGGCGTAAAGCCAGTTGAACAATGCGGTGCGCGCGCCACCGATGTGCAGAAAACCTGTGGGCGATGGGGCAAAACGTGTGACGACCTGTTCGGACATGTTGAGGATTAACCTTTTGGTAACCGTATCTGGCATAGTTTGACGCCTGTCTAACGAGCCCGAAGGACGGGGGCAACCATGCGTGTTCTTGCACGGGTCGAGGCCGCGCTGCTGCACCAGACAGGTTACCTGTTTCCGTGGACGCCAGTCATGCTGGCAACGGGGATCGGTCTCTATTTCGGTGCCCGGAGCGAGCCCGGCTGGCCGGTATATGCAGGTCTGTGTTGCTTGTTCCTGGCTCTTTTTGCCTTAAGCCGCCGGCTGCCACCGGGGGTGGGAACGTTAGCGACCGGGGGGGCGCTGATTGCAGTCGGTGTTATACTGGCAGATACTCGCGCCCATATGGTGGCAGAACCGGTTCTGTCCTGGCGGTACTATGGTCCTGTCGAGGGGAGGGTCGTCGCCATGGATCGGTCTGCCTCGGATGCGTTGCGGTTGACGCTCGATCAGGTGCGCGTAGGGGACGTACCGAATGAGCGCAGGCCGCAACGCATCCGTCTTTCTGTTCATGGCGCGACAGACCCTTTTGCGCCTGGGCAACGGATCATGACCACAGCGCATCTTTCGCCACCGCAGGGCCCGGTTGAACCTGGCGGGTTCGATTTTCGTCGCCATGCCTGGTTTCAGGGGCTGGGTGCAGTCGGGTATACCCGCGTTCCTGTTTTGACGATTGCGCCAGCCAAAGACGGTATTGGCGGTGTTCGAATTACCGCAATCCGAATGGCGATATCGCGGCGAGTGAATCAAATCCTGCCCGGAGAAATCGGTGGGTTTGCTGCTGCCGTCACCACAGGTGATCGCAGTGGTATGGGGCAAGAGACGCTCTTGGCCTTGCGCGCGTCGAACCTGGCGCATTTGCTTGCCATTTCCGGACTTCACATGGGGTTACTGACGGGTTTTGTTTTTGTGGCCTGTCGCATTGGTTTTTCACTGATCCCCTACGTGGCATTGAGGCTACCTGTTCGAGATGTTGCGGCTGTGTTCGCGCTGATCGCGGCAACGCTCTATTTGCTGTTGTCCGGCGGGAATATCGCAACCGAACGCGCCTATGTCATGGTCAGTGTCATGCTGGGGGCCGTGTTGATCGACAGGCGTGCGATTTCATTGCGTGCGGTTTCTGTTGCTGCGCTGATCGTTCTGGTTCTTTGGCCCGAGTCGCTGCTTAGCCCAGGGTTTCAGATGTCCTTTGCCGCAACGACAGCATTGGTCGCCGTCTTCGGTGCATTGCAAAAGGTGGGTCCGTTACCGGGCCCGAATTGGTTAAAACCGATTGCTGGCGTGGTTATGTCCTCGGCGATAGCCGGGCTTGCCACGGCCCCAATTGGCGCTGCGCATTTCAATACGATGTCTCACTATGGATTGCTGGCGAATCTGCTGTCCGTGCCCGTGATGGGCCTTGTTGTTGTACCTGCGGCAGTTGTCGCCGCACTGGCGGCCCCATTTGGGTTGGAGGCTTTTCCGCTGACCGTTATGGGCTGGGCGTTGCATTGGATCCTTGGGGTTTCAAACTGGGTGTCTCATCTGGGCGGTGCTCAGGGTTTTGTAGTCAGTCCGCCCTGGTATGTATTGCCACTTGTTGCTGTTGGGGCTTTGTGGCTGGCCTTGTGGCAAGGGCGCGCGCGTTGGTACGGGGTCGGGCCCGTCATTCTGTCATTTGTGCTTTGGAACTCGGGCCACAGGCCAGATGTTCTGATTGCAGAAAACGGAGGGTTGGTCGGTGTAATGACCCCTCAGGGCCGGGCCCTGAGTAAAAGCAAAGGCAGTGGGTTTGTTGCCAGAGTCTGGCTGGAGAATGACGGTGACGGCGCGGATCAGATCGCGGCAGCAGGCAGATGGCCGGATAGCAGCACCGTTCAGCGGTACACTTATCAGGACAAGGAAATTATCCATATCTCGGGCAAAAGGGCTGCGCGCAAGTTTGACGAATGCGAAGGCAACCAGATTATTGTTTCGACGGTCGCGCTGCCCCTTGCGGGTGCGTGCGCCGTCTTCGATCCGGATGATCTGAGCGAAACCGGCAGCCTGTCATTGTCGGACGGAAAACTGACTTCTAGCGCAGAACTGACAGGCCAACGGCTCTGGTCCCCGAAGCCCGCCGGGGACCGTCGTTTGAAGCAGGATTAATAGGCGCGGATCAGACCGACTAGGCGACCCTGAACCTTGACCATTTCTTCGGGAAGAACGCGCGTCTCATAAGCCGGGTTGGCCGCTTCGAGTGCAATAGCGTTGCCGCGGCGGAAAAAGCGTTTCAGCGTCGCTTCCTGATCTTCTACCAGTGCAACCACGATATCTCCGTTATCAGCAGTCGCGGTTTCGCGGATGACAACCACATCCCCGTCGTTGATGCCCGCGTCGATCATCGAGTCGCCGCGAACCTCTAGCGCATAGTGCTGGCCTTTTCCGGAAACCATGGGGCCGGGGACCGCTACGTGATGGGACACGTGGCTGATCGCCTCAATGGGGACACCCGCCGCGATCCGACCCATCACCGGCAATTCCAGCGCATCCACAGCAACCGGCTCAATATTGGTCGGGCGGGGGCCCTTGGGCCTGTCACCCTCGATCACGCGGGGTGAAAAACCGGCAGTTGGTTCACCGCCAAGGCTTTCGGGAAGTTTCACAATTTCAATCGCGCGGGCACGATGCGCGAGGCGACGAATAAAGCCACGTTCCTCCAGTGCAGTGATCAGCCTGTGGATGCCGGATTTCGACCGCAGGTCAAGCGCGGCCTTCATTTCATCGAAACTGGGCGGAACACCGTCCGCCTGCACGCGTTTTTGGATGAATTTCAACAAATCCAATTGCTTCTTGGTCAGCATTGCTCACACCTCGTCGCTCATGCGTTTTCTTTTGTTCTACGCATGTTCACGTTTTGTGTCAATGAATTTGGGCGAAGTTCAGATCGGCAGGTACTGAACCGTTTCCCCGGTCTTGCGGGCGGGATCGTTCGGGGGACGGACCAAAAGGGCGTTTGCCTGCGCCAGAACGCTAAGGAGAGAGCTGTCCTGATCTGCACAGGCCTGGATACCCGTTTCGCCCAGAACCGCGCGCATGTAATGCTCGCGCGGGCCGTTTTCTGTCAGTGGTTCGGTCAAGCGGGCAGACCGAAAGGGTGGCAGAACCAATTCCAGCCCCAGCATCCGGCGCACCATCGGGGCAAGGAACAGATAGCCACAGACCATCGCGCTGACCGGGTTCCCAGGAAGTCCGACCATCGCGGTGCCACCCATGCGACCAGCCATCAGGGGTTTTCCGGGGCGCATTCGGATCTTGTAGAAAGACCGATCCATCCCCAAACCCTGCGATACATCAGACACAAGGTCGTAGTAACCAACCGACGCACCGCCAATCGTCACGACGAGATCGGCCCCTCGCGCCAGGTCAAACGCAGTCTCAAGCGATGAAACCGTGTCCCGTGCAATCGGAAGGACACGAACCACAGCACCGAGCCCCTCAAGCAATGCCCGCAATCCAAACGTGTTCGACGCGATAATCTGGTCCGGTCCCGGTTCTTCGCCAGGCATGACAAGTTCGTCGCCGGTCGAGATCAGGGCAATCACGGGTTTTCGAGAAACCGGGACCTGCGCGATATTCATCGCAGCCATCAGGGCAACGTCTTCGGCGCGGATCATACGCGGTGCCGTGATGGGCGTGCCTGCCATGAAATCCACACCGGCAGGGCGGATGTTTGTTTTGGGGCCGGGGTCGTCTGTGATCGTGATCAGATCGCCACGCCGGTCGGTATCTTCCTGAATCACAACGAAGTCTGCGCCCTCGGGAACCGGAGCGCCGGTAAAGATACGTACGGCCTGACCGGGGCCTACTGAGCCGTCGAAACGACGGCCCGCGGCGGATTCTCCCACCACTTTGAACATGGCATGAAGCTCGACTTCGTCGGCTTTGACGGCATAGCCATCCATCGATGATGCGGCGAAAGGAGGCTGGTCGCGCGTTGCCACAACCTCGTGTGACAGAACACGTCCCGCAGACTGGTCCAGAGGAACCTGTTCCGAAGGTAGAGGACTGACAAGATCGAACAGCAGGGCGCGCGCTTCTTCGACGGTAATCATTTCGCCTCGTAACGTCCTGATTTTCCGCCGTCTTTGAGGCTTACATGAATGCCGCCAATTTCCATCGCTTTGTCGACGGCCTTGGTCATGTCGTATACAGTCAAGGCTGCGGTGGAAACGGCGGTCAGGGCCTCCATTTCAACACCGGTTTGACCTGACGTCTTGACTGTCGCTTCGATCTGAACACCCGGCAGATCCGGGTCGAGGGTCAGTTCAACGGCAACCTTGGTCACCGGCAAAGGATGGCAGAGCGGGACCAGATCCGGTGTCTTCTTTGCCCCCATGATACCGGCCAGGCGGGCAACGCCCAAAACATCGCCCTTTGCCGCGCGTTGTTCTGAAATGATTTCATAGGTTTCCGGTGCCATCTTCACGTGACCTACAGCCACGGCTATGCGATCTGTGACCTCTTTGCCCGAGACGTCGACCATATGCGCCTGACCTTGAGCATCGAAATGGGTCAGCGGCATCACATCACTCCGGGGATAAGCGGATTGGACAGGATGTGTCGGGTGGCCGCTTCGACATCGTCCTGGCGCATCAGGCTTTCGCCGATCAAAAAACACCGGGCGCCATAGCGCGCAATATCCCGCAAATCTTCCGGGCTGCCCAACCCGCTTTCACACACGATAGTACGGTCTGCCGGTACCAGTTTGGACAGGCGTCGTGTTGTATCAAGAGTGGTCTCGAAGGTCTTGAGATTGCGGTTATTTATACCGATCAATGGGCTTTTCAGTTGGGCTGCGCGTTCAAGCTCGGCTTGGTCGTGCACCTCAATCAGAACATCCATCTCCCAATCAAATGCGGTCTGTTCCAACTCGGCTGCCTGATCATCGCTGACGGATGCCATGATGATCAGAATACAGTCGGCTTCCAAAGCACGTGCCTCGACCACCTGATAAGGGTCATACATGAAATCCTTGCGCAAAGCGGGCAGAGATGTCGCGTTACGCGCTTGTGTCAGATATTCCTTGGCACCCTGAAAGCTTGGCGTGTCGGTGAGCACGGACAAACACGCAGCACCGCCTTCTTCATATGCCTTGGCCAAGGCAGGCGGGTCAAAATCAGGCCGGATCAAACCCTTGGAGGGGCTGGCTTTCTTGACCTCAGCGATCAGGCCGTAACCTTGCCGGGACGCAGCTTGAAGCGCTGCGGCAAACCCGCGGGTTTCCGAAGCGGCACGTGCTTCACTTTCCAGCGTTTCCAAGGACTTCTGAGCCTTGTCTGCTGAGATTTCTTCCAGTTTGTAGGCTTTGATCTTGTCCAGAACGGTTTCGGTCATGCGGCCTCCTGAGTCTTGGCGGCCAAGGCCGTGATTTTGTTTTTGGCTTCGCTGCTGTCGATGCTCTCGGCGGCCATGGCCACACCTTCGCGCAGATCACTTGCCGCATCAGCGACAACCAATGCCGCGGCAGAGTTCAGCAACACTGCGTCACGATACGCGGACGGGGCGCCGTCCAGCAGCGCACGAAATGCGATGGCGTTCTCTTCAGGGGTTCCACCGAGGATGTCTTCGAAAGGGTGCACAGGCAGGCCAGCATCCTCGGGGTGCAGCTCGACCTCTTTGATCACGTCATCTTCCAAAGCGGCGACCCAGCTGATACCGGTGATCGTCAACTCGTCTGTCCCGTCCGATCCGTGTACCAGCCACGCGCGGTCTGACCCCAGCAAGCCTAGTGTTTCAGCCATGGGGCGGATCAGCTCGCGGCTAAAGGCGCCGGTCAGTTGCCGTTTGACACCGGCAGGGTTGGTCAGCGGGCCCAGGATATTGAAAATCGTGCGCGTTCCCAGTTCCTGCCGTGAAGGCATAACATGCGCAATGGCCGGGTGATGCATCGGTGCCATCATGAAGCCGATACCGACATCTTTCAGAGCATTTTCAACAACTTGTGGTCCAACCATAACGTTGATACCCATTTGCCCCAATGCATCCGCTGCGCCGGATTTGGAGCTTAGGTTGCGGTTGCCGTGTTTAGCGACTGTCACGCCAGCACCTGCGACGACAAATGCAGTCGCGGTCGAGATGTTCAGGGTGCCTTTCCCGTCTCCGCCGGTGCCAACGATGTCGATCGCTCCGTCGGGTGCGCGCACGGCATTGCACTTGGCGCGCATCACAGCCGCGGCCGCGGCATATTCATCAACCGTTTCCCCCCTTGTACGCATGGCCATCAACAGCCCGCCAATCTGGCTTGGCGTGGCTTCGCCGTTGAACAGGATGCCAAAGGCAGTCTCGGCCTCTTTACGGGTCAGCGGACGATCGGCGGCTGCTCCAATCAGCGGTTTCAGCGCGTCGCTCATGCGGGGACTTTCAGTTCTTGCAGGAAATTCTTGAGAAGGGCGTGACCATGCTCGGACGCAATCGATTCAGGGTGGAACTGAACACCGTGAATAGGCAATTCCCTGTGTTGCAGCCCCATGATCGTGCCGTCTTCCAGCTCGGCTGTGATCTCAAGACAGTCGGGCAGTGTCTCGCGCTCGACCACCAGTGAATGGTAGCGTGTGGCTTCAAAGGGCGATGGAAGGCCAGCAAAGACGCCTTTTCCGGTGTGGTGCATGATGCCCATCTTGCCATGCACAATTTCGTGGCATCTAACAACCTTGCCACCGAATGCCTGTCCGATGGTCTGATGCCCAAGACAAACCCCCAAAAGAGGTGTTTTTGTCTCGGCGGCGGCTTCGGTCAGAGCCAGACAGATGCCCGCCTGATCCGGGTCGCAGGGGCCGGGGCTTAGCAGGATTCCAGCCGGGTTCATGGCCATTGCTTCCTGTACATCCAGCGCATCATTGCGGCGAATGACCATTTCGGCACCAAGTTCGCCCAAATAATGTACCAAATTGTAGGTAAACGAGTCGTAGTTGTCGATCAGCAGCAGCATATGGGCACTTATCTTCGCTTGGGCATTTCGGGCTGGCGATGCAACCCCGGGCCACGGTATAATGTCCGCACATACATGCTCAGGCTTGGGCGGCAGCGTCAAGAGGACTTACGGTTTCTGACGCCTCCAATTGACCGAGCGCCACACCAGATGGCGCAGAGCAGGGCGAGGCAGGGAAAAGAGGCGAAAGGCAGGAAATATGGGCGGATTTTTCGGAGGAATGGTCGCAGGGGCGATCGTTGTTTTGATCTTGGGTGCGGTCGTGTCGCTCAACACGCCGATGGTCAAGACACCGGTTGTTGCGACCGAAGCACCAGCGCCGACGATTTCAGAAACACCAGAGGCGCCTACTGAACTTGCCGAGGGCGTTTCTGATGCCGATCTGGTGGAACTGGCCCCGCGTGCGCCAGAAGCCGCCGATAATGCCAACGAAGATCTGGCCGATTTGTCCGGGTTGGAAGCGTCATCCGAGCCGCAGCCCGAGGTTGGCAAAGCGGCTGAGGCCCCGAACGAGCCCGCTGCAACGGTGGCGACCGAGGTGTCCGTCATGACCGAAGCCCCCGCTGCGCCGCCCGAGCCTAGCCAGGTACCCGCAGTTCAGCAGGAACAGTCCGTGCCGGTTGTAATTGATGAAACCCCCACGCCGCCGACCGAGTCTGACACAACCGAGGTCGCAGTTCTTGAGCCCGAACCAAATCCGTTGCCACAGGTCGAGGCTGAACCACAAACAAAAGACACTACGACTGATAATTCATTTGAAAGCAGTCCGATTGCGGTGGAAGGGGATGAAGATACCTTGCCCCGTGAGCTTCCGCGTATTGCTGCGCTGCCTCAGATCGGGGGAGAACAGGAAGAAAGTGCCAGTTCGATTGTCGGAAAACGTATCCTGCCGTTGACGGAACGCGATGATGAGCCTGTTGCAGAACAGACGATTTCCGAACAGCCATCTGCGGAAAAACCGATTGAACGTTTTGCCGCCAAGTTCGAGAACCCGGAATCTAAGCCGCTGATGTCGATCATTCTGATTGATGACGAAGGCGCATTCGGCGCCGAAGCGTTGCAGGATTTCCCTTACCCGATCAGCTTTGCCGTGAACCCGTCTGATCCGGATGCGGCGGAAAAGATGGCACGGCACCGCGCGGCTGGGTTTGAAGTTCTGGCCCTTGCGGACTTGCCCGAGGCAGCAAGCGCGCAGGATGCCGAAGTTTCCTTGTCTGTGTGGCTGGACACCTTGCCTGAAACAGTGGGTATTCTGGAAGGCGTGAACAGCGGCATTCAGGGAAATCGCAAGCTGGCCGATCAGGTCGCGGCGATTGCCGCCGGTACCGGACGCGGGTTGATCACACAGGACAATGGGCTGAACACTGTCCAGAAGTTGGCGGTTCGCAATGGCATTCCGTCCAGCGTTGTGTTCCGCGATATCGATGGGGCGCGACAGGATCCCAGAATCATGCGCCGGTTCCTGGATCAGGCCGCGTTCCGGGCAGGTCAGGAAGGAACCGTTGTCATGCTGGGGCGGGTACGGCCCGAGACAATCTCGGCCCTGTTGCTGTGGGGTCTTGAGGATCGTGGCAGCCGGGTGGCGATGGCACCGATCTCGGCCGTCTTGATGAAACAGGTACAGTGACAGCTTGAAACAGGGCGGTGATCAATTGATCAGCCGCCCTTGTTTTTTTAACTGTTGCCGTTTCCGGTGAACCGAGCGGCATCTTCCGCCGCGCGCCGAATGGCGTTTGACTTATGGACAGTCTCCATGAACTCGGCCTCGGGGTCGCTGTCATAGACAACACCGCCGCCAGCCTGAATATAGAGTTTCTGATCCTTCACGATGGCCGTGCGCAGGGCAATGCACATGTCCATGTCACCGCCTGCGCTGAAATAGCCAACACCACCGCCATAGACGCCGCGTTTTTCCGGCTCAAGCTCGTCAATGATCTCCATCGCCCGCACTTTCGGCGCACCCGAGACGGTGCCCGCAGGCATCCCGGCAAAGAAGGCGTCCAGCGCATCTTTGTCTTCCGCCAGCTCACCCACCACGTTCGACACGATGTGCATCACATGGCTGTAGCGTTCGATGATGAACTCTTCGGTCGGGCGAACTGTGCCGATTTTGGACACGCGGCCGGTATCATTGCGCCCGAGGTCCAGAAGCATGAGATGTTCGGCTAGCTCTTTCTTATCGGCCAGCAGGTCAAGCTCGTTCGCCTTGTCTTCCTCGGGGGTCGCGCCACGGGGACGGGTGCCTGCAATCGGGCGAATGGTGACTTCGCTGCCGAACACCCGCACCAGAATCTCGGGGCTGGCCCCAACGACCTGAAAACCGCCGAAGTTGAAGTAGAACATAAACGGCGAGGGGTTGGTGCGCCGCAGCGAACGATAAAGCGCAAAAGGTGGCAGCGGAAAATCCTGCGTCCAACGCTGCGCTGGAACTACCTGGAAGATATCGCCAGCACGGATGTATTCCTTGGCCTTTTCTACTGCTTCCATATAGCCGGATTTGGTGAAGTTCGACACCGGCGCCGCAATTTCGCGCGCGTCGCCCAGATCACGGGTTTCGGCGGGCATCGCACGTTCCAGATCGCGGACCGCATCCATCACACGCTCGGCCGCCTGCGCATAGGCAGCTTTGGCAGATTGACCGTCGCTGGCCCAGGCGGGTGAAACCACCGTCACCTCGCCTTTGACGCCATCCAATACAGCGACAACAGACGGGCGCAACATGATCGCATCTGGCAGTCCCAGCGGATCGGGGTTCACGTTCGGCAGGTATTCGACCAGCCGGACCATGTCATAGCCCAGATATCCAAACAGTCCGGCGGCAGCCTGAGGTAGGTCGTCTGGCAGTTCAATACGGCTTTCGGCCAGCAAGGCACGCAGATTGTCCATCGGATTGCCGTCCTGCGCAGCAAAGGCGTCGGCGTCGAACCGCGCCGAGCGGTTCAACTCGGACGTTTCACCGTGACAGCGCCAGATCAGGTCCGGTTTCATGCCGATGATCGAATAGCGGCCACGCACCTCACCGCCCGTAACCGACTCCAGCATGAACGCATCTTTCTGCGCTCCCGTCAGTTTGAGCATCAACGATACGGGTGTGTCCAGATCGGCGGCGAGACGTGTGTAAACCACCTGGTTTTCGCCCGCTTCATAGGCGCGTGCGAAGGTATCGAAATCGGGTGTCAGGGCCATCTTGGTCTCGCTTAAAAGCTCGCCTGCACGGCGTTTAGCGCCTGCTGATCCACGACCGGGCGGGCGCGGGTCTGAGCGTCCCGTACGTATGCGTCAAAAATATTCTGCGACAGCGCCTGATCCATCTGCGTTGCCAGTGCGTCGCGCAACCGGCGCAGCTCGTCGGAATCCTCGGGGGGCAGAACCTCGTCCAGACGCACCAGCAAGGCTGCACCATTTCCACCAATGACGCGCAACTCACCGAGTTCCATCTGAAACACTTCATTCATGAAACTGGCGGGGACGTCATCAAGAAACGCGGTACGCGTCAGTGCGTTTTCAACGCGGAAGGGCAGGCCAGTCGCAGCGAAGTCACCATCAGTGGCCAGTTGGCTCAGTGCGGCGTTTGCTTTGTCCAGCAAGGCTTTGTTGGTCTCCGCCTGTACCCAGGCAGCGGCGACACGGTCGCGTGCGCTTTCCAGCGGTTCAGGGCGACGCGGCAGAACGTCGTTCAGGCGCAAGGCAAAGATCGATCCATCTTCGAGAAATGCGATTTCAGGGAAATCTCCTTCTTGCACGGCTTCGGCCGCCGCGCGGAACCCGTCATAGGCCGCTATGTTCTCGGCGCTGTCTCGGGTCCAGTCGATCTGACCCAGTTCCATTTCGGTTTCACTTGCCAGTTCTTCCAGAGTCGCACCGCCAGCCAGCATGTCGTTTATGTCTTCGGACTGAGACTCGATCAGGCGGCGGGCGCGTTCTGTCGCCAGTTCTTCGCGCAGGGCCGGTTCGGCCTCCTCAAAGGGAACGCTGTTTGCAGCCAGGGATCCGTTGACACGGAACAGGGCAGGGCCAAATACCGAAGGCAGAGGGCCAACAACAGCATCAAGCTCTGCCGCGAACACGGCGTCGGCGGCCTCGCCCAGATCCTCACGTGTCAGGTCGCCTAGATCGATATCGGAAAGTTCTAGATCACGATCGCGAACCAGTTGTTCAAAGGTCGTTCCGCCGACCTCAAGTTGCGCCTTGGCGTCGTTGGCTGCTTGTTCATCCGGGAAATTCAGGCGCTCGACCAGACGGCGTTCCGGTTGATTATATTCGTCCGACCGCTCTTCAAAAAGCTTGCGAAGGGAATCTTCGTCAACCTTAACTGTGTCCACCAACATGGCCGGAGACAGAATCGCATAAGTCAGCTTTTTTGTACGGGGCAGGGTGAACTGTTCAGCGTTTTCGTCATAGAAGGTCTGAATCTGCGCGTCAGTCGGCTCGGCCACGGGGGTTTCCAATGACTCGGTCCCTGCCGCCGCAACGGTAAAGCTGCGACGGGCGCCAATGTAGTTGGCCATCGTTTCTGTCACGGTGGCAGGCATTTCCACACCCCCCATGATCGCACCTTGAACGATCGTACGGGCGGATTCTTTGCGCAGGTCCGTCTCGAACTCGGAATCCGTCATGCCGACTTGTTCAAGCTGAAAGCGGTATGCCTCGCGGTCGAAACTGCCGTCTACGCCCTGAAAGGCCGGAACTGACACGATCTCTTTTTGCAGGTTCTCATCCCCTATGGAAATCCCAAGCTGGCTCACCTCGTTGTCCAGCGCCGCCAAGGCCGTCAGGCGGGCAAGCGCGTTTCGGTCCAGCCCCAGATCCCGTGCCTGCGACATTTGCAGGGGCTGACCCGATTGCGCCTCAACCGCGCGGATCTCGCGCTGCAACTCGCGGACAAAGTCATCGATCGAGATGCTTTCATCACCAACCTGCGCCACGGTACGGACTGTGCCGCTCAGGTTGACGGCACCGAACCCCGCGAGCCCCAGCATGAGCATGCCCATCAGAATCCAGACAAAGGTTTTCGAAAGACTTTTAGCGCCTGCGGCCATGGTGCCCTCTTGTTATTACGGCAGCGTTCTGCCCTGTCGGTTGCCGCCTTGAATACGACGCACACCGCCGGGGGGCAAGCTTAGAAGGACAGGCCCTGCAACCGTTCGAACAATTGGCCCAAACCTGTGCGGTCGAGGTTGGCGAAGGCAATGCGCACTTGCCGTTTCCCGTCCGGGTGGTGATCGGGCATGAACATGGTACCGGGCAATAGCAGAACACCGGCTTCACGCACCAAACGCCGGGCAAGTTCGTCGGACGGAATGTCAAACGGATGCTCCAGATAGGCGAAATACGCCCCAAGTCCCAAAAGACGCCAGCCTTTGGCTTCCAGTGCGGGTATCCTCTCAAGGATGGCAGCGCGGCGGTCGAGTATTTCGTCGCGTTCGCCCGCCAGCCATTGCGACAAGTTTTGCATACCCCAAAGCGCGGCGAACTGTCCGATCTGACCGGGGCAAATGGCAACAGTGTCGAGAAACTTCTCGACCTCAGCCAGAAGTGCGGTGCCCGTTGCAATTGCGCCGACCCTGTGGCCCGTCAGCCTGTAGGCCTTGGAGAAGGAATAAAGGTGGATCAGCGTCTGATCCCAGTCTGGTTGCTGGAACAGGTCATGTGGTGGCCCGCTGCGACTGTCGAAGTCACGGTAGGTTTCGTCGACGATCAGGTGAATCCCGGTTTCGCTCGCAAGCTCAAAGAAGGCGCGGACAAGGTCTGCCGGGTATTCAACGCCGCCGGGATTGTTGGGCGTGACCAGAGCGATGGCGCGTGTTTTGTCCGTGATCAGCGCGCGTGCGCGCTCAGGATCGGGCAGCAAATCGTCGCCGGTCTTCAGGTCCACAGCGTGGACACCTGACATATCCAGCCACATTTTATGATTGAAATACCAAGGGGTTGGTAGAATGACCTCATCCCCTTCACCGGTGATGGCCGATATCACTGCTGAAAACGCCTGATTGCAGCCTGAGGTAATTGCAACATCAGATGCCTCAACCCTTGCTGCGTAATGCGCGCTGATCTGCGCAGCCAGTTCCGCGCGAAGATCGTCATTTCCCAGCACAGGGCCATAAAGATGCGCATGGTCTTCGCGTACGGTAAATTCGGCCATAGCCTCGCGCAAGGCCAGCGGCGGCGGGTCAACCGGCGCCGCCTGGCTTACGTTGATCAGCGGGCGTTCGGGTGGGAACGTAACGCCCTCGAGCCATCGGCGCGCTTCCATCACTGGCGGCGCGAATGTTGCGGCGGTACGGCTGAGCGTCATGTGCTGCCTACTGATCTGGTTTCAATCGGTGCCGCGATAGGGCTCGACATATTGAAGGGCCATGTCCCACGGGAAAAAGATCCACGTGTCCTGACTGACTTCGGTGATGAACGTATCCACCATAGGGCGTCCCTTGGGCTTGGCATAAACCGTCGCAAAATGCGCGTTCGGATACATCTCTCTAACCAGTTCCAGGGTTTTCCCGCTGTCCACAAGATCGTCGATGATCAGAATTCCGGTTCCGTCGCCCATTAACTTGGCATCGGGTGCTTTCAGAACTTCCGCCTCACCCTGAGCTTGATGGTGGTAGGATTTGACGCTGACCGTATCGACGGTACGAATATCCAGTTCACGACTGACGATCATTGCAGGGGCCATGCCGCCACGGGTGATTGCCACAACAGCACGCCAGCTGCCATCATCGGGGCCTTGCCCGTCCAGACGCCACGCCAATGCGCGCGAGTCGCGGTGGATCTGGTCCCAGCTGATGTGAAATCCTTTTTCGTGCGGCAGGCGGTCCTTAGCGCTCATGTTCTTAACCTTTTTCCACGTCAGGGGCGTCAACGGCCTTCATTCCGACAATATGGTAACCCGAATCCACGTGCAGATTCTCTCCGGTGACGCCGCTGCTGAGGTCCGACAGCAGGTACAGGGCCGACTTGCCGACATCGTCAATGGTCACGTTGCGGCGCAGCGGAGAGTTGTACTCGTTCCATTTCATGATGTAGCGAAAATCGCCAATGCCACTGGCAGCCAGGGTTTTGATCGGGCCGGCCGAGATCGCGTTCACGCGAATACCGTCCTTGCCCAGGTCTTCGGCCAGGTATTTGACCGACGCTTCCAGAGCGGCCTTTGCAACACCCATCACGTTATAGTGGGGCATCACCTGCTCGGCTCCGTAATAGGTCAGTGTTATGGCACTGCCGCCTTCGGACATCATCTTTTCCGCGCGCTGCATAACCGCGGTGAACGAATAGACGGAGACATCCATCGTCAGCGTGAAATTGGCCCGGCTGGTATCCACATAACGTCCACGCAATTCGTTCTTGTCAGAAAAACCGATGGCGTGAACGATAAAGTCCAGCTTGCCCCATTTCTCTTCCAGCGCCGAGAAAAGCCCATCAATTGAAGCCTCATCGCTCACGTCGCAGGGCAGAACGATTTCGCTGCCTAATTGCGCAGCCAGCGGGTCCACACGTTTTTTTAAAGCGTCACCCTGATAAGAAAAGGCAAGTTCAGCTCCGGCTTCGGACAAGGCGCGGGCGATTCCCCATGCGATTGATTTGTCATTGGCCAGTCCCATGATGAGGCCACGTTTGCCGGCCATCAACTGATTTGACATGTTTGGTTCTCCGCCTGTCTTCGCGTTAGATTGGCATGGTTTATGCCATTGGTAGCGCTGCATCAAGGCCGTGCGCTCTTGCTCGCAGCGGGTTCTCGCCTTAGGCTCGTCATTAATACTTTCCAGGGGATGGAAATGACCGAGCGTGATGGCATCTTTGCTGGCTCCGATCCGTTTGAAATTGCGGCCCGGTGGTTAGCTGAGGCTGAAGAAACTGAATTGAATGATCCGAATGCGATTGCGCTTGCAACCGTTGGCCCGGACGGTTTGCCAAATGCACGCATGGTTCTGCTGAAGGAAATCGAAGCGGATTCATTTGTATTCTATACAAACTACGAAAGCGTCAAAGCGAACGAGCTGGATACGTCGGAAAAAGCTGCATTTGTCATGCATTGGAAATCTTTGCGGCGTCAACTTCGCGTTCGTGGTACAATATGTCGTGAAAACGGGCCCCAGGCTGATGCGTATTATGCATCAAGGTCATTGAAAAGCCGTTTGGGTGCCTGGGCTTCAAAGCAGTCACAACCGCTTTCAAGTCGGACAGCTTTGATGGCAGAGGTCGCGAAAGTGACCGCTAAACTTGGGCCGAATCCACCTCGTCCTCCATTCTGGGGCGGGTACCGATTAACGCCGACAGAGATTGAGTTCTGGGCCGATGGAGCATTTCGCTTGCATGACCGGTTCAGATGGCAACGAATTGAGCCGGGATCGGCATGGCATGTTGAAAGGTTGAATCCATGACGTTCACGTGTCGTGAAATGCAACAAGCAGAAAGTAAACAATTTTTTCGGCTTGAAATTGTCTGCCATTCCCATAAACAACAGACCCTTAACGAACTGCTAAAATTCGCGATGGGAAAACCGTGCCAGAAGACCTGAACAACATGTATCGCGTCCGTGGACACGTGAAATGGTTCGATCCCGCCAAGGGATACGGCTTTGTTGTGTCTGACGAAGGCGGCCCGGATATTCTGTTGCACGTTAACGTATTGCGCAATTTCGGCCAAAGTTCCGTCGCGGACGGAGCGGGTATCGAGATCATGACACACCGCACGGACAGAGGTGTTCAGGCGGTTGAGGTTGTTGCAATTGACCCGCCAGCGCGCGCCGAGTCGATGATGTTGGCCGATTTCGCCGAGTTGGATCCGGACGCTATCGCAGAAGCCCCTCTGGAGGCCGCGCGGGTGAAGTGGTTCGACAAAGGCAAGGGCTTCGGGTTCGCAAATGTTTTTGGGCGCGGTGAAGACGTATTCTTGCATATCGAAGTGTTGCGGCGCTCGGGGCTTGCTGACCTCCAGCCCGGAGAGGCGCTTGCGATGCGCGTAATTGATGGCAAGCGCGGCCGAATGGCGGCGCAGGTTCTCGCCTGGGAAGCCGCGCTGGACGGCTGACACTTCGATGACTCGTTTTCTGGTATTCTGGACACTTCTGATCACACTGTGGACAGGGGGAGCGTTTGCTGCGTGCAGCGTTGATCATATCACTCTCCGAAACGACAGCGCGACAATCCGATTTGACGTGGAAATGGCGGTTACGCCTCAGGAACGGTCAAAGGGGTTGATGTTTCGCGAGTCGTTGCCGAATCGATCCGGTATGCTGTTCGTGTTCGACCCACCGCAACCTGTCGCGTTCTGGATGAAGAACACACTGATTCCGCTCGACATGATATTTCTGGACCGTACGGGCACAGTGACACATGTGCATGAGAGAGCGATTCCCGGCGATCTGACACCGATTGAAGGTGGGGATGCCGTTTTCGCGGTGCTGGAAATCAATGCCGGATTGTCCGCACGCTACTCTATCGGCGTCGGCACTCAGATGCAGCACGAAATTTTTTCGCAAGGTCCTGCGATTTGGCCCTGTTAGGGCTTTTCAAATCAGATTGTCATCGTTAGGAAGGCGCACGGTCCGGGGCGTGGCGCAGTCTGGTAGCGCACCTGTTTTGGGTACAGGGGGTCGTAGGTTCGAATCCTGCCGCCCCGACCACTTCCTTCACATACTCATGTGGGCGTGCCGCCCATCGCCAGATACAGCGAGCTGATCGCCTGATCCAGCGCGTCACTTTCCAGTGGAACCTCAACGATTTGGCCGGTTTTCTGCGGCACTTTAAAGTACGATCGTGCGTCAACGCGATAGCCGGAACCTGTTTTTGACGATGTCAGGCGCATGACACTCTGGGGCAGGTCTTGCGGAAATCCGTCATAGTTCAGAATCAAATAGGCTGCCGCTTTTGGGGGCAGATACTCGCTGCATTCAAAAGCCTGGTCGCTGATTTTTTCAAAGACCTTACCGGGACCAGAACAACTGGTTTCGAATGCCTCAAATAACCTTCTAGGATGGGTTTCGAACAGCGCGCTACGTGACGGGGTGGGCGTTTCTTGTGGCGTGCAGGCCACGATACAGGCCAACGCGGGGATAAAGCGAAGCAACTTCATTCGTTTGGCCTTTCTCATTCCAAAGTGAACCTTTGGTTGTTCAACGTGGGTTCGCCAGACCCGGCGAAGATGATTCCTTTGCAGCCTAACCAGCGCGACGTTGGTTGATCAAATACAGATAACTATGCTGGTAAAAACGGTAATTCGATTTGAGGCTTCGAGTCGTGACCTGAAATTTACCGCAGGCGAGCCTGTGGAGGAATCGTACCCTGAGTTTCACTCCCCTCGTGTCTGGGTCCGGTCAACAAAAAAGATTTCAAATTTGGCTGAAAAAGGGCGTTGACCTTCTATGGCAATATACGCCAAATTGTATGAGCCGAAGAGATTGCCACAATATCTGGTGTTCAAGCCGGGACGGCAACAGGCGAGGGTCGGATAAGCACAGTCTATTAACGTGCAGCCGTTGTAACGGCTTTTTCGCTGTCTAATGCAGCGACCAGTACCTTTGCGCGCTTCTGTCGGCGTTGCGGGTGGTGCTCCGCAACTCAAAATGTAGTGCCGTGAACCGAAAATTAGGCGGAATTTAACTAGGGCTGCGGACATGAAGATTGAAAGAAAATTCACCAAACCAGATCAGGATGCCTATTCGGAACTGGATTTTGTGTCCGCGACATCTGAAATCCGCAATCCCGACGGCACCATTGTATTCCGCCTGGAAGGGATCGAAGTTCCAACATCCTGGTCGCAGGTGGCAAGTGACGTAATCGCCCAGAAATACTTTCGCAAAGCTGGTGTTCCGTCCAAACTGAAGAAAGTTAAGGAAAAAGACGTACCCGAATTCCTTTGGCGGTCGGTTCCCGCTGAAGATGCTGAATTCGAGGGCGAAATTTCCTCCAAGCAGGTCTTTGACCGGCTGGCCGGTGCGTGGGCATACTGGGGATGGAAAGGTGGCTACTTTTCGACTGAAGAGGATGCGCGCGCCTATTTCGACGAGATGCGGTACATGCTGGCGACTCAGCGCGCCGCGCCAAACAGCCCGCAATGGTTCAATACTGGCCTGCACTGGGCCTATGGAATCGACGGCCCGGCGCAAGGGCACCACTATGTCGACTACAAGACCGGCAAACTGACCAAATCCAAATCCGCCTACGAGCATCCGCAGCCACATGCCTGCTTCATCCAGTCCGTCGATGATGATCTGGTGAACGAAGGCGGCATCATGGATCTATGGGTGCGCGAGGCACGGTTGTTCAAATACGGCTCGGGTACCGGGACCAATTTCAGCCATCTGCGCGCAGAAGGCGAGGCACTGTCGGGTGGCGGCAAATCCTCGGGCCTGATGGGCTTTCTCAAGATCGGCGACCGCGCCGCTGGCGCAATCAAATCAGGCGGGACAACCCGTCGGGCAGCAAAGATGGTTATTGTCGATGCGGATCACCCCGATATCGAACAATTCATCGAATGGAAGGTAATCGAAGAGCAGAAAGTGGCCTCGATAGTTGCCGGATCGAAGATGCACGAGAAGATGCTGAACGGTATTTTCGAGGCCATTCGCTCATGGGACGGTACTGCCGAAGATGCCTATGATCCCAATAAAAACGACGCGCTGAAAAAAGCGATCCGCGAAGCGAAAAAAGTCGCAATCCCGGAGACTTACATCAAGCGCGTGCTGGATTATGCCAAGCAGGGTCACGACAGTATCGAATTCCCGACATATGACACGGATTGGGATTCAGAAGCTTACAGCTCAGTCTCGGGGCAGAATTCGAACAACTCGATCCGCGTGACCAACGGGTTTCTGACCGCGGTGGAAAAAGACGCGGATTGGGAACTGATCAACCGCACCGACGGGAAGGTCGCCAAGACCGTCAAAGCGAGGGATCTGTGGGAAAAGGTCGGTCACGCCGCATGGGCCTGTGCGGATCCGGGTATCCAGTTCCACGACACTGTCAACGAGTGGCACACATGCCCCGAAGATGGTGAAATTCGCGGATCGAATCCGTGTTCGGAATACATGTTCCTGGATGACACGGCCTGTAATCTGGCCTCGATGAACCTGCTGACCTTCCTCAAGGATGGTGAGTTCCAGGCAGCCGACTACATGCACGCCTCGCGCCTGTGGACCCTGACGCTGGAAATCTCGGTGACCATGGCGCAATTCCCGTCAAAGGAAATCGCGCAGCTGTCGTACGACTTCCGCACTCTGGGCCTGGGTTACGCAAACATTGGCGGCCTGTTGATGAACATGGGCTACAGCTACGACTCGGATGAGGGCAGGGCGATCTGTGGTGCGCTGACCGCGATCATGACCGGTGTGGCATATGCCACTTCAGCTGAAATTGCCGGTGAGCTTGGCCCGTTCAAGGGATACAAGCGCAATGCCGAGCATATGCTGCGCGTCATCCGCAACCATCGCCGCGCGGCGCAGGGTGTGACCGAGGGGTACGAGAAACTGGCCGTCAAGCCGGTACCTCTGGACCATGGCAACTGCCCCGACAAGCGTCTGGTCGATCTGGCCATGTCGGCCTGGGACGAGGCGCTGAGCCTTGGCGAGCAGAACGGTTACCGCAACGCACAGGCCACGGTGATTGCACCCACCGGTACCATCGGTCTGGTGATGGATTGCGATACAACGGGGATCGAGCCCGATTTTGCGCTGGTCAAGTTCAAGAAACTGGCAGGCGGCGGTTACTTCAAGATCATCAACCGTTCGGTACCTTCTGCGCTAGAAAAGCTTGGCTATTCCTCGTCGCAGATTGAAGAGATCGTATCCTATGCCGTTGGTCACGGCACCATCGGCAACGCGCCGGGGATCAACCACACCTCGTTGACCGGCCACGGCTTTGGGGCCAATGAACTGGCCAAGGTGGACGCCGCGCTGGAAAGCGCCTTTGACATCCGGTTCGTCTTCAACCAATGGACCTTGGGCGAAGATTTCTGCACCGGCGTTCTGGGCATTCCGGCGACAAAGCTGAATGACCCTACCTTTGATTTGCTGCGCCATCTGGGGTTCACCCGCGCGGATATCGACGCGGCCAACGACCATGTCTGCGGAACCATGACGCTGGAAGGTGCACCGCATCTGAAGGAAGAACACTACGCGATCTTCGACTGCGCTAATCCGTGCGGCAAGAAAGGCAAGCGTTTCCTTGGGGTTGACAGCCACATCACCATGATGGCCGCAGCGCAAAGCTTTATTTCGGGCGCGATCAGCAAAACGATCAACATGCCGAATGATGCGACAATCGAGGATTGCCAGAAGGCCTATGAACTCAGCTGGTCGCTGGGTGTGAAAGCCAACGCGCTGTACCGCGACGGCTCGAAACTGTCTCAGCCTCTTGCGGCTGCGCTGGTTGAGGATGATGACGAGGCAGCCGAGGTGCTGGAAAGCGGCTCTGCTCAGGAAAAAGCCGTCGTTCTTGCCGAAAAGGTGATCGAAAAGGTTGTGGTCAAGGAAATCATCCGCAGCCATCGCGAGAAACTGCCGCACCGCCGCAAGGGGTATACTCAGAAGGCCATCGTTGGCGGCCACAAAGTGTACCTGCGCACGGGTGAGTTTGAAGACGGTCAATTGGGCGAGATTTTCATCGACATGCACAAGGAAGGTGCTGGCTTCCGGGCGATGATGAACAACTTTGCCATCGCTGTGTCGGTTGGTTTGCAATATGGCGTGCCGCTGGAAGAGTTTGTCGACGCCTTCACCTTTACCAAGTTCGAACCGGCAGGGATGGTTCAGGGCAACGACTCGATCAAGAACGCGACTTCGATCCTGGATTACATCTTCCGCGAACTGGCCGTGTCTTATCTGGACCGTACCGATCTCGCCCATGTGAAACCCGAGGGTGCTACCTTTGATGATCTTGGCCGCGGAGAAGAGGAAGGCGTTTCCAATGTCTCGGAAATCAGTGAAACTGCGGCGTCCAAGTCTTTGGAAGTGTTGAAACAAATCAGCTCGACCGGGTATCTGCGCAAGCGTCTGCCGCAGGATTTGATGGTGTTAAACGGCAGTTATGGCGACGTGGCCGGAATGTCGGAAACAGCAACTGTGTTCGAAGCGCCTGCCACCGAAACGGCAGTGGCAACCGGAATGGACGCCCGCACCAAAGCCAAGATGCAGGGCTATGAGGGCGACCCCTGTGGCGAATGCGGAAACTACACGCTGGTGCGTAACGGCACTTGCATGAAGTGCAACACCTGCGGCGCGACAAGCGGGTGTAGCTGACTTTAACGCCCCGGCACCCCGGGGCGTAGGGGTCGGACGCTGCCCTAAGTAACCGACCCCGACGAATACGGAGAACAGGTCTGAGACTTACCGACTGACCTTTCTCCACTCGGCCGACATGCCCGTGTTGGCCGGGAACAGGGTGGGGCGGAATATTTGCTCCCTCCCACTCTTTCACGGGGCGGGTGCGCTCGCCCCATGCGCAGTCCAGGCCGCAGGCAAAAAAACACCGGGCGGTCAACGAAATGAGCCTGGAAGGCGAAACTGACAGGGGGCTTCGGCCCCCTTTCTTTTTTTACCCACCGAGTCGTCCCGGATAAGCGCCACATTGCCGGATTGAGGTGGTCCTGTCGGGCAAGAGCCGCCGACAACGGTTTCATGGTTTTCTTCAGGCGGTGAACCGCAAACCCGACTCGGGCAAACACGCAAAGATTGGCGTGAAATCACGAAGTTCTACCAAAATGCGTGACGCGCATGGGCGTCCATGTGCTTCTGGGCGCTGTCCGGACGTAAACACAAACACACCTTTCAGGAGGTACTGAAATGAAATCGCATTATTTGATCGGGCTTTCCATGGCCGTTCTGGGCTTGCCCGGCGTTGCTTCGGCCCAATCCTCAGCCGATACCAACGGCGATGGTCTGCTGACCATCGAGGAAATTCAGGCAGTCGTACCGGAAGTCAACGCCGATACCTTCTCGGCCATGGATGCCAATGGTGACGGAGCGTTGGATGCGGACGAGGTCGCGATCGCGCAGGAGGCAGGATTGCTGCCGCCCAGTGACGGGTAGGCATTATATGAACAGGCGGCCCGATCCCTTTCGGGCCGCCTTTTCCATCACCTTAGGCGGGAAGATGGATTTTGAATTTTTTCCGAAGCTCCGCGTCCAGAAGCGGGTCGAACCTTGCAGGGGAAGGGGTGGAAAGGATTTCCTCTTTCCTTGCCACGGCTTTTTCCACCAGATCGGGCTTGCCAAGCTCAACCCACTCTTTCGGCGAGGAGCGATCTCCGAATGTCGGATAGACGTAATCTGACTGCATCCGGCTCAGCGTTGCGTCAGTCCCCAGATAGTGGCCTGGGCCGCCCATGCAGACCGCCGCCATTTGATCCAGTGCCAGCGTGTCATCCGTCACTTCGATTCCACGTACACAGCGTTGCGCCTGTCCGATCAGATCGTCGCTGAGGATCAGGCTTTCCAGGCAGAACCCCAGCAACGAGGCATGCATCCCGGCCGCCTCATATACCATGTTCAGACCGGACAGACCTGCCATGACATTCGAACACATCTGTTCCCAGCCGGCCTGCATATCGGGCAGTTTCGAATCCGATGCGCCAGCCGCAGCACCGCCCGGCAAGTCATAGAATCGGTGCATCTGGGCACATCCGGCAGTCAGAAGGGCCTGTTCCCCTGAACCAATCGACATGGCACCGGTCCGCAGGTCCAGACCAAATGGCCAGGTGCCAAAAATCGCCGGAGCACCGGGACTTACGGCATTAACATAAACCAATCCCGCAAGGCATTCCGCCGTTGCTTGTGTGATCGCACCGGCGATGGTCGACGGCGCTGTAGCTCCGGCCATACCAGCAGATAGCAGCAAGACTGGCATTTCGGCCTTGATGCACGCTTCCATCACTTCGCAGCTTTCTGTCGCGAATTTCATTGGAGGAACAACAAAGCAGTTCGAGTTGGAGACGAAGGGTCGCTCGCGAAATTTGTCTTCACCGCCCGCAATCATGTAGATCATCTCCATCGCCGGAGCGACGTGGCTTGGCTCGGTGAAAGATGTTCCGACGTGTTTGAAGGACCCCGAACAGCAGGCGTAAATCGTGTTGAGGTCCATTTCGAGGTTGTCGGCGATGTCACGACAGACCATTGGCCGTTGCACAAAGTGAATGTTATCAAGCTGTTGGCAGATACGTGCGGCATCGTGCAGATCTTGCACGGTGGAATGGCGATATTCCCGACCGTGCACGTCAACCATGGACACGGCGGCTCCGGCCGTACCGTAGTGCACTTTGGTGCCGGACAATTCCAGATCGGTGTTTCCATCCCGGCTGTACAAAGTGACCGAGCGGTTCGCCTTTGCAATCGTGTCCTCGACAAGGGCACGCGGGAAACGGATACGGCCATCGTCGCCCAAGATGCAGCCTGCACCGACCAGATAGTCAATGCCACTTTGCGGGGCGTCCGCCAGGCCAATGGTTTCAAGCGCGGTCAGTGCTGCTTCGTGGATACGTTCGATCTGCGCCTGTGTCAGTACATTCAGGACGCCGCCTTCCATTCCGGGGCGGACAGGTCGCAGGTGCTCGGGCAGTGCGGTTGCACGGGCAGCACGGCGCGCGGCACGGCCGCCACTGCGCGATGAATTGCGGGGTTGGTCGTTCATTTCAAGAATCCGGTCGTTGAGTGATGTCTTAAGGTGTCAGCAAGCACACCTTTACGGCCGTCCTCGTGCGGCACGGCCGCGATCTGCCCCAATGGTGCGGCTGATCAGGCTGATTTTCCAGTCGTCGTCTGCCATTTTGCCCCTCAACGTCTTGCGCGACCATTCCAAAACGCGGCGACACAATCTGTTCTATTTGCGACCTTTGAAAATTATTCACATGGACAATTCTCACGGCTTTTGGGGTCAGAGAACCAAACGCCGAGATTTTCACCCGTTTTGGAAGAAATCTGTTATACTGCATTCACTTACTTCCAAGGTCTGCTGAGCGGAGTTGAATTATGACCAGCAGGTCTCAGATTGAATTGAAGTCATGCCTCTGATCGAAACCAGAGCGGTGTTGCATTGAGCCCGACTATGAACCCTTTTTCCGTCCTTGTTGTTGCGATATTGATCGCCGGAGCTAGCCCGGTTGCGGCTGAGGATTGGACTGGCGGGTATGCAGGGTTCAGTTTTGGATTTGCAGATGCCGACGGTCCGGGCGGTGCGAATGGCGATGATACGGCCTTTGGTGCGCATCTGGGCTATGATCAGGACTTTGGGAATTTCGTTCTGGGCGGTGAGTTGGAATATAACCGGCTGTCCCTGAACCTTGGCCAGTCTCAGGGCAGTCTCGACAGCATGACCAGCTTGAAACTGCGTGGCGGATATGATTTTGGAAACGCTCTGGGATACGTGGTCGTAGGCGCGGCGCGGGCTGATACGTCGGTCGACAGTGACACGGCAGCGGTTTACGGAATCGGATTGGCCTATCCGATTGGCGAGAATTTCATCATCAGCGGTGAAGCGCTGCGGCAGAATTTCGACGATGTCACCCGATCCAGCGGCAGTCTGGACACCAATGTTTTCAACCTGCGTACGACATTTCGGTTTTGAATGCGGCTATTCATCCGCGTGTCGCTTGGCGAGCTGCGCTGAAAACGCGCACAGGGTTCTCAAGGCACTGACAAATTTCTCATCATCCACGGTCATGGCAACCCGAATGTGACCCGCTGCGGCTTTGCCAAAGCTTTCGCCCGGCATGACGGCAATCGCATGAGTGTCCAGCAGGGCGTTCGCAAACCCTTCGCCCGTCAGCCCGGTCGCCCGTATATCCAGCATCAGATACATAGAACCCTGCGCTGGGACGAGCCCCACTGTGTTCTGTGCCGCCAATATGTCCATCGCCAATGAACGGCGGCGACGGAATGGCGCGGCGATCTTGTTTTCAAGTTCGTGTCCTGCGGTCAGTGCAAAGCTGGCCGCGTCCTGAATGAACCCCGGAACGCCATAAGTTGTATGAGTAGCCAGATCTATCAGGTGGCGGATCACGTATTCCGGACCAACGATCCACCCGCATCGGGACCCGGTCATGGCATGAGATTTCGACATTGATCCAACCACCAAGGTACGGTCGGCCATTCCGGGCAGCGCGCGGGCAGATAGGTGCTCGCCCTCCCAGATCTGGGTGTCATAGACTTCGTCTGATATCAGCCACAGGTCACGGCGTTGGCAAACATCGGCAATGGCTTCAAGTGACTGACGGGAATACACCACTCCGGTCGGGTTGTTCGGCGTGTTGATCAACAGCGAAACCGCGCCTTCCGCCGCTGCATCAATCAAATCTGCGCGCGGTTGAAATGCATCTTCTACGGTGGTTCGAACAGCGCGGGCAATGGCCCCGGCACCGCGAATCGTTCCGGGGTAGGTGGCATAATACGGGGCCAGATACAGTCCGGTGTCGCCGGGATCGCACACAGCCATATGCGCGGCGAAAAGGGCGGACTGCCCACCGGGCGTGATCAGTACATTGTGACGCGTCGTTGGGATACCTGTGCGGGACTGAACCCGGGCAGCAACCGTATCGCGCAGCAAATCTGTTCCGGGCACCGTGGCATAACCAGTGTGACCGTTGCGGGCCGACAGGTCCATAGCGTGCAGGATCGACGGGTCGGTACGAACGTCATGCTCGCCGATTGTCAATTCTGTCACGGCATGCCCATCATTCAGCATCCGTCGGGCCCGATTGAACACCTCCCACCCGTCGCTGCCGCCGGTGATCTGCGTGATGCGCTTGGACAATTCCATGACAAGGGCCTCGGTTACTCTGCGCTGAATGGGACAGAGCGGCAGGCGTTTGTCAATCAGCTTCGCGGCGCTATCGAGGCCTGAAGTTTTTTGGTCAATGATGCGCGGACAAGGTCATAGGACACAGTCAAACGATGGCGCATTTCGTCTGCACCGGTGTCGAACGGAAGACGCACCCAGCTGCGGTGGAAATAGGGGGCTTTTATGCCGATCCCGGTGTCTATCAGCATCTGCGCCGTTTCGATATCGGGCGTTTTTACGGAAACACCGTCATTTGCGATCCCGATACAGGCGAACATTTTGCCACCAATTTTCCAGGCGTCATGGCCACCGCCCCAGGGATCGGACAGTTCAGCGCCGGGCAGCGTTTTGCAGATGGAATTGACGAAATCTCGGTCCATGTTCGGCACTGTGCCGAACGGGGATGGCAAACTCAACACTTGGCTTGGGAATGATCCCATGCTAACCGATGTCCCATGAACCCGGTGACCTGCATCATTATTATCTGCTGCATTACCTGCTGATTTATCAAGCGGGCCGGTTTCTTTCGTTTTCATCCCTGAGACAAGTTGCTAAGCCCGCGCCAACGCGCAAGCCTTTGCTGTTTCTTAGGAGCCCGACCGATGACGACGATCAAGCTGCACAACACGCGGACGCGGACGAAGGAAGATTTCGTTCCGATCGACCCTGAAAATGTGCGGATGTATGTCTGCGGTCCGACCGTCTACGACCGCGCGCATCTTGGCAACGCCCGCCCGGTGGTGGTGTTTGACGTGCTGTATCGCCTGCTGCGCCACGTCTATGGCGCGGATCACGTGACTTACGTGCGCAATTTCACCGACGTGGATGACAAGATCAACGCCACGGCACTGGCCCGCAAACAGGCTGGTGTAGAAGGCACGCTTGAGCAATTGGTGCAGCAACGGTCCGATGAAACCATCGGCTGGTATCTGCATGATATGGGTGCTTTGGGCGCGTTGGAACCGAACGAGATGCCACGCGCGACCCAGTATATCTCCCAGATGATCGCGATGATCGAAGACCTGATCGCCAAGAGTCATGCCTATGCCACCGAAGGCCATGTTCTGTTCGCGGTGGATAGCTGGAAAGAAAGCTACGGCAAGTTGTCGGGGCGCTCGGTGGATGACATGATCGCTGGCGCGCGGGTCGAGGTCGCGCCATACAAGAAGAACCCGATGGATTTTGTCTTGTGGAAGCCTTCGACCGACGACCTGCCGGGTTGGGACAGCCCATGGGGCCGGGGACGTCCGGGCTGGCACATCGAATGCTCGGCCATGAGCTATGAACTGCTGGGCGAGAGTTTTGACATTCACGGGGGCGGCAACGACCTGATGTTCCCGCACCACGAAAACGAGATCGCCCAGAGCAAATGCGCACACCCGCACGGTGAATTCGCGCGGGTCTGGCTGCATAACGAGATGTTGCAGGTCGAAGGTAAGAAAATGTCCAAATCGCTGGGCAATTTCTTTACCGTGCACGATTTGCTGGAGCAGGGCGTGCCGGGCGAAGTGATCCGGTTCGTCTTTCTGCAGACGCATTATCGCAAGCCGATGGACTGGACCGAAAAAAAGGCCCACGAGGCAGAGGCGACGCTGCGCAAGTGGCGGGTGCTGACAGCGAGCATCGAGCCCGCAGCCAGCGCGGCACCTGAAGTCATCGCAGCACTAAGTGACGATCTGAATACGGCAGGTGCCATGAGCGAGCTTTATCGTCTGGCTTCAGGCGGTGACGCCGCAGGCCTGTTGGCAAGTGCGCAACTGCTGGGTTTGCTTTTGCCTGAAATGGGCGACTGGGCTGATACCGCATCTGTCGACCTGACCGCCCATGCAGATCGTTTGGCGAAGGCACGAGCCACCGCAATGCAAAGCAAGGACTTCTCGGAAGTTGACCGCTTGAAGGCAGCTTATCTTGCGGCAGGGCTTGAAGTCCGGATGAGCAAGGACAGTGTTGAGCTGGTGCCCGGCGCCGGTTTTGATGCCGCCAAGCTGGAGGAGGTCTGATGACCAAGGAACGCCTCTACCTTTACGACACGACCCTGCGCGATGGGCAGCAAACGCAGGGCGTGCAATTCTCGACGGCAGAAAAAGTGCAGATCGCGCAGGCTCTGGACACTTTGGGCGTGGATTACATAGAAGGCGGTTGGCCCGGCGCCAATCCGACCGATAGCGCGTTTTTCGAGGTGGCCCCAAAGACCTCGGCCCGGTTGACGGCGTTCGGCATGACCAAACGCGCAGGACGCTCAGCCGAGAATGACGATGTGCTGGCAGCCGTGATGAATGCGGGAACGCAGGCTGTTTGTCTGGTCGGCAAGTCGCATGACTATCACGTCACCCACGCGCTTGGCATTTCAATGGAAGAAAACACGGAAAACGTGCGCGCCTCGGTCGCGCATATCGTCGCGCAGGGGCGTGAAGCGCTGTTTGATGCGGAACATTTCTTTGATGGCTACAAGGACAATCCGGAATATGCCGTGGAGGTTTGTCGCGCAGCGCTTGAGGCTGGCACACGGTGGGTTGTTCTGTGTGACACCAATGGTGGAGCTTTGCCTTCCGAGGTTGGGCGGATTGTATCCGAGGTGATCGCAGCAGGGCTGCCCGGTGATCGGCTGGGCATTCACACCCATAACGATACCGAAAATGCCGTTGCCTGTTCCCTGGCTGCTGTTGAGGCCGGTGCACGGCAAATTCAGGGCACATTGAATGGTTTGGGCGAACGTTGCGGCAATGCGAACCTGACCGCTTTGATTCCGACGCTGTTGCTGAAGGAACCCTATGCGTCGCAGTTTGATATTGGCGTCAGCCGTGAGGCTTTGTCTGGTTTGACCCGCATCAGCCGGATGCTGGATGATGTTCTGAACAGAGTGCCCAGCAAGCAGGCGGCTTATGTCGGGGCGTCGGCTTTTGCGCATAAGGCCGGGCTGCATGCCAGCGCGATCCTCAAGGACCCATCGACATATGAGCATGTGGACCCCGCAAGCGTCGGGAACGCCCGCATCATTCCGATGTCGAACCAAGCTGGTCAGTCAAACCTGCGCAAGCGTTTGACCGAGGCCGGTTTACGTGTTGAAGAAGGTGACCCCGCACTTGGCCGCATCCTTGACCAGATAAAGGCACGCGAGGCGGATGGATATTCCTATGACACCGCTCAGGCCAGTTTTGAACTGCTGGCGCGGGAAGAGCTGGGTCAATTGCCTGAGTTCTTCGAGGTCAAGCGTTACAAAGTCACCGTTGAACGGCGTAAGAACAAATACAACAAGATGGTCAGCCTGTCCGAGGCCGTTGTTGTCGTAAAAGTGGATGGCGAAAAGAAGCTGTCTGTCAGCGAATCCATGGACGAGTCAGGCAGCGACAGGGGGCCGGTGAACGCCCTAGCCAAAGCCTTGGCCAAGGATCTGGGACAGTATTCACAGGTGCTGTCAGATATGCGTCTGGTCGACTTCAAGGTGCGGATTACGCAAGGCGGCACCGAAGCGGTCACGCGTGTCATCATCGACAGCGAAGACGGGCAGGGGCGGCGTTGGTCCACTGTGGGCGTCAGCGCGAATATAGTCGATGCGTCTTTCGAGGCGCTTCTGGATGCGATTCAGTGGAAACTGGTGCGCGATTGTGATCCGAAAAAGGCGGCAGCCGAGTGAGCGTGGTCTTTGACCAAGACGTCAAAGCCTGCGCGGCACTTGTGCAACGGGCTGATCCAGATCGATTCCGCGCAGCGATGGCTGCACCGGTGGCAGACCGTGCAGTCCTGTTCCCGATTTACGCGCTGAACGTCGAAGTTGCCCGCGCGCCCTGGGTGACGCAAGAGCCAATGATTGCCGAGATGCGGCTGCAATGGTGGCGTGACGCGCTACAGGAAATCGCCGAAGGGGAGACCGTACGGCGGCACGAGGTGGTAACACCCCTGTCACGGGTTCTTTCGCCTCATCTGGCTGGTGTTTTGGATGAATATGTGGCCGTAAGGCGTTGGGATATATATCGTGATCCGTTTGAGGATCAGGATCACTTTGACGCCTACATTAATCACAGCGCGGGCTCATTTGTTGTTGCATCAGCCCAGGCGCTGGGGGTGGCCGATGAAACTGTGTTGCGTGACTTTGGATATGCGGTTGGGGTGGCGAACTGGCTCAGGGCTATTCCTGAACTGGAAAAACGCGGGCGGATACCGCTTTTGGACGGTACCCTTGAAGGGGTGCGTGCCTTGGCTGGAACCGCCTTGAATCGTCTGCACAACGCCAGATCGCATCGGGCTGATATTTCGGTTGAGGCACGGCCGGCATTATATTCCGGGTGGTTGGCCGAACGGATTTTGAAGCAAGCCATAGCCCGACCTGAGCGTGTTGCCTCCGGTGATCTTGTATCGGGAGAAATACAGCAACGGCTGTCCTTGATGTGGTCTGTGGGCAGCGGGCGCTGGTGATCAGGCCCGTTCCGGGTCGGCCGGCCGCAGAACCAGCCACAACAGAGCCCCGCCTGCTAGTGTCAGCAATGGGATCATTGCAAGGTTGACTGCTGTCCACCCTTCGACCGGGGAACCGCCCGAGCAGTTCATCAATCCACCCGAAGCCAGCGAGGCCATAGTCACTCCGCCAAACACCAGCAGGTCGTTGAGGCCCTGCATCCGACCGCGTTCCTGCGGTTCATGCGACGCGGCCAGCATCGTGGTCGCGCCGATAAAGCCAAAGTTCCACCCAACACCAAGAAGAATGAGGGCAACGAAAAAGTTCCCCAATTCCACGCCCTGCAGGGCGACCAGACCAGCGGCTGCAAGAATCGCCAGACCCAGCGCCACAATCCTCTCGATACCAAACCGGGCGATCAAGTGACCGGTGAAGAAACTGGGCACATACATGGCAAGCACGTGGCTGGTGACGATATCCGCCGCGTCATTGGCCGAGTAACCACAACCAACCACGGCCAACGGCGTCGAGGTCATCACGAGATTCATCAGCGCGTAAGATACCATGGCACATATGATGGCCACAGCGATGCGGGGTGTTTTCAACAACTCCAGTCGCGACCGCCCCTTGGGTTCGGTGCCGGTGGGTTTTGCAGGTGTTGGAATATCAAGGAAGAAGAATAGGGCGGACCCCAGAACATTGATCCCAATAACAGCCAGATAGGTGCCCAGAAACGGGATGACGTAGGCTTCGGACGTGAGCTTTACGATCTGCGGGCCAATGATGGCAGCTGCCAATCCACCAGCCATGACATAGGAAATCGCTTTGGGGCGGAACTCGTCCGATGCGGTGTCCGCTGCGGCGAACCGGTAGAATCCGTGGGCGCTCATGTAGATGCCTGTTAACAGGCTGCCTACAAGGAAGACGGGGAAAGAGCCAAGAAACAGGCCATAGGCCCCGATCAGCCCGCCCAACGCACCGGATGTCGCGCCAACAAGGAACCCGACCCGACGCCCCCATTTTTGCATGATGGCCGAGATCGGCGTGGCTGCCAGCATCGATCCCAGAACAATCAGCGAAATGGGCAATGTTGCCAGGCAGGGATTAGTCGCCAGCGACTGACCTGCCAGCCCTCCGACGATGAACATCATTGGCATCTGCGCGCCCAGAATGGCCTGCGCCGCCACCAAGACAGTAACGTTGCGTTTGGCCTGACGGTCATCGGGAAGGGTCGGGATCATGGTCATGGCGGAATGGTTATCGGCTAAGGGTTTGCGGCACAAGCCGGTTGCATCTGCGGCACATGCGCCTAACGTGCCAGTGACAACCGAGCAGGGAGACCACATGCCCGTTGGCCGCATCATCGAAACGCCGGATTGTGTGGCGGAAGGGGCCAACTGGCTGGCCCAGAGCTGTCCGCGCATGGCCTATGCAATAGAACAGACTGGCCCATTGCCCTTGCGTCGCCGTCCCGACGGGTTCGCGCAGTTGCTGAGTGCCATTGTCAGCCAACAGGTCAGCGTGGCTTCGGCCAATGCAATATGGCAACGCTTGCAAGATGCCAAGTTGACGGGTCCGCGAAAGATCATGTGGGCAACGGATGACGATCTGCGGGCCGTAGGGTTAAGCCGTCAGAAGGTCCGCTATGCAAAGGCTCTGGCAGAAGCGCGTATAGATTACAAAGCGTTACGTGATGCTCCTGATGCAGAAGTTGTGGCCACGTTGACGCAGGTGTCTGGCATCGGCGTCTGGACTGCGGAGATATACGCCATGTTCTCGCTTGGTCGCGCTGATGTGATCGCACCTGGTGATCTGGCACTGCAAGAGGCCGCGCGCATCCTTTATGACCTGCCCAACCGCCCAACAGATAAAGAACTGCGCAAGATGGCCGAGGCCTGGTCGCCCTGGCGCTCGGTTGCGGCGCGGGTGCTGTGGGCCTATTACCGGGTTGCAAAGCAAAGAGAAGGGATCAGATGACACGGGTTTTGAATGCGCTCCGGAAAGAGCCTGTTTCGGGCGACACGCGCTCGGTTGTGGTGTTCGTACATGGCTATGGCGCAAACGGTGCCGATCTGCTGGGTTTGGCTGACCCGCTGGGTGAACATCTGCCCGACACATTGTTCGTGGCCCCGGACGCGCCCGAGCAGATCCCTGGAATGCCCAATGGTTTTCAGTGGTTTCCGATTCCCTGGATTGACGGGTCGTCCGAAGAAGAGGCGCGCAGGGGCATGGAAATGGCGGTCGAGGATTTCAACGCCTTTCTGGATGCTCTGATGGTGGATGAAGATGTTCTGCCCGAACAGGTTGTCCTGTTTGGCTTCAGCCAGGGCACGATGATGAGCCTGTATGTCGCGCCCCGCCGCGAAGACCCCGTGGCCGGAATTGTCGCTTTCTCAGGCCGTTTGCTAGAGGCGGACCTTCTGGCAGACGAAACCGTCAGCCGGATGCCGGTATTGCTGGTGCATGGCGATGCCGACGACGTCGTCCCGCCGCAATCCTTGCCCGAAGCGGCAGAGGCCCTGCAATCCGCCGGTTTCAAAGAGGTCTATGCCCATGTCATGAAGGGCACCGGGCACGGAATCGCCCCGGACGGGCTGAGTGTGGCTCTGGCCTTCATGCGCGACAAGCTGAGCCTTTAGCCAGTAAGGTCAGTTCAGCGGAACACGGTCGTTTTGTATTGGTTCAAGACCAAAGATGGGCTTCCGCAAATTCGACTGAGTTTCCGGCCGGGTCGCGCACGTACAAGGAACGTGCGCCTCCGGGCCAGTCAAAATCTGCATCTACGGGGACATTCCAGTCCAGAAGGTGCTTGCGCATTACCGCGATTTCATCTCGGGTCAGTACAAGACACACGTGTCCTGCACCACGGGCGCCGTGGGGCGGAACAGGCATGCCCGGGTTGAGGGGCGGCTGTTCCGTCTTTTCGGGATTAAAGATCAACAGGACCGATCCGCCAATTCGGTAAAACACGTGGCGGTCGGCGACACGCTGAATGCGTTCCAGGCCCAGTACTTCGCCGTAAAACTGTTCCGCTGCGTCCAGATCATCGACATAAAGCGACGCTTCCAGAATCGCCGAAGGGGCCGGTATTCCGGGAGTTAGTTTCATGACTCGAGTTTAGCAGATCAGGGCAGGGTATGTCACCGGCGCGGTCGACGGTCGCGTTTTCGTTGCGGTGTGGAGTTCAGGGACGGCATGGGCAGGCTGTCCCACTGGCCCGGTTCCAGATCGTCCAGTGTCCAGTCACCGATGCGGCAGCGGATCAGGCGCAGGGTTGGCAGGCCCACGGCGGCCGTCATTCGACGCACCTGACGGTTTTTGCCCTCGCGTATGGACAGTTCTATCCAACTGTCTGGAACAGTCTCGCGTTCGCGGATTGGTGGGGTTCGGGGCCACAGGTCGTCCGGCTCGTCGATCTGCCGCACCTTCGCCGGACGGGTCAGGCCGTCTTTCAACTCGATGCCGTTTCGCAGCGCTTTCAGGGCGGTTTCGTCCGGGATTCCTTCGACCTGAACCCAATAGGTTTTTGCCATCTTGTGCTTGGGGTCCGAGATCTGCGCCTGTAACTTGCCGTGGTCAGTCAATAGCATCAAACCTTCGCTGTCACGGTCCAGTCGACCGGCAGGATAAACCCCGGGCAGATCGATGAAATCGGACAGTGTACTGCGCGGAGTATCCGCATTGTCGCGGTCGGTGAACTGCGGCAGCACATCGTAAGGTTTGTTGAAGCGAATGAACCAGGACATGACGTGCGCATACCCTGAAGAGTGCACCCCGCGCAAGCTGTGGATAACTGTCATGTGCCTGTTACGGAGTTGCACTACCCAGTTTGCGACATATTGTGGAAAATCAGGGCTTGTCAGAGTATTAACACGATATATAGTTATTTTAAGGCCGGGGCGGGTGTTCCCCGCTCTGATGTCAAAAACGGGCAGAGCAGAGCGAGGAGCGATTCTGATATGGACGGAGACTTCAGGACCGAATTTGTCAGGGAGCCAGGTGCATTGAAGCATCATCCGGCATTGGTTTTGAACGCCGATTATCGCCCCCTGTCTTATTACCCGTTGTCCCTGTGGCCCTGGCAAGAGGCGATCAAGGCCGCCTGGCTGGATCGGGTCGACATCGTGGCCGAATACGACGAAGTGGTTCGCAGCCCGAGTACGCAGATCCGAATACCTTCGGTCGTTGTATTGAAAGACTATGTAAAACCCAGAAAGCGCGTGGCCTTCACGCGCTTTAATTTATTTCTGAGGGACGAGTTCCGATGCCAGTATTGTGGCAGTCGCGGTGATCTGACCTTTGATCATGTGGTGCCACGCGCCGCTGGCGGGGTGACCAGTTGGCAGAACGTTGTGGCGGCTTGCAGCCCGTGCAACCTGCGCAAAGGGTCGAAATCACTGCGTCAGGCAGGAATGAACCTGCGTAAGCCGCCCCGCCAGCCTGACGCCGAAGCACTGCGCAATGTTGGTCGGAAATTCCCCCCCAATCACTTGCACGAAAGCTGGATCGATTTTCTGTATTGGGATGCGGAACTGGACGAATTCTAGGCCCGGCCTGACCGCCACGCCACGAGCCAGATCAACACCAGAACAGCCGAGGCAATGGCATTCCACCCAGCCATCGAGATGTTGAACAATTCCCACGGGATATCGTCGCAGCGAACCAAAGGCGCAGACATAATCTGATCGAACAGATCGTCATTCGACATCCCACTGATGCTGCCGGATGTGCAACTGGTCGGACCTTCCCACCACCCTTGCTCAACGCCAGCGTGATAGAACCCGATGCCCGAAGTGGCGGCGGCGGCCATTGCGCCACAGAGGGGCAGGAAACTTAGCCTTGGTAAGGCCAACGCCAAAACGCCAATCGCGATTGCGACCCCATGCGGGTAGCGCTGCCAGATACACATTTTACACGGGGCAAGGCCGCCCAGATGCTGAAAGCCAAAAGCTGCCAGCAGAAGGGCCAGGGACCCAAGACTTGCCAGTGCGATAAGTTGTGAACGTCTCGTCATAGGTATTTCACCACCAGGAAGCCGCCAAACAACAGGATGATGAACAAGGTGAACATCAGCCCCAGGCGTTTTTCGATAAACTCACGGATCGGCTCGCCAAAGCCCCAAAGCAGGGCCGCAACAAGAAAGAACCTGAGCGCGCGTGCCAGTATCGACGTTGCGATGAATGTTCCAAGCGGCATTCCTGTCCAGCCGGACATAATGGTGATGACCTTGTACGGGAAAGGCGTCACACCGGCGGCCAGAACCGCCCAGAACCCGAAATCGTTGAAGCGGGTGTTGAATTCTTCCATCGCATGAGCCTTGCCCATGGATTCAAGAATGGGCTGCCCCAGACTTTCATAGAAAAACGCACCAATCGCGTAGCCCAGCATCCCGCCCAGAACCGAAGCCACCAGGGCAACAGATGCAATCAGCCAAGCGCGCGAGGGGCGTGCAAGGATCATCGGAATCATCAGAACGTCGGGGGGGATTGGAAAGAACGAGCTTTCGACAAAAGCCACTACGGCCAGCGCCCACAGCGCATGAGGGTGTTCCGCCAGACGAATTGTCCAGTCATAAAGCGATCGCAACATTAAGCACTCAAATCCCGTTCTCGACCCGGGAAAGCCAAACCACGCACCTGACGGCCCGTCAACCATCGCAGTGGAAACAAATGGATTATTGGATGATTTTTGCCTCTGGACCTTCCCTCGGATGGGCGCTAATCCAGTGTCCGTGGCCCAAGTGGCGGAATGGTAGACGCAGGGGATTCAAAATCCCCCGGTAGTGATACCGTGCCGGTTCGAGTCCGGCCTTGGGTACCAAAGTAAAAACAGGGAGTTAGGGGAACCTGCTTCCTGTTTTTTCTTTTCGGGCCACTTGCGTGTTCGCACACTTAATTCTTACTTTTCGATCTGGTCTGGTTCCTTTCAGTCCTCTGGTATCAACTTCTCCCTGCGAAATGGCACCATATACGACCCGCTGTTGAACCGACCTGAACAAATTTGGGAGCAAAGATCAGGAAGACCGATCTGGCGGGTATTCCTGTGTGCCAGAGGGGAAAATTCGAAATTTGCGCTCATATATGCGGATTGATGCGAGTCAGGCTGGCGCTGGCCTTGACATTGAAAGTATCTGAATGAACCCTCAAAGGGGTTGGGAGAAACTGGAAAATTCAACAGGTTGCACCTGCTGTAAGGCGGGCCGATCATCGTTATCGGCACAGTTTTATGGGCAGATGATCGATTTGAATTCCAACTGCCAGACAAAAATGTGGGAGTATTGAAATGAGAAACAGCAGCAAATTGAGCCTCGGCGCGTTTGTAACCGCAGCCATGTTGGCTCCGGCGGCCTATGCCGAAGAGTTCATTACAATCGGTACCGGCGGCGTGACCGGTGTTTACTATCCGACAGGTGGCGCGATCTGCCGTCTGGTGAACAAAGGCCGGAAAGAACACGGTGTCCGCTGCTCGGTCGAATCGACCGGTGGCTCGGTCTACAACATCAACACAATTCGCGAAGGCGAGCTGGAATTCGGTGTTGCCCAGTCCGACTGGCAATATCACGCGTATAACGGCACCTCGAAATTTGAAGAGGCGGGTCCTTTCGAAAATCTGCGCGCCGTCTTCTCGGTCCACCCCGAGCCCTTTACCGTTGTGGCCCGCGCCGATGCAGGCATCACAAACTTTGAAGACCTGAAAGGCAAGCGCGTGAACATCGGGAACCCCGGTTCCGGTCAGCGCGGCACCATGGAAGTTCTTCTGGGCGAAATGGGCTGGACCACCGATGATTTCGAACTGGCGACAGAGCTGAAAGCGGCTGAACAATCGGCTGCCCTGTGCGACAACCAGATCGATGCTATGGTTTATACCGTTGGTCACCCGTCTGGTTCGATCCAGGAAGCCACCACAGCCTGTGACTCGGTTCTGGTGAATGTCAGCGGTGAAGCCGTGGACAAGCTGGTCAACGACAATTCGTTCTACCGTACTGCAACCATCCCCGGTGGCATGTACCGTGGTTCTGACGGCGACACCCAGACATTTGGCGTAGGTGCGACTTTTGTGACTTCGGCAGATGTGTCGGACGAAGCGGTATATGCGGTGGTCAGCTCGGTCTTTGAAAACTTCGAAGACTTCAAAAAACTGCACCCGGCGTTTGCCAACCTCAAGCCCGAAGAAATGATCGCGGACGGCCTGTCGGCGCCGCTGCATCCGGGGGCCGAGAAGTATTACAAAGAAAAAGGCTGGATTCAGTAAACCAGACCTGAAGCAGGGCGCTTTTTAGGGCGCCCTGCACAACGCCTGTACCAAGCAGGTGAGTTAGAAGGTCAAAAATGGCCGCGACGGGGAGACATTTGATGAATTCCGACACTCAATCCAATCGTCCGCTTTCCGAAGAAGAGCTTCAGGATCTGGTCGCATCATCCGACGCGGGCGGGCGTAATCCGGTCGGGAATGTAGGTGTCTTCCTGGCGATTGTAGCCGCGATCTGGTCGATTTTTCAGGTTATCCTGGCGTCGCCGCTCGCGAACTACGTGTTGCCGGGCAGCGTAGTAAACAATGCGCGGCAATTCCATCTTGCCTTCGCTCTGTTTCTGGCCTTTGCAGCTTATCCGGCACTAAAGTCCAGCCCGCGCGGCTATATTCCGGTTCAGGATTGGATCATGGGCTTGGTCGGTGCGTTCGTCGCGCTGTATGGCTATTTTTTCTATGACAAGATCGTAAATGCGGGCGGTTTGGCCGACGATACGGACAAATGGGTCGCGTTGCTTGGCTTGGTGCTACTGTTCGAGGCCGCGCGACGCGCGCTTGGCCCGGCCATGGCAATTATCGCGACGATCTTTTTGGCCTATGTCTTCTTTGGCGCATCTGAATGGGTGCCGGAAGTTATCCGCTGGAAAGGTGCGAGTCTCAAAAAGGCGATGAGCCATATGTGGATCACGTCTGAAGGCGTGTTTGGCATCGCATTGGGCGTTTCCACGAAGTTTGTGTTCCTGTTCGTGCTGTTTGGCGCGTTACTCGATAAGGCCGGGGCAGGGAACTATTTCATCAAGATGGCCTTTGGTGCGCTCGGGCATCTGCGCGGTGGTCCGGCAAAGGCGGCCGTTGTTGGTTCTGCCGCAACCGGCCTGATCTCGGGCTCGTCGATTGCCAACGTTGTGACGACCGGAACATTTACCATTCCGTTGATGAAGCGTGTGGGCTTTAGCAGTGAACAGGCCGGATCGGTCGAAGTGGCCTCATCGGTCAACGGTCAGATCATGCCACCTGTGATGGGCGCGGCTGCCTTCCTGATGGTGGAATATGTGGGCATCTCATATGTCGAGGTGATCACCCACGCCTTCCTCCCTGCGGCGATTTCTTACATCGCGCTGGTCTATATCGTGCATTTGGAAGCTGTGAAGCGAAACATGCCGACTTTGGGCGACCGTGACGTGCATCTGGCGCGAACCGTTGTGGGTATGTTGGCTTTCTTTCTGGTGTTTGCAGGGCTTTGTTACGGCTCGCAATTCCCGGTCGATGCTGTAACAAGCTGGGTACCGTCTGCGGCAGGCCTGGTGCTGAGCTTGATCGTGTGCGCGGTTTATGTCGGATTGCTCTATCTGGCCGCTCAGGTGCCGGACCTTGAGCCGGACGACCCGAATGCAAAAGAGGTCACGCTTCCTGTTATCGCTGATATTTATAAGGCAGGTTTGCATTACCTGCTGCCGATCATCGTTCTGGTTTACTTCCTGATGATCGAACAGAAATCGCCGGGACTGTCGGCGTTCTGGGCGACCGCTTTGCTGTTCGTAATCCTGCTGACGCAGAAACCGCTCAAGGCTCTTTTCCGGGGGCAGAGCAATCTCAAGAACACCTTTGTCGATGGCGTCGCTGACCTGTGGCAGGGGTTGATTGATGGTGCACGGAACATGATCGGTATCGCGCTGGCAACTGCCACTGCGGGCGTGATCGTCGGCACAGTGACTTTGACGGGTGTTGGGCAAGTAATGGCTGACCTGGTCGAGTTCCTTTCAGGCGGCAATCTTATCCTTATGCTGGTTATGGTTGGGCTGCTCAGCCTGATTCTGGGCATGGGTCTGCCGACCACGGCGAATTATATCGTTGTCAGCTCGTTGATGGCCGGGGTCGTCGTTGAACTGGGCGCGCAAAGCGGGCTGATTGTACCGTTGATCGCTGTGCACCTGTTTGTGTTTTACTTCGGGATTATGGCCGATGTTACACCGCCTGTTGGGCTTGCAAGCTTCGCGGCGGCTGCTGTGTCGGGCGGTGATGCGATCAAAACCGGTTTCACGGCGTTCTTCTACAGCCTGCGCACCGTGGCACTGCCTTTTGTGTTCATCTTCAACACTGATCTTCTTTTGATCGACGTTACATGGCTTGAAGGGATCACGGTGGCCGTTTTCGCGACCATAGCGATTCTGGTCTTCACGGCAGGTACGATGGGGTATTTCCTGACCCGCAGCCGTATCTATGAAAGTGTCGCGCTCGTTCTGGTGGCATTTGCCCTGTTCCGACCGGACTATTTCATGGATCGTATCTCGCCTCCGTTCAAATCGGTTGAACCCGCTGCATTTGAAGAGACCATTGGTCAGACACGGCCGGGAACAGATGTCCGCTTGGTCGTCGCGGGCCCCGATTTCGATACGCTCGAGATGGTGGATACAACCGTTGTTGTCACTGTGGGCGACGAGGAAGGCGGTGCTGCACGGATTGAGTCGATGGGCTTGCTGCTGGTTCCCGAGGACGGGCTGGTCAAGCTTGACGAGCCGCTGTTTGGCACGCCAGTGGCCGACGATCTGGGCATCTTCGACTACTATGGCGATGAACCCGTACGCCTGGCCTCGGTCAGCTTACCTTCCGAACAGCTGCCCAAGCAGCTGGTGTACATCCCAGCGATGATCCTCTTGGGACTTATCGCGTTCCTGCAACGCGGCCGTGCCGCCAGACAAGGGGTGCCCGCATGACACGTTATGTTCTGTGTGCCATTGATATCAGCAATGGCGAGATTGATGCTCCGGTCCTGCAAAAAGCCGCCGCTTTGGCGGATATGGAAGGGGCACAGTTGGATGTTGTGACTGTGTTGCCCGATTTCGGGGAAAGCTGGGTGTCCGGGTTCTTTGAATCCGATTTTCACGACAAGGCTTTGGCCGAGGCGCAGGCCAAACTGACGGCGCTGTGTATTTCGGCATTGGGGGCCGAGCGCAATGAAAGCATCCGCCATGTCGTTGCGACAGGCACAGCCTATCAGGAGATTCTGAAAACCGCCGAAAGCGCCGGTTCCGATCTTATTGTGATCGGCGCGCATAAGCCGGATTTTAAGGACTACCTGCTTGGTCCGAATGCCGCGCGTGTTGTGCGGCATTCCAACGTCTCGGTGTATGTCGTTCGCTGACTGATTTGTCAGCGCGCAAAAGATCGCGTCGCCGGTCGTGAACAAATATCGGTTGGGTTCAGTAGCCTGTCATCTCAAGATAGCCAACGCCTTCATGGCTGCCGGTTACGGTGACAGGACCTTCCCAGTATTCGAAACTGGTACCCATCCACGCATCAGGTGTCAGGGCTGAGACCTGAATATCTATGCCCCGGTCCACAAGATCGACTTGCCAGTGTGTCGGGATGTCACGCCCGGCAACCTCGTTGGTACTCAGCGGCAAAAGGCTGATTGATCCGTTGGGGATGGCCTCAGTACTGCCGTCTGAATTGACCCAGGTGGCCGAGGTGAAGTCGCCTCGATCCCCGCGCAGTCGAAAAGCCATCAACTTATCGCCGCCCTCAAAACTGAGCGAGAACCAATCCCAACCCCTCTGATCTGCCGCCAAGGGTTGTGAGGACCATTCCCGATCCAGCCAGCCCTGACCGGTTACACGGACTTCGCTATCCGGCAAATGCAGCACGCCTTCGGCTGAATAGAAGGGCTGCGAGTAATAGTAACTTGCCTGCCCATCAGAAGATTTGACCGAATAGCCCGCGTCGCCGTGACGAACCAATGGCCCTTGCGCAGTCAGCGAAAGGTCATAGCCGAAGTCTTCACCATTTGCCGTCAGCGACAGGCTGTCCAAATCCGATCCGGCCATGCGCCATTCATCAATCCAGGCCTCAAACGGTTGTGCAGTTACACCGGCCTGCCCAATCCCCCCGCGTGATAATCGCTCGGTAAAAAAATGAGCCTTGGGGGTCGTAACAGCAGCATGACCCATCCAAAGTTGCGGGCTTTGCCACCCGTCGCTGTCATAGGGCTTCAGGGCAGATCGGAACAGGGTCCATTGAATGCCATAGTCCTGGCCGTCGTCCCCTTGGAGATTGGCCGTCAGATACCACCATTCGATGCGGTAGGCCGGGTGGGGGCCATGGTCCCTTGGGAAATCAAACTCATACCCGGCTACTGGCACGTCAAAGCCTTCGGCCGACCCGCCGAGACCTGCGTAGCCCTGCGCCCAAAGCGGTATCGGGTAGAGCCACATAAGAAGGAACAGGAGGATCCTAACGTTCATTGGCGAACACTCTCAGCAGATCGGCGGGTGGCAGGCGCAGCATCCGTAGCGCGGGCAGGGCGGCGGCAAGCAGGGCAGCAAGAAGGGTCAGTAGAAACAGCCACAGCCAATCCCAGGGGAAGACGAACATCGGCAGGCGCCAACCAAAAGCCTGAACGTTGATCACCGTCAGCAGAACCCATGCCAGAACAAGCCCAAGTGGCAACGCCAGACAGGCGGTCAATGCCGCCAGCAATAAGCTGCGCAACAGTTCCAGCCCTGCAAGTTGCGCCCTGTTCAGCCCCAGCGCCCAGACCGGTGCGATCTGTGGCAGGCGCTGGGTCCACAGGGTCAGCAGACTGGTGAGAATGGCAAATCCCGCCACGCCGAGGGTCAGCACATTCAAGGCCGAGGTCACGACAAAAGTCTTCTCAAATATCGACAGCGACTGCGCCTTCATTGCAGCTTGCTGTACGACAGCCTGACGTGGAAGGTTGAACCGTTCCCTCAAGGTTTGCGCCATTTCGGTTGCGTTTTCGGGGTTTAGACGAATGCCAAAGCGGCGGGCCTCCGTACCCGGAGCGATCTGGTTCAGTTGGTCCATCGAGACGATGGCTTGCCCGGTAGGATTCCCATAATCCGAATAGACCCCGGCGATGGTCAGGATGTGGTCCGGCGATAAGGCCAAAGCACCGCCGGGCCAGAGATCGGCACGCCGGGCCAGTTGCTCGTTGATCAGAACCGCACGCCCGGCCATGACGTCATCCCATGCATTCGGGCTTGAGGTGATCACTGGCCAGTTCTGCCGATAGACCGGATCGTCCACGACACCGTAAAGAAACAGAGGCCCCGTTTCGTGCGACAATTCCATATTTCGGATTGGCAGAATAGCTTCGACCTGAGGGCGCAGCCAGTCGGTAATCTCCTGCCCCTGATCGTCGTCGCTGGCTGTCAGGTAGAGTTCTGACGTCAGGCGCTGGTCAAGCCACCCGACGAATGTCAGCCGGAAGCTGGACACCATCGTGCCTACGCCGACATTCGCTGCCAAAGCCAGCAACAGGGCCATCAGGGCAAGTGACAATCCGGGCAGTTGTGCCCGCATATCTGCCCAGACCCATTGGGCAACAGGCCCCCGCGCTGCGCGGGCGCAGAATGAAAGCTTTACAGACAAAAGCGCAGGCAGCATCAGCGCCGCACCGGTCAGCAAGCCAGCCAACAGGGCAAACCCGGCCATCAGCCCCCCGAAACTGGCATAAGCCAAACCGCCACCCAGGATCATGACCAATCCCAATGCCGCTGCAAGATCGCGAGCACGGGGGTCGCCCCGCCACGCTTGAACACCCGGACTTGTCAGCAGGGGCATACGCGACAGGCGCCACAATGCGTGGCCGCTGGCTAGCAATGTGCCAAAGACTGCCATGGCGATCCCAGCCAAAACCCATTCCAGTTGCAGCGTCAGTTGCCCTGTTACTGGTGCGCCGTAAAGGCCACGCAACGTGGCCGCGACATCGGGCAGAAGTGCTCCGGCCAGAAAGAAGCCCAAAAGCAACCCGACGAGCCCACCGATCAAGGCCAGAAATGTCAGCTCGGCAAGGATCAGCCAGACCAGTAATCGCATCGAGATACCCAGTGCCCGCAGCGTGCGGATAATGCCCCTGCGTTGGGCAAATGCCAGCCCGACTGTGCCGTTCACGATAAAAAGGCCGACCGCGAAGGACAGCAATCCAAAGGCTGACAGGTTCAGGTGGAAACTGTCGGTCAGTCGAGCAGTGTCGATCTTTTGTGAGGGGCTGATGCGTTCCAGCTCTGGCGCGATCGCGGTCAGGGGCTGAAGCCCGCGGGGTTGATCAGGCAGGATAATGAGCCGCGAGATTGCACCGGGCTGATTCAGAAGACGTTCGGCAACGCCGATATCCGTCAGGATCACATCTGGCGGTAGTGCAGAGGTACTGAGAACCGGGGGCAGAGTATCGTGACCGCGCAACAAGTGCTCCAACTCTGTCGAAACCAGCAGGCGGCCCGGAGCAGTCAATATGTCCGCCGGGGCGGGCGGCGCACCGCTTTGCTGGGCCTCGGCAATTGCGGGCAGCGCGGGATAGGCCACCATATCCACGCCCATCAAACGCAACGTACGTCCAGCGACCCGATAAGGGCCTTCCAGTACGGCGGCCACCTGCCATCCCGCGCGACGCAGATCGACATAGCGGGACATGGGGATGAAACCGGCTGGATCTCGCAACTCGTCAAACTGCCCAAGTGCCAACTGGGCGTTGGCACGGGAATAGCTGGCGCGGGCTTCGGCATTGATGGCCTGAACAGCGGACCAGAGACCAGTTGCCAGGGCGATACCGATTAGCAGTGTTGCCAGTTGCAACCGATGCACCCGCCAATGGGACAGCAGGGCCTGGACGACGGCCAATGTCATTGGATGCACCCGCCGCTCAGCCGTAGGTGCGTGTCCAGACGGGCCGCGATCTGCGGGGAATGCGTCACCAGTAGTAAAGCCGCGCCAGTATCAGAAACAAGTGACAGCATCAGGTCCAGCACTTTGGCGCTGGCGGTTTCGTCAAGATTGCCCGTCGGCTCGTCCGCCAGCAACAGTTTCGGGCGCGCTGCCATGGCGCGTCCGATGGCCACTCGCTGCTGCTGTCCGCCCGACAAGCTTTCGGGGTAACGGTCCAGCAGATCCAAAAGCCCAAGCCGTTCGGCCAATTGCCCGGACCATTGGGCATCTTCGGTACCTGCAAGGCGGGCATGAAAGGACAGGTTTTGCCTCACGGTCAGCGATGGGATCAGGTTGAACTGCTGGAACACCAGCGAAACCTTACTGCGCCGCAACCCGGCCCGCCCGGCATCGTCCAACGGGGACAGTGGCGTGCCATCCAGCGTGATCTCGCCCCCGTCGAAATCGTCCAGGGCGGCTGCCAGGTTCAACAAGGTGCTTTTTCCACTGCCGCTTTCACCGGTCAGTGCAAGTGTTTGTCCCTGATCCAGTGTCAGAGACACATCGCGCAGAACGGGCCGCCCGCCGGGATAAGTCTTTTGAACTCGGTCGATGATCAACAGCATGAAGCGCCCTTTTTCCACAGGATGTGCGTCGGACTTCCCAACTGTCCAGTGCAGACCTTACTCCGGTTCCTTTCGCCGCAGGCTACTTCATCCGGCGGCGGGGTTGTGCCTTGTGGTTCTAAAGGTCATTGTGCCCGGGCAATCCATGGTCGTAATTCAGGGTGAGAATACATGACGTTGCTGCATCAGATCGTTTGGGGCAGTACCTTTCTGGGTATTTGCATCCTGATCGAGATTCTCTTTCTGACCTGGTGCACGATGTCCATAATCAAGATGGACAGAAAATGGGTCACACGCGGGGTGTTTGTGGCAACCGCAGGGCCGATTGCCGTTGCTTTGGGGTTCATTATCGCGACGCACACCATTCAGGTCTGGATCTGGGCTATCGTCTGGGTATTGCTGAATGTGCTGCCGGACTGGAACTCGGCCATCTATTTCTCTTTGGTGACGTTTACGACGCTTGGATACGGCGACATCGTTCTGGGTGAAGGGCTGCGCATCTTCGGCTCGTTTGCCTCGGTCACCGGGCTGTTGGCGTTTGGATTGTCGACCGCGTATCTGGTCGCACTGATGACACGCGTTTTTCAGGAGAAGTTCTTTTCCTAAAGGATCGGTGCAAACAACCGCGCCAGTGGCGCACCAAAGCGGATGTGGGCCGGTTGTTGACGCAACCTGCGGGTCAGTTCGTAACTAGATTCAAAATCTTGTTGTAGCATCTGGTCGACGGCCTGCGCAGCCCGGGCATCAAAGAACAGCGCCATTGCTTCGAAGTTCAGACGGAAGGACCGGTTGTCGAGGTTTGTTGTTCCAACAGCGGCCAGCGTATCGTCTACAACGAACGCCTTTTGATGCATGAACCCGCCGGTATAGCGGAACACGCGCACGCCGCAGTCGCGGATTTCATCGAAATAGGCAAACGCGGCCAGCCAGGGCAGGCGATGGTCGATCATGTCAGGAACAAGGATGCGCACATCCACACCGCGCATCGCTGCATGTTGCAGTGCTGTCATGACATCGATGTCGGGTACGAAGTAAGGCGACGCAATCCACAACCGTTCTTTTGCCTCGGCGATTGCCGCAAAGAACATCATGGCGCCAGTTTCGGTTTCGTCTCCGGGCCCGGTCGCAACCAGCAGGGCATTCATGTTCTGTTCGGATTCACTGCCCGCCCAGTCAAGTTCATCAATCAGGTCTTCGTTATGTGCCCAATGCCAGTCTTCGGTGAAGATAAGCTGCAATTGCCGGACGACATGACCGGACATCATTATGTGAGTGTCGCGCCAGTGGCCGAAATGCGGGTGTTTGCCCAGATATTCCTCGCCTACATTGTGGCCACCGATAAAGCCTGTCTCGCCATCGATAATGACAGTTTTGCGGTGGTTTCGGTAATTCAGTTGAAACCGGAAATTCGGGCCGCGTTGCTGACGAGGGTCGGCGACATCAATCCCGGCTTCACGCATGGTATCCAGATACGCGCGCGGCAAACCATAACTGCCGACTGCATCGGTCATGAAACGGACGTGAACCCCACGCTTCGTCGCCTCGATCAGCTTGGATTGCAGTTTGCGGCCCAGTGTATCGTCTCTGATGATGTAGAACTGAATGAGGATATAGTTCCTGGCCTTGTCGATGGCGTCGAAAATGGCGTCGAATGTGGCGTGCCCGTCAACCAGCAGCTGGGCACCGTTTCCGCTGGACACAGGGAGATGCGCCAGAAACTCGAACGGGCGCGGATTGATCGACATTGAGGAGGGATCGGGCCTTGAATAATCGGCAAAGGTTTTGATCCCTTCAACAACCCGCTCACTTTTCTGGCGCGCGATGCGATATCCGTGAAAGCGATGGTGTCCCAGAAAAAGATACAACGGCACCGCCAGGAAAGGTGCTGAAACCAGAAAGACCACCCACCCAACTGCACCTTGCGGTGTCCGCGCGGTTTTCGCCGCTCGGATCGAAAACACAAATGCAGCCACGTACAACGTGAATACAAAGATAGATACCAGCGCTGTCCACATGGGGTCTTACATCTTTCGGGCCGTTTAGTTTTCCCCAGTGTAGATGCGTGACCAGTCTTGCGCCATATCGACAATGATCCATCCCTTGTCAGGACCCTGATCCAGCCCGTCTGCCAGCTTTCCTATCGGGCTTTCGCGGTCATAGGCCCATTCGCGTTCGGCGTCCGTGTGATGGATCAGAATTCCCAAACGCGGGCCACCACCCGACGTTGTCCAATCCAGCATAGCGAAATCTCCGTCCGAGTTGCCTGCGGCCAGAATCGGGCGTCTGCCAATCGTACGTTCGATGTTGATCGGCTTGCCTTCCTTGTCGTCAATGAAGGCTAACCCCGGTGCCTTGATGATCGTCGGGTTGCCGTCGATCACCTTATAGGTGCTGTCTGCATAACTCCCCAATATCTGTTCCGGTGGGATACCATACGCATCCTCGGCAAAGGCGCGCATGAAATGAATGCCGCCGCCGGATACGATGTAGGTCTTGAAACCCTCATCACGCAAGTAACGCAGCAACTCGACCATCGGCTGATAGGTCATCTGGTCATAGGGCAGGCCGGTGCCAGGGTGGCGTTCGGTTTCCAGCCACTGCGCAACACCTGCCTGAAAGTCATCGACGCTGGTGCCAGAATGCGATGCGTTGACAACTTCGATCAGCGCCTCATGCCCGCCTTTAAGAACGGCCGCTAGATCACCCTTTGCTGCAGCTTCCAAAGCAGGAGTTGCCAGGATCGACGGGTCCCGCTCGGCCAGATCGGCCAGTCGGTCCATGGCAAAAACAAACTGGAAATACACGGGCTGTTCGGCCCAAAGCGTTCCGTCATTGTCGAATACGGCGATCCGGTCATCGGGCGTCACGTAGTGAGCTGAGGCAGGGTCGGTCACCTCGTCAATAAACGAAACGATTTTCGCTTTGGATTCTAGATTGTTCCAAGAGGGCAAGGGGTCGGCGATGGCGACCGCCGCTCCTAGCGCACTGCACAATATCAAAAATAGACGCACAAATTTTTCCTCAATTTTCAACCGACAATGAGAAGTGCCGGGGCCCCGGTATCGGGACTCCGGCTTTGCTGTGTCTTGGATCAAACGGCCAGCATCACGGTGCGCCCGGAGGCGACGTCAACTTCTCCATCACCTTGTCGAGGCTGAAGCTCGCCGCTTCTTGTCGGGGTGGGTATTCCTTGAAGGTTTCAAGGAACTGCGCGACATAGGCCTGTGCAGGCACCAGCATGTATGCACGGTCGAGCATCCAGTCATAGTAGGTGTTCGATGTGCGATAGCCACGCTCGTATGGGTCGCGTCGCAAGTTGGCGATCAATGGCACACGCAGGGGGGTCAGAGGCTCCATCCAGGCGCGCAAGGTTGCCCATGCCTTCTGTTCAAGGAAGGTAATCTTCCAATCACCGAAGCGCAGTGCCGCGAGGTCACCATCGTCCGTGAAATAGAAGATTTCCCTGCGCGGGCTCTCGTCTGTTTCGCCGGTCAGCAACGGCAAGATGTTGTAGCCATCCAGATGCACGCGGTAGTCACGTCCGCCGCCAACTTCGGCCACGGTGACGCCTTCCAGAAGATCTTCTTTCACGGTTTCGTTGCCAGCCGCCGCCAGGAATGTTGGCAACCAATCCATATGGTGCACGATCTCGTTCGACACAGCGCCTTCGGCAATCTTGCCGGGCCACCGAACCATGGCAGGTACGCGCCATGCGCCTTCCCATTGGGTGTTTTTCTCACCCCAGAACGGTGTCATCGCGGCATCTGGCCACGTATTCATGTGCGGACCATTGTCGGTCGAATAAAACACGATGGTTTTGTCGGCGATGCCCAGCTCGTCCAGCGCAGTCAGGAAGTCACCGATATGCATGTCGTGTTCGATCATGCCAGCCGTATACTCATCAACCTGCTTGCCCACGATTTCATTGGCTTTTGCCCATTTCTCTTCGGAAACATGCGTGCGGAAATGCATCCGGGTGCCTGACCACCAGACGAACCACGGTGTGCCGCTTTCCTCTTGTTTGCGGATGAATTCAATCGCTGCCGCTGCGGTTTCATCGTCGACCGTTTCCATACGCTTCTTGGTCAGCGGGCCGGTATCCTCGATCTCACCACCTGCTGTCGACTTGATTACACCGCGCGGTCCGAAAGCTTGTCGGAAGGTTCTGCCATCTGGCAGATTAGCATCATTGGGATAGTCGATGTTTTCCGGCTCCTCCTCGGCGTTGAGATGGTAGAGATTGCCAAAAAACTCGTCAAAACCGTGGTTTGTTGGAAGATGTTCATCCCGGTCACCCAGGTGGTTTTTTCCGAACTGACCTGTGGCATAGCCTTCTGCTTTCAGAAGGCCCGCAATGGTCGGGTCTTCGATCTGCATGCCTTCCTCAGCGCCGGGCAGGCCAACTTTGGACAGGCCCGTACGGAAAACGGATTGCCCCATGATGAAAGATGATCGCCCGGCCGTGCACGACTGTTCACCGTAGTAATCCGTGAACATCATGCCTTCTTCGGCAATACGGTCGATATTGGGTGTCTGATACCCCATCAGACCCCGCGTGTAGGCCGAGATGTTGGACTGGCCGACATCGTCGCCCCAGATCACAAGGATATTCGGTTTCTGGTCCTGCGCCCAGGCGGGTATGGCCAGTGTCAATGTGGCGGTTACCACGGCAAGTCGGCGCAAGTTACTGCGCCAGGTGCCGGATAGCGAACATGGAGGTAACATGGTTTGCTCCTGATTTGAGAGGATCTTAGTGACCCTTGGAAAATTAAATCTCCGGCGTTCAATCGCATGAACAACACGGCAGCAATGTGTTGATTCCCATGTCGAAAATATCAGATTCTGGGAATCGAACGTTTTCAGCATAGGTCAGTTCTTGCGTCGGAAACTCATCATATGATTATATCTCAAAGTACAAATGTGAGACAAAATGAATAATCTGAAGCTATTACGAAACACCGGATGGTTCAGTGACCGCTCGTCAGAGTTTCAAGCCGATTTGGCAGCTCTTGGCATACTGAAATTGGTTGAGGCGGGTGAGACACTGTACCACTACGGTGATCCGGCAAATGGAATCTACGCGATCCTCAGCGGTGGTGTGCAGATAACGGCCCCTGCGGATGACGGTCAGGAGTTCGTTTTGCACCGCTATGGCGCTGGGTTCTGGATCGGCGATCTTGCGTTGTTTGCAGGTGCACTGCGTCTGGTCAGTGTTGTCACGACGCAAGCCACTCAAGCCTTGTTTTTCCCTAACCTGAGCATCTCGCGGTTGATTCAGAACAATCCTGACTACATCCGGGATTTCTATGCGTTAACGCATGAGAATATGCGGACCGCATTGCGCATCATGGCAAATCTGGCCGTGACGGGAACGGAAAAGCGGCTGGTCCTGAGGTTGCTTCACTTGGACGAAGGAACCTCGAAAACCGAGGGCTGGATTGATGTTTCCCAAGACGATCTGGCGGCGATGATTGCTGTATCGCAACCGACATTGCACAGGAACCTTCACCGGCTTGTGGATTTGGGGTTAATAGAACTGGGGTATGGCCGGGTTCGACTGCTGGATCGGGGCGCATTGATAGCCAGTTGTCAGACCTGAGGTTTCGGGTAGCGACACCGGCATGCGGTCCAATATACGCGGACAGGCTGGCCGCTGTGTACTGCACCCGACGAACTTAAGCCTACGCCACGCCGTGGTTCAGTTTTTCGCACGCGCCTGACTGTCCTCCTCGCCCAATTGGCCGTCCAGAGACATCATGATTGCGACCGGGCGTAAAGCAGGGATGTGGCTGAACACGATTAGGATGCAGACCGTCAGTGGCACGCTCAGGAAAGCGCCGATCAGGCCCCAGACAGTTGTCCAAAAGGTCAATGCCAGAATAACTAGGAATGTCGACATGTTCAGCGAACGTCCCAGCATGGCCGGATCAAGGAAGTTACCGATCAGGAATTGTAGGGTGCCGCACCCAAATAAGATAATCAGAAACGGAACGATCGTATCAAACTGAACAAGCGCGATCATGGCTGGGAAAAACACCGCTATGATCGACCCGATCGAGGGTATGAAGTTCAGAGCAAAGGTCAAAACGGCCCAGGTTTCCGCATATTCCAAACCAAGAACCCTGAATACAAAATAACTGATGCCCGCTGTGATCAGGCTGATTAGTGTCTTTACCCCAACATATCGTTGCAGGCTGATCGATATGGCATCAAGCATGGTCGCAAAATCTGCGCCGGTTTGGGGGTCACCAGCCGCAAGTTGAATTTTCTTGCGAAAGGCCAGACGCTCGGCCATCAGGAACGCGACATAGAGGCTGATCAGAAAGAACTGGTTTAGCAGGGACGTAGCGCTGCCCAGCAACAGGCGTGCGACATAGGTCATGTCGATGCTGACCAGATTGTCGCGGATGAAAGTGGTGACATCGTTGCCGACAAGACCGGTTATGCGCTCAACCGCCCCGTCGAACTGGTTTTCGTAGGTGCTGACGGACCGAGCAAACTGCGTTGCCTGACTGCCCAGCACGTACATGATCATGAACAATCCCACCAGAACCACGGTCACTCCGGCGATATTGGCCAACCAGACCGGAGCACGGGTCAGCGCGGTAACGCGGTCGCTCAGCGCAATGATCAGAACATTGACCAGCAGCGCCATGGCAAGTGGGATCAGGAAGTTCGCCCCGGCATAAAGCCCCAGCACTATCAGCGTCGCGATAATGCAGGTGTCGCGGACAACAGACAGTTTTAGCCTGGGGCGAGCCGTGAAATCTTCCTGATCCGGGATCATTCAGTATCCTGTTTATCTGTTCTTACGTAGGCTGGTGATCGCCCGTCTTTACCCAATCCTGCACCTGCAATCCGTTTTTAGCAATGCAGTCAGCCGTTTGCAGATCGGCATTTGTCACTTTGATATCGATGACGGGTTCTGAGTTTTATTTCGGCAGGTTAGGGTTGCAGGATGACAAAGCCCACGATTCCCCCGTTTGGCCGCCCGCTGCAGGCGCTATGGCTGGCACTTCGCCGGTTCGTCAGGAAAAACGGACCTGTCATGAGCAGCCACGTCGCCATGTCGTTGATGATGGCCCTGTTTCCCTTTGTGTTGTTCACCGTGGCGCTGGCCGGGGCATTGTCGCAGGACTATGTCACTGATGAGTTGATTGATCTGTTGTTCGGGGCATGGCCCAAGGATGTTGCGGACCCGATCGTGGCCGAATTGCGTGCCGTTCTGGCCGGGGCAGGGTCGGGTGTGATTACGCTGGGTGGCTTGCTTGCGATCTACTTTGCCTCCAACGGGGTTGCCGCAGTTCGCGCTGCGATGAATCAGGCCTATCACGATCAGGACAGTTGGCCTTTCTGGAAGACCCGGCTGTTGTGTCTGGTTCTGGTTATCCTTGGCGGTTCGGCAATCCTTGTTATTGCAACGGTCGAGGTGGTCTTGCCGGTCTACACGAAACTGGTGGCAGAGCATACCGAAGCTCCGGTAGCGGACTGGCTGTCCGTAGATCGCCTGCGGTGGACGTTTACCGTGGCCGTTCCGGCAGGCACCGTCCTGCTGGCACATCTAATTCTGCCAACCCGCAGGCACAGCCTGACCCAGATCCTGCCCGGCGTCATACTGACATTGGTTTTGTGGGCAGCTGGCGGATGGGCATTTTCAGTCTATATCAGCCAGTTCGCCACCTACAGTGCCACATATGCGGGTTTGGCCGGGGCAATGGCTGCGCTGATCTTCCTGTATCTGTGTTCTGCGATGCTGATCCTTGGCGCTGAATACAACGGCGCATTGATCGACCTTCGGAACGCCGCTGAAGGAGATATGGCATGAGATTTGCCATTCTGGCGGCTTGCTTAACCCTCGCAAGTGAAGGGCAGGCGCAGTCACTGGAATATGTCGGATCGGATCAATGTTCGGACTGCCATCAACGCGAGGCCGAGGCATGGGCTTCGTCTCATCATGCCTTGGCCTGGACGGAAGTTGGCGACGGCCATCTGGTCGCCGATTTCGATGGAACCCGGTTCGTGCAGAACGGGATGACGGTTGAATTTACTAAACAGGTAGACAGGTTCACAGCTCGTGTAACTGAAAAAGACGGTGCGACGACGGCATATGATGTGCATTCCGTCGTTGGGATTACGCCTCTGCAACAATTTCTGTTTGAAACCGAACCGGGGCGGTTGCAAAGTTTTGATGTGGTCTGGGATACCGAGCAGAAGCGCTGGTATCACTTATACCCCGATCAGGATCTGCCGCCAGAAGACGGGCTGCACTGGACGGGCCCTTACAAGAACTGGAACGCGCGCTGCGCCGAATGTCACGCCACAGGGTTTGAAAAGAACTACGACGCGCAATCCAGAACATACTCTTCCCGACAGGCTGAGATTGGAGTTGGCTGCGAAGCTTGCCATGGACCGGGGTCGGCACATATCGATTGGACCAAAGGGCAGGGCGTTGCCGGGGGTCTGAGTGATAGAGGCTTTTCGATGAGCTGGGGCAAGGGCCAGACCGAGGCCGAGATCCAGCAATGCGCCGGATGTCATTCGCGGCGCGAGGCGCACGGCAACGGAAATCCTTTGCCGGGAACCCCGTATCATGATGCCTATAACCTGGCTGTGTTGCGGCCCGGTTCGTATCATCCGGACGGGCAAATACTTGATGAGGTCTACGTTTACGGCTCATTCCTGCAATCCAAAATGTATGCCCGAGGGGTCGGGTGTATGAACTGCCACGAGCCACACAGCGCGCAGTTGAAGGCCGAAGGCAACGGTATTTGCACGCAATGTCATTCCATGGCCGCAAACCCTGAATTCCCGACGCTAGCGAAACAGGAATACGATACCCCCAGTCACCATCATCACGTTATGGATAGCGCGGGTGCCCAGTGCAAAAGCTGCCACATGATCGAACGCACTTATATGGGAGTGGACGGTCGCCGGGATCACAGCTTTCGCGTGCCGCGACCGGATTTGGGATTAGGGGCTGATGCCTGCACTGATTGCCACCAGAATAAGGATCAGGTCTGGGCTGCCAGCCGGATCAAAGGGTGGTTTCCTGACACAGCCAATCGGGGCGCACATTTTGGTACGGTATTCAAAGCTGCTGCCGATGGTCAGTTGAAAACGCCAGAGGGTTTGATTGCTGTCGCAATGAATCCCTCGCAACCCGCTATCGTGCGCGCAACAGCGGCGTATCTGCTGCAACCCTTCGGCTCGCCCGAAGTTGCCGCGCACACAGCGCGACTGTTGCAGGAAGACGATCCGCTGATACGCGCAAATGCAGCAGCCTTGCAGCGTCAGGCGAGCCCAACGGATCGTGCGCAAAGGTTAGAGCCCCTTTTGTCTGATCCTTTTCGCAACGTTCGCATTGCCGCCGCCAAGGAGTATCTGAGTATCCCTCCTCAAGCTCTGACACCTCAGCAACAGGGTCTGGCCGGGCAGGGGATGGCCGCGTGGCAGGCGGCGATCTCGAACAGGCTGGATGCCCCTGAAACGCATCTGGTTCTGGGGGGCATGGCGTTGACGCTGCGCAACGCCCCGGCCGCCGAACGGGCCTTTCGCGAGGTTGTAGCGCTGGACCCTCAACGCGCCGAAGCGTGGCCCATGGTGGTACAGCTGGCTCAGATCAACAGCGGCCCGGAAGCCGCACGTATCGCCTTACGCGAAGCCTTGATCAGGTTGCCCGATGACCCGGCCTTGCTGCAATTGTTGCAACAACTGGGCCCCTGATCCGGCACAGGCTTGCCCGATTTGTTCCATCTTCACGGCAAGATTTTACGCTAACAGCATTTCAGAACTGTTGTTTTGAGGTGATGCATGTCCACTGAGTCAACAAGACAGAAAGCAACCGGGCCGAACCCTGCTACGCTGGCGCAGCGCATTGAAGAGCTGCGCAATCGCGAGCCTGTATATGTTTCGCACGGGGATACTCTGATGTTGCAGGGTATGGCGGCCACGTCGTTGCGTGAACAACGTCTGACCGGAAACCGTATCCGTTTGGAAGATTAAGTTCAGCCGCGAAACCCGGTTGCTATAACGAATTTCTCGGAGCTGTCCGAACGGGATGCGGGCGGTTTCACATGCGCCACTTTCTGAAATTTCTGCTTCAGAAGTTTTTGCAAATCGCCCTCGGCGCCGCCAGCAAGAACCTTGGCTACAAATGTGCCACCTTCTTCCAGCACATCAAAGGCGAAATGGGCCGCAGTTTCACACAGCGCGATGATCCGCAAATGGTCGGTTTGCTTGTGACCCGAGGACGCTGCGGCCATGTCCGACATTACAACATCCGCCTTGCCACCCAGCCAGTCCTTGACCTTCTGGTCGGCGTCATCCTCCATGAAGTCCAGCACATGGGTATCGGCACCCGCAACCGGTTCCACTTCCTGCAAGTCGATGCCCAGCACCGTTCCGATCCGTTTCCCCGATTTTTCACCAAGCGCGTTTACCCGTTTGACTGCAACCTGGCACCAGCCACCGGGTGCGCATCCCAGATCAACAACCCGTGCTCCGGGTACGAGAAAGCGGAACTTGTCGTCAAGTTCCATGATCTTATACGCGGCCCGCCCACGGTATCCTTCGGTCTGGGCGCGCTTGACATAGGGGTCGTTCAATTGCCGTTCGAGCCAGCGGGTCGAACTCAGCTTGCGACCACGAGCGGTTTTTACCTTTACCTTCAGGTCACGTTGCCCGCGCCCCGAGTTGTTTTTGCCAGTTGGTGTCTTCGCCATCAGAACGGTCCGTCTTCCAGTACCCCGTCCGCGCTCATCTGTGCATAAAGCAGGCCCTCGCGCAGCCCCCGATCTGCCACGGAAAGGCGATCAGTGGGCCAACAGCGCAACAATGCCTGCAAAATGGCCGAGCCGGACATGATCAGGGCCTGCCGGTCTTCCCCAATCCGAGGATCCCGGCGGCGCCCATGAGGGCCGAGTTCTAAATACCCGCGTATCACTTTGTCAATCTGGTCACTGGTCATACGCAGCCCGTCAACTTTGGTCCGGTCATACCGCTTGAGCCCCAGATGCGATGCCGCAACCGTAGTGACAGTTCCGCTGGTGCCGACGATCTGAAAACCTTCACGGGTTTGTTCATCTTTGTAAGGTGCGAAATCGGCCAGGTTTTCTTCAAAAAACCAGCTCATTAACGCAAACCGCGCGGCGTCGTTTTCGACGTCATTGAACTGATCCCGCAACGTGGCAACACCCAGCGGCACGCTGATCCAGTCCACGACTTTTGCAGCCGGAAAAGGGCTGTCGACCGTGTGAAATCCGTTATGCAAACGCATGATCGCAGCCGGGCGGTCACGGCGAGGGACAGACGAAATGTCGATCCAGACCAGCTCGGTCGAACCGCCGCCAATATCGACAACCAACAGCTGTTCGGTCTTGGTGGACACCAGCGGGGCGCAGGAAATCACCGCCAAACGGGCTTCTTCTTCGGGTTGGATGATTTCAAGCGTCAGCCCGGTTTCGCGTTTGACCTGTCGGATGAATTCGCGGGAATTCTTGGCGCGGCGGCAGGCCTCGGTTGCGATCAGACGCATCCGTTTCACTTTGTTCCGTTTCAGCTTTTGTTGACAGATTCGCAGCGCCTGAACGGTGCGTGCCATCGACGCCCGCGACAGACGTCCGGTGCGTTCCAGACCCGCGCCCAGCTGCACGGACTTGGAGAAGCTGTCAACCACATGAAACCCGCTGCCCTTGGGCTGGGCTATCAACATGCGGCAACTATTTGTTCCCAAATCCAGAGCCGCATACAGGGCATCCGGATCGGGTCTTGCCGGCGCGGGGCTTTCGACCGCTTGCGGGAACGCGCCCGCACCTTTGGGACGCTTGGGCGCCATCGTAACGCCCTCCGATTTTCGAGTTGACTTGACCCTAGGCGGGGCATCGCCGACGTGCAAGCGATTTCCATTTCGAATTTAGTCTGGATGTCACACGCCGTTCATACTGAGGTGCGATTTGAACTTTGATCCCGTTTGAGGGATTCTTGATCGCAATTAGCCGCAGACGGAGCCTGCCATGAAAGATGAACGTGTCCTGACCTTTGACGAATTCGATGAAGTGGTGAATCCGCGCCCAGAGGAATGTGAGTTTGACCGCGTCGTCGAGCGTGCCTTATCACGTCGTGGGTTTCTGGGCGGCGTATTGGCGATGGGAAGTTTCACGGCGTTGGGTGGGGCGCTGCTTCCGACTGGTGTACGCGCAGCCGCGGATCGCTTTGCGTTCGAGGCGATTCCGGCGTCAACTGCCGACGACGTCATCGTGCCGCCGGGCTACAAGGCCGAGGTGATGGTGCGCTGGGGTGATCCGCTTTGGTCTGATGAGCCCGAATTCGATCCGGCCACCCGTGGAACTGCCGCCAGTCAGGAACGTGCATTCGGTGATAACACCGACGGTCAGGATGTGTTTCTGCACGAGGGTCACGTTCTGCTGGTCGTAAACAACGAATACACCAATCGCGATATCCTTTGGGGAAACAACCCGGACGCCAAGGCCGCCTCGGATGACGATGTTGCCAAGGGCATGATGGCGCATGGTGTGACGGTGGTCGAGATTGCAGCTACCGACGGCAAATGGGGTATCGTCAAGGATAGCCCGTATAACCGCCGCATCACGCCGCAGACAGACATGTCACTGACGGGCCCTGCCGCGGGCCATGATCTGTTGAAAACTGCCGCTGATCCGACAGGCACCACCTCTAAGGGCACTTGGAACAACTGTGGCAACGGCATGACCCCATGGGGGACGTATTTGGCCTGTGAAGAGAATTTCAACGGCTACTTCTCGGCTGAAGACGAAAACCATGAAGTCAGCGCCGAACTTCAGCGCTATGGCGTTTCGACCAAGGACTGGGGATACGGATGGGCCGGAATTGACGAGCGTTTCGATGTCTCGAAAAACCCTAATGAGCCGAACCGCGCAGGCTATGTTGTCGAAATCGACCCAACCGATCCGGCCTCGACCCCTCGCAAGCTGACCGCGCTTGGTCGGTTCAAGCATGAAAACGCCGAGACCATTGTGAACAACGACGGTCGTGTCGTTGTCTACATGGGCGATGATGAACGGGGTGAGTTCCTGTATCGCTTCGTCTCGGAAGGTGTTTATGCCGCTGGTGTGGATACGAATGCGCTGCTTGAGAACGGTACGTTGTCGGTTGCAAAGTTCAACGACGACGGGACTGGTGAGTGGCTGGACCTGACCCCCGAAACAACTGGTATGACGTCGCAGGCCGAAATCTGCATCCATACACGACAGGCAGCGTCGGCCGTGGGCGCGACCACTATGGATCGCCCGGAATGGGTTGCAGCCAATCCGAACGCGCCCGAGGTCTATTGCTGCCTGACCAACAACAAGAACCGCGGTGTGAAACCGAATGCCGGTGGCGACGACACTTCGGTCAACGGGCCGAATCCGCGCGAGGCGAACAAATACGGTCAGATCGTGCGCTGGCGTCCTGAACGCGGAGACCATGGCGCATCGGGTTTCGGATGGGACCTGTATGTACTGGCCGGAAACCCGACCGTGCATCAGGATGCGTATGGCGGTTCGGACAATGTCAACGCCGACAACATGTTCAACTCGCCCGATGGGCTGAAGTTTGACAGCAACGGCCTGCTGTGGATCCAGACCGACGGCAAATACAGCAACGAGGGCGACTTCGAAGGGCAGGGGAATAACCAGATGCTGGCAGGCGACCCGGTTACCGGTGAAATCCGTCGTTTTCTGGTTGGCCCGAACGAGTGTGAGATCACTGGGCTCAGCTGGTCGCCGGATCGCCGCACCATGTTTGTTGGTATTCAGCACCCCGGTGAAGACGGCAACAGCCACTGGCCCGACGGTGGTAACTCGGTTCCACGTTCAGCCATCATTGCGGTTACTCGTGAAGACGGCGGGCTGGTCGGTTAACCCTGGCAAGACGCGCTGAATCAAGCCTCGGGCGGGTCATGCCGTCCGGGGCTTTTTGTTCATTATGCAGCGCTCTCATAGTGACAATGAGAATTTTGGTATGCGTTTTCGCCGCGAGACGGGTTAAAACCCCGCCACGCCACCGTGGGCGAAAACGTCGCTTGAAAAGCGCCGGGTGTCGAAAACCGACCGACCCATCCCCACATTGAAGTTTAGAACCGGCCCATCGGGTTAGGAGGAATCACAGTAATGCCTGACGTCACCATCGTGTACTGGCGCGACATTCCCGCTCAGGTCATCGTCGGCAAAGGCCGTCGCGGCGCGAAGCGGCAATTGGAAGAACGGTTCGAGCAAGCCATCGACCGCGCCGCCATGAAGGTAAACGCCAAGGACAGTGATGCCTATCTGGCCGAATGGCGCAAGGCCGAGCCTTTTGCGGTTGATGGCGACCCGGCAGAAGTAGCCGAGGCCGAGGCCCTGCGTCTGGAAAAGGAATACGATCAGGACCGCATTAAAGCGCTGATCGCAAATGACGGTTGGGCATAAGCCCGGATCTTAATGGGAGGCCTCAATGGCTTTGCTGAACTTCAAGAAACGTGATGTGGTCGAAAACAGCCCTGTGAACCCGACCGTCGAAGCCTTCCTGCAAGGCTATTCGATCGAGGTCATGCCGCGGACCGCCGAAAAGGTCGAGGATTTTCGCGCTCTGCTGCCCGAGGGCACACGCGTTTACATTGCCCATATCGAAGGCACCCCGATTGAAGATATGGTCAAGACAGCCAAGCGGATTGCAGCCGAAGGCTATCCTGTCATGCCCCACTTCCCGGCGCGGATCATCAAGGATGCGGCGACGTTGGAAAACTGGATCTCGATGTACCAGGGCGAGGCGGGCGTCGAGCAGGCGCTGTTGCTGGCCGGTGGCGTGACAAAGCCGCATGGCGATTTCGACAGTTCCATGCAGCTGATGGAAACCGGTCTGTTCGACAAGGCAGGGTTCAAACGTCTTCATGTTGCCGGTCACCCCGAGGGGAACAAGGACATCGATCCCGATGGGTCCACCAAGAATGTCGATGACGCCCTGCGCTGGAAACAGAAATTCAACGAGACCACGGATGCCGAGATGGCGCTGGCAACCCAGTTTGCCTTCGATGCCAAACCGATCATCGCCTGGGCAGATAGTCTGAAAGAGGCGGGTATCGACCTGCCCATCCACATCGGTATCGCCGGTCCGGCCAAACTGCAGACCCTGATCAAGTTCGCAATTGCCTGCGGCGTCGGCCCGTCGCTGAAAGTTCTGCAAAAGCGCGCCATGGATGTGTCGAAGCTTCTGCTGCCCTATGAGCCGAATGATGTTGTGACTGAATTGGCCAACCACAAGGCGGCCAACCCGGATTTCAACATCACCAACGTGCACTTCTTCCCGCTGGGCGGGATCAAAACCAACGCCAACTGGGCGATCAATAATGGCGGCGCCTCGGCGCAGCCTGCAAACTCCTAAGGAACGGACATGACCCGTACAGTCGTAGAATCAAAAACAAAAACCGCAGTTCTGGGCTTTGACGAACCGTTCTGCGTGATCGGCGAGCGGATCAACCCGACCGGTCGGAAAAAGCTGGCGGCCGAACTGGAAGCAGGCGATTTCTCGACCGTCGAGAAAGATGCGCTGGCACAGGTGATGGCGGGCGCAACCGTTCTGGATATCAATGCGGGCGTCGTCTACAACTCGAACCCAAACCCGAACGAGACCGAACCGCCGCTTATGCGCAAGATCGTTGAGCTGGTGCAGGGGCTGGTTGAAGTTCCGCTGTGTATCGACTCGTCGGTTCCCGGTGCTCTGGAAGCGGGTCTTGAGGCGGCGGAAGGTCGCCCGCTGCTGAACTCGGTCACAGGTGAGGAAGAGCGCCTGGAACTGGTTCTGCCGCTGGTCAAAAAATACAATGTTCCTGTTGTGGCAATCTCGAACGACGACACAGGCATCTCGGAAGACCCCGATGTCCGTTTCGAAGTGGCCAAAAAGATCGTTGAACGTGCCGCTGATTTCGGCATCCCTGCGCACGACATCGTTGTTGATCCGCTGGTCATGCCGATCGGTGCGATGGCAACTGCCGGTCAGCAGGTGTTTGCTCTGGTCCGTCGCCTGCGCGAGGAGCTGGGCGTTAACACCACCTGTGGCGCGTCCAACATCTCGTTCGGTCTGCCGAACCGCCACGGCATCAACAATGCCTTCCTGCCGATGGCAATGGGTGCCGGCATGACCTCGGCGATCATGAACCCGGTGGCTCTGCCGGTGACGCAGGCAAAAATCGCCGAGAAAAAAGAAGCCGTTGCCGCAGCTGGCATCATCCTGCCCGAAGGCATGGATGACGAGACGTTCGTTCAGATGTTTGGCCTGGGCTCCACCAAGCCGCGCGCCGGTAAGGAGATGGAGGCCATCCGCGCCGCCAACCTGCTGACCAACAACGACCCGCATGGTGGGGAGTGGATCAGGTTCAACAAATCACCTGACGAGGCCGGTGGCGCAGCCGGTGGTCGTCGCGGCGGTGGCCGTCGTCGCCGCGCCTGATTACATCAACAAAGACAGCTAAGGCCGGGCACTGTGCCCGGCCTTTTTCGTTTGACCCTGATCAATGTCGATTTTGCGCAAGGGTTCAGGATATCCTGATCCGGGACGCAACGATCAGGTGGCACCATGCGTAAACATCACCCCCCGAAACTCTCAGAAGCGGATCTGACCAAGCGGTTGGGCAAAAAGGAGTATTTCGAGCAACTGATTGATCTTCAGGCCAAGCTGGCCAGGATTCAACAAGCGTATCTGTTTCACGGGCTCAAAGGTGTGCTGGTGTTCGAGGGTTGGGATGCGGCAGGCAAGGGGGGAACCATTCGCAGGATCAGCCAGGCTTTGGACCCGCGCAGCTTTAAGGTCTGGCCAATTGGGGCACCCCGGAACTACTACCTCAACCGGCATTACCTGCTGCGGTTTTGGGAACGTTTGCCACCGTCCGGAGCGATATCCGCTTTCGACCGCAGCTGGTACGGGCGCGTGTTGGTCGAGAGGATCGAGAACCTGACACCGGAAACACGCTGGCGCGCTGCTTATCAGGAAATCAATGATTTCGAACGCATGCTGGTCGACGATGGTGCCCGGATTGTCAAGCTGTTCTTCCACATCTCTGAAGATGAACAGATGCAGCGGTTTACTGAACGGCTGAGAAACCCGTTGAAGCGCTGGAAATTGACATACGAGGATTTCAGGAATCGCGAGAAATGGGATGATACCGAGATCGCCGTGGATGAAATGCTGGCCCGGACGTCGACCGATCTGGCACCGTGGCACGTGATACCGGCCAATAACAAAAGATACGCGCGCATCAGCGCCATGAAGGCCATTGTCAAAGCCTTTTCAGCCGGGGTCGATCTGAACCCGCAACATCTGGACAGCCGCACGCTTGAGGCGGCCATCCAGGCTTTGGATGTAGATGACTCGCTGATCGACAGTCTTCGTGCGCGGACCGAGTAACTTTTCCGGGCAACCTGAAACGATCCGGCTTGCGTGTCAGGGAACTCTGGTTATATCTCAGGGGTGCGGCGGGTATGATGTAATGGTAGCCTGTCAGCTTCCCAAGCTGAACGCGCGGGTTCGATTCCCGCTACCCGCTCCATAAAATACAGCTAAGCTTCGATAAAGTAACAATAAAAAAATGGGGCAACCGAATTTGCCCCACATTTTGCCCCACATCTGGGTTTCAATACCTGCCGATTATGCGGCCCTTCCTTCGTTCAGCTTTTCCAGATCTTCGACCTTCACCATCTTGCAGACCGTGCCCCGGTGACTATACGATTTGCCGTTTTTTCTGTGCACAAGATCGGTTGATCCAATTTGCATGGTGTGTAGAACGTTCACTCTTTATCCAGGGCGGATCCCTTAGCTACTTTCGCCCATTCGAGCCAAGCTTTTCGCTGTTCGGGGGAAAGGGCACGGAACGCCTCGAGAAGAAGCACCTCTTCGTCTTTGTCAGGTGCGCTGAAATCTACAAGCTCAGTTGGCTCCACATCAAGGGCTGCGGCAATAATGGCCTGCTTCTTGGTGGTGAGCGGACGTTTCCCCTTCTCCAATTGCGCCAAATAAGATCGAGATAAATCAACCTTCACTGCAAGTTCGTCCTGAGTAAGCCCTTTGGCTTGCCGGATTTCTTTAATGCATATTTTCATGATCGATCTTTGGAGCCATTGTGGAGCCCGTATTGGCGGTTTCTATGGGGTTTGCTGTGCAGTGAACCTGATCTGCGTTGGAGCCTGACAATTGGGCCTTGTGAGAGGTTGCGTCGTATCGGTAGAGAACTGCAGGTTCGATGTACTTTGTTGGGGGATGATCCGTTTGATTAGTGCCATTTCCACTCTTTGCTGCATAGGTGGATCGCAATCTCAGGGCTCGACATTTTCTCGATCAATGACCTTTTCCATGCGTGTACTCCTTGGCCTCATTTGTAAAGTATACATGTTGCACTATGCAACAACAAAGTGAACACGTTTACAATTTTCATGATGTGAGGGTCGGAGCCAGCGCAGGAGCCAAGTAAGAGCCAAATAACTACCTGTTTAGAATAAATAATATTTACATACGGAGCCAAGTAAGAGCCACAACAGGAGCCAAGCAGGAGCCACTAAAGTAACAACTAAACAATACATTGGTGGTGGTGGTAGGGATTTTGATGATCACATCTTGTTGCTTAAAGCAGAGTTTGTGCCTATCCTGCGGGGGATTTTGAGGCGCAAGAGGCACCGCCCCGAGAATGAGCAGCACAACCGACAATCCAGCCTTGGCAGACACAACCTGGCTCGATCAATTCGACCTGAACCCGCGTCAGCGGGCCTTTGTGCTTGCCTACCTTGCTGATCCGAACGGGAAACAAGCTGCAATCAGTGCTGGATATGCAAAAGGATCAGCGGAAGTCACCGCATCCAAATTGCTAAGCAATGCTAAGGTTGCCCGTGCTATCGCTGAGGGCCGCAAACAGGTCGAGAGCAAGGCCATGCTGGATGCAGAGGGCATTGTGAACCTCTGGACGCAAATCGCCCTCGCAGACCCCAACGAGCTAACTCAGCACATCATCGCGCCCTGCCGCTACTGCTACGGCATCGAGCATCAGTACCAGTGGAAAACAGAACGGGAGTTCACCGAGCGTAAGGCCGAAGTGATCTTCTCGATGTTCCACGACGACGATCTGCGCGACAAGGCCATGGCCGGTCTGATCGTAGATCCGCGCATCCCTGACGACGCAGGCGGCTACGGTTATCGCCTCACAGATCCGCCAAACCCAGCCTGTCCCGAGTGTTCCGGCATGGGGACCGAAATCACCCGCATGGCCGACACCCGCAAGCTCAGCCCCGCTGCGCGCCTCCTGTTCGATGGCGTGAAGGAAACCAAGCAGGGTGTCGAAATCAAGATGCAGGACCGTGCCAAGGCGCTTGAGAACATCGCCAAGCACTACGGCATGTTCGCAGGCAAGGTCGATGCAGAAGAGGTCAGCCCGCTCGACCGCCTAATTCAGCGCATGATGGGCGCAGGCAACGCAGTGCCTGTCAATCCCAGCAACGAAAGTAACTAATTGGCTAGTGCGCCCTGCATCGCAGGCCGTTGCTGGTGAAATGGATGGTACTGCTGAGAACCTTGAGGTTGTGGAGCCCAGCAACGCCGCTTAGTTTCGGGAAAATGATATTGATGCGGTTAAGACCCTCGTGATCGGGCGAGAACAGATGCGATATGGATAATCCTCCTGTCGCCCTTGAATCACGACAGCGCAGTTGAAGGAATCTACCGAGTAATGACCGCTCAGCATGAGAACCTGTCATCCGATAGAAACCGTCTTATGACGGCTTAGAGCCCAGAGCGGACTCCCAGTTTCTGTCGAGTTCGCTCCCGCGACATAGAAACACCCGACGAGGAACCCCAGTGAGTAGAATGCCGGTGCAAGCGCTGCCGCCTCTAGCGACGCGCCGGTCTCGGCAAAGTACAGGGCCACACTCGTCGCGGATGCGGCCGTCACCAGCTGAACCGCCGCCATCGAGATAAAGAGCGACCTTAGGGTAAGAAGTCTCTCTCAAAACGGGTCCATTGATCGCTCTGTGTCCCGGCAGCCGGCTGGCGGGCTTCAACCTGATCCCGCCTACATCGCCAGGATTGGGCCGGCTCATCCCGGTGTCTGGCAACTGAAGCTCTCTGGGTTGTTCGGATCGCCGGACCCGTCATAAGTCACAACTGCCGGGTGCGCACAAATGATCCGCCCGCCTTGGCCTGTCGGCTCCCGGGTCAGCGGATGGACGAACGGCGCGTCAAGCTGGTCGGGCGCTTGACCTGTATCCAGCCAGTGTTCGAGCGCGGCGATGTAGTTGGTACCATCCGGTCCCGGCCCGCCCCGGCAATGGGTGACGCCCGGACGAACGAACAATCGCACGTCGTCACGGGCGGCCGGATCAAATTCAATCACCTTTTCGTAGTAGTCGATGGTGCCGTATGCGGACATCGATCCGTCCATCCAGCTGTTGTCGATTATCAGTTTTCCACCATTGCCCCGGAACTCGGAGAGATCCGGATCGTCGGCGTCAAGCGTCGGGCTAACGCGCGCGGCATGATGTGCGAAATCCGAAAAGTCGTACCCCTCGTAGGTCCAATCCGGATCACTGAAGAAGAAGTACCTGAACATCCCCATGGTAAAACCCCACGTCGCGTTGGGCATCGGGGGGGCTGGGAACACTTCCACCGCGTCCTCGTCGCCGGGGTGAAAGTCGATGTCTGCACCCTCGACATAGCCGCCGGTGGTCCAAAGCGACCAGCCCAGCGGGTTGCCCGGCAATTCCACGCCCATAGGCATGCCCGGCCATGACAAGCCGCCAAATTCCACCTCGCTGTAGAGGTCCGCCGCAATCCGGACCTGTTCCTCGCTCAGGCACTGGTTTGTCTGAACGTCCCCGCACTGAAGGCTTGAAACGTCAAAAGTGCACTGACGCGGGTCATTAAGAATCCCGTCCTCCAGCCCGTCGATCGCGTCGCATTCGTCCATGATCGCATTCCCGATCAGCGCCTGCGCATCGACGTCGAGTACCGGTGTCGAAATCTGGTTCGGATCGGGGAACATGTTCATGGCGTCATACAGCCAGCGACCGCCCAGTTCCTGCGTCCAGGAATAGGCCGGAGCACCGGCGTAAATCCCTTCGAACAGGTCCGGAGATCGCTGCGCCAACATCATCGCCTGCCCTCCACCACGGGAGCAGCCAAAAAACAAGTTACGTTCGATATCCGACCCGTAGTAATCGGCGATAATCGCCTTCGAAGTCACGGCTGTGCGGTGCACGGCCTGAAACCCGAAACTTACCTGCCGTTCAAGATTGTTGAGCGCCCAGCTTGCGTCGCCATTATTGCCCTTATGGCCTGTATCGGTTGTGACAGTCGCCCATCCGTCAGCCAGAATGTTCCCCACCAAAAATGCCGCATTGTTGAAGTCGCCGGAAAACCCGCCCCCTCCGCCCATGACGAATTTTCCGTTCCAGTTGTCCGGAAGCAGTAGTTCAAATTGGGTTTCAGTTCCGATTTCGCCGACGACACGACAGTGCGCCGCCGGGGCCGAAACGGACTCTGCGGTCAGGAACCGTACGTCCGGAACGCTTGGAATTGCGTTCACGTTGCATTCGGCGGCCGCCGACACCGGTGCCGGCATCGTGCCGGCGAGAGCAAGGCCGATCGCTACAATTTTGGGCAGGTTGGTGCGCATAATCTGGCACTCCGGGTTTCAGGTCGGAGCAGTTTGAGCGCATAAGTGTCCCAAGCGCAAGCGAAAGCTGAGCGACCTGCCCGGCCACGCATTTTGGCCAAGTTGATCCGCCGCCAGAGACCCCGAGAACCGAGTGCCGACCCGTGCAAACGCCGCGCAGCAGCGAACGGCAGCGTTGTCCGCAACTGAGACATTAGCCAAGAACGCAGCTAATGGCCGGTTTTCCGCATTGCGGTCATTGATGCTTTACGCAGCGTATGACCGCCTTGAGCCCAAAGCGGATGGGGCCGCATTTGCCAAACAATGATATTGTCGGGCCGATCTATTGCATTCTACCCTGACCCTAGGGCCCAAACGACAGAAAGCGAGCGCTCATGCCACCAAGAACGCAGTATGCAAAAAGCGGCGACGTTCATGTTGCCTACCAGGTTTACGGCGAGGGACCGAAGAACCTTGTTCTGGTACCTGGCTTCGTATCGCAGATAGAGACGTACTGGGAAGAGCCGAACTGGGCCAAGTGGCTTGAGCGGCTGGGCCAGTTCGCCAGGGTGGTCCTGTTCGACAAGCGGGGCACCGGCCTTTCAGATCGTGGCGTCGCTGTTCCGGACATGGACAAACGCATGGACGACATCCGTGCTGTGATGGACGCAGCGGGCATGGAGTCGGCCTATGTCATGGGTATATCCGAAGGCGGTTCGCTGGCGTCCGTCTTTGCCGCCTATCAGGCAAGGCGCTGTGACGGCCTGATACTGTATGGCGCGTTCGCAAGATTCGAGTCCTGGTTCCCGACACGGGAAGCCCTCGAGGAATTGTTCGCCTATGCAGAGACAGCCTGGGGCACCGGCGCGGCGCTTCCCCTTTTCTGTCCGGACACCGGGAACGACCCATCTTTTCAGGACTGGTGGGGAAAATACGAAAGGACCGGAGCATCGCCGCGCGACCTCATCGAGATCATGAAGGTCAACAGCAAGATCGACATCGCCGATATTCTCCCGGCGATTCAAGTGCCGACCCTTGTTCTGCACAAGAAAGAGGATGCGCTAATCGACATAGAGGGGGGTCGCACTCTGGCGCGCCTGATCCCCGGTGCAAGGCTCGTGGAGCTGAGCGGGCGGGATCATTTCGTTTTCCTTGGAAAGGAAGGAGAGCAAATACTCTCTGAGGTCCAGACCTTCGTGACCGGTTCGGCCCCAAAGCCCATTTTCGACCGGGTCCTGGCGGCAGTTGTCTTTACGGACATTGTCGACTCGACTTGCAAGGCAGAGGAACATGGTGACGAAGCCTGGAGCGCGATGCTGGCGGCACACGACGCTGCTGTGAGGGAGCAGCTTCGACAATTTCGCGGCCACGAGGTCAAAACGCTCGGAGATGGCTTTCTCGCGACCTTCGATGGACCGGGACGCGCCATTCATTGCGCCAAGGCGATCGAAGAGGCCGTCGCGCGGCTCGGTATCAATGTTCGCATAGGCGTCCATACAGGAGAGATCGAAGTCGCGGACAACGACGTACGCGGTATCGCGGTAAATATCGCTGCCCGACTGGGACAGATCGGCGGCGGTGGAGACGTGATCGTTTCGCGGACGGTCAAAGATCTTGTGGCCGGTTCCGGACTCGATTTCGAAGACCTCGGAACACATAATCTCAAGGGATTGGCAGAGGGCTGGCAAGTCTACCGGGTGCTGTGAGACGATGTCGTCACACCCTTATCAAGTAGCGCATGCGCTTTGTCCGCAACTGAGACGACGGAGGCAGTCGCAGCGAATGCCCGGTGTTGGCAATAGCGGTCGTCGCGGTGCAAGAGCGGACATTGCCGCGCCGCCGTGCGGTCTTGAGTGACCGCTGAAGGCGGCTTAGCGGGCATCTGACAAAAACGCTCAGATGACCCAAACGAGCCCAAAGTGGCCAAGTGCTTTACTCCGACTCGCTTCAAGTGAAGGATAGAGACGATAGGAAGAGGGAGCGAGACTATGGCCTTTGCTGAAGCAATGGCGGCAATCCAAAAACACATCAGGGCGGCAGACGCACTCGCTGCGCTGGGCGCAAGAATTGGGGCGGCCTCAGGCCACCTCCGACCAAATGATACTCTTGCCTCGAAGCTTGACGCTGTCGTTGACGCGTTCGAGCCCGACTTGCTGGACGGCTTGACGGACGAAGAACTGGACGCGCTCTATGGGTTTGTCAGGGCAGCCATGCGCCAAATGCTGCATCTACTAGAACTACCCGACGACGGCAGCTCCGGTTGGTCGTTCGACGACCCTGGCATTCTCGAAACTCAGGGACGTTCATCCCGGCTCGTGACGAAATTGCTGACCGAGTACGCGGCAAAAGAGCCCGAATTCGAGGCCACCCTGTCAAACGCTCCACGGTTTCTTGATGTTGGGAGCGGCGTCGGATGGATTTCTTTGTCCATGGCCCAGCAATGGCCATCGCTTACTGCAATCGGCATAGACATCCTCGGACCTGCTCTGGACCTTGCCGCCACTAACCTGGAACAAACAGGGCTTTCCGATCGCGTCACCTTCAGAAACGAGAACGTCGCCGACCTGAAGGACAATGCTGCTTTTGACGTTATCTTCGTACCGGTCATTTTCCTTCCCGAGGCCATCATTGACCAGACCTTCAGGAACCTTCACCGGGCACTCAAGCCGGGGGGATGGCTGTTTGCGGCTGCATATCGTGTGCCGGAGGATCACCAGTTGGCTGCTCTCAATGACCTGAGAACAACAATCTCAGGAGGTCGAGCCTGGAGCGACAAGGAACTGGCGGCGATGGCGGAGAGCGCCGAGCTTGTTTCGGTTGGAGACATCGCTGTTGGTTCACCACTCCATCTTTGGGCATCCCGCCGCAAATCCTAGAGTGGCCCAATGACTGCTGAGTCCGCACACCGGACCTCGCTGCTCGTCACACCAAAGTCCGCTGACTGCGCCAAAAGGGACATCTGATTCATTGTGTCGAATGTCTCTGGAGAGCCCAATGCAGTCGTCTTCTTCCGCTGTGGTGCTGCATAAAATAAAGAAATTTAGTGCTGGACCAACTTGTATG
>NZ_JBXWQP010000020.1:2500-6101 GCF_059612445.1 Ruegeria sp. TASC047
ACGGTTTGGGTCTAGCCGGCCTGTCTCGTGTATCGCGACTGAAAAGAACAGAGTTGTCCAAGTCAAATATACTAACCCGAGCGACCTGCGTTGATCAGCTGCACGGCTGGGAGACCATATGGGGTTGCTCAATTGTCCTCGTCCAAGTGGCGGGGGCGGGAAATGTATGTTTTTGGTTCAGAAGAACGATCGCCTTTAGTTACCAGCTGGGTGATCACGATCGACATAGTCGAAGCCTGCAGGCCGAAAGGCCGAAAGGCTTCACGCGCTCAAGTGGCCGAATAGGCGGTAGCGCAACATGTTATGTCTTTCTTTTTCTGGATCAAATCAAGCGCGAGAAGGGCGTTTGGTGAATGCCTTGGCAGCAAGAGGCGATGAAAGACGTGATACTCTGCGATAAGCCATGGGGAGCTGAGAATAAGCTTTGATCCATGGATTTCTGAATGGGGCAACCCACCTGAATGTTTGTTATTGTTGGCACAGCTGATCAATAATGAGCATGACCAGGTACTTAAGACCTGAATACATAGGGTTTTAAGAGCAAACCCGGGGAACTGAAACATCTAAGTACCCGGAGGAAAGGAAATCAATTGATACTCCCCTAGTAGTGGCGAGCGAACGGGGACCAGCCGAGCCGTGAGTGTGAATAGAACCTGTTGGGAAGCAGGACCATAGAGGGTGACAGTCCCGTATATGAAGCATGATCGGACGTATTAAGTAGGGCGGAACACGTGAAATTCTGTCTGAAGATCGGAGGACCACCTTCGAAGGCTAAGTACTCCTTGCTGACCGATAGCGAACCAGTACCGTGAGGGAAAGGTGAAAAGCACCCCGACGAGGGGAGTGAAACAGTACCTGAAACCGAACGCCTACAATCAGTCGGAGCCTCCTTGCGGGGTGACGGCGTACCTTTTGTATAATGGGTCATCGACTTGGTCTCACGAGCAAGCTTAAGCCGTTAGGTGTAGGCGTAGCGAAAGCGAGTCTTAATAGGGCGAATGAGTTCGTGGGATCAGACCCGAAACCGAGTGATCTAGGCATGGCCAGGTTGAAGGTAAGGTAACACTTACTGGAGGACCGAACCCACATCCGTTGAAAAGGATCGGGATGAGCTGTGCCTAGGGGTGAAAGGCCAATCAAACTCGGAGATAGCTGGTTCTCTGCGAAATCTATTTAGGTAGAGCGTCATCCGAATACCCCGGGGGGTAGAGCACTGGATGGGTAATGGGGCCCCACAGGCTTACTGATCCTAACCAAACTCCGAATACCCGGGAGTACTAGATGGCAGACACACTGCGGATGCTAACGTCCGTAGTGGAGAGGGAAACAACCCTGACCTACAGCTAAGGCCCCCAATTCATGGCTAAGTGGGAAAGCAGGTGGGACGACCAAAACAACCAGGAGGTTGGCTTAGAAGCAGCCATCCTTTAAAGATAGCGTAACAGCTCACTGGTCTAAACAAGTTGTCCTGCGGCGAAGATGTAACGGGGCTCAAGCCATGAGCCGAAGCTTAGGATGCCGTAAGGCATGGTAGCAGAGCGTAGTGTGACATAGAACTCATCCGTATTTGCATCTGTGTTGTGTAACAGCAGCGAGGTGTAATGACGGATCGAGTTCTTTCGATGAAGCCGGCCTGTGAGGGATCCGGTGGAGAGATCACTAGTGAGAATGATGACATGAGTAGCGACAAAGAGTGTGAGAGACACTCTCGCCGAAAGTCCAAGGGTTCCTGCTTAAAGCTAATCTGAGCAGGGTAAGCCGGCCCCTAAGCCGAGGCCGAAAGGCGTAGGCGATGGGAACTAGGTTAATATTCCTAGGCCAGGAGGATGTGACGGATCACAGGTGTAGTTCAATCTTATCGGATTGATTGGGCTGCTGAGTGGTTCCTGGAAATAGCCCTCCATCAGACCGTACCCTAAACCGACACAGGTGGACTGGTAGAGCATACCAAGGCGCTTGAGAGAACGATGTTGAAGGAACTCGGCAAAATACCTCCGTAAGTTCGCGAGAAGGAGGCCCGGTTCCTAGGCAACTAGGGGCTGGGGGCACAAACCAGGGGGTGGCGACTGTTTATTAAAAACACAGGGCTCTGCGAAGTCGCAAGACGACGTATAGGGTCTGACGCCTGCCCGGTGCCTGAAGGTTAAAAGGAGAGGTGAGAGCCTTGAATTGAAGCCCAGGTAAACGGCGGCCGTAACTATAACGGTCCTAAGGTAGCGAAATTCCTTGTCGGGTAAGTTCCGACCTGCACGAATGGCGTAACGACTTCCCCGCTGTCTCCAACATCGACTCAGCGAAATTGAATTGCCTGTCAAGATGCAGGCTTCCCGCGGTTAGACGGAAAGACCCCGTGCACCTTTACTACAGCTTCGCACTGGCATCAGGATTGTGATGTGCAGGATAGGTGGTAGGCTTTGAAGCAGGAACGCAAGTACCTGTGGAGCCTCCCTTGAGATACCACCCTTCGCACTCTTGATGTCTAACCGCGGTCCGTTATCCGGATCCGGGACCCTGCGTGGCGGGTAGTTTGACTGGGGCGGTCGCCTCCTAAAGCGTAACGGAGGCGCGCGAAGGTTGGCTCAGAGCGGTCGGAAATCGCTCGTTGAGTGCAATGGCAGAAGCCAGCCTGACTGCAAGACTGACAAGTCGAGCAGAGTCGAAAGACGGCCATAGTGATCCGGTGGTCCCGAGTGGAAGGGCCATCGCTCAACGGATAAAAGGTACGCCGGGGATAACAGGCTGATACTGCCCAAGAGTCCATATCGACGGCAGTGTTTGGCACCTCGATGTCGGCTCATCTCATCCTGGGGCTGGAGCAGGTCCCAAGGGTACGGCTGTTCGCCGTTTAAAGAGGTACGTGAGCTGGGTTTAGAACGTCGTGAGACAGTTCGGTCCCTATCTGCCGTGGGTGTAGGAGACTTGAGAGGAGTTGCCCCTAGTACGAGAGGACCGGGGTGAACGATCCACTGGTGGACCAGTTGTCGTGCCAACGGCAGTGCTGGGTAGCTATGATCGGACAGGATAACCGCTGAAGGCATCTAAGCGGGAAGCCCCCCTCAAAACAAGGTCTCCCTGAGGGCCGTGGAAGACCACCACGTCAATAGGCCGGAGATGTAAGCGCAGTAATGCGTTCAGTTGACCGGTACTAATCGCCCGATAGGCTTGATTTGATCCAGTAATGGAAAGACAAATCACCAAAAGCATACACACCTTGAACATGGACAACGCGTGCCAACGCAAACGGCACTGTTGATTGACATAACAACCGTGCGGGAACGCCCATTCGCAAGCGAATACCCTGCCTCCCGCGCGTCGCCTTTTTGCAAAGCAAAATGAGCGACGGGGATTTTCCTCGGTTTGGTGGTCATAGCGCAAATGAAACACCCGGTCCCATCCCGAACCCGGAAGTTAAGCACTGCCGCGCCAATGGTACTTGGGCTTAAGCCCCGGGAGAGTAGGTCACCGCCAAACCTAGCAAAATCCCCAAGTCTCTCTAACACGATGAAAACAAATCTGACTCTGACGCGGGATGGAGCAGCCCGGTAGCTCGTCAGGCTCATAACCTGAAGGTCGCAGGTTCAAATCCTGCTCCCGCAACCAA
>NZ_JBXWQP010000021.1:0-98024 GCF_059612445.1 Ruegeria sp. TASC047
AAAAGGTCTGGCGGCGACAGCAGACTACTTGCGGGGCCGGTTTGGCTGACGCCATGCCATTATTTGAAACGCAACCGCATGGCCCGGATCTCGGGGCCGCTATCAAGGCAAAAACATGCTGCATATCGGTGTAGACGCCAGTTCCTGGGAAAATGAACGTGGCTTTGGACGTTTCACCCGCAATCTGATCCCTGCCCTGGCGGCCCGGCAATCGGGCTTTCGCTATACGTTGCTGTTCGATCAGGAACCGACGCGGCCTGTACCCGAAGGTGTCGATATCCGGATTGCCGGGTCGGACAAGTCGATGTCAGAGGCCTCCTCCGGGGCCTCGGCGCGCGGCGGGGCCGATCTGATCACCATGGCCCGATCCGCACAGCGGATGGAATGCGATCTGTTCTTCTATCCGGCGGTCTACTCCTATTTTCCGCAACTGATCCGACGGCCCTCGGTCGTGTGTTTTCATGACACCATTCCTGAACGGTTTCCGGATCTCATCTTCCCCAAGAAACTGAACTTCCGCCTGTGGCAGGTGAAATGCTGGCTGGCCAAGAAACAGGCAACGCGGATCATGACAATCTCGCAGGCGTCCGCCAATGATCTGGAACGTATTCTGCGCATCCCCGCAGATCGCACCGACATTATCACCGAAGGGGCTGAGCCGGTCTTTCGGCAAATCCACGACGCACAGCTTCTGGCACAGACGCGTCAGACATACGATATCCCGCCCGACGCGCCCTTGCTGGTCTATGTGGGCGGCTTCAACCGGCACAAGAATGTGTTGCGGCTGATCGAGGCGATGCCTGAAATCCTGGCGCGTGTGCCAAATGCACGCCTGGCCATTGTCGGGCGCACCACCGGCGCGCGGTTCTGGGACAATGTCGAAGACCTCAAGGCCAGCGCTGCTGCCGATGCGGCGCGGTCCGAAAGCATCATCTTCACCGGTGAGATCGACGACGAGCAGCTTGCATTGCTTCTCAACACAGCCGATGCGCTGGTCTTCCCCTCGCTCTGGGAGGGATTTGGTCTGCCGGCGCTTGAGGCGATGTCCTGCGGTACCCCCGTTTTGTCCTCGGATTGCGGCAGCCTGCCCGAGGTGGTGGGCGATGGCGGGCTGTATTTCGACCCCCTGTCCAGCCAGGCACTGGCAAATCAGGCTGCCCGTTTACTGACCGAACCGGGCCTGCGGACCGATCTTTCGCAAAAGGCGCTGGCGCAGGCTTCCCGGTTCAGTTGGGACAAGGGCGCGGAGCTGGCCGAGGCGTCGTTTCGGCAAGCATTACGCCCGAAATGACAAGAATTTTCCTACTTGGATTTATCAAAAATACCCTCAACAATACCGCAAGTGACCAAAGATTGAGGCACTTTGGGAAACACGATACTGCAGTCTCGGACCGGGCTGACAAATATGTTGGATTCGCCTCCGTTCCGCCCTATCCGTGGAGGAGCCTGGGTTTCCGGCAGTAGCACCGTCAATTAATTTCAGTCTGACTTTGTACGATCAGGATAGATTATGAACTACGAAACCTCGCACCATCTTTCCCTCAAGCAGCTTATTGCGGCGCGCGATGCGCGGGTTGCTGTGGTTGGGCTGGGCTATGTCGGGCTGCCGCTGGCGCTGACCGCCTATGATGAGGGGTTCGATACCACTGGCGTTGATCTCAACCCTGACCGGGTGGCACGGATCAATCAGGGCGATCAGGTCATATCGTATCTGGCGTCAGACCGGATCGCACAAGCGGTAGACAGCGGCAGGTTCCGCGCAACGCAGGACGCCGCGGCACTGGCCGGGGCCGATATCATCCTGATCTGCGTGCCGACCCCGCTGACCGATGCACAAGACCCGGACATGCGCTTTGTCGCCGCCGCAGCGCAGACCATCGCGCAGCATCTGCGCCCCGGTCAGATGGTGGTGCTGGAAAGCAGCGTCTGGCCCGGCGCCACCACCACTCTGGTTCAGCCGATCCTTGAGGCGGGCGGACTGCGCGCGGGCAGTGATTTCTTCCTGGCGTTTTCGCCCGAGCGCGAAGACCCGGGCAATGACAAGTTCGACACGCACAGCATCCCGAAGGTGGTGGGCGCCGACGATCCGCTGTCGCGGCAACTGGTCGAGGATTTCTACCGCGCCATCGTCACCAGCGCCGTTCCGGTCAGCTCGGCCGCTACCGCTGAAGCGGTGAAGCTGGTCGAAAACAGCTTTCGCACCGTCAATATCGCGCTGGTCAACGAGTTGAAGACCGCGCTTGAGGCGATGAATGTGGATGTCTGGGAAGTGATTGAGGCAGCGGCCACCAAACCGTTTGGCTTCATGCCCTTCTATCCCGGTCCCGGAATTGGTGGGGCCTGCATCCCGGTGTCTCCGGCCTATCTGGCCTGGCGCGCCGCGGATGCAGGATCTGATACGCCGATCATCAATCTGGCGCGCTCCAGCAACGACGCCGTGCCATCCATGCTGGCGGCACGGATGGCGGCCGAACTGGCGGCGCGTAACGGCTCGGCCATCGCCGAGACCGGGCAGCCCCTGACCGGTCAGCGCATCCTGCTGATGGGCATCGCCTATAAGCGCGATGTCGAAGACACCCGCCGCAGCCCGGCGCTGGTCCTGCTTGACGAGCTCGAGAAGCTGGGGGCCGAAGTGGACTATCACGACCCGTATTTCCCCCGCCTGCCCGAAGGCGGCGAATATCCGCAGCTTGCGGGTCGCACATCCCAGCCGCTGACCGCAGAAAACCTGAAACGCTATGCGGCGGTGGCCGTAATCACCGATCACAGCGCCCCGGATTACGGTCTGGTCGCGCGCGAGGCGGCGCTGGTTTTTGATACGCGCAATGTTTTTGAGAAAACAGGGATCAGGGTGACGGACGGGCGTTTAGTCAAGATGTGACCCCCTCAGATCCCCCTGACATTAGGTGACCGAAACGCACGCTCATCTGGCATTCCATCCAAGCAACCGCAAATTGACAGAGCGGTGCCATAGGCGAACCTTTGCACATTTTTAGGGGTGCGGGCGTTCCATATTGCTGTCACAAAAGTTTTGAGAAACTATCCACTCAGACACTCCTATGTCTCAATAAATTATAAAGCGGTGTGGCACGAGTAGTGGAGCAAAGCTCCTCCCGGTAAAAATAACCAAATTTTAACCCTCTGTAGTTCAAAGTTTTGCCATGATTTCACCGCGAAATCATTATGGGCATCTGCCCAATGGCTGAACTGCAACCACTCAGGGGCTGGCCAGACCAAGACCATAGCCGGAGGACTTGGAGAACATGATCGGAGTTATCGGAATAGCCATTCTTGTCGGCCTGTGCGCCGCCGGGATTGCTTTGTTCTCCGGTGCGTCCATCCTTATGGCCCTGGGCAGCTATGTCCTCTTCGGCTGGCTGTTCATCATCGCCGCTCTCATCGTCATCGGTGCTGTCAAAGCCGTGAAGACACGCGTGCAGAAACAAAACCCCGCCTATTCCAGCTAAGGACTAATCCCGCCCGGCGACCCTCTTGGCCACATAGCCCAGAAACGCCCGTTGCGGGTTTCTGATTTGCGGGCGACCGGACGCGGCCCAGTAGGCCAGCCAATCCGCCTCCAATGCATAGACATCGCGGCCCGGTGCCATTGCCCTAGCTTCCTCAAGCGCCTGTGACGGCAGGACCGGTTTGTCCGGTCCCTCGACCACCTGGCCACGGCGCGAAAAGCGGATCAGGTCGCCGGGCTCTTCGGTCATCTCGTAATCGGGCAGGTGATCGGCTGCGATCATGTCGCGGATCATCTTGCGGAACACCCGCCGGGGCGAGGCCGAGCCGGACTTCTTCAACAGCACCTCGACCGAGATCCGCCACTCGGGCTGACGCCCGCAATGTTTGCGCGCCAGCTCATAGATGCGCCGCTCGAGCGGTTTGCGCAGGCGGAAGTAATCGCGGCTGAGGGTCAGAACAGATTTCGCCAGCACCGCGCGAAACAGCCAGTCCGACAGTTTCACACTGACGCTAACCATCCGGCCCGCCCGGGTGTGGCGGACGATTTCCCAGCTTTCGATCAGGCCGAACCCGGTGGTGGTTTCCTTCTCGCCGGTGACAATGTTGGTGGTGATCCGAGTGCCTGCCAACCGCTCGAACGCTTCGCGCAGACGCTTGTAGCCATCGCCGCTGGTTTCGCGATTGGTGGCCACCAGCAGATCATGCGCTTTCAGATGCAACACCCGGCTGACCGTCCGGCCCGCATTGATCGCTGCCATCAACTGGCTGATGCAAAAGATCAGGATGTCCTTGTCGTGGATCGTCGCCAGCCCCCGCACCGAAGGCGTCACCGTGATCTCGACCCCGTTATGCTCGTAATTGAGGATCCGGCGATCCGGCCGGGTCGAGAGCGAAAACATCGGATGCTCCATCGAGCCCATATCTGTCTTGGGCAGCGCATCGAAGATATCGCATACAAAAAAATCACCCGTTGGGTGCCGGTCGGGCAACAACGCCCCTGACCCGCTCATACTGCCCTGCCCATATGTCCTGCCCGAATCTTTGTTCGTGGTTTTATTGACGCCTACCGTAGAGTTATCCACAGGAAGCGTAAAGCCGCCGAAACGTGGGATCAGAGTCACTACAACGTGGGATCAGAGTCACCCTATCGTGGGATCAGATTCAGTATGATCCACAAAAAATACAAAAACCTCTTTTTTTTCTTATACTTAATAGAACTCAAGTTCAGCCGTAACTAATAAGATAACAGGATTCTAACTGAACATTTTTTTGCTATACGCTCAAAAGCAGCGTCTCGAAGGCTTTCTACCCCTTAATTTTGCTTAGAAAATTCGGTTTTGTACTCATAATGCTTCCACATGCTTCCTTTTGTGGTATATTGATCAAAACATAGCACATAGGCAGGCTTTCAATGCGAGCAGCAACCTCCGAGGGGCTTCCCCCGTATTTCAATATTGATCCGGATCTGGCTTATGCTGAGCTTGGAAATCCGACCGGCACGGGTGACTTCTCACAAATCGCGGATGCTTGTGCGCGGGGTCGCAGCGATCTGGCAAACCGGGGGCTGGAGGAAAACGGTCAGAAGAAGCTGCGCCTGTTTTCAACTTGGGAAATCACCAAATACCTGATCCCTGTTGCACCCGCCCATTTTCGCCGTGTGCTGAAGGGCAACCCGGATCTGCCGCAGGGACAATCCGAAACCGAAGGCGGGGCCAAGTGGTTCACGCTGGATCAGGTTCTGCGGCTGCGGGCACATTTTGCCTCGGAGGGGTCCAAAGCCAAAGAGTACCGCCCTTACCGGCCCATTGGGCTACCTGCCAAGATCGTCTCGGTCGCCAATTTCAAGGGCGGCGTTGGCAAGACCTCAACCTGCGCGCATCTGGCCATGTCGGCCGCCCTGGATGGTTACAAGGTGCTGGTCATCGACCTGGACAGTCAGGGTTCGATGACGTCGATCTTTAGCGGTAAGGTAATCGATGAATGGCAGACGGTGTTCCCTCTGCTCGCCCGCCACTATGCCACCCATCTGCGCCGTGACAATCAGGGACGGCTTGATCGGGGTGAGGCTCCGCATCCGATCGACGACACCCTGTCCGAAGCGCTGAAGGTCCGCAGCAGCGATCTGATCCAGACCACGCATTGGCCGAATATCGATCTGATCGGCGCTCAGTTGAACCTGTATTGGGCTGAATTCCAGATTCCCGTCTGGCGGATGCAAGGCCGAAGCTGGAAGCTGTGGGATGCTCTGACCGATACGCTGGACGAGGATGGGGTGCTGGACGATTACGATATCATTTTCATCGATACCCCCCCTGCTCTTGGCTATCTGACGATCAATGGGCTGGCCGCCTCGGATATCCTGCTGGTGCCCATGGGTGCGTCGTTCCTGGAGTTTGATTCCACCGGCCGGTTTTTCGACATGCTACATTCCACTTTCCAGTCCATCGAAGACGGAGAGAACATGGCCGCCCGCGCCCTGGGACGGCCTGAGATGGCGTTTCAATGGGATGCCGTACGCACAATCATCACCCGCTATGACGGCAGCCAGCAGGCAGAGCTGGCCGGGCTGATGCAGGCCTATCTGGGCCGCACCCTGTCGCCACATTGGCAGGGCTACACGGCGCTGATCGGGCAGGCCGGGGAACAAGTCAACGGCATCTACGAGGCCGATTACCGTGATTTCAATCGCGAGACCTATGTGCGCGGGCGGGAAACCTTTGATGCCACCTATGCCTCGTTCAAGAAGCTGCTGATTGGTGTCTGGCGAGGTGAGGAACTGGCCCAGCAGGCCGAAGCGGCGGGAACGCCGGAACTGGCGCTAAGGTGATCATGTTTCGCGCGCGAAACACATCAGTGGCGCCCGAAACAGGGTCTGATCTGCGCTGGAAAAGGAGAAAGTGATGGCAAAACGCAAACGGTTGACCCCTGCCCGGCCGGATTATCTGGAAGACACCCGCCCTGCCCCCGGGTTGAACCCTATGTTCCCTGCGGATACGCCCCGCGCTGCGCCTCCGGTTGCACAGGTGGCCGGAGCCACAGCGGCTCAGGCGGCACTGGAGGAACTGTCCGGAGAATTGCGTGCCGCGCGGGCCGAAGGTCGGCTGGTGCAGGACCTGCCACTGGATTCCATCGAGGAAACCTACCTGGTGCGCGACCGGCTGGCGGCTGATGACGCGGATATGGAGGCGCTGAAGGAAAGCTTGAAGGCGCGCGGGCAGCAAACACCGATTGAGGTCGTGGAGTTGCCGGAAGGGCGTTATGGGCTGATCTCTGGCTGGCGTCGGATGACAGCGCTGCGCGCCTTGGCGCAGAACACGGGCGAGGCGCGCTTTGAAACCGTGCGTGCCTTTCTCAGGCAACCACAGAGCGCATCTGACGCTTACGTGGCCATGGTCGAGGAAAATGAGATCCGCGTCGGGCTGAGCTATTATGAGCGTGCCCGGATCGTGGCGCGCGCGGCAGAGCAGGGTGTTTATCCGGATGAAGCCGCCGCCCTGCGCGGGCTGTTTGCCTCGGCCAGCCGGGCCAAACGATCCAAGATCGGGTCTTTCATCGCGATCTATCACGCGCTGGACGATCACCTGCGGTTTGCCTCGGCCATCCCTGAGCGGTTGGGATTGTCGATTGCTAAGATTGTGAAAGAGGAGTCGAAAGCGGCCTCTTCGATCGCCAAAGCTCTGCACGAGGCAGCACCGGAGACATCGGAAACTGAGATATCAGTTTTGACCCGCGCGGCAAACAGCCTGTCCTCAAGGGATGTAAAATCGCCCGCTCCCGAGACGGTCTCGAAAGAGACATTCGGTGACATTCACTTGAAACAGAGTCGCAACGGTTCACAGGTCACCCTGTCCGGTCGAGGGATGTCTGAAGAATTTCTTATGGAACTGAAAACCTGGCTACACGCCCGCGGCACCTGATGTTTCGCGCGCGAAACCGCCCTTTCTTTCACCCCAACAGATCGCTTGCCGGGTTTTCGGCGATATCGACATCATCGTAGTATTTCTGCGCCTGGGCCATGGAGCGATGCAGGGACAGGCGCATGGCAGCCTGGATCGGGGCGCCATCCAGTGCGGCCTGTGTCAGGAACCCCGAGCGCAGCCCGTGCGGCGAGGCGAAGTCTTCAGGCAGCCCCGCCAGTTTCAAGCGGCGCCGAACAATCTGGTAGATCGCATCCGGGGATAGGCGGCGCTTCAGCACGTGGTCGGCCTTTGAGATCGGGCGGAACAGCGGCCCATCCCCGATCTGGCCCACCTCGATCCAATGCACCAGTGCCTGCGCGGCGCGGGTTTTCAGCACCAGCCGTGGGGTTTCTCCTTTTTGGGTGGTCTTGGTTTCCAGCAGTGAGATCCACACCAGACCCGTGGCCTCGAACTCTTTCAACGACACATCTTCCCGCATCAACCCGGTGATCTCGGACCTTCGCCGCCCACCGCTGGCCCAGCCCAGCATCAGGAGCGCTCGGTCGCGGCAATCGCGCCGCGAACCCCGGCAAGTGGCCAGCAGCTGTTCGAGGATATCGCGGGTGATGGGATGGGCGGATTTCGGGGCAGGGGGGCGGGCGGCGGCGCGCCGCGCCTTGGCGCGGGCCTGTTTCACCTGCGGGGTATCAAACGGGCTGGTGAGGTTCTTCATCCGGTGAAAGGCCAGCCAGGAGGCAATGCGTCGGTCCAGGGTCGAAGGCGCCGGGCAGGCCAGGGATTTGCGCAGTCCTTGCATGACGAGCGCTTCTGCCGTTTGACGCGCGATGTCTTCCAATGGCGCTTCGCTCAAATCGCGGGCGTGATCGAGAATGAAGGCGAGGGCGGTGGCCTCAGATTCCGGCCAGTCCAGCGTCGCTGCGAACCGCGCGGACTTCCAAGCGGTGATGTAGAGCAGATCGCGCTCATACGCTCTGAGCGTATTGGCGGGGGTACCGCGCACATAAAGATCGGTGAGTGCCTCCTGATCCTCTGCGGAGAGGGCCGGGGAGGGGCTGGGGAGGTAAGGCGCAAGGAGCTTCATGGCTGCCACTCTGCGCGTATTTTCCGGTTAAATCAATCAATCGTGATAAGGGATACTTATCGGATATGATAGGCAGGATTTCAAGAATGCAAAGCGCTAAACAATTTGGTTATATTTTGTCTATTATATCTCTAATATAATGATTTAAAGTCAAAAAAACTTGCCAGTTCTAAACAGCTGCTCTTCCGTGAAGCTATGTATCTGTTGCGGACTTTTGGTCATTGGACGTTCCAAGATATAGAATGTCACTCAGGTCATGGCTTGGGTTTCGACTGGTAATCGCTGAGGTCAATGGGTCTTTGTTCTGGGTTCAAAGAGTTCTGCGTTGGCCCGTCGTTTTTCGATTAATAATGTTTGCCTATAGCCTCGAAGTGCTGCGCGCCGCGCATCGGATACTGTTGGGGTTCCTTCGCCCGGCCAAGTGACCAACCAGACACGGGCACTTGGATGAGCACGCAAGGCGGCCTCATGCTCCGATACAATAAAATTGGCGTCGTTGATGTAATAGAACAGAGGTGTATCCGTCCAGTCGCGTGCCTGCCGCATAAAGACAAGGTCATCAGGGCGCATTTCAGGCAGCATCGCTTGTGCAATTCCTTGGTAATCGTTTGGAGCACCGGGCTTTTGGGCGGCATAAGGTATACTGAACGCAAACACGGTGACGCATATCCCTATCGACACCAGCTTGAGGGGCGGGCGTCGGAATATCCAGACGGCACCCGCTGCACAGAGGATTAGATAGTAGGGTATGAAGAGTAAGAAGGCCCGGTCGGCCAGAACATATACCTTGTAGGACGCCACAAAAATGATCAGCGGAGAAGCCACTCCAAGAAGCCACAGGAGCAAGGTTCGTTCCTGAGGGTAGTGCAGGGTTTTCGATGGCAGTCTCGGGATTAGCCCGCGCCATGCCGTGCCCATGTTCGGAATAAGGAGCGCAAGAAAGGGTAAAATGGACATTGCCGTCAGCAATTCGGTCCGGCGGTGAGCGATTGAGGCAAGCCACAGCATGAAACAGGCTGAACAGATGGCCGCAAAACCCAAAATCCAAAAAGGGATGTTTCGCTCCAGGCTTACAACTGGCGCTTCGCGCTTTGGCGCTCTCAGGCTGGCTGCCAGCAACACGAGGGCAAAAATAAGAATAATCCAGGTCCAGGCTGGTCCGATCTGTAGCATCGGAATGATGCGGTGATCCTTCGCATATAGAAACCCAAAGGAGAAGTATTCTACCAGAAATTCGGGATTTGGATCGCGTACCGCAGCTTTTCGCGCGCGGTAAACTGCATGCGTCAGTGCTGGCGCGGACAGGATGAAGGCTAGGGCTTGTATTTGAAACAGCCTGGGGGTCCGCCACCGATACGCAAGGTATTCAACCTCTACATTGGGCCGGGGCAGAACCAATATTGTCCAAAACAGGTGGAGCAGGATCAAGGGCCAGAAGAACTCGACCGTCAGAATTCCGGCCATGACCGAAGCAACATAAGCAATCTCGATTCCAGGTCTTGGTTTGCGTGTCCTTACAAGGGTTATCAAAAGCCAGGTCGCCAAGAGTGACAGAAAAGCCCCCGCAACATACATGCGGGCCATCTGGCTCCATGCGATGTGAAAGCCATGGAGCGCCAGCAATAACGCGGCCAGGCATGCCACGGTCGATCCGAATACGCTTCGCGCGATCAGGAAAATCAGCGGGATGGAGCCCAAGGCAAACAGGACACCCGGAAACCGTAGTGCGAGATGAGAGGTTCCGAACGTTTTGGTCCAGCCCAACATGGCCACATACCACCCCATAGGGTGCGGCTCGTCATGAAAGTGCCACCAGATCGTTTCCATAAGCCCAAGTCGTGGGGGGGGCTCGGAGATGCCGGGAACAAGAGGGATGCCGGGAACATAGATTTCCGGATGAGAAAGACTGCGGGATTCAATTCCCCATAACCGCAAGATAATCGCCAGCACAATTGTGATTGCCAGAGCAATGAAGACGGCCACGTTTCGGCGCTCACGCCTAATTAGGAACACGCTATCTTTTTCGAGTATGCTCATGATTTCTATTTAGCAAAAACCAAGTGTGCCCGGTGGTGACAGGGTCAAATATTCTTGGGTAACATTACAATAAGTGCCCTGAATTAGAAAATATATGCGATGGGGATGCATGGGCTCGTGACCCTAACACCCGCTGTCGGAGATGGCTTTCAGGGCTTTCTCGCCGTGAGGTTGAGATATGTAACGTGACCATCCCAGGGAATAAGTCTCTCCGTTTTGTGCCCTGTTGACGAATGTAGCGACAATCTGACCAGCGCTATTGAGTGCGAATACGCGGCCGCGGTTTGCTTCTTCGAAAATCAAGTGTCCGGACGGTGTGAAATCCTGCAAACCTTCCGATACTGTCGCGGCCCCCAAACCTTCCAATGCCGCACGAAAGGGGCTTTCCACTGAACCATCCTCAAAATCATAGATCAAAGTTTCGCTTATGCCTTCCACACGTGCGCCAAGCCCGCGATCATAGGCGTTATTGTTGAACACCGCGATCCGGTGATCATCAAGGATGTCCACGTCATGCTGCGACAACCAGGGGCCTGCCTGGGACCAGATGATTTCGTGGGTCGACGGCCGGTAGAGCATAACAAGAGATGGCGTGCGCAAACTCAGAAACAGGTCCCCACTTTTCCAATGTGGCCCATTGGTAAGAACCGGCTCGATGTCGTTCAGGTGCATTGGGTCGTGATAAAAATTGGCGGCGGGGAACAGCAGGTGGCGCAAGCCGTTGCTATCTAAAATTTCATCCAGGGCCTCTTCGAAAACCACTTCACCTTTGGCATTTACCCGCACCAGAGATTCGCGGGCAAATTTCGGTGACAGGTTTTCAGGCCAGTCATTCAGCTTGTAACTTGGGATCCAGAAACCGCCCTGGCCGTCAGGGCTGGTTGAATGGTGAAACAAATATTCGCTTCGTGACCATCGGACGTCACCGCAAGGTGTTAACATGAACAGCGGCGCAATGTGGTTTTTGACCAGAAGATCCCCTTCTTCGGTCAGGTACGGGTGGATATAGCGAAAATAGGCGTTATTCCAGTTTTCGTAGCGTGCGAACCCATCAAATTCCGGAAGTCGGTTAACAGTGGCCAGCAACGTTTCGGGCTCTGGTGACCAGGTTCTGAGAATCTCTCCGGTCTCCAGAGACATCAACTCGATCACGTGTCGCGCCTGATCGCCGTTATAGCGGCTTATTAGCAAGTACCCGGTCAGCCCACCAGAGCCAGGAGGTTGCCTCCATGACCATCCGGCGGGCAAATCTGCATCCGCTGAAAGACGAAGAAAGGGCATCATTTTGGTGTCCGGTCGCCCAATCTGCTTAATTGCTTGCCGCGCGTTCTCGGGGATTTCGGCCAGTGCCAGTGCCGCTTCACCTATCGCTCCGAAGTGATCACCACCCCGATCTTCATTTCCCCGGTCTTCATCGAGAACGACCGCACCAAACAGGACCATGCATAACAGCCCTGTGACCAGAACCAGCCCCAAGACCCAAAGCTCGACTTTCTTAAAAAGAAGCTTTTCCATCACGGGTATTGACCTTGAGATGATCAGCTCGAAAAAAAAGAAAACTTATGAATTCTGGGGGACCTTACACCAAAACAGGTCGCTTTTCAAAAAAACGCAGCCATCCCTCAGAATGCAGGCAATCACCGCAAGGGAATAAATCACTTTTTAGTCAGGCAGTTAGATGTCTTGGGGCTTATCTTGTCTGTAAGAAAATATGATCAGGATGAGGGCTCCAAACCAAGCGTTCGGAGCGATTGTCATGGGCTGGATTTTCTAATTGTCCCGAGTTCCGTTATCTCACGGCCAGCTTATCAAGGTTAGTGTAGAGCGCGTTCGCCGTATGCAGCAATTCGGCGTCAAACAAGTGGTCAGGGGTTTGGTCTGGTGTGTTGCGAAAATAGCCGTCGAAGCACTGGACTTTTCGGGGAAGCTCCAGCGTCTCGCACAAAGCGTGCATTGTCTGATCAGGACGGGCTCTGAGATCATCCTGCGTGACGATCAAGCATCTGTCGCTTTGCTTTTCGACGTTGTGGAAAGCAGCAATCCAGTAGTGCAGCCAGTAATCTGGTTGCTTTGGATCGATCTGGCCGGGATCGAACGTGTCGAACTTGATGGGCCGGTGTAGCAGGCCAAATTCGAGATGCCCGATGTCCAGCATATAGCGGCGAACGAAATCATCTTCGGCCTGAAGGTTAAGAAAGTTTTTATGCTGGCGCAGCAGTGAGGCCGCATGTGCGGCCGGTCGGCGCAGCGGGACAATGATGTCGCAGCCGGGGAAATAAGACGGCAACACATTCAATCGCGCGATGTTTGCGTTATTCTTCGACAGATATCGCGCCTGCGCCTGCCCGGGGCGCCGTAGCGCAACAATCTTGTCAAAATGTCTACGCAGCCGATCACAGGCTGGTTCGTTTTTGTCACCCTCTTGCCAAAGATCGATGGCTTTCTGGTGATATTTGTCCGGCCAGTAGAGGCGCCATAGCACTTCGTCAAATGCCTCGGGGCTGTCGAGGTCAATCTCAAGCCCATCACCATGGGCCCGTTCGCGGCGTGTCACCCGATCTGATCGTTTTCCGCCGAGGACTGACCAGAGATAGGGGGCGGTGATAAATGGCATGTCCCGGTATTGGTGCGTTGCGATCACGGGCATATCAAAAAATGCGTTCAAGAGCGCGGTTGTGCCACCTCGGGCTAGGGAAGTGATGAAGATCGGAGGTCGTGATCCCCTTGTCTTATTGGTGAACCCAAAGACCCTGTCATCTGCGGCCGCCAGGGATTTCATTAATAATGGCGTTGAAAAAGCCAAAGCGTGAACCAGGCGGTCACCTTCCGAATAGGCTTCGGTTTCGGAGGGCTCGTTTCCGGGCAAACGCTTCGAGACGAACCGGGCGATAAGGATCGCTGCCACAGTGACGGCGACGATATAATCAAGGCGGAGCATCAGCCCCATCACCTCATCGGTGGTTGCAAGGCCAGCGATATCAGCCAGAAGTATTGGTGCTCCGGCAGCGACAAGCGACAGGCTGAAACGCCAGGCGAGTTGCCAGACGCCTTTCAAGAGCTCGAACGCGGCGCGGCGGATGGCGACCTCTTTCTCTTCATCTGTGGTTTCCGCGTCAAACATCGCAGAAACCCCGCGAACCGAGGATGCAACCAAAGACCGGGCCGCCGCAACAACTCCGGTCTTCAATAAGCCTATTGCAAATCCAAGAACCGCCAGCAGCGAGACGCAGAAAGCGATCATCAATGACGCTCGTCAGGAGGGGTCTCAGCGGTCCTGGCGTTGCGACGGGCATTCAGTGCCCGCTTGATCGGGAACCAAAGAAAACCGGCAATCAGCAAAACCACGACAACCAGCAGGGCCAGGGCCAGGCCAATCGCGCCGAGACCGGCCCCCGGCCCTATATACGCATGAGCTGGCGTGGCACATGCAAGGCTGACCAAAGCAAATGCAGCGCTCGCTGTAACTGAAAATCGTCTGTTCATGATTTGCTCCTGAGTAATTTCGGGTCCAACACGCCTTTATCAAGCGCGGCCGATGGCCTTTTTTGCGATTTCATTTGTCACAGGACGGCAGCGCGTCAAAGTAATCGGGCGGAACATGAACGGCCGTTGTGATGATCGAATTGTAGTCGTCAGTCAGTATGTTCGACAATTCGCGCACCAAATCCCCGGCTGCCGTCACCTCGATCACCCGGCCCTCCATTGGTGAGGAGATCAGCCAATTGCCATTGGGCAGCCGTTCCTGCTGTCCCATGATGAAGCTGTCGAAGACCAGTTCGGATCCCGCGAATTTATCGCGCACCTCACCGGTTTTCATATCCATTTCAATAATGGAGGATCGGCGGCGATCGGTATTGTTCGAGTATACCGTAATTGTGCCATCGGGATGAAAATCCGCATCGTGCTGGTGCTCCCACGGTCCTGCTTTGTGCCATTTCAGACGCTTCGTCTTCCGATCGACAACACCAACCAGATCGATTGCTCGGTGTGACATGATAAGGTCACCTGCAGAGAATTGAGGGAATGCCCCGGCCCATTCCGATGGCAGGACCTCGACATCATTTGGGTGAATGATGTCCGGGATTTCATCGGCCTCTGCATCCCAGCGCCACTTGAAACCGTTGGGAATACGGAATGCCAGTTGCGCCTTAGGGTCAGGAAGGATGACGTCTTTCGCCAGGTCAATGCTCTCAAGCGTTTCTCCGGTTTCCGCGTCGATCCGGGTCATTTGCTGATCGTGCCCTCCATCCCAGATTTTGGAGGTCCAGGTCCAGAAGCCGCCAAGGTCGGGATCTTCGGTCAGCGAATGGTGAAAGACCATATCTGTGCGCCGCCATATGATGTCGCCGCATGTATCAAACCTGGCCATGCCCATGCTGTCGTCGAAATTGGCAAGGATCGACCCATCGGGCAGAGGGCGAATGGCGTGAACGAATTCGGCTTCGTTCCCACCTTCAATAACTTTTGAATGATCAATCTTCCACGTGTGCAGCACGTTGCCTTCGGTATCGATGAGGTCCGTGAGATAGCCGGGTGCGGGATTGGCGATCCGGTTGATCAGCACATAACCGGGCGCGACTTTATCAGCTTGGTGCACGACGTATGAATCCGATGGCATGCGTGCCGGGCGCTGGAGGTAGGTTCCGCCCGGGACTATATACCCAGTGGCTCTCCACGATCTGATGGCCTCTTTGGTCTCTGAGAATGCCTTCCAGGGTTCCCAGTTTTTGTGGGTCGTCCACATCCCTAAAATAAACGAAAAGACAGCAACGAGTAAGATTGCGGAGATGTATGAAACAATACGCATTGGCGAAACCTGGATTACAATCGTTACTGTGTATTTGTCCTCCGCAGCCCGAGCCAAGTCAACGCAGGAGTCCCGGCGCGTTGCCATTGGTGCTGAACTCTGACCTTTTTGCCTGAATACCCCTGATTGTTCGTGATCGTTTACCCGTATTGACTAGTTGTATTGTGCTTTCCAAGACGTTTGGGGAATATGCGATTTGGGAATGTGAAGCTGCCATGGCTGCCGTGAAAGCGGGGCTGATACTTTCGCGGGAAGTTACTTCCTATGAAGCTCTGTTAGCCGGACAATAGCGATGAGAAACCTTTTGACTTCAGGTGTCTAACTCATTTGGGTGATTGCGCTAGTTTCGACAATAACACTCTGAGCGATACCCGGTATTGAGGCCATGCTTCGAACGAGGAATGCACTGGCGGAATCAAGAAACGGCATCTGGAGTCCAAATGGATTTTTTTGCAGAGGCTGGGAGTGGATGACACATTGAGAAGTAATGACTAAAATAAAGATAATGGTTTGAGAGAAGGTGTCGTTTGGTTTCATTGGTTTATGCGGTTTCTGATTGGGCTCCTTTATGAGTGATGAAACCAGAGCGCCAGCTTGGGTTTTGTTGCTTACGGCTGCGGTTCTCGCAGCTTTACTTTTTTTGCCGACCGTCGGGATTGGCGTCGTGCGGTCCGGTTTCAATCCGGATGAGTGGAGGTTTGCCGCCGGTCTCGAGCGCGGATTTGCCGAGGTGCATGGTCGTTGGTCGACTCATTGGGCGCACGAGGAACTCTTTGGCTGGGATACGCCAATTGCATTTCTGATTTTTGTTATTTTTTCCGCTCTGTTTGGGGTCTCCGTCCTTATCGCACGCCAGTCCGTGGCCAGGACGGGTTCAATTATGATGATCGCCGCTATTGTGGTGGTTTTTCTGGCAGGGTTTTCTCATGTTTATTTGACTGAAATCCTGCATTATCAGACGCAAGCCCCATGGTTCAGCCTTGGCCTTATGGCTTCTGTTGGTGCGATGACTCTGATTGCGCAGCCGCATGCGCAATCAGTCGGAGGTATGGTTCTGCGCATGATCGTGGCCGCCGAGCTTCTGGCGATTTCGATCGGCTTCTATCAAAGCTACGCGCTTATGGGCTTTCTCATCCCGGCTATCGTCTTGATCCGGATCGACGGGTACGACCATCGTGAAAGCGTGCTCTGCATCTTCCGCGTTCTTGTGGTTTCTGTTGTCGCTCTGGCCCTGTATCAACTGCAGCTGCGGGCGACCATTTCCATTCTGGATCTCAGGGCAAATTTCCGTTTTGCAGGCGGGGTGGAGTCGACAGTGATTTTGGAGAAGTTGTCCGCGTTGCATCGGATGGAAAGGCTTATCCATAGCGGTGGGCTTTTGGGAATGCCGCAGCCATATCGCGGAGTTTTCCTGCTTGGAACGGCGGCTGTCTGTGGGTTGGTTCTTATGGCTGCCCTGAGCGCGCTTCTCGCCCCACGCGCTTTCCCTGGCGGAGGATGGTTCGGAGCGTTTCGCGTGTTTCTCGGTGGGTTCGGCGCCCTGTTCATATTGCCGGTTCTGATCTGGTTCCTCTATCCGGAGCCTTATCTGATTGGTCGTAGCATCGGCTTTATCGGCTTTGTCTTCGCCGGTGTCGCTCTAGCAAGCACTGCGGTTGTTGCTCAGGGGATGGCCGGGGTGCCCATGTCGCGCTTTGCCCCAGTTGCAGGGCTGACCCTGGTGCTGATCTTTGGTGTCAGCCAAGCAATTGCGTCATCGCATATCTGGCCACTTTTTCAGCGTGTGGCGGAGCAGGATGTTGCCCTGGCCGACGACATAGTGGAGCGAGCCAGATCGATGAAGGGTTTTGATATCACATCGACACCGATCCGTTCTGTTGGTGGGCCTGCTGACCAGCACCTGAGGTTCGGTGGTTTTCAGACACCCAGCACCTTTCATCGTGGCATCGACATGAATTCCATATTTCAGATTCGTTACGGAGCTGCGAATTATGCCGGGTCGGTTCTGACCCCTCCGCGGCCCTGCGCGGCCTTCCCGGAAGATGGATCGGTTTTCATGGTTGAGGGCACGCTTTTTGTTTGCTTCGAAGCTGCTGAGCCCCTGCCCAGGCAATCTACCTGCTTTCCTCTGGGGGGCGGAAGGAATGCTGCGCTTTGTTACTCTGACACTATGGCCGTTCTGCTGGGGCAAACCTGCGCGGATATAGAACCCGGTGACGGCCAGATTGTTGCAACCCAGTTAAACGAAGCTGGCGAGTGGATCAGGTTCAACCGTTTTCCCTGGCAAGCTCTGGCCACAGAAATGAACGGTCTGTGTTACAGATTTCTGAGTACAGGAGGCGAACCGTTCTCGGTCTTGCGCATTGAGCACAAGACGGCGACGGGAACCGAGTGGACCGTGGAACATGACGCCACAGACGCACAGGCGCTGGAGGAAATATTAAGTACGGGCAATGAGGTGGAGTAAGTGGCCGTGGATCGCCAGAATGTAGTGAGTTTTATCGTCTTTCTCGTATGCGGTGCAACGCTGGCTTTTCTGGCAGGTGTTTCTGCTGCCGTTCTGAATTTTCCGCCGACAGCTTTGGTTCAGGAAGCCAGAAGCACGGTAAAAGAGTTGATCCACGGTCCGTGGTATCGTGACCCCCGGTGGATGCCGCGCCGCTATGAGGGAACCGGCCTTGTCACATATAATCCCGAGCTTAGCTGGGCTGGGTTAACAGTCATGCAAGGCATGTTTGACGATGGCGCACAGGCGCGCGTCTATGATGCTGACGGGACGCTTTTGCGCACCTGGCCGCTAGATTTTCACGCAATTTGGTCCAATCCGGCTCATATCATCCCTGATAAGAATATCCCCAAGGGGTCTGGAGAATATCACACTCAGGGGATTGCCCTGGGAAAGGATGGATCCGTCCTCGTCAATTTTGCCGAGCTGGGCACCGCGCGCCTTGGTCCTTGCGGTGATACCGTCTGGACTGTTGATCAGATGACCCACCATTCGATCACGGAGAACCCGGATGGGACGTACTGGATTCCAAAAAAACGTGATCCGGCCACTATAACCCCTAAATATATGCTTCCGGGCGCTTCGGTCGAAGCAATCATGGATTCCGACAATTACTATGCCGATTCAGCGCTTTTGATCGACCCCGAGGGACGTATCATTGAAGACATCCCCATCTTGGAGCCAACGATTGACTGGCTGATAAAAAATCAGGAACTGGACATCATCTATGGGCTCAATCCAGAAGAGCTGGACCCGCTACATCTCAACGATATCGAAGTTGTCACCCCTGAGCTGAGCGCGCGCATCTCAGGGTCGGAGCCCGGAGATTTGCTGCTCTCCATGCGTAATCTCCACGCGCTGGCTGTGTTGAACAGATCCAGTGGCAAGATCGTCTGGATGCAGCACGGACCGTGGCTGAAGCAGCACGATCCCGATATCGAGCAGGACGGCACCATCACCGTCTTTGATAATGGCAGCGGTCACCGAATGCCTGGCCGTGATTTCGTGGGTGCCCGTGTCCTTCGGTTCGATCCCGTGACTGGTCTGGCTGAGACGGTTTACCCCCAAAACGATGATCAGCGTTTTTTCAGCTTTATCATGGGTACACATCAGGCGTTGCCCAACGGCAATATTCTTGTAACCGAAAGCACATCCGGGCGCGTTTTCGAGATCACTCCGGATGGAGAAACCGTCTGGTCGATGGTGTTTGTCGCGGGAACCCGCTCTGCCGCACTGATAGAGGAAGCGCGGCGTTATCCTCTGGATTTTGTAGACCGGTCAGTCTGGTCTTGCCCCTGACCTCCAGCTCGGCAGTCGCTCAGTCACGCCGATATACATGAACGTTACCATCGCCCAGTGTTCCGGGGAAGTCATGGACAAGGTCCAGTTGCCCTTTGGCATCCTGCCTCAGTTGCGGGATGGCGCTGAACATTCGGTTCGGAAACAGGACGACCAATGTCACAGGACCAGGCTGAGCTATTGCTTTTGCATATGCTTCGGGGTCGCCAATGGTTGTCCAGTTGGCATTGAAATGGTTCTCAAAGACAGGCCCGCCCGGATTGATGGCGTAAACCCGCTCGGAAGGGTTGCGGGTCTGTTCCACAAAGGCAAAAGCTCCGGCCAGATTCTGTTTTGGCGCGGCATAGTTCCGCTGCACAAGAATCACGGATAAAGCGATCATCGCCGCAACACCGACGGCGAACAGTGGCATTCCGATCCGAGGTTGGCTTATCACTCGTGCCACAATGCTTGCACCGTGCCAGCAGCCGATGACCGCAAAAATGATGACCGGGCCGATATCAACAAAAAAGAAGCGTGGCCATATCCGCATGTCGAGCGACAGGAGAATAGCCAGCGTCACCACGATATGCATAACGATGGACGGGAAAAACAGCGGTTGTGCTGAATGTGCTCCTGCGGCACCAAACGCCAGGGCGACCAATCCGCCGAATGCAACAATCATGGTCAGCGGGCCAGTATCTCCGACTGCCGTCCGTAGCCCTTCCAGCACTGTCCAGACCGGGCTCTGATACTCCTGCATAGGATCGACAGCGGATGTTGCCGCTACCTCGCCCATGGCTTCCACGAGGCTTGGAAAGATCGGCAGATACAACAACACAATTAAGACCAGCGCCATTGCTACGCCAATAAGAGGCCGCAGCACCCAGTCACGGGTCAGGGCGGGGCGCCCAAACCCGGTTACTAGTGACACCAGCCAGATGAAGCCCAAGGCGACAAAGAAGAATACCCCGGTCAGGTGTGTGAAAACCGCAGCTGCGGCAGTCAGGCCAAACGCAATCCACGTGCCGATGGTCGGACGGTGCGTCCCCCGCAAAAAGAAAATAAGGCCCAAAGTGCTCCAGAATGCGAGTTCGGTATATCCACGGGCGTTCTGCGAAAACCAAACCTGATGATAGGAAAGTGCGACAAGCAGGGCCGAAATATGAGCGACCTTCGTGCCTGCAACATCCCGGGCCAGCCACCAGATTGCAGCAACGATACCAACGCCGAACAGCACCGCTGGAAAACGATAGGCCCAGGGCTGATCTCCGAAAATCTGCGAAACCAGCTTAGCCTTCATGCTGAAGAAATAGTGATGGTTCATCGAGTATTCGCGCATCATTTCGCCCCAAGGTAGGCGGACATGCGTATCGACGGTCCAAATTTCATCATACCATAGCGGCGCATTCAGCCCTGCGGTTCGCAGCACGGAGGAGAGAAGCAGTATGAGCAGGAGCACAGCCAGATCATTACGCCCAACTGCGGGGGATTGTTGTATCATGGGGTTTTACCGGTCACATGTGCCTCGGTTCTGGGTGGCATTTGGTAAGTCGACCTTGCGTGAGGCGCGCGCAGCTTTCTGTCGGTATTTTTGCTCCTGCGGTGTATGTGCATACGAATGCGCAAACATTGGAAATTCTGCGCAAAGATAGTCACCTATTTTTGGATAATGTGACCTGGTGGGCCTTATTGGTGCTATTTCTGGGCCTGTGACCTTTCTATATGCTGGCCAGCTCTGCCCCGCACCCTTTGGTTGCATCAGATGGCTTGCAGGCAACTGTTGGCGCAACATTATCTCGCAATTCCCATGACATTCGAAATGATCGCCGAGCAACAAAACACCGCCTGTACCGAATAAACGAATTGAACATCCTGATGGTTCAATTGACGAAAGCTCAAGTCAATGGTTTTCCGTCGGGCGGCTCCGCAAGGGCCTCGGCGGTTAGGCCAAGGCTGCTTTCGACAATGTAAAGCGGGCGTTTGCGGGCCTCGTCAAAGAGACGCCCCAGATACTCGCCGATCACGCCAAGCACCACGAGTTGCAAACCACCGATCAACAGCACGGCAACCATCAGCGAGGCATAACCAGGTACGTCCACCCCGTAGATCAGGGTACGTACGGTCAGGAAGATACCGTAGATAATTGCCGCCAGGGCGGTCAGCATACCGACATAGCCAGCAATTCTCAGCGGGACGGTGCTGAACCCGGTAATGCCGTCCAGCGCGAAATTCCAAAGACGCCAGTAGTTGAACTTGCTTTGTCCCGCTGCGCGCTCAGGCCGGTCATAAAGTACCTCGGCATGTCGAAATCCGACCCAGGCGAAGAGCCCCTTCATAAAACGATTATGTTCTCGCAATTGGGTTATTGAGCGAACCACCCTTTGGTCCATGAGCCGAAAATCACCCGTATTGGCCGGAATCGGAACCCCTGAGAGCCTGTTGATGATCTGATAGAACTTTATCGCCGACCAGCGTTTCATCGCGGTGTCCGTATTGCGGCGGTGCCGGACGGCATAGACGACGTCGAACCCTTCGCGCCATTTCTCGAGAAAGCTTTCAATAAGTTCGGGGGGGTCCTGCAAATCCGCATCTATCGGAACGACTGCTCTGCCCGAGGCAACGTCAAGTCCGGCGGTCAGGGCGATCTCTTTGCCGAAATTGCGGGAAAAGTTTACCACTTTGATGCGCCTGTCATGTTCGTGCGCGTCGGCTAAAATTCTGGCTGTGCCGTCTGTGCTGCCATCATTCACACATATGATCTCATAGCTTTCGCCAAGGTTTCCCAGAAACTGGCCCAGCCGATCAAACAGGATTGGTAGAACGTCCTCTTCATTGAACATCGGCACAATAATGCTGAGTGTCGGGGTATCTTGACCTGCATGACCGGCCCGAGACTGCGACATGGGTGTGTTCATATTTGGCGGCACCGTTTGAATGTCGTTTATTGTGTAGCTGGCTGTATGTGATCATGGTTTGATGCGGGCCTCAAAGAGTTCCGCGCCTGCGCGCAGCTTTTTTGAGCATCCGTGTCTGTTTGTAACCACTACATGTCTGTTCTTTTCGTTGGGAATACCGGGAGTATTCTGAAGATTTGACCTAATGTGCCCGGTGCGGGCGCCGTCATATTGGGGCTATTTGCGGGTTGGGTAATTCTTAACAAGCGTGGAGCCGGCATTAAGCCGATCGATTTGGCTGCCCGGCCGCACGCCATATTCGTTATGTCCGTTTGCCGGTCCGGTTGCGTAGTAGATGAACTCACTGTCGTAAAATCCGGGTGCCCCTCGGGATACATCCTGAATGGCGGCGTTATTAAGGATGACCCAATCGCGCTGGTTCTTGTATCCGCTGATTTTACTGACGGCGTTTTGTTCGATGACGACTGAGGTTGAATCCGGGGAAACGCTGATGCGCGGAATGGTGATGCCCCCATCTTTCTCCCGTCTGACCCGGATGACCGAATTTCGCCTGATCGACAGGTTATCTGCCCCATGGATCGAAATACCGTGTGCATGGGCATTATAAATCACGTTGTTCTCGATCAACACATTCTGATGACGAACCATGGGATCCCCCAAGTTTTTGCCATCTCCGCCCATCCAGATTGTCTGAGCATAATCTCCCGCGCCCATGTCAAAGATATTGTTGCGAATTACGATGTCTGTGCTGCGTTGGTTGGACGCGCGCATGATCTGCAGCATGTCACGGTGATCCTTGCCTCCGCGTATACCGCGAAAATTGTGCAGATGATTGCCTTCGATGATCAACCCATCAACAGCGCCCATAGCCATACCGTCCGAGCGTATGTCGTAGAAGGTGTTTCCCCGGATCGTTATGTCGTTGCCATGCCCACCCGTAAGTCCTTTCCACCATCTGCGGAATGTGTTCTGGGTCAGTGTAATCGATACATTGTCCTTGAGGCGGAGTCCGCGGCCATGCCCCACTCCTGATTTGTAGCCACCATCGAACAAGGAGTTCGAGATGGTCACGTTTCTGCTGGAATAGATGGTGAAGCGGGTGGTTGAGTCCTTGTCCCCCGGGGAATACTCATAGTCAAAAATCAACCCATCCAACACGATGTTGCCCGCGCCCTGCAGGCGTAATTCCGTGAAACATGCAGGCGACCCCGGGTGGGCTGAGCGGATCGTGACGGGCTTCTCAAAAATATTGCTAACTTTCAGAGCGCCATAATTCCCGCCTTCAAGAATGAATGTCTCTCCTCCCTTCGCATTTTTTACGGCGCCTGCGAGTTCAGAAGCGTTGCGGAGTATCTGACCCTTTTCTGTACCGGACACGTTTGTCGTGGCTTTCGTGTCGGTACACGCCCCGGCGGCATAGGACGGGGCCGAAAAAGAGAGTAGCAAAATGCAGGCACACACCAGCATTCCGAAAGAACTGTGTCTGTCCCGCATGGCAGGTCCGCCCGTGTCACGTTCATCAATTAGGAAGGCTACGGGCATGGATGAGTCGTGTCCATAAAGCTGTGTTGAACAGAACGTTGATGGATTTGATGGGGCACCCACACGGGTTGACGTCACGGCATCGGGCAATTCACCGCCGATATTTGTTCGGGATACGCGGGCCCATGCCGGAATAGTGGCAATTGTGTGTTCATTGTTGCGGCAGAGGAATCAATTCGTAAAACCCTTGGGTACCGCTAAGGGAAGGGGAACAATTCCCGGTAACGAGTATCAATTTCACTCGGAAATGAAGGCGAAGGGACATTATTGTCCCGATGCAGGCAACAATTTCCAAACATAGCCACATTCTGGCCCATCTGTCGCCTTCGTGCGGCTGTTCCTTCTGTCCTGGGTGAGCGGGATTCTTGTGCGCTGCCACTCACAGCGCCTATGCAAAAAGGTGAAAGATGTCGACGACAATCACGGTAACCTCTGCGGCGGAGTTGAACCAGGCTCTGTCTCAGGCGACAGGTGGGGAAACGATACTGCTTGCGGCAGGTGATTATGGGGTGCTGAATCTCAAAAACGCCCTTTACACATCCAACGTGACGATCAAATCCGCTGATCCGAGCGCGATGGCAAGCTTTTCGGAAGTTTATGTCAACCAAACCTCGAACGTCACGTTCGATACTATCGAGTTTGACTATACATATGTCAGTGGGCAGCGTGAATCTGCCAGCAAGTTCCGGATCGACAACAGCACCAACATAAACATCGTCAATTCGGTTTTTGATGGGGATTTTGCAAGCGGAACCGGGACCTCGGCTGATGGGACAGGTTTCGGCAAGGGGCTTGTGGTCGAAGGTTCGGCAAATGTCACTATCGCCAATTCCGAGTTCCATTCCTGGTGGAAAGCCGTAAATGTCGGCACCTCCTCGGATGTTGATCTGATTGGCAACAACATTCACACAATCCGTTCTGACGGTATCAATCTGGGTCGGGTTGACGGCGTTCTGATCGAGAACAACTATATCCACGATTTCGGGGGTGCCGCGGGTTCTTACGATCACCGTGATATGATTCAGATTAAGCGCTCCAGCGGGGATGGCAGCAGCGACATCATCATTCGGAACAATGTCCTGGATATTGGGTCGGGTGACTACACGCAGGGCATTTGGGCCGGGGGCGACAACGCCAACTATTCGGATCCGACGGACTGGCACCAGGATATCGTGATCGAAGGAAACGTTATCTACAATGCCCACACTAACGGCATTGCGATTCACATGACCGATGGTCTGACGATCTCGAACAACACATTGATTGCGGTTCCGCGCTCGGTGACGGGTGGTGTGACCATTCCCAAAATCACCGTCGGATCATCTTCGACCAACGTGATCATTGATCAGAATGTGACATCCGGGATTGCTGGCTATCAGGGGCAGTCCGACTGGACGATTCTGGACAATGCCTTTGTTCAGAATACAGACCCGAACGCAGCCGGATATTATGATGCTCAGTTTGTCTATTTCGCGACAACCGCAACCGATGGGTACAACCAGTTTGGTGTTATTCCCGGTAGTACAGTAGATGTTCTGGGGGCAGGTTCCGACCTGGTCGATAGTTATCCACTCTCCTACGATTCTTGGGTTGGAACGGCGACAACGCCTGTTGCCGGCGGAACGGGAACCAGTACACCACCGTCAGGCACGACGTCCGGCACGGATACGGGCGGCACGTCTGGCACGGATACCGGCGGCACGTCTGGCACGGATACCGGTGGTACGTCTGGCACGGATACCGGCGGTACGTCCGGCACGGATACCGGTGGTACGTCTGGTACGGATACCGGCGGTACGTCTGGATCGACATCGCCTTCTGTCCCATCCAGCCAAATGATCTTTGACGACTTTGTTCTGGATATCGCGAACCTGCCAGATAACGGTCAGGCCGAGCTTATCGGTGATGCGACGGTTGTGGACACTGCATCGGGTCCGGTGATCCAGTTTGACGGAGACCGGGATCTTGTGAAATTGGGGCGTCTGACCGAGTTTGAAGATTCCGAGCAGATTGCTTTCACGGTTGAGTTTACCAGAGCCGAAGCAGACGGCAGCACCCAGCGTTTGGTCTGGAACAAGGGCCATGTGGGACTGACGTTGACAGGTGATGGCCTGATTGCGCATGCCGCAAACAATGATGGCAAATTCACCAAGGGATTCCACGTAGATAATCTGGGCCTGAATGATACCGAAACCCACACGATCACCTTTTTGGTCGACCAGAATGCAGACCGTCTACAGGTGCTCGTCGATGGGAATGTGGTGCTTGATGAAACCAATACCGATTTCGATTTTGTCGATGCGCACGGCGGCAAGGAATGGGGTTGGGATCTAGGCTTCGCGAGAAATCGCTATATCGATGGTGAAATCAGCGCGTTTGCAATCGACGACGAGGTCGTTTTTGTAGACACGCAGGTTGTGCAGGACGATTTTTCGATTGCCTGACACGATATGCATCGGCGAAATGTCGGCGCATATATGGTTGAAAAATTACGCTGGCTGGGTGCAAGATCGCACCTGGCCAACTGTATTTCAGGACAGCCATTCCCTGCCCTGGAGAATTGCGGCTGTTTCAGGCCGATCGTGTTGAAAGTTTCGAGTTATGATTTTGTCTGACAGCCATCGTTTTGTGTTCATTCACGTGCCGAAATGTGCGGGAACTTCTGTTCGCAATGCTGTTTTGTCATTCCACGATGCAGACAGCCGGTTTCTGAAACTGGTCGAGCGACATCCTGAACTGGGTGAAATAGACTATCGCCATCTTCCACTGTCGCTGCTGCGTGACCTTGATCCTGAGGCGTTCGGGAAGCTGAAGGAATACGAAAGCTATGCACTGTTGCGTGACCCGTATCAGCGCTTTCAATCCGCCATGTCGCAACGCGCCAAAATGTATCTGGGCAAGGAATTTGCGCAGCTCAGCGATGATGAAATCCGCGCAGAGACCGAGAAGGTAGTGGCATATCTTTGTTCTGATCCTGCGGTGATTTCTCCGGAATATGTGCATTTTTCCCGGCAATCCGATTTTGTCCGGATCAACGGCGAACGGTTGGTGCGCAATCTCTATCCGGTCGAACATCTTGATCTTTTTGTTCAGGCTCTGACCCGGCAGATCGGCCTCGCTTCGCTGGAAATCGGGCATGCCAACAAGACCACGGTGTTTCGTCACCCACAGCTGAAACGGGTCATGTATGGGGGGAGTGCGCTGGCCCGTCGCGTTTTGCCTAGCCCGGTGCACGAAGCATTGCGTGTCTCCGCCCGTCGCGTTCTGATGAAATCCGGTGGCACGCAACCGCATCCGGTCTTGAGTGAACCTGTTTTTCAGGACTTTATTCGTGACTATTATGCCGAGGATATTGCCCTGCACCGGGATGTTCTGGCAGGTGTTGCAGCGTGATCCGGCAGGCAAGGAACGGAGCGGGCAGGTGCAACCGGTAAAGGAATGGCGCATACATCTGGGTGCGCATAAGACCGCGACAACACATGTTCAGGATACGCTGCTTGCACATCGGGACGAGATGGCGCGGCGGGGTGTGGATTATATCCCCCGGGAAGCTTTTGGTCCGTTACAGCGCCGCTATTCAAACCCCGGTCATTGGCGAAGAAGGTTCTGGTCAAGACCATTGGCCAATCAGTTTATGCGCCAGACTCAAGCGCTACGCGGCGGAGCAGAGACGGTTCTTGTTTCGGACGAAGATCTGCTGGGCTATTCCGACGGTTTATTGTCGCCTGTCTTTTACCCGTCTTTTCGCGGGGCGCATATTGTCGCCGAGATGCAAAAAACGGCTCCTGTTGCGCTCTTTTTGGGGGTGCGCTCTTATGACAGGCTGTTGCCCTCAGCCTATGCTCAGATGATGAAATCCTTTGCGCCGGATCCGTATTGGCAATCCCGGATCGGCGCGGACGTTCTGAAGACGCCGCCCAGTTGGTTCGATCTGATCGAGCGTCTTATGGCGGCCTTTCCCGGTGCAGCATTGCGGGTCTGGCGACAGGAAGACTACAGCGCACACTGGCAGAAGATTCTGACAGCTTTTGCAGGCCGGAACGTGGGTGCATTCCCACAGATTCCACCACCCACAAGAACCACATCGCCATCGCAAGAGGCGATCCACCAAGCCGAGTCCTTGGATCGTTCACTGTCAGTTGAAGAACGCCGCATGCGAGTTAAGAAGATTTTCTACAACGACGGACCGAATGCCGCCGCTGGCACCCCGTTTCGGCCATATCAAAGTGAAACGGTCAGCGCGTTGCGCCAGAAATACGAGCAGGATCTACAAAGGATAGCCCGAAATTACCCGGATATGTTGATCCGGATAGAATGATGCAGCCAACCCTTGCGGGTCAGCCGACCTTGGGGCGTTTGGGAACTTCGGTTTCCGAGACGCGCAGCAATTTCTTCGCAATTTCAAGATGCTGAGCGTTCCATTGCCAGCGTAACTTTTGTACGGGTGCCGCGCCATCGTCCAGAATGCGGGCAACCCGGGCATGATCGCGTTGCCGCAAGAGGCACTCGTGTACCAGATGCGGCCCGACGCATCCGAATTTAGGGACTTCACGCAGGGCGCGCCGGAACGGGCGGCGCATGTAAATCAGCAGTTCAAATAATGTCTGGCACCAGAAATACAGATGCGGTTTCTGGCGATTTTTCCAATACTGAACACTGTAGTCATACCAGTCCGCCATTATGACATTTTGCGGTTCGGAGGCCAAAAACCACGTTGCCACTTCACGCGTATATCCGGGCCATGTGAACCATCGGGTTTCCGGGGTCCAGAAATAGGCAAAGAACCCTCGCTGTCCGACAATCGGCAACCAGTCATTCAACGGTTTGACGCAGAACGCAGTCGCATCCGCCCAAACACCGCCGTGTTCTTTCAAAAGCTTGAACCGCAGAATGTTGGAATAAGATTGTATCGATATTTCTGGCGAGAGCTTTGGCATATCGACAAACTCTGCGACCGTGTCCTTGTCGAGAATGCGGAGGGTCCAGTCCGGGTTTTTGTCTTGCCAAGATGCAATGCACATCCGCACGATTTCGGGGGCTTCATCAATTCCTTTATCCCAGAACATCCAGATGTTCTTGGGGATGATCCGCGGCACAGCATTATCGAACCCGTCGGGTTGTGTCTTGCCGGCTTTGCGGGTCAATCTGCGGGCAAAACTGCGAAGCTGTTTACCCTTAACCAAAGATACAAATAAAAATAACCAAGGGTTCCCGGCCAAATCCAACGCTCCTATCGTAACCCATGTCGGTGTTTTAACGACCATTCCAGAGCCGCGCCAGAAAACTATCGCGATTGGCCTGCATCTATTTTTTGCTGTGTATTCACCGCCATGCTTGCGAAACAGTCGCGCGAAATACAGGATATTGTTTTTCCTCAAGCGGTGATGGACCCTTGGATGATGCAGATTATACTTCCCTGGCGTACACGTTAGGCATTGTTGGTAGTATAGCACCGATCAGGTGTTCTCCAGAAAGGCACGGTTCATGTCACTTGTTATGCAGTCCGGTCACCAGACCGCTGCCGGCGCGGCCGAAAAGTCCCGTCACGGGTTCATAATCGCGCTTTTGATTCTGTCTTTCGTCATGCCGTTCTTTTTCTTCTTCATCGGCCTGAGGCTGAGCGCGTATCGTCTGTATTTTCTGGCTGCCACAATTCCGGTGCTTATTCAGTGGGCCAAGGGTGCGGCAGGCCCGGTGCGGTCGCCTGACATTCTGGTTTTGCTTGCGGCGATGTGGGCGGCGTTGGCCCTGTTTGCCAACCACGGGATAGGACGTTGGCAATTCGCAGGTATTCTGGTTGTGGAAACAGTCGTCCCATATCTGTTTGCGCGCGTCCTGATCCGGGACTACGTGACATTCCGAACGGCGGTGTGGTGGCTTTTTGCCATCGTTCTGGTGCTGGTCCCCTTTGCGCTTTACGAAAATATCACGGGGAAACCGATCCTGCTGAACATATTTGGCGGGGTGTTTCAGGTCTATGCAGACGTGAATCAGGAGCCGAGATTGGGGCTGGAGCGGGCGCAGGCCTCGATGCCTCATCCGATTTTGTTTGGCGTTTTCTGTTCACCCGTTCTTGCGCTGTCCTGGTATGTGCTCAGCCCGGAAGGCGCATTCTTCAAGCAAACCCAACGTTCGATTATTGTTAGTACGGCTGTTTTCAGCTCTTTGTCTTCGGGTGCCTTCATGGGGGTTATGTTGCAGGCTTTCCTGATCGCATGGGATGAAATTCTGAAGAAGATCAAAAGCCGATGGGTAATTTTTGCCATCATATTCGGCATTCTCTACATTATTCTCGAACTGGCGTCGAACAGGAATGCGTTTCAGATCATTGCGACAGAGCTTACATTCTCGGCCGGGTCAGCCTGGAACAGAATTCACATCTTCAACCACGCCATTGACGATATTTTCCGCAACCCGATTTTTGGGATTGGTCTGGGTGAATGGACTCGCCCCAAATGGATGAAGCCAAGCGTTGATAATTTCTGGCTGCTCATCGCCCTGAGATACGGGATTCCGGCCCTGATCTTTCTGGGTCTGGCCGTCATTATCGCAAGTTATCAAATCATCCGTGCCCCTTTGACTGGCCTCTATGCACGGGTTCGAACCGGATTTCTGATTTCGTTCCTAAGTCTCAGTGTGTCTGCATTCACCGTGCATTTGTGGGATGCCACCTATTGCCTGTTCATGTTCCTTCTTGGCAGCGGCATGTGGTTGATTGATGCCCGGGAAACACCCGAAGGTGAGGGCGAACAGGTGCAGGGAACATCCGCCCGACGGGAAATCCGCTATACGCGCTTTCCCAAAGGACCTGACCCGGAACCTGCCGAGTAACAAGGTTATACGTTGGAATGTGTTTAACCGGTCACCGTCCAGCGACGCCGGGTCATTCCGACGGCGCGGCGCAGGCGGCGCAGGGCGGGCATGTGACCTGACAGAACGGCCTGCATTTCATCGGGCGACATATCACCACGCAGCGAGGTGCGGGGGCGCAGGAATGCACCTTGCCGCCATTGACCACCGTCACTTGACCACGCTGTCGTATAACCTGATGCACGCAAGGCCCGTAATACCCGCGCATCGTAACGTCCGAATGGAATCCCGGACTCGGTTATCGTCCGGCCGCAGATATCCTCAAGCTGTGCCCGGGATGTCTCCAATTCCTGCCTGAGCATCGCGTCGTTCAGTGTTGGCCAGCTGACATGGTCAATTCCATGGCTGCCGATCAACATACCTGCGCCCTGCAGGTTATGCAGGTGCTTCTTGTGCAGCGATCCCGTTTGCCCGAGGCGCCCGGTCAGAACAAAGAAACGTGCATGAAGACCCCGGTCAATCAGGGCGGGCAGCGCAATATCATGATCAGACAGGTTGCCATCATCAAAGGTGATTACAACAGCCGCCGGGTCAGGCATGGCGGCAACCTGGTCAAGGACGTATTCGAATTGCTCCCGCGACAGCCAATATGGCGCTTCACCGGGCTCCAGCGAGCGCCCGGGATCTCCGATACCGTGAAAGTTGATGCTTGTCAGGTTGGTCATTTTCGCCGCCTCTTCAAAAGCGAATGCAGCGTTTCCGCGGCGCGGATCGCAGGCGCAGTCAGCCCTTTGGGTTGGAACTCGTAAGGGCCTGCCGCCTGCAGGTTTGCCCCCCCGGTGCGGTGCTTGAACCGTGTGACCGTTGGGTTTGAATCAGGGTCTATACCGCCCAGATCGTAGAATTTCATGCCCAGTTCTTTGCAGCGTAGAATGGAATGCCACATCAGGTAGTGTCCGGCATTCAGCCGTCGCCCGGCTTCAGCTGTGGCGCCGAAAAGGTAGACGGCGTTGATGCCGGCTCTGCCAATGGTCATGCCGGCGATGTCAGCACCGTCCTTCCGAGCGAACAGAACCTCATGGTCAAAATCGGGCCCTGTAAGCCCATAGTAGAATTCGGGGGAAATATCCGGGCGAAACCCCTTGGTGGCCTGTACGTCCTGATATAGCGCGTGAAACCGGCTGCGAGCCTCTGCAATCGGAACGATATCCAACTCCAGCCCAGCCTTGAGCGCATTGCGCAGTGGATTGCGCCACTTGCCGTGCAGCGCGCGCATCAGCGTGTCTTCGTCCTGATCACAGTCTACTACGACAGTTCTGTAAGATGGGGACCGCTCTGAGTGGACAAAACCCTGGCTGGCGGCCAGTTCGTCGAGGGAGGGCACGTCATAGCGGGCAATCACCGGAAAACGCAGGCGTAGGATATGTCCTGTTGCTGTCGCATGCGCGCGCAGTGCCGCGAGCACTGCCTGCACGGTTTCGGGCGAGGGATCGGGGTGATCCCGATGCCGGAGCAATGGCCCCGCTGCAATCCATGCGATTCCGCGCCCAAGCACGGGCAGGCGTTTGATGCGCAGGCACGCGGCGGCGACGATCTGTCCAGACGGGGTTTCCACCCGGACGAATTGCGGTTCTGCCCCGATCCGCCGTGCGGCTGCCTGTGCATAGGTCAGGCTCTGTTCATAGGTCAGATCCTGAAAAGCGGCGCTGCAGTCCAGCCAATCGGATGCAGGCAGGATATGAAGAGATAGGGGTTCAGGGGTCATGACGAATTTATATCCTTGTCCTGACCCAGGCGGCCCATAAAGGTTTATGCCTCAGTGGAAGGATCGCTCTCAGGCGTGGAGTCAGGCGACCGAACCAGAGCCTGTAATAGGCCAGATGCAGCAGGCGCGCCCAACCCAGGCAGAGTTTGAGACGTATCGCGGCAAAGCCCGATTGCCGCGAGATGATCAGGCGGTGGGTGGGAACTGCTTCACCTCCGTAGATCAGCTTGTAGCCGTAATCGCCAATCCCGGCCTCAATCCGTGTGATGCCGCCCTCAATCAGTTCTTCGATCATCTGAATCAGGCCAATCTTTCCCAGGCTCAAACGTTCAAGCTCGGGGTCGGTTGATCTGGCGGGCAGGCGCCAGTGGCAGACCTGACCGGAAACCAGGCAGAACTGGGTTGCCAGAGCTGAACTGTGGCCGTGCTGTTCGACAAACCATGTTTTTTCGCTGGTTAGGGTCACTTTGGCAAGCTCACTGTAAAAGGCCTCACTCCCGGCCCAGTCGGTGAAATGGCCACCTTTTCCGGCCTTTTGCCATTGTTGGTTGTGAAACCTGACAAAGTCCTGGAATTGCACCGCGTCGGGATGGGTCACTTGCGTTGTCAGCCCATGGTCACTTTGCAGGCGTTTTAGATCCCGTCGATACTGATTGCGCCGCTTCTTGGACAATTGGCTCAGATAGCCGTCAAAGCTGCCGGGAAGCTCAAAGACGGTGTGTGTGCCTGCAGCATGATCCTGCAACACCAATGGGGGGTGAGAAGACGCGTAGTGGGCCACCGCATCACGCGCAGCGTGCAGAACCTGTCCGCGCTCGGATGCGGGGGTGAAGCTGATCAGATCGGCACACCCCCGCCCGAGAAGGTCAGACAGTGCCTCCGTCAGGCTGGGTGTCACGGCCCATTCCTCGGCTGCGAGGCGAAAGACCACTGTGTTTGGGTCCGTTGCAGCGAGTTTTGCGATACGTATCCTGATCGGTCCCAGCCAGACTGCGTGAATCATGAAAGGGATCAGGGCCACGAGATGCCCGCTCGCATTGCGCACCACCAATGCGCGCAGTGTTCGCCCCTGCCCAAAGTGCATCCACCATGTCAGCACCCAGACCGGGTTGGCATAGATATCCGCACCCACCCGATCGGCAAGGGCGATCCATTCTTCCACCATGCCGCTCAGAGGTTTCACCCCATCAACCCACTGGAATGACAAGTGGTTTGAAGCTTCGGTCACTCGACCGGCTCCTGTCTGATCAGATGATACCGCAAGGATGCGCGCGCAAGCCGTCGCCGCGCGGCGGCTTCGTCATGTTGTCCGGTGGCAGACATCAGGAAACGCAATACAGAGGACCCGACAAAGATGGCCCGCCCACAGAACGCCCCCCAAAGGCCGTAGTGCTTGCGTAAATAGATCATTTTGCTTTTTTGCATTTGCACGAACATGCGTGACCGGATCTGGACCGTGCTTTTGCCGCCCCCGTCCAGATGCAGAATCTGCGCTGCGGGGGAAAATACGCAAGACCATCCGGCGTCGCGAATGCGGCGGCACCAATCGGCCTCTTCGGAATAGACAAAGAATGCTTCATCTAACAGGCCAACCGCTTCGAAAACGTGACGGGGGACCAACATGAACATGCCCGAAACCACATCAACCGGTCGTTCGGAGTTTCGGTCCCAGTCTCCATACTCGGCATGGCCCAGAAGCCGGTTTTGCGGCGACAGGCGATGCAGTCCGAATTCGATCAGCGCAAGATTGGCAGGCCCGGGATCGGCAAAGCAGGTGCGCTGAATGGTGTTCTCATCCTCCAGCACCTGGCAACCGAGGCATCCCACATCGGGATGCTGCCCAAGCCAGTGGACCATTGTGTCGATCGCGCCGTCCAGAATGATGGTGTCGGGGTTGAGCAACAACAAGGTGTCCCCTTGCGCGATTTCCAGTCCTTGATTGTTGGCGGCAGCAAAGCCCCGGTTGGTCTTATTCGCGATCAGCCGCACCCGAGGGAATTCTGTTCGCACGAGTTCGGCCGAGCCATCGTTTGATGCATTATCGACGACAATGATCTCATGCGGCATCATTGTTTCGCTTGCGATGGACATCAGGCAATCCCGAAGAATATCCCGGGTGTTCCAGTTCACGATCACGATTGAAACAGCGCAGGCAGTAGACGTGCTGTTTGGTGATGAAATCATGATACTCTATTCTCGTTAACCATTCACATTTCAAATTACTTAGTCATTGTTTCATTCTATGAATACACTGACCACAATCCTCTGAAGACAATTGTTGTTTTATAGCGGTCGTAAAAGTCAAAGCGTATAGACCAGTATATTGAGGTAATAGTTTGACAGCGCCGGACCTTCGAACCCAAGACGATATCGTGGTCGACTGTAGTGAATCCCTGAACACGGAACAACGCGCGGACTGGGATAGATTCCTGAAAGGGGCAAAACACCAGCACCCGCGGCAATCTCTGGTTTTTGCCCGTTCCGAGCAAGCCTCGGGCCGAAAGGTTCTGTATGCCCGCGCCCACCGCAGCGGCGGCGCTCTGGTGGCTGTTGGCCTGCTTTCGCTTGAGCCGCACCCTTTTTTGCCCGGTGCCTGGTCCAAAGCTTATTGTCTGAGCGGCCCGGTATGCGACGATGCCCACAACATGGCTGCGTTTTTGAAGGCCCTTTGCGAACATCCTGAACTGGCCAGCGTGGGCAGTCTGAATGTCACCCCATTCTGGACAGAACAGGACGCGATAACAATGGATAGCGTTCTGGCCGGGAACGGTTGGCGGGTTTCCGAAGAGGAGCAGTTCCGCGAAACCGGGTGGGTGGACATATCCGGGACCCGCGAGGAGATCATGAAAAGTTTCTCCAAAAGCGCCCGGCGCGAAGTCCGCCGCGCTGAACGGCAGGGCGTTACCTTCCGTATTGCAGAAACAAGCGAAGAGTTCGGCATCTTTCTAAGCAGCATGAACCGCCTGCGCGCCACGCGCGGATTGGAAGAATTGGACGTCGCTACATATGAGACGACATTCGAAGACGTGCTGCGCCATGATGATATTGGAACCGTGATCATGGCCTGGCAGGAGGATGCGTTTCTGGCTGGCCTGTTGGTCTATCGCAGCAAAGACGTCGTGCATGGGCGTCACTTCACAACCGAGCCGGAACATCTCAGGGCTGCCGGCAATCTGCGTATCGCACCGGCATTGTGGCTTGAGGCGATGTGCTGGGCGCAGCAAAAAGGATGCAGCATCCTGGATGTAGAGGGGTATCGCGCTCCGGTTGCGGGTGACAAGAAGTTCAACATCCACAAGTACAAGTCGGAATTCGGTCCGCGCAGTATCCGACGGATTTCCGAGCGGCAGAAAATTGTGAACCGACATGTGTTTCTAACCGGAAATGCCCGTGATCTGCTGCGGGGGCATTTGAAAAAGGTCAAACGGGCGATCATGGGATGAAGCCTGGATGTGAGAACGGTCGGCGGTGCTGAAGATGAAGTTAGCGAAGAAAGGCAAGATACAGCTGATCCAGGGCGCGGCGCGGCTGGGGCCGGGAATGCTGATCAAACAGGTCTGGCTGGCCTTTCTCGACAGTTTCGTACGCAAACGCCATCTGGTGTTCAGGCTCGATACTCAGAACAGCAGTATGTCGCCGCCCGCTCTGAGCGGGGGTGGACACTTGCGCGAGGTTTTGTCTGTGGACGAACTGGGTCAGTCGGATCTGGCTTGGATGACCGATCCACTGGCTGCGCATGACTGGGGTACTGTGGACTGGCTGGTACTCGGATGGCGGCTTTGGCTGCTGGAGGAGGATGGCAATGTGCAGGCCCTTGCCTGGGTGCGCGATGCGATGCACAGTCGTGATTTCTTTGTCCCCTTGGGCGAGAGGGAGGAGCTGTTTTGGCATGTCTATGTCCTGCCGGATTATCGAGGTCGCAACTTGCAGGAACGGCTATGGCGGATGATTGCGGCGGACCGGGCCTCGGATGGGGTCGAGGGGATTTTCACCAATTGCAGAGATTACAATCTGCCGTCTCGCAAGAATATTCTGAAAATGGGCTTTTCCCCTGTAGGGCAGTGTGACGAAAACCGGATCATGCGCCGCCGGGTTTGGCGAAGCTATTGAACTTTACAGGCTGACATGACCACTAAACCCACCCGGAACACCTTGTATTGTGGCGATCCTCCGATGCGCTTTTCCAACCTTTTCCGGTCGGACCCGGAGGGGGGTTATATGTCTCTGTTCAAGGGGCGTCGGGCGTTTCCAAGCTATAACACCCGTGTTGCGATCCGGGCGGCCTGCGACCTGTTGGAATTGCAGCCCGGGGATGAGGTTCTGGCACCGGCCTACAATTGTGGATCGGAAGTTGATCCGTTGATCCATGCGGGTTTGTCGGTCCGGCTGTTTCCGGTGGCGCAGGATCTGATTGCTGATCCTGCTCGGATCGAGCCGCTGATCTCTCCACAGACCAAAGTGCTCTATGTCATCCACTATTTCGGGGTTATTCAGCCGGCTTTGGCAGAGCTGCGCAAGCTGTGCGACCGGCATGGATTGCGGATGATTGAGGATTGCGCGCTAAGTCTTCTGAGCGGGGCATCACCCGCCGAAGGTCGTACCGGTGACGTGTCGGTGTTTTGCTTTTATAAATTTGTTCCGGTTCTGGGCGGTGGTGCGCTGGTGATCAATGCGCCCGATTTGCAAAGCGGTAATCCGTTCAACTGTCCTGCACCGCGCAAGGTTGTCGCAAAAACGCTGGTGCGTACTGGTCTGACCGCCGCGCTTGGTTCAACGCGCGCAAAGGGCATGGTTCAGGCGCTAAAGGGCAAGCCTGCGGCTGAGAATGCCCCCCGTGAGAACGATAAGTTGGAGGATATTCCGGGGCACTACTATTTTGATCCGGCTCTTCTGAACGCAGGGATGAGCGTTTTTGCCTCTCGCCCCTTGAAGTCATTTTCCGTCTCTCAGGCGATATCGGCCCGACGGTCGAACTGGCAGCGATACAGAGATCTGCTTGAAGGAAGTCCGGGTGTTCATCTGTTGTTGCCCGAGCTCGCACCGGAGACCTGCCCACTCAACATGCCGGTGATGGTGGCAGACAGGAACCGGGTCGTTCAGACTTTGCAAAGTAAGGGAATAGGGGCGACGCCGTGGTGGGCGGGGTTCAACCGCAACCTGGACTGGGGCGGTCAGGAAGAGGCAATGGCGCTGAAGAACAAGGCGCTGTCCCTGCCTTTGCACCAGTACCTCGGGGCGGCGCATCTGGACTATATCACCGCCCAATTGCAAGCGGCGCTGTAACGACATTCCTGGTTCAGGCGCGCTCGCGCCGGAGGTGACCGCGCAGACGGGACAGCAGTGAAAAGACCAGTGTTTCAAACCCTTCGGGCCGACCCGCCATGATCCACAGCAGGATGTGGGTCAATGTGTAGGTGACTACGCCAACGCAGACTTTGACCAGAACGATCACCATGAGGCGCGGGACATGTGCCCCGGTGTGCAGAAGCATATCAACAAAGATCACCAAGGCGATCATGATGGCGCAGGACAGGATGCTGCGCCAGGCGACGGTCAGCGGTTCAAACAGGCCACCCTTGCCGAACCTTCTGGCAATGATCAGGGTGATAATGAGCGCGGTAAAGCTGGACAGGCCAGCTGCCGCCAGCGCGCCACGAAAGTCAAACTTGGTACCGACCCACATGAAAAAACAGACCAGAGCCAACAAGGTTGCGTTCCGGATGAACAGAATACGCGTTGACCCTTCGATATAGCTGGCGGCCCGAACATTCGCCTGGAGTGTTTCCAAGGCTTTGAGTGGCGCCAGAACCCAGATGACCTGAGCAGCGGCGATCCATTTGTATCCCATACCGACAAGGATCATGTCTTCCGAAATCAGCGCAGTTCCGACGCTGATCGGCAGAACGAAAGCCAGCAGCATCTCGTTGATGCGCTTAAATGCTTCCTGGTGTTGCCCGGTCGACCGTGAGACATCTGCCAGACCCGGGTAGATCACGCGTTGCAACGGGGCAAATAATTGTGTTGTCACAATCGTGGTAATGCGGCTGCCGGCCCGGAAAATCCCTGCATCTGCAAGGCCAAGAGTTGCGCCGATAACAATCTGGGGCATGTTGTTGGCCAAAAACTGGGACAGTTGCGCGCCCATGGACCAGGAGGAAAAAGACAGGCTTTCCCGCCAGCGCGATACTGAAAGCCTGGGAAACATAGGAGCAGTGGCGAATGTCCAAATGTTTCGGGTCGCAGCACCGACAAACAGGGCTACAATAATCGCCCAGAAATCCTGCCACAGCCATGACAGATAGATGGCGACACTGGCATAAGCGATACGATTGAACGTTTCCTCTGCTGCGGCCAGCGAAAACCTCAGGCCGCGTTCATACAGAAGAAAACGTGGGCTGCGCAGGGCGAGCAAAACCGAAATTGCTGCAACTGCAGGCAAAATCTCGACAAGTTCAGGTATGCCGAGCAAAGCTACAAGGGGTTTTGACACCCAGACCAACGCGCCAGTTGTCAATCCAAGTAGAATTTGCATGGTGAAAACTGTGTCGAGATGCTCGTGGGTTACATCATCCAATCGGATCAACACGATGCTGACCTGGCGCTGCAGCATCTCAAACAGCGCGGTCGCAATTATGAAATAGGCAATGATACCAAAGTCTTCGGGCCTGAGAAGGCGAGCAGTGATGGCAAGCGTTGCAAAACCCAAAGCCTGTCTGAAGAGGCCGGACGCCAAGAGAGTCGCAGCGCCCACTGCAAGGGCAGATCTGCGAGTCAGCACGCTGGAAGGCAAGCCTACTTTAGGAGAATGCGTCAATCGCACCATCTTTCTACATTTAGAACAAAAAACAATTTAACGCCTCAGTGTTTCTGGTTTTGCCTTCTCCCAAGGCAGATCTGGGCATGTCACCGGTAACTTTTGTGGCAATCCAGGCCAGTCGTTGGTAATCAGTTTGAAGGTTGTTATTCATCTAGTGACAAGGTCGCATGATCTACGCTCAGTGTCAGAAAGCGTTGCCACATTTCAAGGAAAATTTGCGATTAATCCCACAATTTGAAATCAATTTGAGCAAGGACATCGGGTATGTGAAGCCTTGTATTCGATTTAGAAACAATTGAGTGACGACACCAGTTTTCAAGACGGTATGAAAATATGAAGATTGCGATTTTTGGTTTGGGGTATGTGGGGTTCACGGCAGCGTGCTGTCTGACCCGTGAAGGGCACGAGGTGATCGGCATCGATGTTAATGCCGACAAGGTGTCCGAAATCAACGCAGGCCAGCCCCCGATCAAGGAGCCGAAAGTGGCCGGGTTGCTGACCGAGGCGCTTGGGAAAAATCTGATCCGGGCCGTGGTCGAGATGCCGGACCTCGGAGATGTGGATCTGGCCATTGTCTGTGTGGGCACGCCCAGTTCCACTGACGGCTCGCATAACATGAGCTTTGTGGCCGAGGTGACGCGTCAGATTGCCGAAACCGTATCGCCGGATCGGGCGCGGCCTCTGACGGTGGCGTATCGGTCGACCTTCCGGCCGGGCACCGTGCGGCAACTGATCGAGCCGATCTTCCAAAGCTATCTGGGCGAGCGGACGGCGCAGGCGGTCGAGATTGTCTATAACCCCGAATTCCTGCGCGAGGCGTCGGCGGTAGATGACTTCTTCAACCCGCCCAAGATCGTTGTTGGTACAGCCGGTGGCAATCGCTCGGCGGTGATGGACGAAATGCACGAGGGTCTGGACGCGCCGGTGTTCTACACCGCTTTTGAAGAGGCTGAGATCACCAAATTTGTCGACAACACCTGGCACGCGACCAAAGTGGCCTTTGCCAATGAGATCGGCCGTATCTGCCACAGCATGGGCGTATCCGCCAAAACCATGCACGAGATCTTCGTCTCGGATACCAAGCTGAACATCTCGGCCTATTACACCCGTCCGGGCGGCGCGTTCGGGGGCTCGTGCCTGCCCAAGGATGTGCGCGCGCTGCAGCATATCGCCGGTGAGGTGGGGGCCCATACCCATCTGATTGACAGCCTGTTGCAGACCAATCAGGCGCATAAAACCTATCAGGCGCAGGACATCATGGCGCGGCTGCCCGAAGGCGGCCGGGTGCTGATGGCGGGGCTGGCCTTCAAGGCCGGAACTGATGATCTTCGCGAAAGCCCCAATGTCGATATTGCCCGACGGCTGCTGGACGCAGGCTATCAGCTGTCGGTCTATGATCCGGCGATTGAACCGGCCGATCTGCGGGGGCAGAACCTGGGCTATGCCTTTACCCATCTGCCCGATATGGACAGCCTGCTGGTGGATCGCGCCACAGCCGAGGCCGGGCCCTGGGATCTGGTGATAGGGTCGAACCGGATCGTGAATGATCTGAGCCTTGGCGATGCAGAGGTGATAAGAACCTATGAATATGACTAGCCCTGTGCCCGCTGTTCAGCCGATCTCGTTCGACGAGCTGCGCCAGAGCCAGCCGCTGAAAGGGCTGAAGGTTCTGATCGTGGTGGAAAACCTGCCCGTGCCCTTTGACCGCCGCGTCTGGATGGAGGCGCGCACGCTGGCTGCCGCAGGCGCGCTGGTCTCGGTTATCTGCCCCACCGGCAAGGGCCATGAGGAACGTGTCTGGGAAGATGAAGGCATCAAGGTCTACCGCCACCCGCTGCCGTTGGATGCCAGTGGGGCGCTGGGGTATCTGCTGGAATATGGCGCGGCGCTGTTCTGGGAAAGCTGGCTGTCACTGAAGATCAAGTTCACCCGCGGCTTTCATGTCATCCATGGCTGCAACCCGCCCGATCTGATCTTTCTGGTGGCGCTGCCCTTCAAGCTGTTTGGCGTGCGCTATATGTTCGATCACCACGACATCAACCCCGAGCTTTACGAAGCGAAATTCGACAAGCGCGGCTTCTTCTGGAAGCTGATGAAGACGTTCGAGCGGCTGACCTTCGCCTCGGCGCGGGTGTCGATCGCCACCAATGAAAGCTATCGCAAGATCGCCATCGAGCGCGGCGGCATGGCGCCCGAGGATGTCTTTGTGGTTCGCTCGGGCCCCGATCTGAGCCGGTTGCAGCATCTGCCCCCGAACCCGGCGTGGCGCAACGGGCGGACATACATGGTGGGCTATGTCGGCGTCATGGGCGATCAGGAAGGCATTGACCTGCTGCTGGAATCCGTGGCGCATCTTGTGCAGGTTCAGGGGCGCGACGACATCCAGTTCTGCCTTGTGGGCGGTGGTCCCAGCCTGGACAAGCTGCGGGAGCAATCCGCCGATATGGGCCTGTCGGATTATGTCACCTTCACCGGCCGCGCGCCGGATCATGATCTGTTTGAGATCCTGTCGACCGCCGATGTCTGCGTGAACCCGGACCGGGTGAACGAGATGAATGACAAATCCACCATGAACAAGATCCTTGAATACATGGCGTTCGAGAAACCCATCGTTCAGTTCGACGTGACCGAAGGGCGGTTCTCGGCGCAGGAGGCCTCGCTTTACGCCAAGGCCAACGATCCGGTGGATATGGCCGACAAGATCACCGAGCTGCTGGCAGATGACGACCGCCGCACCACCATGGGCCGCTATGGCCGCGCCCGGGTCGAAGCCGAGATGGCCTGGCCCCATCAGGTACCCGCGCTGATCGCGGCGTATAAGCGGATCTGGAAGGGGTAGGACCCAAAAAGTCGCTCGTTGGCAGCTCTTTCACTTAGGTGCATTTTCTAGTTCAGGCCTTCGGCAGCTGAGCCTTTCCAGTCGAGCTTGGTGATTGTGACAGGATAAGGTGGTTGTGTTACAAAGTAATTTGGTCGTGGAAGGATTGGGGCAGTGCCTCGGTGTCTCTTTTATTCGTCTGTCTTTGAACACACCGGAGTATTTTTCGATTGTAATCGAGGGAAACCAAGCCGGGCTTTTACCTTAGATCAAAACGGCACAAACCGTGGTAGGCGGTTCAGGCTGGGTTCCATGAACCGCTGGAGTCTTGCATCTGCATCCGCCTCGGTTTCGCCGGGCAGGATGGGGGTGACAAATCGAACCAATGCGCCGTCGGTCCGGCCCATGGTGAACCCGTCCTGAATAACGCTCATCTTGGCGCGGAAATCGTTGACCACGCGTTTGCCGCGCTGTTCGAACCAGTAGTAAACAAGCTGCTTTGACAGCTCTTTCTGGATGACAGCGCGGTTGACGGTAAAGCTGCCGTAGGGGGTGTCGCCCGGATTGATCTCATATGGCTCAAGGCTGAAGATTTCCCAGCCACCTACGGGCAGGCAGACTTCGGGTGAATGGATGCCTTCGCCTTCGGTTTGCTTGTCGTAGAAGGCCACGAACATGTTCACGAAATCACCCGATCCGCTGTCGATATAAGTGGCATGGAGGTAATCGCTGGCGCCCAGAGTTCGTTCAACATTGGGATCAAGGCTGGTAGTCGACCCCGACCAGTCGCCTAATTGTCGCGGATAGAGGACAAAGGGGTCCCGCTCGACGAGTTTCACCTCGGAGGCGGGGCGCAGTGTCCACGCGGCCGAGACCGCAAGCGTCAAAAGCGCCGCGAGAGCCAGCGCGACCGAAGCGCGGATGGCAAAGATACGCAATGCGACGGTACCCAGCCCTTCGGTATCCAGATCGATTGCCTCGGTGAACGGTTTCGGATCGGGGGCCAGACGCTGCAAACCGAGCGCCATGAGAAACAGAATGGCGACGCAGAGCAGGAAGATGATCCAGCCTTCGAAGAAATGCATGAACCCTTCGGCCTGTTCGATGCCATGCTGATTGACCAGAATGCCGATCACGCCGATGCGGATGGAATTCATCAGAACGGTCAGCGGCGCGGCCGAGACCAGCAGAACCACCTTGTGCCAGATCGGACCGCGGTAGAGCAGGGCAAAGAGGTATGAAAAGCTGAGGATCGGGAACAGATAACGCAGGCCCGAGCAAGCCTCGGCCACCTGCAGCTTGTAGACCCCCAGATCGATGACATTGCCTTCGATAAAGACCGAAACACCGGCGAGCTGCACGAACCAGACGCCCAGTTCGGACGATATCCATTGCAGGAAGATCGTGAGCTTCCAGTAGACGAACTGGGGCAGGGGCAGCATGAAGATCAGATGGATTACGGGCAATTGGTGGTATTTCCCGCGTCGCCAGCCGAAAACGGTCACCATGACGCCACCGGTCCAGATGATCATTGCATAGGTGACGATATCCGGAATGCGCGCTAGGTTGCCGAGAATGGCGACGGCCAGAGCCAAAGCAATCACGGCCACGCCCGGCCAGCGGTCGCGCACAATGGGATTAGGCGGCGGCATGTCCCGTAATTCACGCAGGAACAGGTACAGCGAGATGATGGGGATCAGCGGTCCGTGACTGTATTCCGGCGTGCTCCACGCCGCGCCCAGCGAGACAATGCCGATCCAGAAAACGGGAAGCGACCCCAGCAGCAAAAGGGCAAACCAGAACAGCCCCGCAGCGTTGATTGCAGGCAGGGCGGTTCGGGCCGTCTCAAGCACTTTGCGGCGGCTGTCGTTTGAATCGAGACGATGCATCACAAACCATCATGCATAATATGAGAGGCCCTGGAATTGTAACCCCCTCGGGCCCTGCGTTTATGATCCCACACGGATACAATCAGAAAGCAAGGGTTGGATTGTTCGGAGCTACCTTTTTAAGGTTTAAGAGTGAACCTCCGCCCAAGCGTCAGGAAGACCGAGTTAGAGGTCGCCTTAAATCCGTTCTGGTCATCCATTTCGTATTGATAACCGATGTTCATCGCCCAGTCCTTTGTGACTGCGCGGGTGTAGGACGCATCGAAAGTACCGCGCTGACGCGGGTTGGACGGGCCCGGGCCTTCGCTTTCCTGATCGATGAAATTGACGCTGAAAGACAGACCGGATACCGGGTTGATAAAGTAATCATAGGCTAGAAAAGCCACGGTTTCGCGGGTTTCGTTGCTTTGTGTACTGGTACCGACCCGGCGCTGGATTTTTGCAGAGATTTGAGAGCTGGCCAGTTGATAGCTATAGTCGATCTGGCCAATTGGTGTGACTTCGTCAAAGGGCCCTCTGGTAAATCCGGCATTGAAGCTGAACAACCCGCCAGCCCATTGAAAGCTTCGACCAAAGGTGGCGTTGGATCTTGTACCATTCACGCCGAATGTCTGGTCGAGAAAAATATTGGCCGTGCCGTTCGACAGATTTTTGTTCCAGGAAAAGTCCCAGACAAAATTCTCCGTAACGTTATTGGTATTGGTCGTGCGAAGCGTGTTATCGACCTGGGTGTAGCCAATATTCGCACTGACAGTGGTAACTGGGGATACGTCATATGTTGCACCAGTTGACACGGTCGTCGTCTTCCGGTCGGTGCCTACAGCATCGTCTGCATTGAAGTCTATGTAACTAACGCGCACGTTTCCCTGTAGAATCGGAGAGATTCTAAGTATCGCGGTTGCTGCATAGTCATCCGATCTATTGTCGAACAGGTTCGGGTTAATTGTGTTCGTATAGCTGCGTTCGCGGTGGCTGTAGTTAAACCGGAAACCCAAAGGATCATTCAAACCAGTTTGCCAGTCCAGGTTTCCACGCGTATTGACCTGATCACCCACGGTGCCGATGACATCAGAGGCATCGATGACGCCATCCAGATTTATATCGGTCAGTGACCTGTTGAAGGCTAAATCTCTTTCACGGTATTCGGCAAGCAATCGAAACTGGCTGTTAGCGTTGTCTCGTTGATATGTCAGCTGTGTGAACGGGTCCGAAAAACTGGATTCTGTTCCAATGATTGGTTCGTTGGCGATCCGATACAGCCCCGATAGGTCGAAGGTCAGAGTAGAGCCTGGTGTCTGGTTGACGAGGCCTAAGGCCAGTGTGTTCTCCCACCAAGTGGTCGACCCAAGGGAAGGGTCCGTTAGCCTGAGGTTGTCATCATGCCGGAGTGATGACAGGTAATCCAACGTTATGCTCAGCCCGGTTCCGGTGCCGCCGGTTTGCCGGGCGGCGGGCGGCAGACCGACCCTGCGCGCTGGGTTTCGTTGAGCCTGTTGAGAGATGAGTTGTAAGCTGGGGGCGCGTTGTGTGGCCGTCGATGGCGCAGCCGTTTGCTGTACAGTTGTTTGTTGCGTCAGGTTTTGCTGTCCAACCGCAGGCGTCAGCGAAAAGAACAAAGCTACCCCGCCCCCCAGCGTGGTGGATAGTTTATTTTTGGATTTTCCCACCTGTATGAGCCCCTATTCGAACAAACGGCGTGCGGGCACCACAACAACGTCTCCGGTCTTAAGAACTGTATTGCCTTTGATGCCACTGCCCGAGCCATCGTAGTTATATTTGTATTTGTTTACCGCACCTGCCTTACTGTCAGCCCGGCGCAATTCGATGCGCTTGCGAGCCGCGAAATTGGTCAGGCCGCCAGCCTGAGCCAAAACCTGAAGAATAGTTGTTCCCTCGGTTGCAAGGTATTTTCCAGGTGCGTTGACTTCACCCATGATAAAGACATCAATTGTCGGTCCGGTTGGAGTGAGAGATCCGGGAAACGCAGGAGGTGCGACCCTTGCAATCGATGTAAATACGGTCGGCGGTGTATTGAAATTTGGTGCCAGCGCCGATGCCAGGGATGAACTTAATCCATTAGTTGATAGTCCTCCTGCCCGAATTGATCCGGCAAGGGGAAAGGTGATGGAGCCGTCTGGCAAAACCAGAACGGTTCGGTTCAGGGCGGGGTCTTCCAATACCTCGATCTGAAGAGCATCACCCGGCTGGATCTGATAGGATTGCGCCCAAGCCCCGCTTGCCACGACCATAGTCATGACAAACGCAATCAATGAAGCGATTACTGTCCGCATGTTCAAATCTCTCATATTTTTCCCCTTTATGCCAACTCATTGGTAACGAAACAATCTGCAGCGTTTCATACGGATGCGAGATGCGGCAGATTTGCAGCGGATTCCGCTTTGGAAACACTATTGCCCCAGCTTGTCCGCGGAACTGACCTGTTCGATCTCTTCTTCCAGCGAAGGTGAAATGTTCAGGGGAACTCCCGTCGCCCGTGCTGCACGATACGCGCGCAGGGCGTCCTCTCGACGGTCGACAGCGGCATAGGCTTTGCCCAGATGATATAGAACTGTGGGGTGATCGGGGAATGCTCGCGCTGCGAGTTCAAGGTAGCTGACGGCCTCGTCATAATTGCCCATTCTGTAAGAAACCCAGCCATAGGTTTCCTGAAAAACAGGCACGCGGGTGCCGCGGAGTCGCCTTGCCAAAACGCTGGCGCGTTGCAGGCTTTCGTCATCGCTGCGGTGGGTTGTCAACAGGCTGGCCAGATTGTTGGCCACAACCAAGGATCGGTTGCTGAGCGGGTAAAGTTTTTCATAGACCGAGATCGCCTGATCCAGCTCTCCGGAGCGTTCGTGATCTGCCGCCTGCAGCATGAGAAGCTCGGGGTTCTCGGGCAATCTAGTCAGGGCATCTGTCAGAATGCTTTTGGCCAGTTCAACCTCGTTGCGTTCAACGATCAGTGCGTGCAGTGATAACCAGGCCCGCGTTGTATCCGGATAGTCCTCGAGGATCGCGCGATAGAGCTGCTCAGCCTCGCCGCGTTTGCCTTCACCCGTCAAGGCGTGGGCCTTGACCAATCGCACCGGCAGAGAATCCGGATCTTCTGCGAGCAGTTCGTCAAGGCGAGCAAAGGCGGCAGTGGCCTGCCCCTGTGCCAGCAACGAGCGAATAAGTGCGATATCGGCTGGCAGGCCAAATTCGGGATCATCTGTTAACTCGTTCAGGAAGGCAGTCAGTTCCTCCGTGCGCGCCTGGGCTGCAAGCATGTGGGCCTTGAGTTCATTTGCGAGGCGCCGTGCCTCGGGGGTGTTCAGGTCCTTGACAGAGCGCAGGACAACCTCCAGCCGCGCCCAGTCTTTCATGCCCAGATAAACTTCACCCAAAAGGAACAGAAGATCGGGTTCTTCGGGTGTCTGCTGGAGAGATGCGATCAGGATGCGTTCGGCAATTTCCGGGTCATTTTCTTCTATTAAGAACTGAGCGTAGCGCAGTGTTTCCTCTGGCGCATTTCGCGATACTTCCGTCGCCAGGGCCAGCATTTCCCCCATCAGATCCCTGTCCCCATTGCGTTCATGAGCCTGCGCCATAAGGGTCATCAATTGCGGGTCGCGGGGGTCTTGGCGAAGTGCTTCGCGCAATTGAACAATGGCATCACCGATATTGTCTTCTTCAATCAACCATGATGCCTTGAACTTGAGCGCCTCAACTTGGGTGGGATCTTCTGAAAGCACGTTTTCAATCAAGGTTCTTGCTGCGCCGGGGTCGTCAGTTTGGAATAGCATTCTTGCAAATTCCACCTCGTTTTCCCTTGTCTGAATGGTGCGTTGCGCGCCTTCAAGCAATGCGTGCATCTCGGCAATTGCGGTCTGTTTATCGCCAGAACGGAATTTCAATGCGGCGCGTATCGTTTTGAAGCGTGCGGTATTGGGTCCGTTATGCGTGATGATCGTATCCAATTCGGTAATCGCGGCCGATATACTGCGATTTTCGTTCAAAAACGCGACCAGACGCTGGGCTGGCATGTAATCTGTGTCTTTTGGGTCCACCTCTGAGCGCAGCATCTGTTCTGCGGCATCCAGATTGCCCTGGTCGATAAAATGCTGGACGAGTAACTGTTCGACGCCTTCATCGTCAGGGAACACAAATGCCATTTGTCTGAGCAGCGTTTCGATTTCAGTGGGCTTGTCCAGTTCCCGCAGCGCGCGGAGGCGAATCCCGTAAAGGTTTTCCTCCTTTGGATTGATATCAAGTGCCGCACTGGTCTCGTTCAAGACGCCGGTCCAGTCCTGGTCGCGGACCAGATGGTCAATCACGATCTGCCGCGCAGTCATCAGATCGGGGTGTTTCTCGATCATCTTGAGGGCGGTGTGGACAGTGAAATCCACGCCTGCGGCATCGCCATTTCTGACCGCGTCGGTATAAGTCAGCGTGTTGTTGATGGATTTGATTTCGATATCGTTCGGGGCCAGTGCTGCGGCAGCGCCGCCGTAACGTCTGACATCATCCCAGTTGCCAATTTCCAGTGCCATCTCGGCAAGGCTGCGCTGTCCTTCGAGGTTGTCCGGATATTGCTCTACCAGTCTTAGATACTGGCTGTAGGCACCACGGATATTGCCCCGCTCGCGCTCCAGCCGGGCGAAGGTCAGTCGCGCCTCTTTGTGCTGACCGTTGAGTTTGAAGACATTCCTGAATTCGACCAATGCGCGCTCGACGTCACCGGCTTCCAGATGAGCCAGTCCGGCCTGGAAATGCGCCTCTGCGCGTTCTTCGGCCGAGTCGCACGCGCTCAATAGCAGGGCTGCGGCCAAGAAGGCGCTGGCCAGCAATTTGTTGATAGAGGTTCCGGCTCTGCTCAATGCTGCACTCCCGCAAAAGTTACGAAATCGCACGCAGCCGACAGTTTTACCCGGCCACGCGTTCCGGGTTTAACACCCGGTGCCGCGCAGGACGACGGAGATAGTCCGGATCAGGATTGACACATCTGTGCTGAACGACATGCTTTTCCAGTAATTTGTGTCGTGATAAGCGCGTTCGGCAAATGAAGACTGGTTGCGCTTGGACACCTGCCAAAACCCGGAAATGCCAGGGCGCATCGCGTTGTAGAATTTGCCGGGATACAGTTCCTGCTGGTTCACCATCATCGGGCGAGGTCCGACCAGAGACATTTCACCCACAAAAACGTTCCAGAATTGCGGTAATTCATCCATTGAGGATTTGCGCAGGAATGTGCCGAATTTAATGATGCGTGGATCGTTGCGAAGCTTCTGGTTGCGGTTCCACTCTTCCCGGGCTTCGGGGTCGGCTGCCAGATGTTCTTTCAGCACGGCCTCAGCGTCGTGCACCATAGTGCGCAGTTTGAGCAGCTTGAAAACCTTGCCGTCTTTTCCAACCCGCTCCTGCCGGTAAAACGGTGTTACGCCCTGACTGGCCAGAAATACGGCCAGAAGCACAACCATCGGAACGACAAACGGCGCTGCAAACAGTGTAAACGCGATATCAAAGATGCGTTTTCCCACAACTCTGTAGAACCCCGGGTACTGAACTGAGGTCGGCATAACAGAGATGCTAGAGTAGCCCGCACCAGCGTTGGCCACTTCTTTTGAATGACTTGTCACTATTTAAACCCCCAACACACACACAAATACTCACGAACCACTTACCAAACTCAGGAACAGAACACGCTCGACCTCAACTACATATACTTAAAATCTTATATTTTTATACCACTTCGACCCTGCGCTTGCTCACTCGCGAGGCCACTTTCCCGTAATCAAGTGTTAACAAATTTGGCTTGGCTTGCAAAACAATAATACTGGCAAGGACATCTCAGAACGACTTAGTACGAGAGTTTTCTAATGGTATCGTGAAACTTTGCTCAACTGGTCTGTTGAAAGTTCAAGGGTTTCCGTTTCCCCTTTGGGTACAATAGGTAAAATTTTATGCTTTTGGAGCTGATTTTGACCTCCAAGAGGCCTTTTTGACTCGTATTCCTGCCGGATTGCCGAGGCGTCATCGACGGGCTTTTTTCAAAGGCGTAGATGGAAACAATTGTGAGAAATATTTCTGATTGAAGGGGGCCGCAGGTCAATTCACCGCGTGTGCAGTTTAGTGGTGCCTGCTATCTTGATTTTGTGGCAAAGTAGTACCCAAGTACTTTTTGTTTATGTGACGTGTTCTTTATGTAAGGGATTTCTGGTGGTTCAGAGTTTAAGTTTGGATAATCTCCAGGGGGCCGGTACGAGGTTTGACAAGGCGGAAGGCAGCCGAGGTGCAATGGCGTCCAGTGACGGGTTTTATCTAGACTATTTCGGGCTCGATCGGCGGCCCTTCACACTGCTTCCGGACCCCGGATTCATGTACTGGTCACCGCTGCACAAGCGTGGGTATTCGGTGCTGCAGTTCGGCATCATGAGCTGTGCACCCATTACAGTGCTGACAGGCGAGATCGGGGCTGGGAAAACAACCCTGGTGCAGCATCTTCTGAGTGAAATGGAAGAGTCGATCACCGTTGGGCTGATCTCGAATGCGCAAGGTGGCCGCGGAGAGCTGCTGCAATGGGTTCTGCATGCATTGGGCCTGCCAATTAACAACGACGCCCCCTATGTTCAGCTGTTCCGGGATCTGCAGGATTTTCTGGTTGCGGAATATGCCGAAGGGCGGCGGGTGGTCCTGATCTTTGACGAAGCGCAGAACCTGACAGTCGAAGGTCTGGAAGAAATCCGTATGCTGACCAATATCAACTCGAACACGGACGAACTGATCCAGCTTGTTCTGGTTGGCCAACCTGAATTGCGCGACATGGTTCTGGACCCCAAGATGCGCCAGCTGACGCAGCGCGTGGCCGCAAGTTTTCATCTTGAACGGATGGATGAGTCGTCCGTCGAAGCCTATATCAGGCATAGAATGAAAACGGCCGGCGGGTCTGGTGGCGAGTTTACAGAAGACGCCTGCAAGATGATTTTTCAGCAGACCCGCGGTGTGCCGCGCCTGGTCAATCAGTTCTGTGACTTTGCCCTGCTTTATGCCTGGACAAATGAAGCGGATAAGGTCGACGAAACCATCATCAATCAAGTGATCGATGATGGCGTATTCTTTGGCGGAAACTCACTTGAGAAGGAGCTGACGGTCTAAGATGGGTCCTGCACGCTACTATTTCTCCATTTTCCTGCGGCGGTTTCCGTATTTCCTCATTGTGGCGACGATTGTCTCTGCGATTTCGGTCACCGTGGCAATGACCTTGCCGCCAACCTATTCTTCCACAATACGTCTGATTGTTGAATCGCCGCAGATTCCCGGAAATCTGGCGGCCAGTACGGTTACGACGTCTCCGTTTGAACAGCTCCAGATTGTTGAACAACGCTTACTCACGCGACCGGTTCTTCTTGATATTTCGCGCAAGTATAAGGTGTTGCCGAACCAGGACGAGGCTACTCCGGATGAGATACTTCATGAGCTGCGCTCAAATACCCGGGTTCGAATTTCTTCCGGTCGCAATCAGGCAAACCTGATGTCGATTACATTCGATGGCAGAAGCGGGCCAATCGTAGCCGGCGTGCTGAACGAGTATCTAACGGAAATTCAAAAGCTTGATGTCGAGTATCGTAAAGAACGAGCATCTGACACCCTTGCGTTCTTTGAGCAGGAAGTCGAGCGCCTTGGTGCCGAGCTCGACCGGGCCGACGCGAGGGTTCTTGAGTTTCAGAGTGAGAACGCTGGCGCCCTGCCGGCCAGCCTGCAGTTTCGCATGGCGCGGCAAGGAACATTGCAAGCCAGTCTTCAGCAAACCGATCAGCAGATTTTTACCCTGCAGAAGCAGCGAGAGAAACTGCTGGAAATCTACAGCACGACAGGTCAGATCACGACTGTTGGACAGCAGCCGCAGACACAGGCCCAGCAACAGCTAACCCAATTGCGCAACCAGCTTGATAACCAGCTGGGGATTTATTCCGAAAGCAGCCCGCAGATTAAGATTTTACGTGCCCGGATCAACCGTTTGGAGGAAGTTGTCGCAGCTGAACAGAGTACAAGTGCAGCTACGACGGCCACACAAACGGGAAACTCGTCACTTGATCTGCAACTAGCTCAGTTGGATTCACAAATCGCCGCACTTGAAGATCAGCGAACCGTCACTGAGGAAAGCCTTGAAAAGGTAACCCAGTCAATTGAACTGACTCCTGCAAATTCGATTACGCTGGCAGAATTGCAGCGCGACCAAAGTAATATCCAGGCGCAATATAATACAGCCGTTTCCCGTTTGGCCTCGGCTTCAACTGGTGAGCGGATCGAAGTTACGTCTCAGGGGCAGCGTATTTCGGTAATTGAACACCCTTCTGTCCCCAGCACACCGACCAAGCCCAACCGTCTGTTAATTGCAGGCGGGGGAATAGGGACTGGTATCGCCTTGGGTTTGGCTTTGATCTTTTTGCTTGAGGTGTTGAACCGGGCCCCGCGTCGACCTGAGGATCTGATCAAGAAGCTGGACGTGTGGCCCATCGCGACCATCCCATATGTACGATCTCGGGGTGAAGTGATGAAGCAGCGCCTTATCTGGGTTGTAGCCATTCTGGTGATTATGGTTGGTGTGCCTGCAGGCGTTTGGGCTGTGCATACCTATTATCTGCCACTGGATCTGTTCGCTGAAAAAGTGATCGACAAGCTTGGGGTGTTCTAGTGATTTCTGTTCTGATTGAATCAAGGAGGGTGTAATGGACCGTCTTCAGCAGGCGATTCAGAAGGCCCGCAGGGCACGAGACAGCCGTCAACAGCCTCAACCACTGCAGCCAGTAACTGAAGAACAGCTGCATGTTCCCCAGGAAAGCGCGGATGAGGACATCTGGCTGACTGTACCCGAGATCGTGATCGACCCAGGGCTCATCTCCCGCAAGCGTCTGATGTCATTTAACGGTGGGGCTGATGCAACGCCTTATGACATGTTGCGGACCAAGATGTTGCAGCAGACCTTGTCCAAAGGCTGGCGGAGAGTGGCGCTTACCTCTCCCTATAGCGGGTGCGGTAAAAGTACGGCAGCTGCAAATCTGGCATTCAGCCTTAGCAGACAGGAGGACTTGCGCACGATCGTGATCGATTTCGACATGCGGCGCAGGGGATTGGCAGAGATACTGAAGCAAACCGGAAATTACAGTATGGCTGATGTCATCCAGGGGAAAGTGCCGTTTCACGAACACGCACTGCGCCACGGTAACAACGTGATTTTCGGGTTGAACTTCTCTTCAACACGCAACCCTGCAGAAATTCTGCAAAGCCGGCGGACAATCGAATTTCTGGAGCAGCTCGAAGCGGAATACAAACCCGATGTCATTCTGTTTGACACGCCGCCACTGATGGCCAGCGACGACAGCCATGGTTTTCTTAAGAATGTCGACTGCGCTTTGCTTTTGGCAGCAGCGGAAGAAACAAGCATTGATCATATCGACATTGCCGAGCGGCAATTGGCAGAACTCACGAATGTCATGGGAATTGTTTTGAACAAATGCCGGTATATCAGTGGGGCCTTCGGGAATGAGTACGGCACGTACTGAAGAAGCTCCGGTCGATGCGGTAATCATACCTCATTATAACGACCTTCCAAGGCTGGAACGATGCCTGCACGCACTCAGGAAAAATGACCTGGGTGGAACCGAAGTCGTTGTTGTAGACAACAACTCTCCGATTTCGCTGGATGGCATCCGGCAGGCCTTCCCCGAGGTGCGCTTTCTTGTGGAGCCGCAAAAGGGAGCAGCCCATGCGCGCAATCGTGGCGTAGCGGAAACGACGGCGCCACGTTTGTTTTTTATCGATGCGGATTGTGTTCCTGCGCCGGATTGGCTGACGGTCGGACGCCAGATCGCAGATTTGGCAGATTTGATCGGAGGCCGGGTTGACGTGTTTGATGAAACCCCGTCACCCCGCAGCGGGGCCGAGGCATTTGAGGCTGTATTTGCCTTTAATTTCCGCCGGTACATCGAAGTTCAGGGATGTTCCGGGGCAGGCAACCTGCTGACTCGACGGGATGTATTCGACAAGATCGGTGGGTTCATCAATGGCGTATCCGAGGATCGGGAATGGACCATGCGTGCCGTTGCCCGGGGCTATAGTCTGATTTATCGGGACGAGTTTTGCGTCAGCCATCCATCCCGGCAGGACTGGCCGGCCCTGAAGGCCAAATGGCGACGGACGACGCAAGAGGGATATCAGTTGAACGGAACAAATGCTGCATCGCGTCTGCGGTGGGCTATTCGTGCATTGGCCATGCCAGCAAGCGCAGTCGTACACACCCCGAAAGTTGTATCCAGTAACAAATTGGCCTCAACCGGTGAGGTCTTGCGTGCAATCACCACCTTGTTCCGGCTCAGATGTCAGAGGATGGTCTGGATGCTGCGTCAGGCATCGGGCGGTAATATCTGATCAAGCCAATTGAAAAGGGACCGCAAAGCGGTCCCTGATCATGTAGGTCAGATTCGTGTGTTTTGCTTAGGCAGCCTTGCGGCGACGGGTCAGAACCAGACCACCAAGTGCAGTAAGAAGCAGAAGACCACCGGCCGGCAGCGGAACTGCAGCCACATCAAAGTCAAAGGTCACGTTTGGTTCAGAGGAAGCCCAGCTAAACACGAGGTTCTGGCTCAGGGTGTTTGGGGACAGGCTGCTGAAGATTGTGCTCAGTGTCGTTGTCACACCGCCCAGGACAGATGTCGAGGCCAATACATTGGAGGGGTTGTTTGCATCGACCCAGCTTACGGTCAGGCCCAGCGGGAAAGCGTTGGTCAGCAGACGAATGCCGATGGTTGCTTGCGCAGATGCGGACAGAGGATCAACCGGCGAAGTGAAATTGACAGAGTAGACACCCGGGCCGCCCTTAGCTGTTGTGTCAACCGCGCCAAAAAACAGGTTATCGGATGTGATGTCATAACTGCCGCCGGCAGCTACCTGTGTCAGAGCGCTGGCCGAACTGCTCATAAAGACAGCGGCTACAAGCCCCACAAGCATCATTTTCAAATTTCTAAACATTAAAGGACCCACCTTTTATTTCCACCTAACAGAGTCCATGCATACCCCTAGCACGGCACCTACTGTTAAAGATTGATAAATCATTTCTGTTTGATTGCTAAGGTCTTTTTGAGAAATTATGTTTTTTTTGCGGCATTCAAGTGATCATGAGAGCATAATGTAGTCTAGTAGATTGGTTTGTTTCTATTTTGTGAACGTGGGTGGTGTAATTGTTAAGAGAATCAGGGGCTCACGGAGCGTCAGGCGCCAAGAGCTTCACTTCCGCTCCAGCCCAAGCACTGCGCGTGCGTTCTGAACAACCTGCATCCTTTTTCCAAATCGTTCTTCACCTGCGTTGCTGAAGTGGTCACCATCCGACCAGAAAAGAACATCACAGGATAAGAAGTCTTCGGGGAAAGACAGTTTGAGCAAGTTGTGTTGTGACATGAATTCCACCGGCGATGCTGAAAGAGTTTCAGCGATCGTAGCTTCGAGTTTCAAAAAGACCTCTTCCGTTCCGGGGCGAAGCATATAAGGGTATTCACATCCCGCCTTCCGGATAAAGGTCGGTTGAATATGTGGCTCGATCCGGGGGGATAGCCAGACTGTCGGAATATGGGATGCGATGCGTTCCAGATACTCCTTTACGGCCTGAACATAACCCATGTGGGGCTCGAAACGGGGTACGGGTTCATTTGGCGACAACCTTTCGAACATACGCCTTCCGCCTAAATCAAACCCGGCCCCGTGCAACAGATAAAACCCCGCCTGTTCATAGACTGCGAATTCAAAAACATCTGGGCGATCTTCAATGAACTGAGCAAGTTCCATGTAAGCACAACCAGGCAAAAGCGTATGCGGGCGACACCCGCCTGAGACAACGCCGACTATGAAGGGCTCGTTGGCCTGTGATGTGGTTATAACCGCACCGTAAAGGTCAATCGCGTGGCTGTCGCCCAGAACGAGAACACCGGGACCATACTTCTTTGCGCAGTCGACGACACGCTGACGTACGGCCTCATCAAGCGTGCGGATGTCGAAGACGCAGTCGCCATTATCAAAGCGCGACAGCGCATTGGCGAGTTGTTCATTATACGCACGCTCGGTCAGGGTAAGCATACGTTTTTCCGCTTCAGACATGCGCGCCAGATAGGCGTTGCGCCAGCCTTTCGTCATCTGCCCCCAGCCGCCGAATGCCACAAACAACAATGAGACCGTGACCGCCAGGATGAAAACCGGCCGCCGGGCAATGGAATGCGGCCCCGAAGTGCGGCGGAACGGCGTTTCAACATAGCGCCAGCTTAGATACGCGATCACGAATGTCAGAATGATCAGGCAGACGAGAACGGTTGGCGATGGGGCCCATGGTGTCCAGAGACGGGCGAAGGCAAAGAGCGGTTGATGCCAAAGATAGGCGCTGTAGCTGATAAGCCCGAGACCGACGAAGACGGGTTTGGCCAACAGTTTTCCCGTTGCTGTTGTCGGTCCGGCAAACAGGATTACAAAGACTGTGCCACCGACCGGGAGTAGGGCATAGACCGATGGGAATGGCGTCGTCTCACCAAAGGCAAAAATGGAGACCCCGATCATCACGACGCCCAATGCGGCCAGCAAATCATGGGAGGTGGTGCTACGTCGCAGGAACATGGCGCAGAACGATCCGGCCAACAGTTCCCACGCACGCGTCGGCGCAAGAAAGAATGTGGCGCTTGGTGCATTTCGCGCACCCCATTCGCACAGCACAAGGCTGAACAGGGCCAAAAGCACCAAGATGGGAACAAGCAGTTTTCTTCTATAGGTCCATAACAGCAGCAAAAGCAGCGGGAATACGATATAAAACTGCTCTTCTACCGCGAGACTCCAAGTGTGAAGAAGCGGTTTCTCTTCCGAGTCTAGATCAAAATAACCACTCTCGACCCAGAACAATACGTTCGAAGCAAAAAGGCCGACGGCCGCGACGCTTTGCGCGAAATTCTTTGCTTCTGTCGGTGTCATTAAGAAAATCGCCACCGGTATGCAGGCGACGACCATAACTGCCAGAGCGGGTAGAATGCGTCGGGCACGGCGCTCATAGAATTTCAGAAGAGAAAACGTACCAGCTTCGAGTTCCTTGAGAAGGATTGAGGTAATCAGATAACCCGAAATTACGAAAAAGACGTCGACGCCGACAAAACCGCCTTTGAATAGTGAAAAGCCAGCGTGAAAAAACACAACTGGCACCACCGCGATCGCACGTAATCCATCTACTTCGGGTCTATATTTCATTTTGAAAACTGGGAACTGATTACTGACGAAGTGGGGTCCGGGGAAATATAAGAGCGGTAGATGAACGTGGCGTGGCTGAGGTTGTCATGCTCTGTTCATGTTCATGGTGCACGCGCTGTTAGAGGCTGATGAGCGGACCTGCTGACACGTACAGCATAAGGTTTGACTGCTGTCCTGCCGGCATCACCGCACTAATCATCGTGTAAAAATAAAATCTGTCCCCGAGATCAGGCGCGATTGCATTGCACTCCGCTCAGGAAACAATTCCAGTAAAAACGAACTACTGTCTGCAAGAAAGTTAATGCTTGGTGTCTGTAGATGTCCCCTGCCTGGAAAAAGATATGAAACCCGAAGCTTGTCACATTTCTCCTTCGACGCACTGGAAGTTTCGTGTAGCGTTGAGTTGTTATTGTGCTGAGTACAGGCGCTTATTTTCGATCGGATTTTTTGCAATTTGCCCGTTTGTTTGAAGTGCCTGCCTGTGAGCAGGGAGATAATGCGAATTGATGTTGTGCCTGAGATGGCAGAAATTGCGGGAACCGCTGATGAATTCGTCCGGGGGTGTAACCAGCGCCATGAAATTGGGCGCTTTGCTCGGGATATGCATCCGGGAAGTGGCTGAAGATAAAAACTGCCTGTTTCAGCCTGCTGCGATGGCGATGAAGGAGCTGTAGGACAGTGGTGGCCGCGCAAACTGCATCGGGAAGATCACCCCGAAGGTTCAGAGGGGCTCTGCTGTTTGCAGCGACGGTGGTCATTTGCCTGGCGGTTTTGATTATCAATCGCGGCCCGCTCTATTACTTTGACACCGGGAGCTATTTTCGACAGGGCAATATAGCGCTCTCACTTATCCTGCCTGCACCAAAACCGGCCGGTGCTCAAAATGGGGCAAGTGGCAGCCAGGCAGAACAAAACGGTGAAGAGGATGAGGTAACCGGCGGATCACGCTCGATGGCTTATGCGCTGCTGGTTGCGACTTTCTGGCGGGGCGATGCGCTGGGGGCCGTTGCGGGGGTTCATCTGGCCGCATTGTTGTTTGCAGTCTGGCTGACGATGCGCCTGTTGCAGCGCAGCGCACAAACCGGGCGTAGCACGCTTCAACTGGTAACCATTCCTTTATTAGCGGGGGCAGTGACCGCGCTGCCCTTCTATATTGCCTATGTCATGCCGGATATTTTCACATCGGTGATGCTGATCCTGATTGCGGCGGTTGTTGCCGCAGGTCGTTACATGAACTTGATGGAATGGCTGGGCGCGCTGGCCTTGGCAGCGTTCGCGGTGGTCCTGCACCCCTCGCACCTGGGGATTGCCGTACTGATGGTGCCCTTTGTCGTACTGGCTGCCTTGCTGCGTCTTGGATACGGGCGATGGCTTGCGGCAGGGTTTGTCATATGCCTTGTTGCGCTGGCCATTGCCGAGCGCAAAGCATTTGAGTTCGCAACAGAAACCGTTGCGCGGAAAGAGGTAATCTATACACCCTATATCACGGCACGTCTGATCGTTGACGGCCCCGGCCTGGACTATCTGGATGATGTCTGTCCACGCACCGATCTGGCAACCTGCGCCCTGCACGAGGCTTTGTCCTGGTCCGATGACCCTTACCGATTGACCGCTACGCATATCATTTTCGAACAATCCGAAAAGCTGGGGTCTTTCCGGCTGATGCCGATTGAGGATCAGCGGGCCGTAGCAGCCGAACAGCGGGCCTTTTTCCTGCAGGTTCTGGTCGCCCGGCCGTTCGGGACGATATACGCACTTGGCAAAAATGCGTTCACCCAGCTGGGAATGAACAGCATCGAGATGACCATCCCGAACGAGGCTGTCATTCGAAACGCAAAATCACTTTCGGGGCTGCCCGAGGCGCAGCTGGCGGTTCTCGACAAAATTGTCCTGACGCGCGATCAGCCTTGGCTGGGTCCGGTCAATTCCATCCACGCGACAATCTATCTGATCTCGGCGATCATTGTGATCGGGTTGTTGCTATGGCCCGGACGAGTTGCCCCACCGCTGAAACTGTTCGCCCTGTTCATTCTGATCGGGATTGCAGTGAATGCGCTGGTCTGTGGCGGGGTCTCGCAACCCGCTGACCGATATGGTGCCCGTGTGATGTGGCTGCTGCCCTTTACGGCTGCCTTTCTTTTTCTTGTTCAGTGTTCGTCAGTGTCGCAAGGCGCGGCCGGAGATACCTCGTGACTTCAGATCAAACCCTTTCCATCAGCGTCGTCATGCCCGCCTACAAGGCCGAGCATCTGCTGCCCCGTGTCCTGACCCCCCTGATTGAAATGCTGAACACCGGCCAGGTGCAGCAGGTTCTGGTCGTCGATGACCAGTCCCCGGACGGCACTGCGGCCCTTGCCCGCGAAATGGGGGCCACGGTTCTGACCACGCCTGTCAATGGCGGGCCGGGGGCTGCGCGCAACCTGGCCGCCGAACACGCCACCGGTGACATCCTGTGGTTCGTCGATTCCGACGTCATCGCCTGGCCCGATGGCCCGGAGCATATCCGCCGTGCCATGTCCGAGGATAATGTCGGCGCCGTGTTCGGATCCTATGACGACGCGCCGGATGGGCAATCGTGGTTCTCGCGATACAAGAACCTTCTGCATCGCTATCACCATCAGCGCGCCCGGCGCGAGGCGCGCACCTTCTGGGCCGGGTGCGGCGCAATCCGGCGCGACGTGTTTCTTGAGGTCGGTGGCTTTGATGTGAAAACCTACGAGGTCCCCTCGATCGAGGATATCGAACTGGGCTACCGGATCGCGGGGACCGGTCGCCGTATCCTTGTCGAGCCACAGCTGCAGGGTAAACACCTGAAAGTCTGGACCATCCGCAACAGCCTGAGCACGGACATCTTCTGTCGTGCCCTGCCCTGGGCCCGGCTGATGATCTCGCGTGAGGGGCTGACGGATGATCTGAACACCTCAATGGCCGAGCGGGCACGGGCAGCAATCGCCGGGCTGTTGCTGTTGTCGCTTCTGGTCCTGCCATTCTGGCCGGGGGCATGGCCCCTGCCCTTATTGCTGCTTGCAGCCGCCTTTGTCGCCAATTTCGATCTGGTGCGCGCCATGTCCGGGCATGGCGGACCGTGGTTCGCATTCAAATGCCTGCTGTATCATCAGGTCTATTATGTCTACTCGGCCACCATCTATGTCTGGTGCCTGTTCGAATATCATGTGCTGGGGCAGAAGCAGAAACTCCATGTCACGCGGAACTGACTGTTCGCGCGACATGGCTGTGTGCCAGAGGCAGGTTCAGAACTGCTTTGCAGGTAATTGTTCGAACGGTAATTTCTCAACCTGATCGAAGCGCGGGTTGCTTTCATGCACATAGAACGTGTCGTAAAGCGAATTGCGCACGAAATGATAGCCATTGGCGAACAGCAACTCGTTGAGCTCCGGCGTCGGGCGTTCGATTGTCATGGCCAGGAAACGGTATTTGTCGAACGGGAAATTGCGCAGAATCCGCGTTTCCGACCCTTCGACGTCCAGGCTGAAGTAATCAATATCCTTGGGCGCGTTATAGCGATCGAACACCTCATCCAGAGGTACGGCCTCAACCGTTACAACCTTGCCCTTTTCCCGGAACCGGGCCAGTTTCGAAGCGCGTCGCTCGGTCATGTTGTCGGCCTCATCCACCAGCAGGCTGCTGCGCTGACCGTCGATCATGAATTCCAGCTTTCCCGGTTCGGGATCAACCGCCAGCGGAACCGGGGTGGCCGTGCGGTGATGCCAGTTTGTAATCCGATGGTAATTGACCGGGTTGGGTTCAATCAAAAGTCCGGTCCAGCCATAGTGTTTTTCCAGAGCGAACGTGTTTGAGTCTGAGAATCCATCGGCGGCACCAAGCTCGACAAAAAAACCATTGCGCTTGCCATTATAGACTTCGTTGATCACCCACATGTCCTGGCCCCTGTCAGAAACGCGCTTGGGCAGGTAGCCGAGATTGTTCATGGCGAACCGGCGGCTGACATTCCGGGCGCTGACCACGCCGATATAGGCGAAATAGGCAGGCTTCTGGAGGACCGGGTATGATTCAACCAGTTTTGCAAGATTTTGCTTCATAAAGTTCTCCATTTAGCTGCCCGTTTTTCTTCGGGACAAATCTTATATTTCTCAATCGGTGGCTATCTTAGACCCGCTACTTTCGCGATGTCCCAAACCGGGTAGGGTGTCTCACGTGTGCCCTGTCCGAAGATGGTATCAAGTGGTACGCGATAGGCACGTGCAATACTGACCGGAACATCGGTGTTCCCGAGGTCATTTTCGTAAACCGTCTGATCGCGCGCCACCAAAACCCAACCCTCCAAAGCTTCGCCAATTACAGTTTCTCCATCCACCAGAGCTGCTGTTGCCGCGCGTATGAAATAGTCTGCGGTCGCAGTGTCGGGTGCAGGCATTCTGGCATGAACATAGACCGACAACTGGCCAGCCATATAGCGCTTTTCCAACTCGGCCTGTGTCCAGATGGGCGGGAATGCCCCGGCAATCAGTGCCGGAACAACACGTATCTCGTTCAGGTCAGGGAACGGGCTCTCATCAGTTTCGATAGAGATACGATAGCCAAGATCCCGGGTCTGGGTAAACGGGCGCAGAGTTTCCGGCCAGCTGATCCAGGCGCTGACCGCAAGCCCTGTCAGAGCACAAGCCAGTGCAGAGACCGGAGCAACCTGAACCGGCCGCAAACGCCAGAAGACAATCAGTGGTATGACTGCGGCGGGTGCAAAATGATGGGGCAGGATCCGATAGGCCTGAACATAGAAAAACAGAACATAGGCAATGACCGTCAGCGTCAGTGTTCTGGACAGCTTATCCTGCCAGGGCCAGGCCAGCAGTGCCAGGCCGGGCAGAATCCCGCAAGGGAGCAGCCAGAACAGGAACCGCCCGGTGTCGAAGATCGTCACGAAGCGCAGGCGGCGCAGAATACTGTCAGCCCCAAACTCATCGGACACGTCCATCAACCCCCACCATGTCAGCATCATCTCAAACAGTGATGCCAGAACCAGGAAACCAAGGGCGACCATCCCTCCGACAATCACCTGCCGGAACGGCAGTGGTCGGGTCAGAAGGAAGTGGGAAATCAGAAAAAACCCGATAAGAAGGGTGCCATTCGGTGCGGTCAGCAAAGCCAGTGTTGACACAAACGCCATCCCGACGAACCTGCGTTCGCTGAAGAACAGGATATAGCCCAGCACCCCCAGCAGGATCATCGGCTCGCGCGCCATGGGCAGCGCAATGTCGGCGAAATACGGATTGTAGGATGGATTGAATGCCATCACGAACGAAAACAGCAGCAGAGCAGTCCCAAGCCCGAAAACGGTTCGTGGGTCAGTATGTCCTTCGGGATCGCGTACAAAGGACAACATCACCCCAAAAAGGATCGAAACCCCTGGCAAATATGCAAGACGGATAGAGACTTCATAGGACCCGAAAAACCGCATGAATCCGCTTTGCAGGAAGGTTTCCGTCATCATTTTCGGGGTCGGATATCCCCCGACCCCCCCTGCATCCGGTGGCCAGAACGGCAAGCCACGGGTCATGAACAACATCGCGTTCAGAAAGCTGTGCGCCCCATCGTCATTCAGCGACTCCCAGTAGAATTTCGGAGCCAGCAAGAGCAGAACAGCCAGCGGCAAGGCAATCATGCCGGCTATATCCCAACCCCTGCCCCGCAAGATCTCGGGGTTGGGTCGGGCTGCGATCAGGCCGATGCCGGGCAGGCAAAGCAAAACAAGCAACAGAATGAAGGCCGTCCCGGCCATGGGAACACCGCTGACGGCCTGTACCGTTGCGGCGAGCGCAGGCACTCCGAACAAGGATAATGTAAACCCCTTGAGCAGCCAGTGCTCAAACCGGTCCCCCTGCGCAGCTATTCCCAAAGCGAGCAGCAACCCCGGTGCAACAAAAAGCGCCGAAGCAGACAGCGCGACCAGAGGAACCCAAGCATAGGAAAACAGAACACCGCTGGCTGCGAAATAGGGCGATACCTCATCCAGCCGCACCGCATCAGCAGCAAGTGTTGCTGCGACGCCCTGACCGGCCAGTACAATGCCAGCCAACACAATGAGTGAAATAAAAAGGCGCAATACCATCACGTCTTATACAATCTCATCAAATACAGCAGTCGACGATTACCCAATGAAAGGCATACTGGATATCGGCTGAAAGCATATGTCTTCAATCAACCAATCTACTGATAACATGTAACTCTCATCTGGTTGCGTGTTTTATGTCCAGCGGATGGATTGCATGCGCAATGTGATATCAATACTGCAAGCATACCCACATTGATGATATCAGGGAAACAAATAGCCGTATCGGCATCATTTCGACGTTTCGATCCATCCAGGCAGTATGACCGACACTTTCGCCCCGCCCAGAGCAGATTTCCCAATATTGACCATTCCCCCATAAAGCTCGGCTATATCTCGGACAATCAACAAGCCTAACCCGCGTTCACCCCTGTCTTCACCGGTGGACATGTCGGACATTTGCCGACCTTGCTCCATACCTGGGCCATCGTCTTCGATGCAAAGCTTAATCATATCCTTTCCCTCTGCGATCGCTGAAATACGCACGTGGCTTTCGGCCCAGAAACACGCGTTTTCCATCAGGTTGCCAAAAATTTCCTGAATGTCCGCCATCTCGCCGAAAAATATCATTCCGGCATCAATGGTGATTTCCACCTCGGGCATTCGGTCTCTGAAAATAACACCAAGCGCATACATTACGTCTTCGGCGCTGGTGCGAACGGCTGAAGATTTGCCATAAGGACGTTCGGTCCGGGCGCGGCTGAGGTTGCGCTTGATGACCCGCGTCATCCGATCGACAAGGCCAATAATCTGCTCGCGCCTGTCATCATCCAGCGCTTCGGCAACGCGGATCAGAGCGGCCAGCGGCGTTTTCAATCCATGCGCCAATTCGGCATTCTTCCTACGAGTTTTTTCAAGATTTGTGTTGTTGCGACGATGCAGCTCTCGCAACTCATCAACCACTGGGATCAAGTCTGGCGGCCAGTTTTTCCCATCAATGATCGTATCCTGCTGGCGCATGGCTTTGACAGATTCGCTGAGCCGTTTGAGCGGTCTGAGACCCCGGTTTACTGTAAAATAGACTGAAACCGAAACCGTCAGGGCGATACCGAAGAAAACCAGTGCAACCAGCTGGGTCGCGCTGCGAATTCCTTCGCTGACACGTCGCATGGGCGCCGCAATCCGAAAGCTCAACCCTTCTTCGGGCGCGGCTCCCGGAAAGGGGGCAGATATACCGCGCACAAAGCCTCCGTTAGGGCTTATGAAATCACCCTTGCCCGAGGGCGGTACGGCAAGGACCCTGCTGTTCGCGGTGACCGGGCCAAGTGACAGAGATTGAAACAGAATCCTGGAGCCCCCCCCCTCCTGATCTTCGATAAGCTGCCAAACCCAGTTTACTTCTGCCAGGTCATAAATTCCGCGCCCAACTCCTTCGGACAGCTCTATGTCGGTCCCGTTCAAAGTAATCCGGCTGGATTCGATCAACAGGTCCTGGGCCAGAAGCAATTCCAGTTCGCGGATTTCCTGAACGCGATAGAGCTGAATGAAAATAGCTGCGCCAAGTCCAAGTACGGCACAACATATCGCGATTGACGCAATCGATACGCGACGTGGAATCGTGGCCCAGTCACCGATCATCTGTGGGAATCCGATAACCTTGCCTGCGCACGGTTTCCACCAAAGAGGCCGCCATCTTGCGGCGCAAGCGCGAGATCAAAACGTCGATGACGTTTGAATTCAAGTCTATCTCCTCGGCATAGATATGCTCAATCAGGTCTGCCCGGCTGACGACCGAACCCGCATGCCGGGCAAGATGCTCCAGAGCGCGAAATTCAAACGCGGTCAGCGAAACTGTCCGACCCTTGAAATAGGCTGTCTTTTCATCGGGCAGAACTGACAGGTCCCCGACTTCAATCGAGGGTGCGCCGCGTCCGCTTGCGCGCCGCACCAAGGCTTCGAGCCGTGCCATGAGTTCTTCGGAGTGAAAGGGTTTTGCCAGATAGTCGTCAGCCCCGCTGCGTAGCCCGGATACGATGTCATTCCAACTGTCACGTGCCGACAGAATCAGAACCGGAGTCGCCATATTGCGACTGCGCCATTCGTGCAGAACCGAAAGCCCGTCCAGTCCCGGCAACCCCAGATCCAGAACGATGACATCCCAATCTTCGGTTTCCCCCAGAAACAGCGCGTCATTGCCGTTTTCAGCCAGCCGCACGACATCACCACGCGCTCGCATCAGGCAACCAAGATTATTGCGCAGCGTATCGTCGTCTTCGGCAACAAGTATTTTCATCAGACCCTCATAGCTGACACGCGCAGCGAACATGAACAGGGCATGACAAAGGCTGACATGTGCCATTCATTCCGCTTTTCCTATAGTGCATCTGACCCGCCGTCGAAAGCGATCAGAATCTGATATGGCGGGTTTTGCCTCGCTAACCTACTGTAATACCGGAGTTCCGAATGTGTGGCCTGTTTGGTATCTTTCCAGAGGATGCAGCACAAACCCCTGACAATCTGCGGCTGCGCAAAAGCGCGTTTTCCATACGTTATCGCGGCCCGGATGCCAGCCATATTCTGACAGAACCCGGCCTTGGGTTGGCGCACCAACGCCTGTCCCTTGTCGATACCGATATACGGTCGGATCAGCCTTTCACGGACCCAACGGGCCGTTACACCCTTGCCTACACTGGTGAAGTCTACAACTTCAGGTCCTTGCGGTCTGAGTTGGAAGCACTGGGAATTTCCTTCCGGACAACTTCCGATACCGAGGTTGTTTTACACAGTCTGATCCAATGGGGTTCGAACGCACTGATCCGGTTCGAAGGCATGTTTGGACTTGCTTTTGTTGATCGAAGCACGCGGCAGGTTCTGCTGGCAAGGGATCGCTTCGGAATGAAGCCGCTTTATTGGGTGCAGAGCCCGACCAAAGAAGGCCGCGCCTTTCTGTTTGCTTCGGAAATAAAGGCGTTCGAGCCGTGGATGACATTACAGCCGGACATCAACTCGGTAACAGCTTATCTGATGAATTCCGGAGAACCAGATCCGGGCCAGACCTTCTATAACGGCATCCGGAGCCTGATCCCAGGGACTTGCCTGCAGTTTGACGGGCCGGACAAGATCAAGGTTTCATCTTTCTTCCGATTGAACGATTTCTTCGACCCCGATGAAATGACCCGGCTTGACGGCTTGCCCACGCCCGAAATTGTCGATGAGTTTGCGGATCTGATGCACAAATCCTTGGCCGCGCATTTGTTCGCCGAAGCGCCTGTTGGGGCTTTTTGTTCAGGCGGTGTGGATTCGTCACTGATTGCTGCCATAGCAGCAGCACAACATCAAAACCTGCCGTTGTTCCATGCCAATGTGAAAGGTGAACGCAGTGAAGTTGACGCGGCTCGCAACCTGGCCAGAAGTCTTAAACTGGAGTTGCACGTTACCGATGTCGATGAGTGCGATTTTATTGACATGCTTCCCCGAGTCATTCGGCACTATGAACGCCCCCCCTCAAAACCTGCAAATTGCACGCCACTGATGATGGCAGCCCGGCTTGCAACTGATTCCGGAATGAAAGGTCTGATTTCTGGTGCAGGCGCAGACGAATTGTTCCTCGAAAATCCCCGGTTTGGGCGAAAGCGTTTGAACGATGGATACAGACGGCTGATGCGCCGGGTGCAGGCAATGTCGGGCATAGGGCCCATCCTGACTACGAAGCGCGCAAAAAAGCTGGTGCATGACCATGCAAAACAGAGAGAGCTGCAGGAGATCTCCTGCCATCACAACGCATCGCCACAAAACCCCAGGGATCACGGCAGACAATGGACGCTGGATCGCATGCGCCATCCCCTGTCAGAGCTTTTGCATCTCAATGACACGATGGGCATGGCCGCAGGTATCGAAGTGCGGCTTCCGTTTTTGGATACCCGATTAGCCCGGTTTTCCGTCAATCTTCCGACCCGGCATAAACTCCGGCTTTCGCCCTTTGCCTTCGGGAACGCTCATCCGTTTGTTCGCAACAAATGGGTCGTTGAAGAAGTCGCCAATCGTTATGTCCCGCGCAACCTGAGCCCCCGTATCAAGAACGCGACACAGACGACGGTATTTCAGCGACTGGAAATTCGTCCTGAATACTTCAGGAACGCCCATCTGCGGGACCTGATCGGCCTGACCCGGACCCAAATGCACGACGTAATCACCGAAACGGCCCCGGACCTTCGGTTGCGGCTTTTGCTGGCCGAAGTTTGGCTACGATGCGGACTGGACCATCAGGACGAAGGCCGGGAAGTCGCCAGATTACGCGATCACATCACCATCTGGCCGGACACATATCATCCCAACACGTCAATCAGAAACAAACCCACAAGCACCGCAGTTCCTGGCTAAGGATCAGAGCGCCGTGCTTTTACGAAAGTTTTTTTTTGGCGCAGCCGTTTTCTTGGGGTTGGCTTCAAACTCTTCATGGTAGGAGCGTTCCACATTCACGTCCCAGACGTCGTAGTTCTCGCCCATGATATTGCGGGCGGCATACATCGCCGACAGCATCGAATGATCCTGATTGTTATAGCGGTGCAGACCATTGCGACCCACGGTCTGGAAGTTTTCCAGCGTCTTCAGCCAGTCACTGACCGTGTCCAGTGCCTCTTTGTATTCGCTGTCATAGACCGGATAGGCCTTGGGTTGCCGGATAACCGCACAATCGATGACATCACTGGCTTTGGCCAGACCAAGCTTTTCAAGTTCCTCACTGGCGAGGTGTTTGAGATCCTCGTTGGAGGAGGACCAAAGCCCGTCGCCCTTCTGGCAGAAATACTCCATCCCGATCGAGGCAGTATTCTGGTCGGGTAGCATTTCCTTGGACCAGGCGCGGAAATTCTGAATGCGACCGACCTTCACCTTGGGACTGTGGATGTAAATCCAGTTGTCCGGGAACGGATCGGCGTGATCCAGAATCAAGGTCACGATCAGGAAATCGCGATACTTCAGGCGATCGGCAGCCTCGACCACCTCGGACGGTGGTGGTGGATCAAAGGAATGGATCAGATCGCGCACGGCCATCGAATTGATGAATTCCTCACCCTCGACCCGTTCGGTTGTTTTGTCACCGTTTTCGTCCCAATGACGCACATCAATCGACGTGACGCGGTTGCCATCGCGGTTCACCTTCACCACTTCGGAACGGGTTTCGACCGAACCGCCCTTTTCCTGGATCAGATCGCGGGTCTTTTCCCACATCATGCCAGGGCCCAGGCGGGGATACTGGAATTCCTCGATCAGGCTGGCCGTATCATTGGCACCCGAAATCGCATTCCAGACCGCCTTGGGCAGGGACAGGTTCTTGATCCGCTGCGCGGCCCAGTCGGCCCGGATTTCCGACGGTGGAATACCCCAGACCTTCTTGGTGTAGCTGTGGAAGAAATGCATGTAGAGCCGTCCGCCAAAGCGATTGATCACCCATTCTTCGAACGTGTCTTCCTGCGGTTTGGGCCGCAGCTTCCATTTGATGAAGCTACCGATGATCTTGTAGGTCTCGTAAGGGCCGATATTGCCCAAAGCGTTGAAGATCCGCAGCGGATAATCATAAAACTTGTTGCGGTAGAAGATGCGGCTCAGGCGTTGCACGGTGATGAAATCATCCCCCATCACCTCATGCCACATGTCCTCGACCTCACGCACCTTGGTGAAAAACCGGTGCCCGCCTATGTCAAAGCGGTACCCTTTATGCGTTTCAGTTCGGGAAATGCCGCCCACCATATCCGAAGCTTCAAAGACCCGGAGAACATGTGTGCCGCTCAATTTTTGCAGTTCATAGGCGGCTGTCAGCCCGGCTGGGCCGCCACCGATGACTACAACGGGAACAATATCTTTTTTCAAATGACTAACACCCATACCAAAACACTTACCTAAGGCTACAAGAGGTTATCCGGGATTCACAACAAAATCCTGTCAGCCCCTTAAACAGAGGGCCTGAGTTTTGAAGCCCGGCCTTCCGTACAGAAAATCGGCACCCTGATTAGACGAACCGCACCCGCTGTCCATCCCACAGAGAGAGGGGGCAGATGCGAACCAGATCGCCTGTGTCGAAAACCGGTTCAGAATTGGTGAAAACCTCTGTCTCCTATACAGTCCTAAACCGCATGCGCTTTTTCCAATAATTTGAATCGTAACGATGTTTTCTGACCGGTATAGCTTTGTCAAAATTTCCCGCAGGTGTGAAACGTGCATTTGCTCCGCGCAATTCTGATACAACATGTACGGCCCTGAATATGAGCTCTTTTGAGCGCTATCTCTGTGATGTTCTTCACTGGATTGCCCGGCTGAAAGAGCGCGTCAACAATATCGTCTCTTTCCACCCATTGTGTATGGTTGAGCGTCAAGGCAACAGGAAATTCAGTGCCTCACGACTCGTGGCTTTGTGAATCTTGACAGGGTGGCGGCGCTGTCGTCCTAATGCGTGCGAATGTTTGCAATAACCTAGATGCCCAGATCCGGGTTAAGACGAGTGTATTGGTAGCCAGTCTCGTTGTTAACGAGGGAGCAATTTTATGAAGTGCGTTATTCTGGCCGGCGGCTTAGGCACGCGGCTCAGCGAAGAAACCGTCAAGATTCCAAAACCCATGGTCGAGATCGGTGGTAAGCCGATCATCTGGCATATCATGAAAATCTACGCGGCCCATGGCGTCACTGATTTCATCGTCTGCCTGGGGTACAAAGGTTATGTCATCAAGGAATTCTTCGCGAATTTCTTTCTGCATAACTCGGACGTTACGATCGATCTGGCCAATGGCGGTCTTGAAATTGCAAACAGCAAGTCAGAACCGTGGCGCGTGACATTGATCGACACCGGAGACGACAGCCAGACTGGCGGGCGACTTCGCCGGGTCATGCATCTGCTCAAGGATGAAGAAGCGTTCTGCCTGACCTATGGCGACGGTGTTGGTGATATCGACATTCGGGCCGTGATCGATTTTCACCGGGCGCATGGCAAGCTCGCAACCGTCACGGCAGTTCCTCCGCCCCGCCGCTTCGGCCAGCTCGAGCTGCAGAGCAATCAGGTCCTGAATTTCTCTGAAAAACCCGTCGGGGATGGTGGGCTGATCAATGGCGGGTTTTTTGTGCTGTCCCCCAAAGTGGGCGATTACATTGACGGCGACGATACCGCCTGGGAACGCAGCCCCCTGATGAACCTGACGCGCGATGGCGAGCTGATGGCCTTTGAACATAAAGGCTTCTGGCAGCCCATGGACACTATTCGCGAACGCCAGGAACTGGAAGAACACTGGGCCACAGGCAATGCGCCGTGGAAAATCTGGGAATGAGTGCGAGCGCATTTTCCGGACGTAGGGTGCTTGTAACCGGGCATACCGGCTTCAAAGGCGCCTGGCTGGCTGCCTGGCTGACCGAGGCTGGTGCAGAAGTCGCCGGATACGCCCTTGCCCCCGAAACGAAACCCAATCTCTGGGCATTGCTGGATCAGCGCAAAATAAGGTCGGTCACCGGCGACCTGAATGATCGCGCGGCCCTGGACCGGATCATCGCGGAAACCGATCCTGAATTCGTATTTCATCTGGCAGCGCAATCCCTGGTCCGGCGCTCTTATCGCACTCCGGTTGAGACCTTCGCCACCAATGTTCTGGGCACGGTTCAGCTTTTGGACGCACTGCGTGCAGCCCCGAGCCTGCGCGCGGTGGTGGTGGCAACCTCGGACAAGGCCTACGAGAATGTCGAACAGGTCTGGGGCTATCGCGAAACCGACCCGATGGGCGGGCATGATCCATATTCCGCATCGAAGGGTGCGACCGAAATAGCGGTCGCAGCAATGCGGCGCAGCTATTATTCACCGGATGCTGCCGATCCACATCCGGCCCGGATTGCCAGCGCACGCGCGGGCAATGTCATTGGCGGTGGCGACTGGGCCGAAGACCGTTTGGTTCCCGATATCGTGCGCGGTTGTCTGAGCGATGAAGGACGCGTCGTATTACGCTATCCCGGCGCAATCCGCCCCTGGCAACATGTTCTGGAACCTCTCAGGGGGTACATGATGCTGGCCCAGAAGCTCGAACAGGACGGTGCCTTCGCAGCGGGATGGAATTTTGGCCCCGAACGTGACGATGAACGCCCGGTTCTGGATGTAGCCCAGGCGGTCATCAAGGCGCTTGGGCAGGGCCGGATCGATATCGACACCCCGGCGGATACGCCGCATGAGGCCAAGATGCTCCGGCTGGATGTATCGCAGGCGCGTGCACTGCTTGGCTGGCGCCCGGTTCTGAGTTTTGACGACACCGTCAGGCTGACGGCAGACTGGTATGCGGGCTGGGCCCGCGGCACTCCGGCAACCGAGCTGTGCCACGCCCAGATTGCCGAATTCGAAACACTGAGCATGAGACAGGTATGACCGGCGCGACCCATCCCACCTGCCGCCATTGCGGCGCGGACCTTGAGATGACGCTTGTCGATCTCGGACTGTCCCCTCTGGCCAATTCCTATGTGGACCCCGCGAAAGCGGACAAACCGGACCCGGTCTATCCATTGCACGCCCGCGTCTGCACCGAATGCTGGTTGGTTCAGGTGGATGATGTCGTACCGGCGGAAGAGATTTTTTCGACCGATTACGCCTATTTCTCCAGCTTCTCGGACAGCTGGCTGGCCCATTGCCGGGATTACGTGGAAAAAATGGTCAATCGGTTTGATCTCGGGCCGGACGATCTGGTGATCGAGATCGCCTCGAATGACGGGTATCTGCTGCAGTATTTCGTTGAAAAAGGCATCCCGGTTCTGGGGATCGAACCTTCAGGCAATGTGGCGGCGGCGGCACAGGAAAGGGGTGTGCGCACGCTGGTCGATTATTTCGGCGAGGCGCTGGCCCGAAAGGTTGCTGCGGTCGAGAAACCCCCGGCCCTGATTGCCTCGGCCAATGTGCTGGCGCATGTGCCTGACATCAACGATTTCGTTGCCGGCATCGCCACCCTGCTGACGGGGGACGCGGTCTATACAGTTGAATTTCCGCACCTTCTGAACCTGATCAAAAGCGTGCAGTTCGACACGATCTATCACGAACACTATTCCTATCTGTCGCTGCTGGCGGTCGAGGCAATCTTTGCCAAGGCGGGTTTGCGCGTCTTCGACGTCGAAGAGCTGCCGACCCATGGCGGATCGCTGCGGGTTTATGCCTGCCTTGAAGAGGCCAGCCACCCCGAAGGGCCGGGCCTGGCCAAGGTCCGCGCGGACGAGACTGCGGCACAGTTCGACCGGCCTGAGGGCTACATGAACTTCACCACTCAGGTCGAAGCGTTGCGCGATGGGTTGCTTGCCTTCCTGCGTGAAACAAAGGCGCGGGGCGACACGGTTGCCGCCTACGGTGCCGCTGCCAAGGGCAATACGCTGCTGAACTATGCCGGGATCGGCCCCGATCTGATCTCTTACTGCGTCGACCGCAACCCGGCCAAGCAGAACACGCTGCTGCCCGGCAGCCATATCCCCGTGCATGGGGTCGAAACCCTGCGCGAGGCGCCGCCGGATTACGTGCTGATCCTGCCCTGGAACATCCGGGATGAGGTCATCGGGCAACTGTACGACCTGAAGGTACGGTTCGTGACCGCCGTGCCGGAAGTCAGGATCAGCTGATGGCACGGGTTCTGCTGACCGGCGCAACCGGATTGATCGGACGCGCGACGGTTCCGGCTCTGACACAGGCGGGCCATGAGGTGGTGACGCTGGGCCGCAACCCGACAAGCGATATCCCCTGTGACCTGCTGGACCCCAGCGCCACCACAGCGGCCCTTGAAACAACCCGCGCCAGCCATCTGGTTCATCTGGCCTGGCATGACGGACCACGCGACCGCTGGGATTCCCCGGCCAATCTGGACTGGATGGCCGCCACGCTGCACTTGGTGCGGGAGTTTGCGCGTACAGGCGGGCGGCGTGTGGTCTGCGCCGGAAGCTGTGCCGAATATGACTGGTCGGTGCCGGAGCTGACCGAAGCAACACCTTTGCGGCCCCGGACCCTGTACGGGGCCGCAAAGGCTGCGACCGGTCTGGCGCTGAGCGCAGGCCAGGATGTGCTTGGCTTGTCTCTGGCCTGGGCCCGCATTTTCTTTGTCTACGGACCGGATGAACCGCCGGGCCGGTTGTTTGGCGATCTGATTTCAAATCTGAAGATAGGTGAGCCCGTAGATTGCACCGATGGACGACAGGAACGGGATTTCCTGCATGTCGATGATCTGGCGCGCGCGCTGGCGCTTTTACTGGAAACCAATGTCACCGGCGCGATCAATGTCGCCAGCGGCACCGCCGTCCCGGTCCGGCAGTTGATTGAAGAGGTCGCAAACCAGATGCATCACCCTGACCTGATCCGGCTGGGGGCTATCTCCCGCGCGGCAAATGATCCCGACCGGCTTGCAGCGGATGTGACCCGGCTGCGGAACGAAGCCGGGTTTACCCCGCAACACAATATCGCTTCAGGGGTGGCGGACATTCTTTGTACAGAAGGGGCCCGCGTATGAAAAAGCTGCTCATCCCCCGAAAGAAATCATTCATGCGCTTCGCTTTGGTCGGGGTACTGAATACGGCGTTTGGCTATGCGCTGTTTACCGGCCTCAGCCTGTCAGGCCTGCCACCGCAAGCCGCACTGGCGATTTCGTTTTCTGGTGGAGTTTTGTGGAACTTCATGACCCACGCCCGGCTTGTCTTCGACACCAAGGGTTTTGGGCGTTTGCCCTATTACGTGCTGTCCTATCTGTTCGTCTACGCGTTCAACGCCCTTTCGCTTGAGGGTTTGCTGTCCGCCGGTCTGCAACCGATCATCGCGCAGGGGGTACTTGTTTTGCCCACCGCCATCCTGGCCTTCATCATGATCTCCAGGGTGTTGACGGGTCACTTCCCCTGGCAGCAGAGTGTTTGAAGATGATTAAAAATAACAATCCGGCACATTGGCCATCGAAGTCCAAACCGACCATGGAGCCAAAAATTTGACATAAGAACTGTACCGCGAGGATAGTTAACTAATGCGTCTTTACCTTGCCGATCTCGGCCATAACCTCGTTACCGCTACGTCGGACACCTATCCGCTGGGTGTCGGCAATCTTGCTACTTTTGCCAAAACCTATGCCAAAAGCCCGACACCGTTGGAAGTTGCAATCTTCCGCGACCCTCAGGAATTGAAGGCAGCCATTGATGCGGCGGCACCCGACATCATCGGTTTCTCAAGCTATTCCTGGAACCATCATCTGGCCCTGTCCTTTGCCGACTACGTGAAAGCGATCGACCCCAATGTTCTGACGCTGATGGGCGGCCCCAACTTTCCGTTGACCGAAGAAGAACAGGACAGCTGGATCCGGACCATGCCACAGATCGACATGCATGTGCGCGGCCCCACCTATGAGGGCGAGCGCGCCTTCCTGAGCACGCTGCAACGGTTCATCGATGTTGGCGCCCGCCGCGAAGGCATGTGGGAAGAGGCCGTCGATGGCGCGCTTTACGTGCACCCGAAAACCGGAGAGATCCTGCGCGGGAGTGAGCCGCCCCGCATCCGCAATCTGGACGAAATCCCGTCACCCTATCTTGCCGGGCTGATGGACAAGTTCTTTGACACCGGCCTGTTTGCACTGATGCAGCTGGCCCGCGGCTGTCCGTTCACCTGCGCATTCTGCAACTCGGCGGTCAAATCGAACTCAAAAGTTTTCCGCCATTCGTTCGAGCGGACCAAGGCCGATCTGGATTACATCGTAGCCCGCATCAACCACGCCAGCCCTTTGTGTTTTGCTGACGACAATTTCGGCATGTATGTGCAGGACGAAGAGGTGGCCGACTATCTGGGCCATCTGATGGATAAATACGACTGGCCCAAATACATCCGGACAACCACCGGGAAAAACCGCGGCGACCGGATCATCAAGGTGATGCGTAAGGCCAAGGGCCGGTTGCCAATGACCTCGTCGGTCCAGTCCCTGAATCCGGTAGTTCTGAAGAACATCAAACGCGACAACATCAGTCTGGATACCTATACCGAGGTGCAGCAGGAGCTTCATTCAAAGGGCATGCAATCCTATGGCGAGCTGATCCTGTGCATGCCGGGTGAGACCAAGGAATCCTTTATGGATGCGGTCGACAAGCTGATCGAAACCGGTGTCAGCCGGGTGGCGGCACACCAGCTGATGCTCCTGCATGGCGCGCCACTGGCCAATCCTGACAGCCGCAAAGAATTTGGGTTCAAAACCCTGCACCGAGTCGTTGCCCGATGCCTGGGCAAATATAACGGACCAACCGTGGTCGAGACCGAGGAAATGGTGGTCCAGTCCGAGAATTTCTCGTTCCAGGATTACCTGGATACCCGTGTTTTCCATCTGCTGCTGACGATCTTCTATTATGAAGACAATTTCGAAGAAGCCTTCCGGCTGGCGCGTTCTCTGGACATCCGACCGTTCCAGATCATCAAACATATGCAAAAGATTCTGGATCAGGCACCGGAGCCGTTCCGCAATGCATTGGCTAGTTATCTAGAAGAGAACCAGGCTGAGCTGTTTGAAACCCGCGCCGATTGCGTGGCTTGGGCGCAGGACAATTACGATGACCTGATCAGCGGTGAACTGGGGGGCAATCTGCTCAGCAAATACTCGATGATTGGCCGGTTCATTGTACTGGACGAAGCGCTTATTTTTCTGAAGCGGGCCATCTCGGACCTGCTGGATGAGGGTGATCACGAAGCGCATGCGATGCTTGATACGATCATCAACTATTACAGCGCCGTGATGCTGCATGCTCCCTTTTCACAGAGTCTGGAGCATGAACCGGTCTGGAGTTCGTCATTCGACGTCGAGGCCTGGCGGAATTCGGGGTATGAAGGCTCCTTGCGTGATTATCAGTTTGACACCCCGCGTGAGTTCCAGACGCAGGTCGATCCGCGTGTGAAAACGACCCTGCTGTCCCGGATCGACACCTTTGGTGAACATGCCTCGGGGTTGGGCCGGTTCACGCGGACGATGTTTGCCAATGATTTCAGACGCAACTTTGTGGCCGCCGAAAACCAGCACGCTGCTGAGTAATTGCGCTCGGGAAAACCCGACTGACCCGGGGCGTGTCAGTCTGCGTCGCTTAGGTAGACAACCTCGCGTCCGGGGAAGGCAGCGATAATGTCGGCGTTCTGATCCGGCCCCAGATCATTGAGGAAGATCGGTTTATTCTGTGGCAGGAACGGATCGTTGAGATAAAGCGCAGACCCTATATCCCCCTTTGTCGAAACAAAAACCAACGCATTGCCCAGATCAGCGGCTTCAACCTGTCGCCTGATGTCACCGCTATACCCACCATATCCGTCATATTTCGAAACACCGCGCCAGGATGTGAAACTGACAACCGAAATGGCGCAGAGCAACAGAACGACACAATGCAGGCGGCCGCGATACTGCTCGGGCAACCGGTCATTGATCGCCTCGATCCCAGCCGCGGACAAAACCAGGATAGGCAGCAATGCCGTGTGCCAATAGCGCGGTCCGAGGTAGAAGGTGCCTGTAAACCAATAGAAGAACAGAACTGCCACGAGGGCAGCAAAGATCACCAGCATCGCACGGTCAAACCCGGTCAGCTTTTTGCGCCAGATAAAGACGATCCAGAACGGAACCAGCGATCCGAATGTCCAGCCCAGAAGTTCGAGGTTAAGCGAGGCAATCGCATTGATCAGGTTCAACACGGCTTCGGCGGGACTGTGACCGCTCCAGATATCCAGCGCGCCCCAGCTCTGGGCGGGCGGGCCCACATTCTCCCCAAATCCAAATGCGTTTTGCGTGTCCGGCCACAGACGGCTGAGATAGTCGGCTTGTGCGGTCAACAACAGATCGCCCGTGATCGCGTGATTGAGCAGAAAAACGACAGACCCGGACAGGATGCCCCCGACACCGCAGGCAAGCACTTGCCCGATCCCGGCAGGCAGTCGGCGAAGCACCCACAGGCCTGTCAGACCACCCACGATCAGCCCGTCCAACGGTCGGGTGACAAATCCCCATCCCAAGGCCAACCCGGCGGCAAATGCCAGTAATACCGCCCGGCGGGCAGACCCCTCTCCGGCCCGGATCAAACACCACCAGGCCAGTAAGATCGTCACCAGCATAAGCGCGTGGTTCATCAGCGTGGCCCCAACAGCCAGCACCCAGGGTGAGGTTGCCATAAGCAACGCGACCATATCTGCGCGTTCCCGGCTGACAGCCCGGCGGACAATGTCATGGGCCAACCAAACCGATATCCCGGTCAGGATCGGATTGATCACCCATGGCGCCCCGACCAGCACCCCAAGGCTCAAAACGATGGCCCAGCCCTGCGCCGGAACACTGATCCATTTGCCCTCATGTATTTCGAGAAGATAATATTCCAGCGCGGGGTGTGCCGCTTCGGGCGGGGCCGGAGCCCAGAGCGTGCCAGCCGCAAAGGTCCGTGCCTGAAAAAGATAGGCCAGCTCATCCTCGACATGGGGCACCCGATCGAACGCTGTCCAGGCCAGTATGGCGCTGACCAAAATCGCAAACACCGCCAAACCAGCCACTGGGATTCGCGGCATGTGGTCTGGCCCAACCACAACAAACATGGCCAATAGCGTGGCCAGTTGAACCAGTGACAACACTCCGCCAACACCGATCTGCAAGCCATAGGCCACATGATAGCCATAGGCGATATAAGGAGTTGCCGACAGACTGAAAACCGCAACCAGAACCATCAGCAGAAACAGGCGAAATATCCCCGCTTTGGCGAAAAGACCGCAGATGGCTGCGCGCCCTGAGGGCCGTATGAGAACAACGCCGATCACCGCCGTCTGCATCGCCAGTATCGCCAGCATGATCAGGTTCTCAGGCGGGTCTGCAGAGATCTCAAGGCGTGGAAACCAAAGCGGTTGCGTCAGCCACAGCCGGGCTGCAACGCCCAAGAGAGCCATTGCACTCAGAATGCCAAACAGAACCTGACCACGCAGCCAGAAGAAGCCCAGAAAAACCACCGAGGCCACCACCATGCACCCAAACCATATGCGCAGCTCGGGCAGAGTTGCATTGGTGGTCGGTGCGTCAACAGCCCAGGCCGGGCTGGCGCAGAGCGCCATCACAAGCGCAAGGCCGCACCATTTGCCGCGACTCAAACCGGCAATCATGCCAGACGCTCGTCTCTAGTCAGTGCCGGATCCCGCGCAGGGCCTTCAATGTTGATGCGCTCCTGCTCGGTCACGATGGGGCCGCCGCGTACCTGATTGTGGATCGAGGTGATGTATTCCCCCAACATTCCAATAAACAGCATCTGGATACCTGACAGGAAAAACAGGGATACGATGATGGTTGTCGTCCCGCGCGGCGCCTGATCGGGATTAAAGAAAAACAAAACCGCGGAAATGAGCGAAAACAGAATACAGCCGGCCGCAATCACCAGTCCGCTGATCGTGCAGAACCGCATCGGGGCACGCGTGAAAGAAAAAATAGCATTCAGCGCCTGATCGGTCAGCGCCATCAAGCTGTGCTTGGTCAAGCCGCTTTTCCGCGCCTGCCAGACATAAGGTTTGATGATCCGGCGGAAGCCGCAGCTGGCAATGATGCCGCGGATATAAGGGTAGTGGTCATTGTGGGCCAGCACTGCCTCAAGCACTTTGCGGTCAATCAGCTGAAACTCTCCGACCGATGGTTCCAGCCAGACGTCCGACAGGCCATTGACGATCCGATAGAAAAGACCGCGCGCATTACGCATCACGAACCCCTCCTCTCGGGTACTGCGGGCACCGGCCACCACGTCATAGCCGCTTTCCCACAACTCGACGAACTCCGGGATCAGCTCGGGCGGGTCTTGTAGGTCAACAGGCAGCATGACAACAACCCCGTCACCAGTGGCATAGCGCAACCCGTTGAAGGTTGACCGGAACACTCCGAAATTGCGGGCATTGACCACCACTTTCACGTCCGGATCCTTTGCGGCGATCTCGCGCAGGATATCCACGGTCCGGTCCGTGGAGGCATTGTCGATGAAAATATGCTCGCGCCTGTAGCCCGGCAGTTCCGTGTCGAAAATCGACTTTACGGTTTCGTAACAATTCGCCACGTTGTCTTCTTCATTGAAGCATGGCGAGACAATGGAAATTGTTTTCATAGCTCTATTTAACATCAAACAGCACCGCTTACCCCAACAATACCCGGGTATAATTATATCATCCCGCGAAGTTCGGGATTCGCACAACACCTAACCTGCGGGAATACCATGAAATAACGTGTGCTCATCGCAACATCAAAAGCCCAATTCACCCCTCTTCTGCGGCAAGGCTATCTTGCCATTGTTTCCGGCACGATTACTCGGCTTAGTGTTCCCAGACATTGTAGACAGATAAACATTCAGATGAACCGCAAAATCCGCAATTCACTTTTCAAACTCCACACCTGGCTGGGGCTGCATCTGTCGCTTTTCTTCGCATTCATGTTTCTGACCGGCACATTGCTTGTTGCCGGTTTCGAACTTGAATCGGTTGGTCGTACGGCAATCTGGACCACCGCCACCAAGGAAGAACGCAACGCCAGCTTCGGCGAAATTTACGGCAGTATCAAAGAGACCCACCCTGAAAGTCGCATCTTTATCATCCATAGGCGACCGGCCCCCTGGTTCGTGGACCGTACGGCAGCCCACACAGGCTGGGGAGAGAAAGTCAGCTTTTGGACCGACCCCACCACTGGCGCGGTTGTCGCGGAAACACGACCATTGGGCTTTCGCAACATCCTGCGTGATCTTCATGACACGTTCCTGACCGAACAGCGGATCGTATTCATGCTGGTCTGCGCCATGTCGGTCGTGCTTTTGTTTCAGCTTGTCAGCGGCCTCATTACCTATAGGCGCTTCTGGAAAGGATTTTTCCGCTGGCCTGGCCGCGCAGCCGGCTTCCGATCATGGGCAGGCAGCACGCATCGACTGACGGCCCTCTGGGCCGCGCCGCTGCTGTTTTTGACCGCTGTGACCAGCTTCTATTTCCTGTTGGGCAGTCTGGGGCTCGACGGCACCAGACCACACCCGAAGCCCCCCGTTCCCCGCGATGTTGCTCTGCCCGCCAATCTTGACGCGACCCTTATCGACCAGGCAGAAGCCCGGGCCCGGGAAGCGCTGCCAGGGTTTGATCCGTTCCTTGTATTCCTGCCAGACAAGAAAACCGATAGTATAAACTTTTCCGGAAATCTGGATGGCCATTCAGGCTTTTTCGGAACAGGCAGTGTGTTCATAGATCCTGTCACGCTTGACGTTTTGGGGGCATTTACGCCGGATGATATTGGAGGGTTCACCTATTGGAAGCCCTTGATGGATATGCTGCATTTCGGCACCTGGGGCGGCGCGTTTTCGATGGCACTATGGATTATTCTCGGCCTGATTGCCACCGGCCTTGCCCTTACAGGCGCCCTGATTTTCGCTGCTAGAATTGCCCCTGATGCCACACGAAATGGCCCACTTAGGCGCATCTGGCGTGGTATGGGATGGACCCGGTGGGGCTATCTTTTGTTATTGGCGGGAATTCTGTTTACCGCGTATTACCGTTTTGGCCCCAATTCCCACGACAGAACCAGAGCTTTTGCAATTGACACCCCACCGTCGGTTGCCCGGTTGATTATGGATGCCCCACTCCGACGCGACACCGCCCTTGATATCCAACTTCGGATCGGTGAGCCAGATGTTCAGGCTGCAGCGATCACGATTAATGGCGATGAGGTGCAGGCGGTCAAATTCACACAGAACGGTGACAGGGCCATCGCCAGTTTTGAGCTGCTCCCTTCGGAGACGGAGAACAATATCACCGCTCACCTCAAAAAATCCGACGGCGGTGAAAAGACCGTCAATTTCCGCCTCGGCGCACCGATTTGGTAGCTGCCTGTCCCGCTCATCAACCAGGATGGGTAGCGCATTAATATGTGCTATCCACTGACCTCTTGCGGGTCAATCTCGGGACCTGTTTCCTCTTTCCTGCGCACCATTGCGATCAGCAGACGCAACCTGTCGCGCAAAACCAAAGCAGCCAACAGACAATAAACAACAATTCCGGTCGCAGTGCCGATCAGAAGACGCAAAACCTGAGACATCCCGTCCAGTTGCCGCACAATTCCAAACACTGCGAGAGCCATTCCTGCAGATAGCAGAAACGGTGCGAGATGCTGCTTCATCAAAGCCGGGCCGGGCAGCTTTGCAATATGGCCCAGATTGGCGAATTTGAGCGGCCAGATCAGCAGAAAGACCGCCACGAAACCAGCTGTGACAACCGATAAGCCATAAGGGGCCAGCACTACAATCGCTGCCGCCGCCAGCGCCACCTCGACCCAGGACAGGATCGCGAGACGCCCGACCTGACCCGCGGCCAGACAGAAGGTCTGCTGCACCTTTTCGGCGCACAGATACATGCCGAACACCGACATCAGGCTCAGGACCGGAGCCGCCGGAGCCCATTTCTGACCAAACAGTAAGACCAGCGCCGGTTCCGACAGAACCGCCAGACCGGCAAAGGCGGGAAAAGCCAGAAACCCGGTCAGGCGCATGACGTCGATCAGCAGATCCGCCGCTTGACCTCCATCGCGCGCCGCTGCGCCAAAAGCGGGCTGTGCCACCGTGCGCAGTGGCGTGATCATGAGGAACGAGGCTGTCTCGATCACCCGCCAGGCAATTGCATAATACCCCGCCTGCACCGGCCCCAGCATCGCGCCGATGATCACCGCGGGGGATTGCACCGCCGCCAGTTCCGCCGCGCGCAGGCCCAGAATCCGGTGGCTGAAATGCAAAATCCTGCGCATGTGATCCCGCGACGCGTGGAATGCCGGACGCCAGGACACTGCGCCCCAGGCCATCACGATATTGGTCGCTGTCATCGCCAGCCGCTGACCTACCAGGCTCCAGACCCCGTACCCGGTCAGCGCCATGCCAATTCCCACAACCCCTCCGACCGCCGCGCCAAGTGCTGCGCGGATGGCCAGAACACGGAACTTCATTTCCCGGCGCAGGATCGCCACAGGCACTGCCGTCAGCGAAATCATCAGCACTGTTGGGGATAATCCTATCAACAATTCGCCCGCAATCGGCTCATTGTAGAATTTCGAGACCAGCCCTGCGCCCAGATAAAGCGCAATTGTCAACACACCCCCGAGCAGCGCCAGCAACCAGAAAACCGAATTCAGCCGCTCTGGTGACAGCGCATCACGGGTCAGCAGAATGTCGGAAATCGTTTCACGCACCAGAAATTCGGAAAACAGCACAAAGGCCGCAACCATCGCCAGCAGGCCGAAGGCTTCGACCCCTAAAATACGGGCAAGAATGGCAAAAATAATGAAGTTGAACGCCTGTTCTACCCAGATACCAGCCGACATCCAGGCAACTCCGCTGCTGAAACTCTGCCGCCCTGACATCCGTTTCCTTCCTGCTGCCCGCACCCCGCCATGTTCCAGGCGACACATACCTCAAACACTTGCACCTGCTGCGTGCAATATACGTAATTACAAACTTGACGCCTTAACGGTCGAATTTGGTCAAATTTATTGTCTATGTTCAGTCTGTACGTGTTCGAATACTATACGCAATACAGGGAATTATGCCCGTTACGTTCCATGCGCCACGCAAATCTTGCAGCGGGGGCTGGGGCTGGGACTATTAAGTGAATAAAAGGTTTTCATTTTCATGAACAAAGTCGCAGAGCCGATGGTGACGAGCAGCACCACATCTGAAGAGCTGATCGCATCGGACACCGCCGGCATGAGCCTGAGCGTGGTCATCCCCGCCTATAACGAGGAAAATGCCGTGCGTCACACCGTCGAGGACGTGCGCGCCCATCTCGAGCCGCTGAATATCCCTTACGAAATTATCGTGGTGGATGACGCAAGCCAGGACAATACCCGCGCCGAGGCCGAGGCCAGTGGTGCCACCGTTACCTTCAACGACGTCAATTCCGGCTATGGCGCCAGTCTCAAGCGCGGGGTGCGGATGGCGCAGCATGAATATGTGGCCATTCTGGATGCCGACAGCACATACCCTGCGCGCTATCTGCCAAGCATGCTGGCCATGTGCCGCGATCAGGACATGGTGGTGGGCGATCGGGGCGCTGCGATGAAAAACGTGCCGCTGCTGCGCAGGCCGGCCAAGAAATTCCTGTTCGCCTTCGCTTCATTTCTGGCCGAGCGCAAGATCAACGATCTGAACTCGGGCCTGCGCGTGTTCCGCAAATCCGAGCTGATCCCGTTCCTGCCGCTTTTGCCGCAGAACTTTTCGTTCACCACCACGATCACGCTGTGCATGACGTCGAATGGCAAGCGGATGATCTATACGCCCATCGAATACGGCAAACGGGTGGGCAAATCGAAAATCCGCCCGATTGATTTCCTGAATTTCATCATCCTGATCCTGCGCATCAGCACGCTCTTCAATCCGCTGCGGGTGTTCATTCCGCTGGGTCTGGCATTTTTCACGTTGGGCACGGTGAAGTTCATTATCGACATGTTCTACTGGAACCTCAGCGAAACTGCAGTGTTCTCATTCCTGGCAGCGATCATGATCTGGTCACTGGGGCTGATCGCCGACATGATCTCGCGGCTGCACCTCAGACCGTGACATGAGCGGCAGGCTGCTTTCCGACCCAAGTCAACGGCGTTGGCTGATCCGGGTGGCCGGATCGGTCGTGGTGCTGGCGATCCTGTTCTGGTTGCTTCCGGCTGAGGCCATCGTGACGGCACTGAAGTCGATACCGATCTGGGTCTTTCTATGCGTGCTGGCCCTGTTCCTGCTGGCCCATGTAGGGGCCGCGCTGAAATGGTGGCTGCTGCTGAACCGGGGGCTTCCGCCCCTGCTGGCCATCCGGGCGCATTTTGCTGGTCTCGCCGCCAATCTGTGCCTGCCCGGTGCAATTGGCGGCGATACGGTGCGGGCCGGTCTGGCGCAGGCGGCGATGAAAGACGGCGCGCAGGTTGTTGCGGGCGCAACCGTTGACCGGCTGATCGACATGGTGGCGCTGCTGACCCTGTCCTGTCTGGGTCTGGTGCTGACATGGGAAAGCGCTGCGGGCGGGTATATGATCTGGCCGGTTGCGCTGATCCTGCTGGCCGCACTGGCGGGGATGGTCGCGATGCCGCGCCTGCTGCCTCTGCCCTGGCGCTATATCCCGTCCCTGCCCGGCAAAGGGTTTGCCCATCGTCTGGCTGAGGCGCTGGCCGGGATGGGCCGCAAACCCGGCACGCTGGCCATTGCCTTTGTCGCATCGATCCTGATCCAGCTGGTGCTGGTCCTGCTGGCCTGGTGGCTGGCCATTGCGGCGGGTGTCGATGTGACAGCCGGGCCGTGGATTTTCGCCTGGCCGCTGGCCAAAATCATTGCGGTACTGCCGGTCTCGCTGAACGGGCTCGGCCTGCGCGAAGCCACGCTGGCCGGGTTTTTGGCCCCATTTGGCGCCAGCGCGCCTGCGGTCGTGGCCGCCGGGCTGGTCTGGCAGGTAGTGTTGTTTACGGCAGGCGGGCTTGGCGCGCTGGTTCTGACCCTGTCCGGGATGCGGTTCAGCACCCCGGCAAATTCCCAAAAGGAAGAGTGCAAGTGACGGATGTTTCCCGACCCAATGGCGGCGACAAGCCCGAGATCATCATACTAGGTGCCGGACCGGCCGGGCTGGCCGCGGCCCATGCGTTAACCGGGCAGGCCCGCGTAACGGTAATCGAACGCGCCGCTATTGCCGGTGGCAATTCGGCTTCCTTCCCGATTGAGGGCGTGATCTGCGACTATGGCTCGCATCGGTTTCACCCCGCGGCAGAGCCCGAGGTTCTGGCCGATGTAAAAGCCCTGCTGGGGGACGATCTGCTGCTGCGCCCGCGTCATGGGCGCATCCGGCTGGGCGGAAAATGGATCCACTTCCCGCTGAAACTGACCGACGCGCTGATGCGCTTGCCCAAACCCTTTGCCCTGTCGCTGATCGGGGACATGGTGCTGAAGCCGTTCCGCAAGAAAAGCACCGGGCCCGAGACATTCTCGACCGTGCTTTATGACGGGCTGGGGCCGACGATTTCGGACAATTTCTATTTCCCCTACGTGCGCAAACTGTGGGGGCTGGACCCGGACAAACTGGCCGTGAAACTGGCCGAGCGCCGGGTCGGCAGTGGATCGGTCGGCAAGATCCTGATGAAGATGCTGCGCCTGCTGCCGGGGCTGCGCAGCGAAACCGCCGGTCGGTTCTTTTATCCGCGCAAGGGGTTCGGGCAAATCTCGGATGCGATGCGGGACAGCGCGGAAAGCAACGGGGCAACTTTCCTGTTCAACACCGAAATCACTGCCATCGAGAGGGACGGCAATCGCATCACCGGCCTGACGATCCGCGAGGGCGAGGGTGAACGGCACCTGACCGGCGATCTGATCCTGTCGACCATCCCGCTGACCGGGCTGACCCGCCTGATAGACACGCCGCCACCCGAGGTGGTCGAGGCGGCTCGCGCGATCCGATTCCGCGGCATGATCCTGCTGTACCTGGTGCTGGAGACCGACCAGTTCACCGAGTTCGATGCACATTACTTCCCGGAACTCTCGATCCCGATCAGCCGGATGTCAGAGCCCAAAAACTATAACGCCAGCGGCGCGCCAAAGGGCGTCACCGTGCTGTGCGCCGAACTGCCCTGCGACCCGGATGAGAAATGGTGGTCCATGTCCGACGAGGAGCTGGGGCAGGAATTCACCAAATGGCTGGGTCAGCTGGGTCTGCCGGTCACTGTGCCGGTGCGCCGCTGTGAAACCCGACGGCTGAGCCACGCCTATCCGGTTTACGATATGGGCTATGAAGAGCGTTTCGGTACGGTGGATCAGTGGCTCTCAAATCTGAACGGATTGCTCGTATTTGGGCGGCAGGGTTTGTTCGCCCACGACAATACCCATCACGCCTTTGCCATGGCCTATGGCGCGGCGGATTGCATCGACGGCAAAGGCCATGTCGACCGCGCGAAATGGAACCGGTATCGCGAAGTCTTTGCCACCCATGTGGTGGAAGACTGATCCATGTCCGCCTGGCAGGCCGATATCCTGATGTATCATTCGATCTCGGATGCGCCGGGGCCGACCTCGATCGCGCCCGACATCTTTGCCGCGCAGATGCAGGCGCTGGCGGCATCCGGCCTGCCGGTGATCACGCCGGACGCGCTGGCCAACCCGCCCGCCCCCCGCGTGGTCATCATCAGTTTCGATGACGGGTTTGAAGATTTCGCCGACACCGCCTGGCCGATCCTGCGCGATCACGGCTTCTGCCCGATCGTCTATTTGCCCTCGGGCCTGATGGGCGGCCGCGACAGCTGGGCCGGAGGCAATATCCCTGCCCGCCCGCTGATGGGCTGGGACAAGGTCGAGGCGCTGGCAGCTGAAGGGGTCTGTTTTGGCGCGCATAGTGTCACTCATCCCGATCTCACCACGTTGGATGCGCTCATGCTGGAAGAGGAAGTCAGCGGATCCGGTCAGGACATTGCCGCCCGGCTTGGCCAGCCCACCCGGCATTTCGCACCGCCTTATGGCGCGTCGAACTCTAGCGTTCTCAGACAGGTCGCGCAGCATTACGACACCTCGGTCGGCACAAGGCTGGGCGTGGCCAAAGCGGGGGATGATATGCACGACCTGCCCCGGCTCGAGATGTTCTATTTCAACAACATCGCCCGCTGGAAGGCACATCTTGCCGGGCGCGGCGGGCCCTATCTGACGGCCCGCAGGGCAATGCGCGGCATCCGTGCGATGGTGCGGGGAAAATCGTGGTAAAGTTGGTTCTTACACAGTGACTGGTACAAACAAATGCATATTCTGATTACCGGTGGCGCCGGGTTTATAGGCTCCCATTTAACGGAACGACTGATCGGTGAAGGGCATCGGGTCACGATCCTTGACGATCTGTCGACCGGGCTGATGTCCAATCTGGCTTCTGTTGCGGACCACCCGGGCTTCACTTTTGTCAAAGGCAGCATTCTTGACCGGGGGCTGGTCGCCGAACTGGTCGATCCAGCGGATGTGGTGTTCCACCTGGCCGCCGCCGTCGGGGTCAAGCTGATCATGGACGAACCCAGTCGGTCGATCCTGACCAATGTGGCGGGGACAGAGAACGTGCTGGATGCCGCGCTGGTGAACAAGACGCATACGTTCATCGCCTCCAGTTCCGAGGTTTATGGCAAAAGCACCAATTTCCCCTTTCAGGAAGAAGGCGATCTGACCATCGGCGCCACCCGCAATCTGCGCTGGTCCTATGCCTGTGCCAAGACGCTCGACGAGTTTCTGGCACTGGCCCACGCGCGTGAATCCGACCTGCCGGTCACGGTGCTGCGGTTCTTCAACACCACCGGTCCGCGTCAGACTGGGCGCTATGGGATGGTGCTACCGAATTTCGTCAAGTCAGCACTGGAAGGCGCGCCACTGATGGTCCACGGCACTGGTGAACAATCACGCTGTTTCGGCCATGTCGCCGATGTGGTCGAGGCCATGTGCCGTCTGATGACCCTGCCCGAGGCGCGCGGCGACGTCTTCAATGTCGGAACCGATCAGGAGGTCACGATCCGCGAACTGGCCGAACAGGTCATCCGAACAACCGGCTCTGCCTCGGAAATTCAATGTGTTCCTTATGACACGGTCTATCCCGAAGGCTTCGAAGATATGCAGCGCCGCCTGCCTGATGTCTCGAAACTGCAGCGTGTCACCGGGTTCCGCCCGATGCGAACGCTGCAGCAGATCATCGATGACATCGTCGCCGAGATGAAGCGCCCGGTTCCCGCATGAGGCCGCATACCCCGGCACAGACGGACCCAACCTCGTGACCGATCTGGTCATCGGATCGGGGCCATCGGGGGTGTCCGTGGCCAAGGCCCTATTGGCGCGGAGGCGACAGGTTTTGATGCTGGATGGAGGGCGCAGACTGGAAGGCTCGGCGCAGTCCCGCCGTAACAGGCTGGCTGCGGCCGATCCCGAAAGCTGGCCCGCCGATGATGTAAAAGCCTGGCAAGCTCCTCAGTTCGACACGCCACCTGGGCAAGTCCGCCGGTTCGGATCGGATTTTGCCATGGTACCGGGGGCGGAAACGCTGGTATCGCCCGACCGGATCGGATTGCGCGCCTCACACGCAGCGGGTGGGCTGTCCAATCTCTGGGGCTCGGCCGTTTTGCCCAACCGCGCCGAAGATATCGCCGACTGGCCGATCGGAATTGACGATCTGTCACCGCATTACCGCGCGGTTGCGGAATTCCTTCCCATCAGCGGTCGGGTGGACGCATTACAGACTCTGTTCCCCACCCTTTCCATGCAGGATCGCGCCCCTCTGACCCCATCGCCACAAGCCGAACGGATGCTGACGAATCTGGATCGCCAAGCAGCGAGGCTTGCGAAACTGGGGGCCCATGCCGGTGCCGCTCGGCTGGCCGTTGAACCCGGTTGCCAATATTGCGGCCAGTGCCTGCATGGCTGCCCCTGGGGTCTGATTTATGCGTCCGGGCAAACGCTTGACGTCCTGCGTCACAATCCGGATTTCCGCTATCGCACCGGTCTTGTCCGCCAGTTCGAGGAACGCCCGGGTCATGTCACGGTCACGCTGGAGGACGGCGAAACCCTGCAAGCCGACCGTATCTTTGTCGCCGCCGGGGTTCTGGAAACCGCGCGGCTGATGCTGGCGACATCTCCGGACACTTCGGCCCGCTTGCAACTACAGGACAGTCAGCATTTCTTTCTGCCCAGCCTGCACCGCTGGCGCGCGCCGCGGCGCCCGGACCGAAGACCCTATCATACGCTGCCGCAGATCTTCATTGAACTGGATGACCCCGCGGTCTCATCGCATCTGGTCCACGCGCAGGTCTATACCTGGAACGAGTTCTATGACCATGATCTGATCAATACTTATGGCTCGAAACTACCCGGATCGGCCCCGTTATGGAGGCTGCTGGCGCAACGGCTGGTCGTGGCGCAGGCGTTTTTACATTCTGCCCATTCCTCCCGGATCGATCTGACGATGGCCGCAGACGGGCGGCTAACCCCGACCGTGCAAGGTAATGACGAAACCGAACAGATCATGGCGCGCGCCACGGCACGCATGGGGCAGGTCATGAAGCTGGCAGGGCTTGTGCCGCTGAGTTTCGCCCGCCGCCCCGGCGATGTGGGATCCAGCTTTCACGTGGGCGGATCGGTTCCCATGGCCAAAACGCCTAGTGCGGGGCAGTCGGATATTCTGGGGCGGCCGAAAGGGCTGTCACGGATACATCTGGTCGATGCCTCATGCCTGCCCAGCATCCCGGCCACAACCATCACCTTCTCGGTCATGGCCAACGCCCACCGGATCGGAATGCTGGCCCCCTAACACTATACCATTCGTCTAGTTCAACTCTCGAACAAGGCGAATGGCATGGCCATGACCACGATTGTAATAGTGTGGACCAACCCGAAATCCAGACCGGTTCTGCCAGGCCGGTGACGACGGACCACCCCCTCGAACGGTTCGAAACTCACAAGCTTCCCGCACAAATGCAGAACCATCGATCGTTACAGGATCATGATAGGCTTCATAACAATCCTCGACCCATTCGAAGCCATTGCCATGCATATCATAAAGACCGAAGTCGTTGGGTGGGTGCAGACCAACAGGTCCCGGCTTACGATCCGGCCAAAGAGACGAGCAGTTGATACAGTTAGCGTTGTTTTTTCCGATGTCGTTCCCCCATGGGAACCGCGTCACAGTTCCAGCCCGGGCAGCATATTCCCATTCCGCGTCTGTTGGCAGGCGGTAGGTTTGCCCGGTCTTGGCGCTCAGATAATCCGCATAGGCGTTCGCGTCGCTCCAATCGATCAGGGTCATGGGCTGGTCGTCGCGATAGCCTGCGTCCAAATCGGGCAAATACGGATCTTGCCCGGTTATCGCCGCCCATTCCGGATCTTCCTGCGCCTGGCGCCATTGCCCATACGTGATCTCGTAACGGGAAAATGCCAATGCGCGCGGAATGCGTACCAAACGCCGCGGACCTTCCCGATTTGCCAATTTCAACTGTGCCCGAAGAGGTGTGTGACTAAACATATGCGCATATCTCCCCTCTTCGAAAATCGGAGAACCTAGCAGGAAATACCCTTTGGGAACCTCAACCATTTCCGGGCAGTCCACGCAATCCCGGAAAATCCGGCCAGGCGTGACCATCTGAAATCCCGGTTGATGCAACGGAAGAAACTGCGCCGTTGCGAAAAGCGCCGCACGTTGCAAGCCTGACAGATTGGGTTCAGGCAGTTGCTCCTGTTCTGTGGTTGCCCGCATTGTAACCTCAAGATCTCGCAGCGCCGTGTTCGCAATCACAAGCAGCAGAAGAAAGCCAGCCAGCAGCGCGAAGATCACCAGCACACCAGACAGGATGGCCCAGAACAGTCGCAGCACCCATCGGAGCATTCCTCTCACAAATGAATCCCCCTCTGATCTGCCCGAAGTTCTACCGTACGCCATTTGAAAATCCTTCCTGCGTGCACGCAAGCCCGGTGGGCATTTGATTCATCGCTCCAAACTCAAACGCCCCGGCCTCCAACGCCGCGCCCAACGCGCGGTTGCCTTTGCCGTGTGCCGCACGGGCCAATGCCGCTCCATACGCCTCAAGCACCCGGGTTTCGTGCCAGATATCCAGAAACGCCTTGCGCGCAGCGGTCCCCTGCCCTGCGCGTCGGTCGGGTTGGTGTTGCAGATCGCGCATCGCTGCAATCAGATCATCCTCGGTCTCGAACAGCGACCCGCCCCCGGCCCGCTCGACGATCTCGGGGAACGGGCCCAGCCGTCGGGCGATCACCGGTGTGCCCAGCCGGAAGCTTTCGATCAGGATGATGCCGAAGGTCTCATAACAGACCGACGGTACGATCAGCCCCAGCGCGCCGCGGTAATAGGCGTTCAACTCGTCGGGTGCCTTGCGGCCCAGGAATCTGATCCGGTCATTGCCTGCGGCTTGAGCCTTCAGCTCATCCGCGTAATCGCCATCACCGAGGATCAGCAGATCGGCATCCGGGTAACGATCAAAGGCCGGGAACACATCCTGCAACCCTTTGATTTTTTCCAGCCGTCCGACAAACAGGAAATAGGGGCGGTCATGCGCCGCCGGTTCCGGCAAGGCGTCCTGATCCAGATCGGGCAGGAAATAGGGCAGCACCTGCATCTCCTGCCGCAGGCCGAACTCGCGATGCTTGGCCCGGCTGAATTCGCTTTTGGCGATGATCAGGTCCATGTGATCCAATGCCCGGTCCAGCGCGCCGGTATAACGCCACAGCTGCGGTGGGCGTTTGTAGTTTAACACGCAGCGCAGGCACTGGCGGTCATCGCACAGCTCGCGCCCGTGCCGCCACAGGACGTGGGTGGGACAGACCAGCCAGTGCTCATGCGCCTCATAGATCTTCAGCCCTTCGCCCATCGGCAACAAGCCGGGCCCACCGATCAGCGAAGTATTGTTGTGCCAGATGATATCCGGTTTCCGCTCGGCCAGTATCTCGCGGATGCGGGCGGCATGGACAACCGGGCGGCCAAGCTGCTGGGTCAGCAGGTTCGACATCATGCCATTGCGACTGCGCAACCCGATCCGCCGGACCCCGTCAGGGGCACCTTCGGGCTGTGGTTTTCCGCCCAGGATCAGATAGCTGTCTTCGTCATGCACCACCGTCACGTCATGTCCCCGCGCCACCAGCGCCCGGGCCATGCGCTGAATACCAATAGCATCGCCGCCGAAAGAGTATGGCGGGTAAAATGTGGTGAACATCAGAATGCGTAACGACTGCATGCGAATTGTACCAGATTACCAATAACTTTCCGGTATCAAACACGATCCTCGTCACAATCGAAAGACACAAGCCACGCAGTTGCCCGGTTCGCGCCCGGTGTTGCGGGCTTGCTTCAGATTATTGCAAGCTGCTGTGATCCGCCTTCATGACATGGGCAAATACCATGCGCGTGTTATGATTGCCCGATTGTTGAGAAATTTGGCTCAGACCTACACAAAAATGCAGACCGCCCCTTCTTCAAATCCCCTCCATGTTGTCGAAATGGGTTCCCAGTTTGGCATGGGCGGCATCACCCGGCATATCCTCGGGCTGAGCGAGTGGCTGGAGGCAAGGAACCATCGCATCACGCTTGCGGGCACCGCCGACATCTGGGCGGGGCCGGACCGCGGTGCAGGGTTTCTGGACCTGCCCACCCGCTATGTCGCGGGCGACGGCGGCAGCATCACCAACCGGCTGCGCCATACGGCCAGCGCCGCCTGGCGGTTGCGGCGTTGGCTGGCAAACAATCCGGTCGATCTGATCCATTGCCATGAATCCGCCCCTGCGTTGGTCGCCAATCTGGCCCGAACCGGGCGGCGGATTCCGGTTGCCGTCACCTATCACGGGTCCGAACCTGAACGGATCGCTGCATTCGGTCGGATTGCTGCAAAATGCGATCTGGTGATCACGCCCAGCCATCGTTCCGCCGAGGATCTGGCCACGATCGGGAATGTGCCAAAGGAAAAGTTAAAGGTGATCGGCTTGGGCGTCTCGCCTCCGCCCGAGGACAGCGCCGAGGATATCGCCGAATTGCGAGCCAAGCTGCTTGGGGATGGCGAGCGGGTGATCCTAACGCTGGCCCGTCTGCAACCGCAGAAGGGGATCGATATTCTGATCGATTGTGTCGCCCGGATGAAACAGACCCACCCCGGCTATCGCTTTGTCGTCGCCGGCGACGGGCCGGATGAGGTAAAACTGCATGCTCTGGCGCAGGAAAAAGGTGTTGGCAAGCACCTACAATTCATCGGCCGAACAGACAAACCGATCCGTCATCTTCGGGCGGCTGATCTATTCCTGCTAACCTCTCGGTGGGAGGCGTTACCTTTCACCATCGCCGAGGCGTTTCAGGCCGGAACACCCGCCGTGGCCACCGCCTGTTCCGGCGTGGTCGAACTGATCGACAACAGCGTCGGTGCAGTGGTGCCTATCGGTGATGTCGCTGCGATCTGCACGGCTGTTGCAGATGTCCTGTCAGACGAAGGGCACCGGAAAACCCTTGCGAAAAACGCCCTGAAACGCAGCAGGGAAGATCGGTTCGACCCGGATTGGGTGCATCATCAGTTTGAAAAAACCTATTACGATCTGGTGGGACGGTTACGCGGCTGACGCCTGTTCCTCCGTCAAATACCGCGCGTGCGTTCTGTTGCTATTTTCTCGGCGATACGCGCGCCCGCACGGGCGGACAAGGCCATGATGGTCAGGCCCGGATTCTGGAAAGGATTGGTCGGAAACGACGCCGAATCCGTGACATGGACATTGGGGCAGTCATAGACTTCGAGATCTTTGTTCAGCACATGTCGAGCTGGGTCATCACCCATACATGCTCCTCCGGTTTCGTGGATCGACGACCCCGGCTGCAAGGCCCCGTCGGGGGTATAGACCAGCGGCCCGGCCATTTTATAGGCCAGTTTCGATATCAAACTTTCACGCCCCAGCAGGTCATCGGGCAGACCAAAAGTCTGTGACACGTCCTTCAGCGTGTCTTTCATGTCCTGCACCATTGCACGTTCATTATCGGAATGGCGCAGCGTGACCTTTGGCGCGGGGATGCCCCAAATATCGCGTTTGGTTGGGTCAAGCTCCACCCGGTTTTCAGCACGCGGCAGAACCTCGCCGATTGCCATGAAAAACCAGCCGGGCTCGATCCGCCCAACGGACCCCAGCAAAGAATAGCTGCGCAGGAACCCACAATCCTCATGGCCCCCACGGTTACGGAAACCGGGAATATAAATGCCGGACTGGGCGCCGAAATCATACGGATCATGATCCGGCCCCAGACCTTCGATTTCAGGCAGGGTGCCCGCCCGGAAAACCATCAGATGATCCGACAGGTAGCGACCCAGATTACCCGATGAATTACCCAGCCCCCGCTCATGTCGTGGCCCGTGAGAATTCAGTAGAAGCCGCACAGATTCAATGGTCGAGGCGCAAACCGCAATCACCCGCGCCGTCACGGTGTGTTCCTGACCGCTGGCCGCGTCGATGTACCGGACGCCAGTTGCCAGGCCCGTCTGTGCATCGGTTTCTATCTTTGAAACCACCGCCCCGCTGCGCAGTTCGAAATTCCCGGTTGCCTGTGCCACCATCAGAGGCAAAGGCGTTCGCGCGGGCACATGTCGGATGATCCGGCAAGTGGTGGCTGGCCGATCCGGCCATTTCTGCGCAAGCTCGACCATGATCCGGCGTTCCGCTTTGGTCAGCGGGTGAGGGGCGTCGTAGATACCGTCGGGCAGATTTTCAATCTGCGCCGCCTCCCCCGCAACACCCAGAAACTGCTCAACCCGACCGTACCAGGGATCGAGATCGGCATAGGAAATTGGCCAGCTGTCGCCAAAACCATCCTGCTCGGCCGCCTTGAATTCCTGATCCGAAAGGCGCAGCGCGTTACGCCCCCAAAGATGCAGCCGCCCACCCACCTGACGGGAGCGGAACCAGTTGAATTGGGCCCCGGACGGTGTGGTGTAAGGGTTCTGCCGGTCATTGACGAACAGATGTTCGGTCAGAGGTGTGAAGGACATGCAGCGCGCCTGCACATGCTGCCCCCGCAGGATCGCCATGACACGGCTGAGGATGCTGACACGGGATCCGCCCGTGCGGTCGCTGTCGGGAAAATCACCCTGAGGATCCAGCGCGCGCCCGGCCTCCAGCATCAATGTCCGGCAACCGCGCTCGCTTGTTTCCTTCGCAACCCATCCACCGGCTGCGCCGGAGCCAATGACGATGACATCGTATTCTGGTCCGGATGCCTGCATCGTTCAGGGCCTGCGCGTGATGTAGCCCCAGACCTCGCCACAGGTCCAGGCGATGGTCAGGATGATGATATAGGGCAGTGCTGCTAAGTATCGCAAAAGCCGCCCCTTGCCCGCCTGTGTCAGACCATGGCGCACCCACAGCACCGGTGGGATCAGCGGGCTGGACAGGATATAGACCAGCCGTTTCGGACCACTCATATGCATCGCCCGGATATGGCCAAACAGACGCCCCCAGTGAAAGCGCTCGGGCAACAACTGGCGCAGCCGAGCCGGAGGGCGGACATGGTCGACAACCAACTCATTGGACAGCAACAACTCTTCGCCCTGTTCGATCAGGAACCAATGAACGACCGGTTCGCGAAAGCGTTCTTTCCACAGATGGCGGGTCGCCTCGAGCGCTTTCCGGCCGTAGGTCACGTTCACGTCCGAAACCCATTCCGCCGGGCCGCTGTCGAACGGCAGGCCGTAGCGGCCAAAGTCGGTCACATAAAACGCCCAGTTCAGCAGCGAGACCGGTTCCTTACAGTCGATGGCGCCGCCAATGACATTCTTTCCGGTTTCCGCGTGTAGGCGCATGACGGTGCGGGCCCAGTCCGGGTGTGGATGACCACGATCTTCGAGGATCGCGATCACGTCACCAGTGGCAGCCGCCAGCCCGGCTGCGCGCCTGCGGTCAAACAGCTCATGCTGACCTGCCTCAGAGGTAATCGGGCGGGCGGGCGTGATGACCCCAAGGTCCAGAAAATTCACATCCGGGAACTCCGCCGCGTAATCAGCGGCGTCTGAGACGCTCGCATCATATGGCACGATGATGTCCAGCGGCGGCGGGTCTTCGAATGCGGCAACCGACAGCAGGAAGTCACGCAGGTAAGAGCCGCCATCGACAATCGTCACGACAATGGAAAGCGTTGGATGATCTATCACCGCAAGCTCCTGCAACTGGAAAAACCCTGCCTCTTCAAGGCAGATACTGACAAGGCCCGGTCGGGATGCCAAGTGTCGTCTGGAAACCGGTCAGTGGTCATGCGGCCATGTCCCCCAGCGCCTTGAGCGTCACAGGCTGGCCGGTTGCACTGCTTTCGCGCACAGCATCGGCAACCTCGATCGCCCGCAGGGCGGCGTGACCATCGGAAATGCGCAAACCTGTCCGACCCGCACAAAGGCCAACGAACTCCTGCAGCTCATCTGCAAAAGACAACAACGCCGTAGTTTTCCAGGATTTCAGTTTTTCCCGCAGCATGATCCCGGGATAGCGGCGATGTTGACGGATGGGCCTGCCACCCGGGCGATCCATGGTGATCAGCAGTGTCTCCATCGGCGCGTAGGCGCCGCGCACCATGCCTTTGCTGCCGTAGACCTCGACCTGACTTTTATAACCTTTCCAGTCTGTCCAGGTCGCCTGATAGATCGCCGGAATGCCCTCGGGGTTTTTGAAGATCGCCATCGCGTTGTCCTCAGAGCCGGGCTCGTTCCAGACCTTTTCGGTGGCGACACCATAAACGCTGGTGATTTCACCCAGTATATGGCGGGCCATGTCGGTCATGTGAATCCCCACATCCCACAGCGCGCCACCCCCGGATATCTCGGATTTGTATTCCCAGTCATGCACGAATTTCGTCAGACCCTCATGGCCACCATAGATGCGCACATGATCGACCTCTCCGATCTGGCCCGATCCGATGATATCTTTCACGTAAGAGAAGGCTGGGTAATAGCGCATGTTGAATCCGCCCCCCAGAGCCCTGCCCGCCGCCTGGGCTGCTAAAACGATCCTGCGGCTGGCCTCGGCCGTGGTGGCCAGTGGCTTTTCCGCCAGCACGTGCAACCCCCGCTCAAACGCGGTCAGGCACAAAGGTTCGCGCACATGTGCCGGAGTCGAAATAATGACCGCGTCCATGTCGGCATCAAAAAACCTGTCTGCATCGGTAAAGGCTGGCGCACCACTGGCCACGGCTTCGGCGCGGTCCATGTCCATATCCATAACGGCGGCAAGCGTGGTGTCAGGGTTGTCGATAATGGTCTGCACGCGCATCTGCCCGATCTTGCCGGCTGCGCCGATCACACCGATCCTCATAAAATTCCTCACTCAAAAACCTTGGGGTGTTACACCCCGGACATCTATAACAGCAGATCATCTGTTAGCGGAGTAGCATGCGCAACCACCCTGCGCTAGGCTTCTGAGGCGCAACGATTTCATGCCTAGATTTGAATTGAAGAAGGATTGGCAACAGTGAACTTCACCGGATCAGAAAAACTGCGGGGGCAGGCAGTCTTTGTCACCGGCGCGACAGGGTTTCTCGGGGGGCGCCTGATTTCGGCCCTTCTGGAAAGCGGGGCGCGGGTTACAGCGCTGTTGCGCAGCCGCCATGGCGCGAAGGGCCTAGAGGCAAAGGGCGCCACTGTCGTCACCGCAGCACTTGGTGATCGGAAGGCGATTGCAGACGCCCTGCGCGGCCACGACATACTGATGCATCTGGCCTATGACGTGCGGGCCACTTCCGAGAAGAACCTGTCAGATTTTACCGCACTGTTCAGCGCGGCACAGGATGCTGGCATCGGCAGGATCGTCCATATCAGCTCCATCGTGGTTTATGATGTCTGGCCCGACGCGGATCTGGATGAAACCAGTCCGGTGCAACGCTCCGGTGGCAGCCCGTACCGCCATGCCAAGATCGAGATGGAGAAACAGCTGATGGCTGGACCCATCTCGGCCGCCATCCTTCAACCCACCTTGATTTATGGGCCCGGCAGCGCCTTGTGGACGGATCAGTTGACGGAAAATCTGGCCACAGGAACACAAGTCCTGCCGCAGCCCCTGGGCCTGTGTAACGGTGTGTTCGTCGACGATGTGGTACAGGCCATTCTCAGGGCGGCAGTTCTGGCGGATCTGGGGCAGGAACGCTTTATCATCTCCGGACCTGAACCGGTGGCTTGGTCCGACCTTTTATCCGGCTATTCGCGGATCATCGGCAAAGGCGAGCTCCGCCTGGAACCGTATCAAACCCTCTCGGACCGATTGGGCCCCGAACCCGATCATGATGCGGATCCCGAGACCCTCTCGGCTGCGGCCCGGATCGGAGCGCTTGGCCGTACGCTGCTGGGGCGGGAACGGTTCGAAGCGCTGGTGCGTGCCATCAAAAGGCGCGTGTCTTCCGGCGATGGTGCCGCCTATCCCGACCGGCATCTGCTGGAACTTTTTGCTGCCAAGGGCAGGTGCAGCATCGCACATGCACAGGAGCGATTGGGTTATCAGCCCGACTACTCGCTTGAAAAAGGTCTGGCGGCGACAGCAGACTACTTGCGGGGCCGGTTTGGCTGACGCCATGCCATTATTTGAAACGCAACCG
>NZ_JBXWQP010000022.1:0-2015 GCF_059612445.1 Ruegeria sp. TASC047
TAATCAATCCAACCAGATGAGCCACATCCTCTCTTAGATCAGAGCGCCATCTGTCCCAAAATCCCTGACGACGGACAGCTATTCGTGTCTCTTCGGTACTCCAATGTCTTCATAATGCCAGGGCTCATCATAGGCGCAGTGGCATTCTTCCATATGGCTCTGTTTCTTAGCGGTACTTCAAGTCAAGAAGCCATTAGCCAAGGCTGGTTGCTGCAACCATTTGGGGACGGCACATTGTGGCAGCCTGTACCTCTTTCCACCTTCCTAGCAGCCGACTGGACATTGTTTGTGACAGAATTCACCGGCCTGGCTACCATCCTTTCGATCGCGCTCATCTCTGTTCTTCTGAATCTTACAGCTCTCGAATCTGCCTTTAACCGCGACATAGACGTCCATCACGAGATGCGCTTGGCCGGGCTCGCAAACCTTCTTGCTGCGCCCGGTGGAAGCCTTGTCGGGTATCATTACGTAAGCCTCTCCACTCTTGGCCGTCGCATGCGTGGAGACAGTCGGCTCGTTGGGGTCGTAGTCGCGGTTTTCTGCCTTCTTACGATGACAGTGGGAGCCGGTGCTCTGTCTGTATTCCCAAAATTTGTGCTTGGCGGCTTGGTAATGTTCATTGGACTGGGCTTCCTTTATGACTGGGTTGTCAAAAGCTGGTCCAACCTACGGCGCGGTGATATTGCGATAATTTTTGCGATCCTTTTTGTCGTAGAGTTTATCGGGTTTCTGGAGGGTGTTGCGATCGGAGTGGCCGCAGCCGTAGCGCTTTTTGTTACTAGCTACAGCAAAATCAATGTTGTTCGTTTGGCGATAACGGGAAGTAATATTTCAAGTAATGTCGATCGCCCGGATGAGCAACGAAAGGCCCTAAGTGTTGAAGGCGAAAAAATACTATATCTAAAGCTTCACGGATTTATTTTCTTTGCATCCTCTATCAAGCTGTATGAGGAAGTGGCTGAGGCCCTCTCTAAGACATTACGAGTACCAGAGTTCATAATATTGGATTTTCAGCAGGTATCAGGTTTGGATACTTCTGCTGTTCACGGCCTTGTTAAGATAAAGAAGAAAGCGCTAGAAGTCGGGACTCAGTTGGCACTGGCTCATGTTTCCGAGGAAATCGACCGACAGTTGCATGAAGAAGAGTTCCTGGATGGAGATGCAGTTATTGAGCCGATCTTTGAAGATGCGGACAGTGCTCTGGAATGGTGTGAAGACTTTCTTCTTAGGACTGCTGGTTTTGACCCAAGCCCAAGGGCACTTCCAATAGGTGGCCGGCTAAATTCAATTTTCCAGACCGAAGCCGAGGCCACGAAGTTCCAAGAATATTTGACAAGAGTTGCGTTTTCGCAGGGCGAGGTAGTTGCGGAGCCCGGCACGGAGCCTCGCAGGTTGTACTTCATCGAGGAGGGCGCAATTTCCGTGTATCTCACCGAGCCAGACGGAGAGAAGCATAGAATACGAAGCGCTGGTTCGGGCTCGATTTTTGGCGTAGCTAGTTTCTTCAGGGAAGGAGATGTGGGCACTCTTGCGACCGGCATAGCGGACACAGACGTATGTGCGCACGTTTTGACAGATGTCTCGTTCGAGCGCATGAAAGCCGAAGAACGTGACTTAGCCTTGAAATTTCAGACGTATGCGCTGGAGTATGTTTCAGAGCGGCTCGCTAACAACTTGCGAACGCTGTCATTGATCCTTCGTCTAGAGGAATAGGCGCCGCCGGTCTGCTGTTGCCCTCGTAATCTCGGAAGGCGACTGAGCGACATAGGTATCCGTCGCGAAAGCTTGTAGGCTGCGGCTGTTGTAATCATCGTCAAAACACCAGTACCATTGATGTATCATACTTGGAGGCGGGCCAATGCACCGTATTGGCGACATTGAGCGGTTCGGCATCTGGGGCGCGACTTTCGCCCTAACGCTTGTTTTCCTGGGGCTCGCGTTTGAGCCTCCCCAACTGAACTGGTCCACCGTTATGTTTAGGAAACGGAGGACCACGAATGGCAAACAAGAGACCG
>NZ_JBXWQP010000023.1:0-34001 GCF_059612445.1 Ruegeria sp. TASC047
TGGAGCTTCGAGTTCTACATGGAACAAAAACACGTCGGCTTCGCAACTGGCCAACACAAAATCATGCAGCTCGGGAAGTGAACTCGGGCAAGGGCTCTGGTACACAGACGTCGGTAAACACGAGGAGGAACTGCTATGGGAAAGATCGTACAAGCCGCGAAGATCACGCATGTGCCAAGTATCTGGATGTCCCACACGATGCCAAAATACAAAGGCATCCGGCAGTCTGCCATTGATGGTTATGCGCGCCTGCGCCAGGACGCGATAGACCGCGAGGTCGAGACGTTTCTTGTGTTCGACACCCATTGGATCACCAATCAGGGGTTTCACCTGAATACCAAAGAGCACCACAAAGGCCGCTTCATCAGTCATGAACTGCCGCACATGCTGGCAGACATGGAGTTTGATTATCGCGGAGATAACGCGTTGGGGGAAACCATCCTTGATGTTCTGCGTGAGCGTGGCGAGCGAGCGCTTGGCCATTCGCACCCCGATATGGGAATGGAATATGGCACCCTTCTGCCTATGCATTTCATCAACGAAGGGGTGAATGCGCGCGTTTTGCCCGTTGCAGTCAACCAGTTCTCGTCGATCCAGGAAAACCGCGTCTGGGGTGAGGCCATTGCCGAAGGTATCCGGCGTTCCGACCGGAACGTATCCATTCTGGCCTCTGGCTCACTCAGCCATGATTTCACGCCGAATGAGCGCTCGGTCGACGGATTGAATGCGGTAAACGGCGAGTTCAACCGCCAGATGGATATGCACGTGCTGGAGATGTGGGAACAGGGACGGTTCGAAGAGTTCCTTGAAATGCTGCCGGATTATGCGAAGAAATGCGTAGGCGAATGCGCCATGAATGACACTGCTTTGCTGTTCGGAGCTCTGGGCTGGGGCAGCTACAAGGGTGAGATCGACATCTACACCCCCTACTTCGGCAGCTCTGGCACAGGTCAGGCGAATGTCAGCTTTTCGGTCTGAAGGCAGAACTCGGGACCTTTTCATTTGAAGAAAGCACACCTGTTCGGCTTTAATCCGCGAGCCGAATGGGTAAGGTCGGGGACTGGACAAATTGGTGTTCAGTTACAAGAGAAGGCTTGCGCATGGATTGGGACGCGTTTTCGCATTGGGGTCAGCACATTTCGAAATGGGCGGCCGATTACCACAAGACACTTGCTGAACGTTCTGTTCGGGCCCAGACCACACCAGGAGAAATCGCGGCCCAGCTAAAGGCATCGCCCCCTGATAGTGGCGAGCCCATGGAAGCCATCATGGCCGATTTCGAACGAATCGTGATGCCGGGTATCACACATTGGCAACATCCCCGGTTTTTTGCCTATTTCCCGGCCAACGCAGCGCCCCCGTCGATGCTGGCTGAAATGCTGGTGACCACAATCGCGGCGCAATGCATGCTATGGCAGACCTCACCAGCTGCGACCGAGGTCGAAGGTGTCATGGTCGATTGGCTGCGGCAGGCGCTTGGATTGCCCGAGGGTATGACCGGAGTTATTCAGGACAGTGCATCATCCGCCACGTTGTCGGCTGTGCTGACCATGCGGGAACGGGCCACAGGGTTTACCGGCAACCGCGAAGGCCTGAACGCCAAGGGCGCACTGCGCATCTACTGCTCGGATCAGGTGCACTCGTCGATTGATCGGGCCTGCTGGGTTGCAGGGATCGGTCAGGACAACCTGGTGAAACTGCCGACACGTGGTCCGACCTTTACGATTGATGCAGAGGCTCTTGATGCCGCAATTCAGGGTGACATCGCGGCCGGGTATGTGCCTGCTGGTATCATTGCAATTACGGGCGGCACCGGGGTTGGGGCCTGCGACGATCTGGTGGCGGTGGCTGACATCGCGCAAAAATACGACCTCTATACGCATCTCGACGCGGCCTGGGCGGGGTCGGCGATGATCTGCCCCGAGTTTCGTGAGGCCCTTTGGCCCGGGGCGGATCGTTACGACAGCATTGTCTTCAACCCACATAAATGGATGGGGGCGCAGTTCGATTGCGCGATCCAGTTTTTGCGGGACGCCACGCCACAGCTCAACACGCTTAAGATCGAACCGGAATACCTCAAGACCACAGGGGCAGAGGTAACGAATTATTCGGAATGGACCATCCCTCTGGGTCGACGGTTCCGGTCATTGAAGATCTGGTTCTTGTTGCGGTCATACGGTCTCGACGGGTTGCGGAGCCGAATTCGCAACCATGTGCTCTGGGCCAATGAACTTGCAGAAAAGATCGGCGTGATAGAGGGGTTTGAGATCACCACCGGCCCGATCCTGAGCCTGTTTTCCTTTCGCTGTCCAGGGGATGACGCCGCTCAGCAGCGACTGGTGGACGCGCTGAATGACGATGGCCGAATTTACCTGACGCAAGGCATGTTTAATAGCCGCAAGATCATCCGTTTTCAGGTCGGGCAATTCGATACAACCCGCGATGACGTGCTGATGGCGGCGGATGTCATCCGCGATGTCTGGGAGAGCCTGTTATGAAATTCGCAACGTTCAGTGCTGCAAGGGATACAGTCTTTCGCGCGGTTACCAAGGATGGGGCTATCACTCTGAATGATGATTTCCCCGAGTTTTCCAGCCTGTATGAGGTTATCGCTGCGGGTGAGTTTGGCCAAACTGGAGACTAAGAAAGCCAAACCCGCACACTCTCGTTATGATTGAGGGACCACCGGGGGAATATCAAATGTCCAACCGGTTGGAGCCGCAGAGTGTTTTCTGAAATTGAACAGATCAAACATGACGGACGAAGAGGTCATAGCAGCGAAACGCAACTTCTTAGACGATTTGAAGATGCGCAAAAAGTAAGAAAGAAGGCCACGCGCTCGCTTCAGCCACGGTCCTTATTGGCGCGCCTCAGGATAGCCGACCAATCTGATCTGCGATTTCAGAACAACACACGAGACCACACCCGTGCGTGATTCCCCCAAGCGGGCAAGCCTAAAGCTTTTGCACGCCATGCATGGTCAAGGTGCTCACCAGATCGGCATAATCTTCGCGGGCTTTGGGGCCTGCGCCGGTGTTCCACATGTAATACCAGTTCAACATTCCAAAGACTGACATCGTCGCGCCGCGAAGCTTGTCCTTGGCGCCGTCAAAAGAACCGGGGGACATTTCCAGAAGTATGTCGCGGACAAAGTTCACCAGATCAAGCTGATAGCCCCGCAGCCTTTTTTGCTGTTCTTCGGTCAGCGCGCTCATGCCACTGATCTGAACCCGGTGCTCGTCATCTGCACCCTGATAGGCAAAAAGGATCTCGCGCACTGCTTTGCGCAGTTTCTGTTCGGGGTTAAGGCCGTCCAGATCAACATTGCAAATCCGGTCCCGCAACTCACGCAGGTACGTTTCTAGGATGTCATACAGGATGGCATCCTTGCTGTCGTAGTAGTGGTATATGTTTGCTTTCGAGATGCCGCATTCTTTGGCCAAAAGGGTCATCGAAGCACGGTCAAACCCCTGGTCGGCAAACACTTTTGCCGCCATCTTCAGGATCTGTTCCCGCTTTTGGTCGTGGTCTTTGGCAATTGTCCGGGCCACGGCTCAGTCCTTATCGCGATTGTCTACAACGCGCTTCGCCTTGCCCTGAGAGCGTTCGACGTCGCCGGGGTCACCTACTACAATTTCGGTTGAAACGCCAACGACGTCCTTGATGCGTTTGGTCAGCATCCGTGCAGCGGCCGTTTTTGACAGCTCGTCGGTGGAATCGGGGGAGGATTCAACAAAGACCCGCATAGCATCCATGCGACCGGATTTGTAGAGCTCGATCTGGTAATAGGGGGCAAGACCGCCCGTTGCCATGACCTGTTCCTCGATCTGGCTGGGGAAAACGTTGACGCCGCGCAGGATCATCATGTCGTCACTGCGACCGGTGATCTTTGCCATCCGGCGCATGGACCGCGCCGTCCCTGGCAGCAGGCATGTCAGATCGCGTGTGCGATAGCGGATCATCGGCAACCCTTCTTTGGTCAGTGTCGTGAACACCAATTCTCCGGTTTCGCCATCGGGCAGGACTTCTCCAGTTGCCGGGTCGATGATTTCCGGTAGGAAGTGATCCTCCCAGATCACAGGCCCGTCTTTGGTTTCAACGCATTCATTGGCGACACCGGGGCCCATGATCTCGGACAGGCCATAGATATCGACGGCGTGCATGTCGAAGGCCGCCTCAACCTCGGTCCGCATCGCGTCAGTCCAGGGTTCGGCACCAAAAACGCCAACCTTCAGCGAGCTCTCACGTGGGTCGAGACCCGCCTTGTGGAACTGTTCAAGGATATTGAGCATGTAGGAGGGTGTAATCATGATACCGTCAGGACGGAAATCGTTGATCAGGTTGACCTGCTTTTCGGTCTGCCCGCCCGACATCGGGACGACAGTCGCGCCAAGGCGTTCGATCCCGTAATGGGCACCTAGCCCACCGGTGAACAGCCCATAGCCGTAGGCATTGTGCACCATGTCGCCCTTGCGCAGCCCAGACGCGCGAAGAGACCGCGCGCCAAGGTCAGCCCAGTTGTCGATGTCATTCTTTGTGTAGCCGACCACTGTCGGTTTGCCTGTTGTGCCGGAGGACGCGTGCAGGCGAATTATCTCGCTGCGCGGAACCGCAAAAAGACCAAACGGATAGTTGTCGCGCAGGTCGTTTTTATACGTGAACGGAAACTTTGACAGATCCGAAAGCTGTTGAAGATCGTCAGGATGCACGCCAGCCTCGTCAAAGCGCTGTTTGTACATCGGAACGTTTTCATAAGCATGACGCACGGACCACTTCAGACGCTCAAGCTGTGTGGCGCGAATTTCGTCGATCGAGGCGATTTCGATCGGGTCCAGATCCGCTTTGTTGGGGGAAAGGTCTTTCATCGCGTAACTCCTCCAGTCACGAAACTATTCTTGAAAATTCTGGCCGCCAATAGCGCGGGACATGCCGCGAAACTCAGCGATCAGAGTATTGTCTTGATTGATGACGCAGACGTCGTAGATACCGCTGCGGCCGGACAGGTTCACTTCTGTCGCGGTAGCAGTCAGGCGGTCACCTTTCCGTCCCGGTGCAAGATAGCTGACCATTGTATGCTGCCCTACAGTTGCAACATTCCGGCTGTTGCAGGCAAAGGCAAAAGCGCTGTCAGCAAGGGCGTGCGTGACGCCGCCATGGCAAATACCGTGTCCGTTACAGTGATGCGGCGCAACAGTCAGCGACAGGACAGCGCGCCCTTCATCGACCTCGACAAGCTCCATCCCGAACCATTTACTGGCTTCGTCATTGGCCCACATCGCTGCCGCGTATTTTTGGGCGCGTTCTTTTGGGGTCATCATCATCTTCCCTGAAAATGCGGTGCGCGTTTTTCGAGGAAACTGGACACGCCTTCGGCGTAATCGGCACTTTCCCCGCAGGTTTTTATCGCGTCCGCTTCAATTTCAAGCTGATCGGACAAGGATGTAGTGGCTGCTGTTTGAATGCACTGCTTGGTCAGGCCCAACCCAAGGGTGGGGCCGTTGGCGAGTTGCGCGGCAAGAGCGCGTGCTTCGGTCATCAGCTGATCATCGGGCAGCGCCTTCCAGATCAACCCCCAGTTTTCGGCCTGTTTGGCGGTTAGGGGCATTGCTGTCAGGGCCAGCCCCTTTGCGCGCGCCTCGCCCAACAATCGGGGCAAGTGCCAGCTGCCGCCTGTGTCCGGAATCAACCCGACCTTGGAAAAACTTTGGATGAACTTCGCGCTTTCCCCTGCCAGAACCATGTCGCAGGCCAGTGCAAGGTTCGCGCCCGCACCCGCGGCCACGCCGTTGACGGCACAAACGACCGGGAAATTCAAAGACCGGATCAGTCGAACCAGAGGGGCATAGAAAGTGCGTACAGTTTTGCCCAGGTCGGGCGGGCCATCCATTTTCGAGGGATCGCGGTCTCCAAGGTCCTGACCCGCACAAAAACCGCGCCCTGCGCCGGTCAGCAAAATCGCGCGGGCGCCTTTTTCGCGCGCATTCTTCAGCGCGTCGTGAAGGGCAAGATGCATCTCCTCATTGAACGAGTTCAGCTTGTCGGGGCGGTTCAGGGTTATTTCAACCCAGTTTCCGTGATCATGTACAAGGATCGTATCGCTCATGGCAGTCTCATCTGTTCCCGTGACAACTTAATCATTGCATTAACCGAACGGTTGGTCAATATATAAACCCGAACCGAATCTGGATGATCAAAGGGATTGCCAATGTCGCAGCCGTCGCTGGTGAGTGTTGACTTTAAGGGCGACGTGGCCTGGGTCACGGTCGACAACCCGCCGGTGAACGCAACCTCGACGGGGGTTCGGAAGGGTCTGGTTGACGCGGTCGATGCTGTTCAGAAAGCTCGGGTTGCCGTCCTGTGCTGCGCCGGTCGGACATTCATCGCGGGCGGTGATATGTCCGAGTTTGACGCGGCTCCGGTTGAGCCGCATTTGCCTGATGTTGTTCAGAAAATCGAAGACAGTAATGTGCCGTTTATCGCCTGTATGCACGGTAAGGTGTTGGGTGGCGGGTTTGAAATTGCCATGGCCTGCGCGTGGCGGATCGCAGCGCCGGGCACCAGCTTTGGGCTGCCGGAAGTCAATGTGGGCCTGATCCCGGGGGCGGGGGGCACGCAACGATTGCCGCGCCTTGTTGGAATGGAAGCGGCGATCGACATCGCCTGTTCGGGAAAAATCCTGAAAGCCGAGAAAACGGCCAATCTCGGGGGAATTGACCTGATTGCCGATAACCCAACGGCGGCTGTTCTGGACTTTGTCGCCAACCTGCCAAAGCGTCCGGTACCTGTCAGTCAACGGCCCGTCGGCGAATTCGCGTCTGACCTTCTGGAGACGAGCCGTCAGGCTTTGAAAAGAACCGCCAGGGGTCAGCAATCACCGCTGGAAAACCTGACCGCGCTCAGCTGGTCGTCAGAACCCTTTGCTGACGCACAGCCGAAAGAGCGGGCGCGCCACCTGGCGCTGCGTCAAAGCCCTGAAAGCCGCGCCCTGCGATACGCATTTTTTGCCGAGCGCAAGGTTGCCAGACCTACCATGATCGCAGGTGTTACCCCGCGCGATATCAGCCGGATCGCAGTTGTCGGTGGCGGGTTGATGGGGGCGGGGATCGCCACCGCAGCCCTGAATGGCGGGTTGTCGGTCACTCTGATCGAGAGGGATACGGAAGCAGCAGCCGCGGCCCATGATCGGGTTGAGGGGCTGCTAAAGGGGGCAGTCAAGCGGGGCAAGATGTCCGAAGCGCAGCTACAGGAACGCCTTTCTGCATTTCACGCCGTTGACAGCTACTCTGAAGCTGCGAACGCTCAGCTTGCGATCGAGGCTGTGTTTGAGGACTTGTCAATCAAGCAACAGGTTTTTGCAGAATTGGCCCGCCTTATGCAGCGTGACGCGATTCTGGCTACGAACACGTCTTACATGAGCCCGGTCGAGATTTTCGCGGGTATCGAAAATCAATCCCGGTGCATTGGCCTGCACTTCTTCAGCCCTGCCCATGTCATGAAGCTGTTGGAAGTCGTGCATACGCCGCAAACTTCGCCCGAAGTTGTCGCCACAGGGTTCGCGCTCGGAAAAAGGCTTCGCAAGGTTTCTGTCCTGTCGGGCATCTGCGATGGTTTTATCGGCAACCGGATGTTGGCTGCGTATCGGCGCGAGGCCGATTATTTACTGGCAGATGGGGCGTTGCCTTATCAGGTAGATCAGGCAATGCGAGCTTTCGGGATGCCCATGGGGCCCTACGAGCTGCAAGATTTGACCGGCCTCCAAATTGCCTGGGCCAACCGAAAACGCAATGCCGCAACCCGCGACCCGAACGAACGTTATGTGACGATTGCTGACCAGCTTTGCGAGATGGGTCGTCTTGGCCAACGCACGGGCAAAGGATGGTATCGCTATGAAGAGGGTCATCGCGAACGGATCCGCGATCCCGAAGTGGAGGCGTTGATCGAGTCCCACTCAGCGGATCAGGGCATAACGCGGCGGGCATACGCGCAAGACGAAATCGTGTCGCGCATCTTGGCGGTGCTGGCCAACGAGGGCGCGTTGATCATTCAGCAGGGGATCGCCGAGTCCGCGGAAGCCGTCGATATGGTTCAAATTCACGGCTACGGCTTTCCGCGCTGGCGCGGCGGGCCGATGAACTATTGCAAGGAAATCGGAGCCAACACGTCGCACGCAATGATGGAAACCGTAGCCAAGGAAAGCCCCGGTTCATGGCGCGTCGCGGGCTGTCTTGGAGGCAATTAACAAGTTGATGGTTACAAAAGTGACCATTAACGCATTCTTGACTCATGTTTCACAGGGAGGAGACAGAACTATGAAATTCACAAGGTTGAGCACACTTCTTGCCTCAGCTGCACTGGCCGTTTCAGGTACAGTGGCGCTTGCGGCAGACTATACGCTGACCATTTCCAGCTGGGCCCCGCCGACTCATGGCATCAATGCCAAGATGTGGCCGAAATTCGTCGAGATGATCGAAGAGGCCACCGATGGTCAGGTCACCGCCGAACTGAAGCTGGGCCTTGCCCCGCCCCCCGCGCAGATGGACCTGATCATGGATGGCGCCGCTGATGCCTCGATCATTTTCCACGGCTATCAGCCGGGCCGGTTTGTCACCACCAAGATGATCGAACTGCCCGGATATGAAGGCTCGGCCGAGGCTGCGTCGGTCGCATATTGGCGCGCATATGACACACATTTGAAGGCGGCGGATGAACACCGTGGTGTGAAAGTGATCGCTTTGCACACACATGGTCCGGCTCAGCTGCATTCCAGCAGCCCGGTGACGTCGCTGGACGAAGTCTCGGGCCTCAAGGTTCGCATCCCCGGCGGTGTTGGCGGTGACGTGGGCACGGCGTTGGGTGCAACCGGTATCCAGGTTCCTGCACCGAAAGTGTATGAAACCCTGGCCTCGAAGGCTGCAGACGGCGTCGTCATGCCCTTTGAATCCCGCAAAGGTTTCAAGCTGACGGAAGTGGCCCAGAACGTTTATGAGGTCCCTGGCGGCCTGTATCGCGGTTCGTTTGCCTTTATCATGAACGAGGACACCTTTGCTGACCTGCCCGCCGATCTGCAGGCAGCGCTGGAAGAAAACGTTTTCGGTGAACCACTGAGCCGCGAAATCGGTAAAATCTGGGATGAGATCGATGCGATCGGCCGCGAAGAGACCGAAGGCACCGAAGGCAACGCGATTCATGCAGCATCTGCTGAAGATCTGGAAAAGTTCAATGCGATTGCTGCGGATGTACGCGCCAAGGTAATCGACGAAGTCAATGGCACAGGCATCGACGCCCAGGCAGCCTATGACATGATCGTAAATGAAATGGCTGCGCAATAACGCAGTCGAGCTGGCGGACGCGATCCGCCAGCCGATTTCACCCGCTGGGGACCCGTTATGCAATCTCTCGTGACCTTTGCGCGTCGCGTCAGTATCGTGCCTACGCTGCTGGCCTGTGCCGCGCTGTTCATCCTGATGGTAATGACCTTCTTTGATGTCATCCTACGTTCTGTTTTCAATGCCCCGATCGAGGCGGCCACGGAACTGACCCGGATCCTGATGGCCGTCCTCGTGTTCTCGGTCTTGCCGATGATCTCGGCAGGGAAGGGTCAAATCGCTGTGGATTTGACGGATGGGCTGTTTTCACGCCTGCGGTTAAGTCGGGTACGTGATGCGATTGTGTATCTGTTCTCTGGCATAATGCTTTTTTGGCCAATTCAGCGTGTTTGGGTATTGGCTGAACGTGCGCGGGATTACGGGGACGTCACGGAATATCTTTCGATCCCAGTCTTCTATGTTGGTTGGTTCATCTCGGGGTTCATAGCGATCACCGCTGTTGCAATGATCATCACCGGCTTCTTGCACTTCTTTGCCCCCCATACCTTGTCGGAGCACCCCCAATGACCGCTGCGCTGATCGGTTTTGTTCTTGTTCTTGTTCTTGTGCTGGTGCGCTTGCCTATCGTGTTTGCAATGGGATTGGTCGGAACGCTTGGCTTTGCCTATGAACGCGGCGGCAGCATTCTGTCCGAGCGCGGGTTAAAGGCCGCGATGTCGATGGTGGGTCGTCAGATCACCGACACCGCGCAGGATTACGGCCTGTCGGTCGTCCCGTTGTTTATCCTCATGGGCTTGTTCGTGAATAAAGGTGGGCTTGCGCGTGAGCTTTACGCAGTTTCAAACGCTTTTCTGGGCCATTTTCGGGGTGGTATCGCCATGGCGACGGTTGCGGCATGCGGAGGCTTTTCAGCCATTTGCGGCTCGTCTCTGGCAACGGCGGCCACCATGTCCAAGGTCGCAATGCCGGAAATGCGCCGCTATGGCTATTCCGACGAGCTGTCGACGGCATCGATTGCAGCGGGCGGCACACTTGGAATTCTTATTCCGCCGTCGGTGATCCTGGTCATCTACGGGCTGCTGACCGAAACCTCGATTGGGAAACTTTTCATTGCGGGTATCATTCCCGGCCTGCTTGGCATTCTGTTCTACCTGCTCGCCGTGCGCTGGACCGTCGCGCGCAAGCCCGAGTCAGGACCGGCGGGCGAACGCCACGGCTGGGCCGAGCGTCTGTCCGCAGTTCGCTCGGTCTGGGCCGTCTTGCTGCTGTTCTTTCTGGTGATTGGTGGATTGTACGGTGCTTTTGATTTTCATCCGTTGAACCTGACCTTCAGCCCGACCGAGGCGGCAGGCATGGGTGCAATGGGCGCTTTCCTGATCGCTCTGTCACGAGGTGGGCTTACTTTGGGGTCGACTTTTGAGGTGCTGAAGGAAACCGCCTATACCGCCGCAGCATTGTTTTCGGTTCTGATCGGCGCACAGATCTTTTCGAATTTCATCAACCTTGCCGGTCTGCCTGAAGCGCTCATCGCATTGGTTACGGCGTACGACGTTGAACCCTTTGTGGTGATCCTGATGATCCTTGGGATCTACATCATTTTGGGTTGCGTCTTTGAATCCCTGTCGATGCTGCTGCTGACAGTGCCGATCTTTTTCCCGCTGGTCACGTCGTTGGGGTATGACCCGATCTGGTTCGGCATTGTTGTGGTTGTCGTGACCGAAATCAGCCTGATCACTCCACCCGTCGGTTTGAACGTTTTCATTCTGAAAGGCGTGGTCGGAGATGTGTCAACAGGAACAATCTTCAAGGGTGTTACTCCGTTCTGGGTGGCGGATATCTTCCGGCTGGCCCTGATCGTTCTGGTGCCATGGTTGGTGTTGGTTCTGCCTGAACAAATGGGGGCGATGGGGCACTGATGTTCTCTCTGACCGCGCTTCCAGACGGGTTTCACACAGATCCCTATCCTGCCTACGCCGCTATGCGCGAAGATGCACCCGTCTGCTGGCAACATGATGGATCGGTTATCCTGTCCCGATACGAGGATCTGGACCTTGTTTACCGGGACACCTCGCGATTCATATCGGACAAGAAAGCGGTATTTGGCCCCAAATACGGGGTCGACAGCCCCTTGTATGAACACCACACCACCAGTTTGGTGTTTAATGACCCGCCGCTGCATACCCGTGTTCGCAAGGTAATGGTCGGCGCGATGAACCCGCGCGCGTTGGCGCAAATGGAACCGGGTTTGATCCAGCTTGTCGATGGGCTGCTGGAAGAGATGCAGGTCAAGGGCAACGTCGAACTGATCGAGGATTTTGCCGGGGCAATCCCGATCGAGATCATCGGCAATCTGCTGGGTATACCACGATCCGAACGCGGCCCATTGCGCGATTGGTCTCTGGCCATTCTTGGTGCGTTGGAGCCGCAGTTGACGCCGGAGCAGGAAGAGTGGGGTAATCGCTCGGTCTCGGACTTCAAGGACTTCCTGCGGCATATCATCGAGGATCGTCGCGCCAACCCCGGAGATACGGCAACGGATGTCCTGACCCGGCTGATCCAGGACGACACGGATGGTGGCCTGACCGAGGTCGAGCTGTATCAGAACTGCATTTTCATCCTGAATGCTGGGCATGAGACCACAACGAACCTGATCGGCAACGCATTGGAGTTGTTGGACCGGCACCGCGACAAGCGGGCGGAGTTGCTGGCCGACCCGGATCTGATCGGTTCGGCCGTGGACGAGTTTCTGCGGCTGGAAAGCCCGAACCAGTTCGGCAATCGCCTGACCACCGTTGATGTAACGTTCCACGGTCAGACCATTCCGGCAGGTACTGATGTTCATCTGTGTATCGGTGCGGCCAACCGTGACCCACGGCAGTTTGACCGGCCCGACGAGATGATCTTGGACCGACGCCCGAACAAGCATCACGCCTTTGCCGGTGGGCCTCATACCTGCGTTGGTCTGACCCTCGCACGTCTGGAGGGCCGGGTGGCCGTGGGCCGGTTTCTGGCCCGTTTTCCCGACTACCACATCACCGACGGCGCCGAACGGGGCGCGCGTATCCGGTTTCGGGGGTTTGCACGACTACCTGCGCAGGTCTGAGAAATCCGCCGAGGGAAATTTGCTCGGTAATTTATTGACCGACCGTACGGTTTAAAATATGACTTCCTGAGACCGGCCTGTGGCAACGCGGGGATCGCGACTTAGATGAGGAGACGCTCATGACTATCCAACAGATTTCCAGCTTTGCAGCCGGTGAGTGGGTTTCGCCCGGCGAGGGTGCCCGCGCAATAACAAGCGCTGTGACCGGCGAGATTATCGCGACAGCGGGTAACAGCGCGTTGGATGTCCAGGGGATGTTGGACTATGCGCGCAATGTCGGGGGGCCGGCGCTGCGCAAAATGACGTTCCATGAACGGGCCAAAATGCTCAAGGCGTTGTCCGTCCATTTGGGCCAGCACAAACAGGCTATGTATGATTTGTCTTTCAACACCGGTGCGACGCAATCGGATCATATGATTGATATCGACGGTGGCATCGGAACGATGTTTGTCTTCGCCGCAAAAGGCCGTCGTGAAATGCCGGACGGACATGTCTATCTGGATGGCGATGTCGAGCAGCTTTCGCGCAACGGCACTTTCCTGGGGCAGCACATCTGCACCCCGCTGCAAGGTGTGGCAATTCACATCAACGCCTTCAATTTTCCGGTTTGGGGGATGCTGGAAAAGCTTGCTCCAACCCTTCTGGCGGGCGTTCCGGCGATTGTAAAACCCGCCACGAGCTCGTGTTATGTGACCGAGCTGTGTGTTCGGTCGATGCTTGAGTCCGGGATCCTGCCGGCGGGTGCATTGCAGTTAGTCTCGGGTGGTTTGGGTGACATGCTGGACCGTCTGACCATGCAGGACGTGGTCAGCTTTACCGGATCCGCTGATACAGCCCTGAAACTGCGCTCCAACCCGGTGATCCTTGAGAACTCGGTACGGTTTGTTGCGGAACAGGACAGCCTGAATTGTTCGATCCTTGGCCCCGATGCTGCGCCGGGCACGCCGGAATTTGACCTCTTCGTGAAGGAAGTCCAGCGCGAGATGACTACGAAGGCAGGGCAGAAATGCACCGCAATCCGTCGGATCATCGCGCCCGAACTGCAGGTTCAGGCGGTAATTGACGCGTTGTCGGCGCGATTGGCGAAAACGGTCATCGGCGACCCAAAGCTGGAAACTACCCGCATGGGAGCTTTGGTTTCGAACGGTCAGAAGCGTGACGTTCTGGAAAAGGCCGCCATTCTCGGGCAAGAGGCCGAGCGTGTCTTCGGCAACCCCGATGATTTCGCGGTTGAGGGCGCTGATGCCGAAAAGGGTGCGTTCCTGCCGCCCATGCTCTTCCACTGCGCCAATCCTGACGCGGCGCTGCGCGTGCACGACACCGAAGCCTTTGGTCCAGTCAGCACAGTGATGGGGTATCGCGATCTTGACCATGCCATCGAACTAGCGAACCGGGGGCAGGGCTCTCTGGTGGCGTCGGTGATCACCCATGATCCCGAGGTTGCGCGGCAGGTTGCCATGGGATCAGGGGCTTATCACGGGCGTCTGTATTTCAACAACCGTGACTCGATGAAGGAATCCACCGGTCATGGCTCACCTCTTCCGCACATGGTTCATGGCGGTCCGGGACGCGCCGGTGGCGGCGAAGAAATGGGCGGGGTACGGGGTGTGAAACACTATATGCAGCGCACCGCCATTCAGGGTTCGCCCGATCTGCTGACAGCGATTGGCCGGAAATGGGTGCCTGGCGCGACCGAAGTCAAAGGCCCTGCTCATCCCTTTACCCGTCGGTTTCACGATTTGTCGATTGGCGAGACCCTTCACACGGCGCCAAGAACCATCACCATGGAGGACATTGAACACTTCGCCAACTTCACCGGTGATACCTTCTATGCGCATATGGATCAGGCGGCGGCGGAACGTAACCCGTTCTTCCCGGGCCGCGTTGCACATGGGTACTTGCTGTTGTCTTTCGCAGCCGGATTGTTCGTCGAACCGAACGAGGGGCCGGTTTTGGCAAATACAGGTCTTGACGGGCTGCGCTTCATGAAACCGGTCGAGGCTGGCGACACCATCAAGGTGCGCTTGACGGTCAAGCACAAGACCAAGCGCAATGACGACTACGGAGAGGTTCGCTGGCACGTTACCCTGACACAGCAGGATGATGAGCTAGTCGCAGAATATGAGTTGCTGACCATGGTTGCTTACTAGGCACAAGTTCAGGTGCACAGGGGCTGGATGGCAATTCCCTCCGGCCCGATTATACTGTGCCTATGAAGGATACGGCTCCAGAATGGTTCGAAACCTGCGTCAGCCAGTTGACCAAAACTGGCACGCAACGTGTATGGTCAGTTCTGGTCACGATATTCGGTGATTTGGCCCAGAGCGGGTCTGACCAGATTAGTGGCGCGCTGATCACAGCGCTGACCAACCTTGCAGGGATCAAGGCCGAAGCCACGCGTGTTGCGCTGCACAGGCTGCGCAAGGAAGGCTGGATCGAAAGCACGCGGGTCGGGCGAAACAGCGTTCACAGACTGACCGAATATGGCCGCAGTCAAAGCGCCGCCGCTGCCCCGCGCATCTATTCCCGCGAGACGAATACGCCAGAAATCTGGCATGTGCTTATCGCCAGCAACTCGGAAAGCTCGCGAAAAGAGCTGGCAGATATGATGCTGACCGGAGATTATATTTCAGTTAACCCCACAACAGCCATGTCGGCAGGCCCCGTCCCGGAGAACCTTGAAGAACTGCTGGGTGTGGAAAGCTGTGCTATTTCGATCCCAGGCTGGCTGCGTGACCTTTGTGGCCCTGAACCGCTGAAGCCTGCCTATGATCAGTTCTTGCACTCCATTCAGATCACCGAGCAAATGCTGCCGGACGATGGCGTCGGCGATCCGCTGAAAATAGCGGTGCTGCGCGTATTGATTGTGCATGGGTGGCGTCGTTTGGTTCTACGTCATCCATCTCTGCCTCCGGCCTTTTTGCCAGCCGATTGGAAAGGCGCGGAGTGTCGCGCGGCGGTGTCCCGACTGCTGGGACAATTGCCCAAACCGGATCTTGCCACGCTGGAATCGGCGGTGGGTGGTTGACTCGTTTTTTACCGAGCTCGGGATGGCGCTCTTGGGGGTTGGAAGACGGATGTGAAAGAAGTGCCATTTAATGTTACAGAAAGCTGACAGAAGCGATTACATGGTAACATAATGCTTGCGCCGAATCGATTGAACATTTATTAACCGACCAGACGGTTAATGACTTGTGTTCCAATAGGAGACCCAATTGATGGACGCCTTCATCTGCGACGCAACCCGCACCCCGATTGGGCGGTATGGTGGAGCGCTTTCATCGGTTCGCACAGATGATCTGGCGGCTATCCCGCTGGCGGCCCTGATGGCGCGCAACCCGCAAGTCGACTGGACCAGTGTGGATGACGTCATTTATGGCGATGCCAACCAGGCAGGGGAGAGCAATCGCAACGTTGCCCGGATGGCGGCACTGCTTGCCGGATTGCCGACGGACGTGCCGGGAACAACGATAAACCGCTTGTGCGCCAGTGGTATGGATGCCGTCGGAATGGCGGCGCGTGGTATCAAGGCAGGCGATTATGATCTTGCTGTTGCGGGTGGCGTGGAAAGCATGTCGCGCGCACCGTTTGTAATGCCCAAAGCGACGTCGGCGTTTACGCGTAGCAATGCGGTTTACGACACCACGATTGGCTGGCGCTTTGTGAACCCAAGGCTAAAGCAGCAGTATGGCGTCGATTCCATGCCGCAAACGGCTGACAATGTCGCCGAAGAATATGGGATCAGCCGTGAAGACCAGGACGCCTTTGCCGTGCGCAGTCAGGCACGATGGGCTGCGGCGCACGCGGCAGGCGTGTTCCAAGAGGAAATCACACCGGTTTCAATTCCGCAGCGCAAGGGCGATCCGATTGTTGTCGATACGGATGAACATCCTCGCCCGGGAACCACAGCGGAAAAACTCTCGGGCCTCAAGGGTGTGAACGGGCCGGAGAAAACAGTGACCGCTGGGAATGCCTCGGGCGTGAATGACGGTGCCGCCGCGATCCTGATGGCGAATGAAGTGGCAGCGGCAAAGAATGGTTTGACCCTGATTGCCCGTGTCGTTGGTATGTCTGTCGCGGGCGTCGAGCCTCGGGTCATGGGTATTGGTCCGGTTCCTGCCAGCCGAAAGGTTTTGGCGCGCGCGGGGCTGAGCATCGACCAGATGGATGTGATCGAATTGAACGAGGCGTTTGCGTCGCAAGGTCTAGCAACGCTGCGAGAGCTTGGCCTGCCCGATGACGCAGCTCACGTGAACCCGAATGGCGGTGCAATCGCCCTTGGTCATCCATTGGGGATGAGCGGCACCCGACTTGTGTTGACCGCAGCGTACCAACTGAAACGCACCAAAGGGCGCTATGCGCTTTGCACAATGTGCGTCGGCGTCGGGCAAGGCGCTGCACTTATTCTTGAACGCGTGTAACGGAGGAGACGGGACATGTATGCCCAGATGGTAGAATCCGAGGCGTCAAACGATGATCCTGAAAAGCTTGCTGAATTTCAGGCACGGATCGACGCGGATATCAAGATCGAACCCAAGGACTGGATGCCTCAGGGGTATCGCAAGACGCTGATCCGCCAAATCGGACAGCACGCGCATTCCGAGATCGTCGGGCAATTGCCCGAAGGGAACTGGATCACGCGTGCACCGACGCTGCAACGCAAGGCGATCCTTCTGGCCAAGGTGCAGGATGAAGCTGGCCATGGGCTCTACCTGTATTGTGCGGCCGAAACACTGGGTGTCAGCCGCGATGAGATCACCGAGATGCTGCTGGACGGTCGCATGAAATACTCGTCGATCTTCAATTACCCGACGCTGAACTGGGCGGATATCGGCGCGGTCGGATGGTTGGTCGATGGCGCCGCCATCATGAATCAAGTGCCGCTGCAAAGAACGTCTTACGGGCCGTACTCACGCGCCATGATCCGCATCTGCAAGGAAGAAAGCTTCCATCAGCGCCAAGGTTATGACGCGATCCGCAAAATGGCCGAAGGCACGCCCAAGCAGCGCAAGATGGCGCAGGATGCGATGAATCGCTTCTGGTACCCGTCGTTGATGATGTTTGGACCGTCCGACAAGGATTCCGTCCACTCCGCGCAGTCGATGGCTTGGAAGATCAAGATCAACACCAACGATGAGCTGCGCCAGAAATTCGTCGACCAGACCGTCCCGCAGGCCGAATATCTGGGACTGTCAATCCCCGACCCGAACCTGAAGTGGAACGAAGAGCGTGGGCATTACGATTTCTCAGAGCCGGATTGGTCGGAATTCTTCGATGTGATCAAGGGCAACGGCCCCTGCAACGTCGACCGACTGGCGGCGCGCAACAAGGCCTGGGATGACGGCAAATGGGTGCGCGACGGGCTGTTGGCCCATGCGCGCAAGAAACAGGCCGGCAATCTGGCCGCCGAATAAGCTTACCCTGAGGAGGAAACCCGATGAATACCGAATGGCCCCTGTGGGAAATCTTCATCCGCGGTCAACATGGGATGAGCCACCGACATGTCGGCTCGCTGCATGCCCCGGACGCGGAAATGGCGATCAAGAATGCACGCGATGTCTATACCCGCCGCAACGAAGGCGTGTCGATTTGGGTGGTAGAAGCCAATAACATCTCGGCCTCGTCGCCCAGCGACAAAGGCCCGTTGTATGAGCCCAGCGAAAGCAAAGTGTATCGCCACCCGACATTTTTCGACATCCCCGAAGAAGTGGGGGCGATGTGATGACCCGCGACGAAGCGTTTCAGCAGTTCCTGCTGCGGATGGGCGACAATACCCTGATCCTGGGCCATCGCGTCAGCGAATGGTGCGGCCACGCGCCAGTGTTGGAGGAGGATATTGCACTGGCCAACACGGCGCTGGACCTGATTGGACAGACCCAGATGTGGCTAGGCCTTGCCGGAGAGACAGGTGGTGGCAAAACCGCCGATGATCTGGCATTTCTGCGCGACGCGTGGGATTTCCGCAATGTGTTGCTGGTCGAGGTTCCGAACGGTGATTTCGGCCGCACCCTGATGCGCCAGTTCCTGTTCGATGCCTGGCATTCGATCATGCTCGGCCGTCTTCTGACATCTTCTGACGATCGTGTCGCCGCGATTGCTGCAAAAGCCATCAAGGAAGTCGCCTATCATCTGGAGCGATCGGCAGAAACGGTCGTAGGTCTGGGTGATGGAACAGAAGAAAGCCACACCCGGATGCAGGCGGCGCTGGATTACCTCTGGCCCTATGTGGGCGAGATGTTTGTCAGCGATGGCATCGACGCTCAGATGGTTGCGGCCGGGATCGCGCCGAACCCGGCCGATCTGCGTGAAGAATATGATGCGCTGGTCAAACGGGTTCTGGCCAAGGCGACATTGACCCTTCCGGAAAGCCGATTTGCCCACAAAGGCGGGCGGGACGGGCGCATGCATACAGAACACCTGGGGCACCTTTTGACCCAGATGCAGTGGTTGCAGCGCGCATACCCCGGTGCAAGCTGGTAACATGTGATGCAACGCCACTCGACCGACCAGATCTGGGATTGGCTGGATGCCGTACCGGATCCCGAGATTCCGGTAATCTCGGTTGTCGATCTCGGGATCGTGCGCGATGTGCGTTGGGATGCCGAAACGCTGCTCGTGACGGTCACGCCAACCTATTCGGGTTGTCCGGCAACATCCGTCATCAGCATGGATATCGAAACCGCTTTGCACGATCACGGTATCGAAGATGTGCGGATCGAAACCTGCATCTCACCAGCCTGGACAACCGATTGGCTGAGCGAAAAAGGCCGCGCCAAGCTGGAAGAGTTTGGCATCGCCCCGCCACAACCGGCGGGCGGGCCAGAGCGCTGCCCGCATTGCGGCAGTAAAGCAGTTGAAAAGGTCAGCCAGTTCGGTTCGACCCCGTGCAAGGCCCATTGGCGCTGCACCGACTGCCTCGAACCCTTTGACTATTTCAAGTGCATCTGAGGAGGAGCACCGGATGGCACGTTTTCATGACCTGAAAGTCACCGACATCCACAAAACCATCCGCGATGCGGTTGTCGTGACGCTTGAGCCTGTCAACGGCGCGGCGGATCAGTTCGATTTCACCGCAGGCCAATACCTGACGTTTCGCCGCGACTTTGACGGAGAAGAGCTGCGCCGGTCCTACTCCATTTGTGCAGGCAAGGATGACGGGGTACTGCAAGTCGGGATCAAACGTGTCGACGGCGGCGCGTTCTCCAATTGGGCCAATTCCGAGCTTAATGTCGGGGACGTTGTGCAGGCGATGCCACCGATGGGCAGCTTTCACACTCCGATCGATGCGAATGCAGAAAAACAATACCTTGGCTTCGCTGGCGGCTCTGGCATCACGCCGGTTCTGTCGATCCTGAAGACGACACTGACCCGCGAACCCAAATCCCGCTTTACGCTGATCTACGCCAACAAGGGCATCAACACGATCATGTTCCGCGAGGAGCTGGAAGACCTGAAAAACCTCTATATGGGCCGCCTGAACGTAATCCATATTCTTGAGGCGGATGCGCAGGAAATAGACCTGTTCACCGGTCTGGTGACGCAGGAAAAATGCGCTGACTTGTTCGAACATTGGGTCGATATTCAGAACGTGGACACAGCCTTTATCTGCGGTCCCGAGCCGATGATGCTGGGGATTGCTGCCGCGCTGCGCGCGCATGGTCTTGACGACAGGCAGATCAAGTTTGAACTCTTTGCCAGCGCTCAGCCGGGCCGGGCCAAACGCAAGGAAGGTTCGGCAGATGCGGGCACGCAGGCGAACCAAACCAGCGCATCGATCACTCTTGATGGGTCCACTCAGACGATAACTCTACCCAAGGACCAATCCATTCTGGACGCAGCCTTGGAAAATGCCATGGACGCCCCATACGCCTGTAAGGCCGGTGTCTGTTCAACCTGCCGTTGCCGCGTTCTGGAAGGCGAGGTCGAGATGCTCGCCAATCACGCGCTAGAGGATTACGAGGTTGAAAAAGGCTATGTGCTGAGCTGTCAGGCCTATCCGGTCACCGATCGCGTGGTCGTGGACTACGACCAGTAAAGGGAGAAGACCGATGACTGACACCATGACACTCGACAGCTATCTGGCCGCAGGCGGTGTGCTGACCAACCCAACCAATGTTCCGCCACGCTACCGCGCCGAACTCATGAAGCTGATGGCCACGTTCGTGGACAGCGAACTTGCCGGTGCTGCCGGATTCGCCGACATCATCAATCAGGGGCCGGGCATCAAGGAACGGATCGCAGCCGCCAGGATTGTTCTTGAGAAAACGGATCACGCCGATCAGGTTCTCAGGATAATGGGTGAGTTTGGGGCCGATACCGAGAGATATGCCACACATCATCCGTGGACGGCTCGCTTGAATCGTGACGCAGATATCGGCGCGACCCGCAGCGCGCATGACATGCGTCTTGCCGTATTCAATTATCCGATCTCGGGCTGGACCGACGCGGTCATCATGAACCTGCTGATGAGCCGTGCGGTCATGGAACAACTGGCCGAGTTTTCAATGGTTTCCTATCAACCGTTGGCTGAAGCTTTCCGCAGCATCGCCCCGGTCGAAGCCCATCATGGCGCGTTGGCATTGGAAGGTGCTGTAAAGCTTTCCAGGAACGGAGAGACAGAGCAGATGCAGGACGCGGTTAACTATTGGTGGCCCCGTGTCGCTGTATCCTTTGGTGGCGATGATCTGAAACGGTTTGAGCTTCTGAAATCGCTGGGCTTGCGCCACAATGGCAACAACGCACTGAAAGAGCGTTGGGTTCAGACAGCAGGTGCCGCCGTGAAACAGCTGGGCCTGAAACCACCGGTCTAGTTCAGTGTGAACGCCAAAGGCGGGTTGAGAGGCTATTCCGGGCGCGGGCGATGTGAAACTCGCCCGGCGGTGCAAATCTCCGAATGCGGCCCGTTCATCCCCTTAGGTATTGTTGGTCCACCAGGTTCTGAGAGCAATGACCTGACGTTTCACGCCGGCTGATTGCTGTATTGGCATTTTCCTCTTTTCATATCGGAATGATTGCGCAAACTGAGCGTAATCAAGCGCCGGATTAAACTCACCAGAAGACAGTGCTTTGGCGGCCGTTCTGGCGCGAGCAGAGTTTGAGGACATCACCGCCACAACGCACCGGAAGGAACCGCCATGGATTTTGCCCCATCGCCGCGCGCCACGGAAATGTATGACCGCCTGAAAGCGTTTATGGAGGCGCATATCTACCCGCGCATACGCGATCACAAAGAAGAAATGGCGGCAGGCAGCTTCCCGGTTTCGTTTATGGAAGATCTCAAGGCGCTGGCCCGGGCCGAAGGGTTGTGGAACTTGTTCCTGCCCAGCCTGCGCGACGATGAACCCGGCACCCGGCTGAGCAATCTGGAATACGCGCCGCTGGCCGAACTTATGGGGCAGGTGGCCTGGTCTTCGGAAGTGTTCAATTGCAGTGCGCCGGATACCGGCAACATGGAACTGTTGCACATGTTTGCTACTCCGGAACAGCGCGAGACATGGCTGGTGCCGCTGTTGAACGGTGAAATCCGATCCTCTTTTGCGATGACTGAACCGGATGTGGCCAGTTCGGACGCGACCAATATTACCACTTCGATACGGCGTGAGGGGGATGAATACGTCATCAATGGCCGCAAGTGGTTCATTACAAACGCCTGCCACCCGAACACCAGATTGTTTATCGTCATGGGTAAAACGGATCCCAATGCGGATCGGCACAAACAACAGAGCATGGTCATTGTCCCGAAGGACACGCCCGGTTTTGAGATTGTTCGCAACCCCACCATTCTGAACATGCACGACCCCGAAGGCCATGCCGAGCTGGTCTTCAAGGATGTGCGCGTTCCGGTCAGCAATCTTTTAGGTGAGGAAGGCAGCGGGTTCGCTCTGGCGCAGGCCCGGCTTGGTCCCGGTCGCATCCACCATTGCATGCGTTCGATCGGTGCGGCGGAAATGGCGCTTAACCTGATGGTCGAACGCGCGCAGGAGCGGAAAGCGTTTGGCAAGCAGCTTGCAGAACAGGGCGTGATCCGCGAGTGGATCGCCAAGTCCCGGCTGGAGATCGAACAGGCGCGGTTGCTGACCCTGAAAGCAGCCTGGAAGATTGATCAGGTGGGCGCCAAAGAAGCGTTCCGAGAGATTTCATTGATCAAGGTGGTGGCACCCAATGTGCATGCTGCTGTCACGGATCGCGCGATGCAGGTCTTTGGGGCGATGGGCATGACCCCGGATACACCGCTGGCCGACAGCTATACCTGGGCACGCGCGCTGCGATATGCAGATGGTCCGGACGAGGTGCATTTGCAGGCGATTGCCAAGCAAGAGTTGAAGAACTCGAATTTTGGCATGTCGGCCCAATGGCTGACCCCGCCATCGCGCTAGGCCCGGGGCGGCATCAGGTCTTGCGCGCCCTGCTTTGTTTGAGCGGTAGAAACTGGGTATTTGTCCCGCGGCAGGGGGTAGGAAGCGAAGGACAGGACGTCCTGCGAAAATCCTACTGCCCTCTGACCTCGCGCACCCATGCGATGATGGTTTGGCGCGCTTCCACGTCCATTTGAACCGCTGAAGGCGGTGGCATGGCATGGCTGATCCCGGCCTGCAGGTAAATCTGGTCGGCGTGCCGGGCTACATCGCCCGGCGTTTCCAAATAAACTTTCTTCGGGGCCCATTTCATGGTGCCATAAACCGGCTCGCGGGCATGACACATCGAACAATTGCCCAGCACGGTGTCATAGGCTTCTTCAAACCCAGCAGCCGACGCAAATTTTTCTTCGTAAGGTGTCAATGCCCTTGCTTCGGCGTCCTCCCATGTCTCGCCGGTTCTGACAGAAGACAGCCATGCGATCACGATCATGAGGATGACAGTGACACCCCAGGTCCAGTGCGGCCCTTTCCCGGTTGCGTGCATCGTGTTGAAGTAGTGACGAATGGTCACGCCGGTCAGAAAGATCAGGCTGGCGATGATCCATGAATACTGGGTGCCAAAGGCCAGAGGATAGTGGTTCGACAGCATGAGGAACACGACAGGCAAGGTCAGGTAGTTGTTGTGCGTCGAACGCACCTTGGCGATTTTCCCATATTTGGCGTCCGGCGTCCGACCGGCCTTGAGGTCTTCCACCACGATCCGCTGGTTGGGCATGATCTGGAAGAACACATTGGCCGTCATGATGGTTGCGGTGAACGCACCCAGGTGCAAAAGCGCGGCACGACCGGTAAAAATCTGATTGTAACCCCATGACATGGCCACCAGAATCACGAAAAGCAACAGCATCAGCGCGGTGGGTCGCTCACTCAGGCGCGACTTGCACATCTGGTCGTAAAGCAGCCAGCCGATGGTCAGTGACCCGCCTGAAATCAATATCCCCTGCCACAACGCCAGATCCGCTTTGGTCGGATCAAGCAGGAACAACTCGCCCCCGACCCAATATATGATCATGAGCAAGGCCGCACCCGAAAGCCACGTCGTATAGCTCTGCCATTTGTGCCAGGTCAGGTGCTCGGGCATACGCGCGGGTGCGACCAGATATTTGACGGTGTGATAGAACCCACCCCCGTGCACCTCCCACTCTTCGCCATAGGCCCCTTCTGGCAAGGCAGGGTTCGGCTTAAGCATCAGGTCGAGCGCGATAAAATAGAATGACGCGCCGATCCACGCCATCGCCGTGATCACATGCAGCCAGCGGACGGAAAAGGCCATCCACTCCCACAAAACAGCCAGGTCATACATGGCGTTGCTCCTACATATCCAAGTTCTTTGGCACTCTAGGCGACAGAGGTTTCATCGGGTATTGCTACGAAAGATCAAGCAGTATCAAAAATAACAATACAATGTCAGTCTACAGGATCACGCGGTGCAACGCTTAGCTGCCGCGATAGGTCGCGTAGCTGAAAGGCGAAAGTAGCAGCGGAACATGATAGTGGGCGTGTTCGGACATCCCGAACCGGATCGGGATCAAGTCCAGAAAACGCGGGCTTTCAGGTGGCACGCCAGTGGTGTCGAGGTATTCGCCCGCATGAAACATCAACTCGTATTCGCCCGTCGAGAACTCGGCCTCGGGAAGGATTTGTTCATTGGTGCGGCCGTCCTCGTTGGTGAGCAGAGTTTTCAGCAACGTGCGGTCTGTTCCGTTGATCCGAAACAACTCGATCTTCATCCCACTGGCAGGGCAGCCCCGCGCCGTATCCAGGACATGTGTTGTAAGGTAACCGGCCATTTGCACCTCTCGCTAAGTATTGCTGTTACTATTGCAATACCTTCGCGGCAGGCAAAGGCAGTCTGTCAAAAGACTGCTTACAGTATTTTTTGAAAAACATAGGTGATTGTTTGGGTTATTCGTCTTTTCAGCAAGAGGGAAATTGATGTGACGCGGTATCCACGAGACATGACCGGCTATGGCCGGCAAGTGCCAAACGCAAACTGGCCAAACGGGGCCAAAATCGCAGTTCAGATTGTCCTGAACTATGAGGAAGGCGGCGAGAACAACGTTTTGCACGGGGATGCCGCATCCGAGGCGTTTCTTTCCGAAATCACTGGTGCGGCCCCTTGGCCGGGGCAAAGGCACTGGAACATGGAATCCATTTACGAATACGGCAGCCGCACAGGGTTCTGGCGGGTGCATCGGCTTTTGCAGGACCTTCCTGTCACGGTTTATGGCGTTGCCACAGCGTTGGCCCGTGCACCGGCGCAGGTTGCGGCGATGAAGGCCGCAGGCTGGGAGATTGCCAGCCATGGCCTGAAATGGGTTGAGCACAAGGACATGGACGCGGAAGAAGAACGCGCCCAGATCCGTGAAGCGATCCGGCTTCATACCGAGGTCGTCGGCAAGCCCCCGCGTGGCTGGTACACGGGCCGCTGTTCGATGAACACGGTCGATCTGGCCGCCGCCGAAGGCGAGCTGGCCTATATTGCCGACAGCTATGCCGACGATTTGCCCTATTGGGTCAAGGCCGGTGGCAAGGATCAGTTGATCGTGCCCTACACGATGGATTGCAACGATATGCGGTTTGCAATTCAGGCGGGCTATTCCAACGGCGAACAGTTTGAAAGCTATCTCAAGGACAGCTTCGACATGCTTTATGCCGAAGGCCAAGCGGGCGAGCCGAAGATGCTTTCGATCGGACTGCATTGCCGTCTCATCGGCCGCGCTGGTCGCGCCATAGCCCTGAAACGCGCACTCGACCACTTCAAGAAACATGACGGGGTCTGGTTTGCCACCCGCGAACAAATCGCTGATCATTGGGCGCGAATGCATCCGCCAAGTCAACGGCTGACCCCGTCGGAAATGGACGAGCCAACCTTTGTCGCCGAGTTTGGCGGCGTGTTCGAACACAGCCCGTGGATTGCCCAAACGGCCTTTGATCTGGAGCTGGGTCCCACGCATGACAATGCCGCAGGGGTTCACAATGCACTGGCGCGCGTATTCCGTTCTGCCACAGCCGAGCAGCGGCTTGGCGTCCTGACAGCCCACCCGGATCTGGCAGGCAAACTTGCTGCTGCGGGTCGTCTGACCAAGGAAAGCACGGCAGAACAGGCCGGAGCAGGTCTCGACATGCTGACGGATGAAGAGCGTGCGACCTTCACGGCCTTGAACGACACTTACACGACCAAGTTCGGCTTTCCTTTTATCATTGCGGTCAAGGACAACACCAAAGCAACCATTCTGGAGGCTTTTCACCGTCGGATTGACAGTGATCGAGACACCGAATTCGACGAGGCCTGCCGTCAGGTCGAACGGATTGCCGAGTTGCGGCTGATCGAGAAATTCGCGCAATGACATCCACGCTGAAACTCCGGCCACTGACCGCCGAGGCCTTTGCGCCGTTCGGCGATGTCATCGAAGTGTCTGGCGCGGTGGACAAATACATCAATCAGGGAAAATGCGCGCGATACCATGATCGCGCCCAACTGGATTTCCATGAGGGGCGCGCAGGGATCAGCGTATTCCAATCCCAGGCCTTCGACCTGCCCATCAAACTTGAAATGGTCGAGCGTCATCCCGACGGCAGCCAGGCCTTTTTACCGCTTTCAGATAAACCCTTTGTCGTTGTCGTAGCGCCCGACAACGCGGGTGTGCCGGGTGAGCCTGTTGCATTCATTACCGCGCCCGGACAGGGCGTGAATTATCATCGGAACACCTGGCATGGGGTGCTGACACCGCTTCATCCCCCCGGGTTGTTCGCTGTGGTCGACCGAATAGGAAACGGGCCCAACCTTGAAGAGTATTGGTTCCAGAACGCCTACACGATCACTGAATAAGGGACATTGCCGGAAGAGGGGCCGGCCCACGCAGTTTTTTGGGAGGAAAACGCGATGTCAGATGCAACTTTAGGGACGCCGGAGCAGCTCCGCGATCCGAACTACACCCCGCCATTTCTGAAGGCGGTCCCTTTGGGAATTCAGCACGTTCTGGCGATGTTCGTTTCCAACGTCACGCCAGCCATCATCGTTTGCGGTGCGGCGGGTTTCGGGTTTGGTTCAAACAGCCCCGATTTCCCGCAGATGATTTACATGATCCAGATGTCGATGTTCTTTGCGGGCGTTGCGACACTGTTCCAGACCATTGGGCTGGGGCCTGTTGGCGCCCGCCTGCCAATCGTGCAGGGAACGTCATTTGCCTTTATTCCGATCATGATCCCGTTGGTGGTTGGTAAGGGCGTTGACGCGATTGCCGTATTGATGGGTGGTATAGTCGTTGGCGGCCTGTTTCATGCCAGCCTTGGGTTGTTCATTGGCCGTATTCGCTTTGCGCTTCCGCCCTTGGTTACCGGTCTTGTCGTGACCATGATCGGGCTTGCGCTTGTCAAGGTCGGCGTCCAGTACGCCGCAGGGGGTGTACCCGCCATCGGTACCGAAGAATACGGCTCTGGTCTGAACTGGCTCATGGCCGGAACTGTGATTGTTGTTACGCTGGGCCTGAAGTTTTTTGCCCGCGGTATGTTGTCGGTGTCGGCGGTTCTGATTGGCTTGTTGGTCGGATACGTTGTGGCATTCGCATTGGGTCAGGTGAATTTGGGCAATGTTGGGCGCGCAACTCCGTTTGCAATGCCGAACCCATTTCACTTCGGTATCGAGTTTTCATTCGCGGCGATCATCGGGTTCTGTGCTATGTCCTTTGTATCGGCTGTTGAAACGGTCGGGGATGTGTCCGGTATCACCAAGGGGGGCGCGGGACGCGAGGCAACCGACAAGGAAATTCAGGGCGCGACTTTTGCCGATGGTCTTGGAACTGCGGTATCAGGTGTCTTCGGGGCCCTGCCGAACACGTCGTTCAGTCAGAATGTCGGCCTGATCGCCATGACCGGTGTCATGAGCCGCACGGTCGTAACCATAGGTGCCCTGTTCCTGATCATATGCGGGCTTATCCCCAAGATCGGCGCGGTGATCTCATCCGTTCCGATCGAGGTTCTGGGCGGTGGTGTGATCGTGATGTTCGGTATGGTGGTTGCAGCCGGTGTTTCGATGCTGTCGGACGTGACGTGGAACCGCCGCAACATGGTGATCTTTGCGATTTCACTCAGCCTTGGTCTGGGCTTGCAGTTAGAGCCCGGCGCTTTACAGCATCTGCCCGGAACTCTCAAAGTTCTGGCGACATCCGGGATCTTGCCTGCTGCGATCATTGCCATTGTCCTGAATCTGGTTCTGCCCGAAGAGCTTTCGGATGAAGCGACGGAAGAGGTGTCAGGTGGAATGGCAGGCCACGGGCTGGGCTCTATCGAACAGGACGATCACGTCTGACCGGTTCGGCACGGACTTGTAAACGAAGAAGCGGCGCGCTAATCGCGCCGCTTATTTGGTTTCTGGCCGGCGTGGCAGGCTTTGCCCGTGGCTCACATAAGCAACGCGTCGTTCGACACGACGCTTAGGCGACCGAACGGGAATGTCGTTAGAAATCGACCTCAATCGCGATGCCTTTCTGTACGGCCAGCTCGACAACAGATGCAGCAACCGCCAGATCCTGAAGACCGACGCCCGTGCCATCGAACAACGTGATCTGATCGTCTGATGTTCGGCCCGGGTTTGTTCCGTTGATGACCGCACCCAACTGGATCAGGTCACTTTCTCTGATCAGGCCCTGTGCCACGGCGTGTTGCGCCTCGCCAATCGAAATCGACTGTGCGATTTCATCTGTGAATACGGATGCTTTGGCCAACAACGCCGCCTCGACTTCCTGCTTGCCCTTGGTGTCCGTTCCCATGCACGCGATATGCGTTCCGGGGCTCACATGGTTTGCCATCAGCGATGGTGCAAAAGCCGAGGTGATCGAGATTATGACGTCCGCCTCGGTCATGCCGTCAAGTTCGACCGCTTCAAACGGAAAACCGGCTTCATTGGCGACCTTTTCAATGTTCGGCAACATCTCGGGATGGTAGTTCCAGCCAAGGACTTTTTCAAAGGTGTGGGTCTCCAGCGCTGACTGAAGCTGAAAGGTTGCCTGATGCCCGGCCCCGATCATACCGATCACCCGCGCGTCCGCACGGGCAAGGTGCTTGATGGATACAGAAGAGGCCGCCGCAGTGCGCAAGGCCGTCAAAAGGTTGCCGCCAACCATCGCTGACGGTTTTCCGGTGTCAGGGTCAAAAAGAAAAACAGTGGATTGGTGATTGATCAACCCGCGCTTTTCCATGTTGTTCGGCCAATACCCCCCAGCCTTCAGGCCCAGTGTCAGCCCGGCGCGATCAAAGCCGCCTTTAAAGCCGTACAGGGCGTCCTCATGTCCGATGGCTTCGCGCACGACAGGAAAGTTATAGGCGTCCCCTGCGGCCATGGAGGCAAAGACCTGTTCGACGGCTTCAAAGGCCGCGTCGCGGGTCATGAGGTTGGCGATTTCGCGCTCGGGTACGATCAGCATGTCATTCTCCACTTGGAATTCGTGCGCCCGTGCGTTTCACCGACAAAAGCGGGCGCGCACGGGCGACTGTCCGGCCATGTTTGGCCGGCGGTTTATTCTTTGAGCATTCAAGCTCAGTACGCGCGGCCGCGGGCTGACACCGGCCACACGCATTCGACCTTGCCATTCCGGACGCCCACATACCAATCGTGCACGTTTGCGGTTGGGTCACAGTGCCCCGGCACCAGCTTCAGTTTGTCATTGACCTTGAGCGCCCCGCTTGGATCCATCACGACGCCATGTTCATCCGAGCATTTGATGTATTCGACATCGTCACGCCCGAAAACAACAGGCAGACCGCTATCCACCGACTGCGCCTTCAGACCCGCATCGACGATTGCTTTGTCCGCCTTGGCATGGCTCATGACGCTGGTCAGGATGAAGAAGGCGTTTTCCCACTCGCCCTGGTCGATCCGGTTGCCGTTCTCATCCAGGATGCGACCGTAATCGGCATCCATGAACGCATAAGACCCGCATTGCAGTTCATTATACACGCCCGAGTTGGATTCGAAGTAGTAAGACCCCGTACCGCCGCCTGAGACCAGATCACACTCGATACCCTCGGCTTTAAGACCGTCTACCGCGTCTTTGACCATCGCGATGGCGGTATCCAGTTTTTCCTTGCGTGCCTCATAGCTGTCGAGGTGTTGCATGGCACCCTGATAGGCCTGAATTCCGCTGAATTTCAGGTTGTCTGCAGCCTCAACCGCCTTGGCGATTTCAATCACTTCAGGCGTCGTTGTGACCCCGCACCGCCCTGCGCCGCAATCGATTTCCACGAAGACTTCCAGCTGTGTTCCATGCCGGACTGCCGCCGCCGAAAGGTCGGCGACATTTTCCAGATCGTCGACACACACGATAATGCGGCTGCCCAGCTTTGGCAGGCGTGCGAGGCGGTCAATTTTGGCCGGGTCACGCACCTGGTTCGAAACCAGAACGTCCTTGATCCCACCACGAACGAAAACTTCGGCCTCGGAAACTTTCTGGCAGCAGACACCGACGGCACCACCGATTTTTTCTTGCAGCTTGGCCACGTCAACCGACTTGTGCATTTTACCATGCACGCGGTGACGCATCCCGTGCGCCTTGGCATAATCGCCCATCTTCCTGATGTTGCGTTCAAGCGCGTCGAGATCCAAAATCAGGCTGGGTGTCTGGATATCTGCTTCGTCCATGCCGGGCTTGGCCGGAATGTCGTAACCTACTTCGAACTGGTCGAGAGTGCTCATATCTTTCATCTCCGTAATCCTATACCGGGATAGTTTTTTGTTGGGGTGTATTCAGACATTCATCCAGGGCAGCCGGTCCAGATCGACATTGCCACCAGTAACAATCAGTCCGACACGCTTGCCCTTGAAGGCGTCCGGGTTTTTGAGAACAGTGGCCAGCGGAACGGCCGAAGATGGCTCCATCACAATCCGCAGGTGCTTCCATGTCAGTTTCATCGCATCGATGATCTCTTGCTCGGAGGCTGTGTAAATCTCTGAGACGTGGTTTGAAACGAAATGCCAGGTGAGATCCTTCAGCGGCACAAGCAACCCGTCAGCAATCGTCTTTGGCGCATCATCCGCGATGATATGACCGGCCTTGAAGCTGCGATAGGCGTCGTCTGCCTGTTCAGGTTCTGCCGCTATGATTGCTGTTTCTGGGGCCAGATTGGACAGGGTCAAACATGTTCCAGATACCATGCCACCGCCGCCGATTGGCGCGACGACTGCGTCCAGACCGTCGGTCTGCTCGATAAACTCGCGCGAACAGGTGCCTTGCCCGGCGATGACCCGAGGATCGTTGTAGGGGTGAACAAAGTCACCGCCCGTAGCCGCCTGAACCTCGGCAAATGTCGCTTCGCGCGACGAGGTGGAAGGTTCGCATTCTGTAATCTTCCCTCCATAACGGCGGACCGTGTCCTTCTTTGCTTGCGGCGCTGTCCGCGGCATGACCACGTTGCAGGGAATGCCCCGTTTCATCGCCGCATAAGACAGGCACGAGGCGTGATTGCCCGAAGAATGGGTGGCGACACCTTTTTCGGCTTGTTTCTCATCCAGCCCAAAAACCGCATTGGTGGCACCTCGTACTTTGAAAGCGCCCGGTTCCTGAAAGTTTTCGCATTTGAAGAACAGCTGCGCGCCTGACAGTTCGTTGAGAAAGTCCGAGGTTCGCACCGGGGTGCGGCGGATATGGGGTTTGATCCGGTCATGTGCCGCAAGCATGTCTTCATAGGTTGGGATATACATTGTGCAATCCTTCATCATGCCGCGTTCTTCTGAACGGAACCGGGATGGCCACGATAGTATTCCTGTGCGGCGGCAACTCCGGACCCCAGGTCGATGTTCAGGCCCAGGTCAACCATGCACATCTCAGCAGTGGCGATCCCGGACAGAGCCATGACATCCGTCAGGCTGCCCAGATGCCCGATCCGGAACACCTTGCCCGCGACCTCACCAAGGCCCACGCCAAAGGCAACGCCGTATTTTTCAGTTGCATGCGTGACAATATCCGTCGCGTTGAAGCCGTTCGGCGTGCGGATTGCGCTTACGGTATCGGAATAGACCGCCGGGCCGCTTGCACAAAGCTCCAGCCCCCACGCCCCCACAGCGGCACGGACCCCTTCGGCAATCCGGTGGTGTCGGGCGAAAACGTTCTCCAGACCTTCACTCAGCAGCATAGAGCAGGCTTGATTGAGGCCATTCATCAACCCGACAGCGGGTGTATATGGGTAAGCATTGTTGGCGTATCCCTTGGACATGTCCCGGACGTCAAAGAACGTGCGGGGAAGGGTGCCGGTTTTGGTTGCTTCCATCGCTTTCTGGCTGAAACCGACGATGGCAAGGCCAGCGGGCAACATGAAACCCTTCTGCGACCCGGTAACGGCAACATCCACGCCCCATTCATCAAACCGGAAATCCATCGACGCGATGGATGAGACGCCATCAACAAACAGCAGTGCGGGGTGTTGCGCGGCGCTCAGCGCCCTGCGCACAGCAGCGATATCCGACTTCACGCCAGTTGCCGTCTCGTTATGCGTGGCTAGAACCGCCTTGATCTCATGGTTTTTGTCGGCGGCAAGGATTTCTTCGTACCGGTCAGCCGGCAGCCCATCGCCCCACGGGGTTTCGACTATCTCAACATTCAGCCCATGGCGTTGGCACATATCGATCCAGCGATGGCTGAACATGCCGTTGCGGGCCGCCAGAACCTTGTCACCGGCGGACAGCGTATTGGTCAGGGCGGTTTCCCAGCCCCCGGTGCCGGTCGACGGGAAAATGAAGACTTCGGCACTGTCGCTTTTCAGAATTTTCCGAACGCCCGCGCGCGCAGGATGCAGGATTTGCCCGAACAATGGCGAACGATGGTCGATCGTGGGCATATCGCACGCCTTGCGCAGGCTTTCCGGGATGTTCGTCGGGCCCGGGATGAAAACGGGGTTTTGAAAGCTCATGGATGGTCTCCTTCCGTCCTTGCCTGCACAATAAGTTCCAGCCGCCTGATTGGAAATTTTTTTGAAAACGCATTTCAGAATTTGTTTAATGAGATTTAACTTATAGTTGTCAGAGTGTTAGATTTTTCATATCCTGAAATAATCTTTCATAGATGATCAGAGGGTTTTTATGGAATCGCAAGACAATGACCCGAAACTCCGTCGCAAGGCCCGCGGAAGACCGCGGGGGTGGGATGACAAAACCGCGCAGAATACGATCAAATCATTGGATCGGGCGATGGAGGTTTTCGAGTATCTGAGCCAGGCGCAAGGCAAAGCCCTTACTGAACTTTCAGATGAAATGCGGCAGGCACCGGCCACTGTTTATCGTATCCTCGTGACGTTGCAGGGCAGGGGCCTGGTCGAGTTCGACCATGAAGAACAGGTTTGGCACATTGGCCCGCAGGCGTTTGTGATCGGTTCGCGGTTTCTGCGCCGTACCAGTCTGGTGGAACGGGCAAGGCCGATCATGCGCAAGCTGATGGAAACCACGAGCGAGACCGCCAACTTGGGAATTGAGAAAGAAGGTCTGGTGCTGTTCCTGAGCCAGGTTGAAACACATGAAAGCATCCGGGCGTTTTTTCCCCCCGGCACATTGTCACCCATGCACGCGTCGGGCATCGGAAAAGCGTTGTTGGCCCATATGGACGAAGACAGATTGAACCGAAGGTTGGCCGCAGCGAATTTACAGGCTTTTACGGATCAGTCGATTACCAGCCCCGAGGCGTTGAAGAAAGACCTTGCAGCCATCAGATTGCGGGGTTTTTCCGTGGACAACGAAGAAAAGACTACAGGTATGCGATGCATTGCAGCACCCGTTTTCGATATGAACAGAGAGGCGGTCGCAGGGCTTTCCGTGTCCGGGCCAACCAGCCGCGTGGGAGCAACCGAAATCGAACGGCTGAGCCGCCCGGTGATGGAAGCCGCGCGCCAGTTGACGCTGGCTATTGGTGGGACAGTGGTGTCTCCGCAACCCTAAGGTTTTGCCGCCTTAAAGCGGCAGGCGGTGACCTCAGGTCCGTATGCTGCGACACAACACCAACGCGGGGAGATGTGCCTCGCAAACAAAAACTGAAACGCGATTCAGATGTACCCATCTCCGGTCACCCGATTTTCAGCCCCCTCTCATTACTGAGCGACTTTTTGTTTGTGTTTATTGAACTGTTGGTCGAAGAGGTTTTTGAAGGGTCCGTTTTTCTGCATGAGTTGGTC
>NZ_JBXWQP010000024.1:0-17055 GCF_059612445.1 Ruegeria sp. TASC047
ACAGGTGCCCAAAGGTCTTCCTATCAGCCATCGCACTGGCGGCCACCGTCATCTATTGGCTATGAGTCCTGACCCTAACATCGGTTGGCCGAAAAGACACATGGTTCGGGCAGGCAATAAGTATGAACCTGATCGAACAACTAGTACTCGAATTTCTAACCCGATGTGGAATTCTTGGAAGGCTGTACTTCGGGGGGAAGAGGAGAAAATTAGGAGTGGCGTTGTTGGATTCATAGGACAACGGGACACTCAACAACCGCTAGGGTAACCTTTGCGCACAAAAAGGTTTCCGATACACATGTGAAAGTGGGATTAAATGGTACGGAAATGGTACAATTGGCGCCACTGAGGTGCGTGCGAACCTACGGCATCTTCCAAGACTGTGTTCTTAAGGGGGAATTGGTAGCGGAGGAGGGACTTGAACCCCCGACACGCGGATTATGATTCCGCTGCTCTAACCAACTGAGCTACTCCGCCGTGAGTGAGAGGCGATGTAAGCGAGGGGCCGGGGAGGGTCAAGAGGGAAATCGCCCTAACCGGGGAATTCTTTCACGGGCTCTGTCGCCGTGTCCTGGAAGGGCGTCTGACGGAATATCGTGGTATCCACCGTTCTGCGGATAAACGCGGCGCATATCTCCGGTTCTGTGATCAGGATCATATGACCCAGACCGTCAAGCTCTTCATAGCTCAGACCATATTTGGCCATCGGCGGTCCGTGAAGGGCAGAGGACAGAAGTGCGTCCTGACGACCATACAATATCCCACCGGGGACCGATAGCTCGGGATATCTGGCCACCAGCGCATCGCAGCTGGCATCCAACCCGATAACGTCCTGCGAGGCCGTGACAAAGGCTGAAGGGCGCAGCCCGAGCGCACCACCCGCCCGGTCCAGAAAGTCATTTGGAGGGGTTTCAGGATCAAATGCCACGCCCAGACTGTGCGGCGCTGTTTTTGAGGCCATGGGCACTGCAATCGTGTTGGCAATCAGGCTGCGCAGCCATTTGGTCCGAATCTCGAGCGGTTTGAATATCACCGGTGTTTCAGGCAGCCTGTGCGTTAGTGGTGCCAACAGAGCGAGGCTGGATACCCGCTCGGGGTAATCCAAAGCCAGTGCCAGCGACACCGCACCGCCCAGTGAATGCCCGACCAGCACGGCCTGATTCACGCCTTTGGTTTCAAGAAACTCAGCTATCATCGCGGCCTGCTGCGGCAATTGTGCGAGTTCAGCCGTATCCCGGGTTGAATATCCGCAACCGGGGCGATCCAGCGCGATGACGTGGAAATCCTCGGCCAGTTGATCTGCCAACGCGTAGGTAAAATGCTGTAACTGCCCAGCCAGACCATGAATCAGGATAACCGTCTGCGCGTCCGGATTGCCCTTTTCCACATAGTGGATGCTGCCGCCCTGCACGGGCACGATCTGGCCCATCTGCGGCACGGTTTTTAGCCCCTGACGGGTTATACGCCGGGTCCACAGGGCCATGGCCAGAAGAAAGACGGCAAAGGCCGCAACCAGGCTAAGAAAAACTGTCATCTAGCTGTCTCCGGTCCTAATAGGGATGTATTGCTCCAATCCCGATTGTGACATGCGTTTCTGAAACTCGGCAACTGTTCCGGGCCAAAGCGTCGTGTTTTGCCCGTCCGCATCAATGTACCAGGATGTGCAGCCTCCGGTCTGCCAGACACTGTCCGCGTGGCGGTCCTGCATTTCCCGTGTAAAGGCCGCCTGTTTCGCCGCATCGGGGGCGATCACCGACAGTTCCTTGTGCTGCATCTCGCTCAGAACCCGGCCGATATGCCCGACCTGAGCTTCGATCATCAACACAACCGAATTGTGCCCCAATCCGGTGTGAGGCCCCAGAAGGATAAAAAAGTTGGGAAAACCGGCTATCGCTGTGCCCAGATGAGCAGACATCCCGTTTGTCCAGGCCGACCGCAGCGTTAGCCCATCTGTGCCAGTAATATTCAACCTCTCTACGACATTGGTGACCTGAAACCCGGTGCCCCAGATCAGTGCGTCCGCCTCTGCCCTGGTGCCATCTGACGCGAGGATGCTGTTGCCATCGATACTGGCCACGCCGTGCGGAATGACGCTGACATTGTCGCGGGCCAGCGCCGGGTACCAGTCATTTGAACTGAGAATGCGTTTGCACCCAATTCGATAGTCCGGGGTCAGAATGCGCCGTTCTTCTGGGTCGGCAATCGCGCCTTCCAGCGATTTTCGCCACATCTTCAGAGCAAAGTTCATAGCGTGTTCCTCGCCCCTGAACACGCGGTGGCGGAACTCGAAGAACATGAAAATCAGTTTGCGCCGGATGCGCGGAAGCAGGGGAAGGTAGGCATATAGTTTGCGCACCCAAGGCGCGATCGGGCCGTCAGGGCGCGGCATGACGTAAGGCGCGCTGCGCTGAAAAACGGTGACGTGGCGCGCAACCTTGGCAATCTCGGGCACGAACTGAACGGCTGACGCCCCGGTGCCGACAACAGCCACATGCTTTCCGGTCAGATCGACGGTGTGATCCCATTCGGCCGAATGAAAACAGGGGTCGGGAAAACTGCCCGCGCCGGGAATGTCCGGAATGCTGGGATGATGCAGCGCGCCGATGGCCGAGACCAGAAACCGGGCCGACCAGAATTGGCCATCCATGGTTTCGACCTGCCAAAGCGTGCCATCCCATTTCGCCGATTTCAGCGCCTGCCCAAAGTGGCAAAGATCATACAACCCTTCCTGATGCGCGACATTTTGCAGATATTTCTGTATCTCTGCGCCACCGGCATACGCGCGGCTCCAGTGCGGATTAGGGTGGGTCGCCATGGAATACAGATGCGAAGGCACATCGCAGGCGACGCCAGGATAGGTGTTCTCGCGCCACGTGCCACCGATATCTTCGGCCTTTTCCAGAATGGCGATATCTTTGATGCCACGTTTGCGCGCCTCAAGCGCCATCGTCAGCCCCGAGAACCCGGCACCGATGATCAGCATCTCTGTCGTGTGGTGCATTGAAGCGCCCCTCCTGAAACAACTTTATGGATATCTGTTGCAGATGTCTGCACGTGATTGGCAGTGAAGTAGGTCACACAAGGTAAAATGACTGAACGACCTTACGTGAACAGACATGGCGAAAAACCGTCATCAGGGCGGTGTCGCTTCCTGCAAACACATATCGCAATCAGAGAGGTGAACGGCGCGTAATTTCGTCAGTCTGATTCAAAACAGGAGGATTGCCCCTTGTCGACCCGTACTCTTGCACGCGCTGGTGGGCGTTCCGCGCGCCGCGCTCTTCGCACCGCGCCGAATTTTGACATGCTGCCGGGGCTGACACGCGGCATCCCGCATTGCGAAGTTATGGACGGAAGTCAGGTTGAGCTTATCGACAAGGCCGCCATGGATATTCTGGAGAATGTCGGTGTCCAGTTCCGCGACCCAACCGCAGTGGAAGACTGGAAGAAAGCGGGCGCAAAGGTCGAAGGAGAGCTGGTCTTTCTGGATCGCAACATGGTGCACGAGCTGATCGCGACCATTCCGGCGCAATTCACCTATCACGCGCGCGATCCGCAAAAGAACCTCGCTCTCGGCGGCAAGCACTCGATCTTCGTGCCGATGACCGGCGCGCCGTTTCTTCGTGATCTTGACGACGTGCGCCGGAACCCGACGCTGGACGATCTGGCGATGTTTCACAAACTGTCGCACATGATGCCCGCACTGCACAGTTCGGCCCATCATATCGTCGAACCTTACGATCACCCGATCAGCCAGCGGCACTTGCGCATCACTTATTCGTCGATGAAATACTCGGACAAGACCTTCATGGGCATGACCACCTCGCCCAAGAATGCCGAGGATGTGATGGACATGTGCGATATCCTGTTCGGCGAAGGTTTCATTGACGACCATCCTGTTACCACCGGCAACTGCAATGGCAACAGCCCTCTGGTCTGGGACGAAACCATGCTGGGAGCGCTGCGGGCCTTCTGCCGTCGCAATCAGCCGGTTTTGTGCTCGCCCTTCGTTCTGGGCGGTGCCAATACGCCCGCATCGGTACCCGCAACCGTGGCACAGCTGACCGCCGAGGCGCTTTCGGCGCTGGCCTATACGCAGGTGATCCGCAAGGGCTGTCCGGCGATCTGGGGGCACTACCTGTCAACCGTTTCGATGAAATCCGGTGCACCGATGGCAGGGACGCCTGAAATCAGTCTGATGAATTTCATGATTGGCCAGATGGCGCGTTTTTACGATGTGCCATGGCGCACTTCGAACACGCTGGGTGGGGCCAAGACGTTTGACGCGCAGGCAGGTTACGAATCCGCGACAACTCTGGGCGCTGTTCTGCATGCAGGGGCCCATTACATCTGGCATTCGGCAGGCTGGAACGAGGCGGGGATGCATTGTTCGGTCGCAAAGTTTGTGGTGGACGCGGAACAATGCGCGATGGCCTATCGGATGGCGGAAGGTCCTAAATGGCACGATTTCGATCAGGCGTTGGCGGCGGTTTCTGATGTGGGTCCCGGCGGACACTATCTGGGTCATCCGCACACGCAGGACAATTTCCAGACTGCGTTCTTCATGCCGGAACTGTTCGACAACAACTCGATCGAACAGTGGGTGGCGGAAGGTGAAGTTGAAATCACCGAACGCGCTCTGAAATACGCGAGGAAGCTTTTGGCTGAGTATCAGGAACCAAAGCTGGACGAGGCCAAGAACGACGCCCTTCTGGACTATATCGCCCGCCGTGAGAGGGAAATTCCGGCAGCAGATGAGCTAAACCAGACATACTGATGCAAACTGCCCGTACTGGCCTGCCCGAAACACGGGGCGGGTTCTTTTACGTTCAAGACCAAGAGACCAAAATGAAGATCGCTGAACTGCACATCTACAGCCACGACCTGTCGGTCAAAAACGGACCCTACACCATGGCCAATGCACAGGTCTGGTCCTTGGATACCACGCTGGTGAAAGTTGTGGCGGACAACGGTCTGGTTGGCTGGGGGGAAACCTGCCCAGTTGGGCCAACATATGCCGAGGCGCACGCAGCAGGTGCCCGCGCAGCGCTTGCCGAAATTGCCCCTGGCTTGATCGGGGCCGAGGTACTGCCCCTGTCCCTGCATCGCCGGATGGATAGGCTGCTGAACGGGCATGCCTATGCTAAGGCGGCCATCGATATCGCGGTGCATGACCTGCTGGGCAAGCATCTGGGCGTTCCGGTCTGTGACCTGCTGGGCGGTGCGACCACGAACAAGGTACCATCCTACTACGCCACTGGCGTCGGCGCGCCCGATGACATTGCCCGGCTGGCAGGCGAAAAGCTGGCAGAAGGCTACCCCCGTCTGCAGATCAAGGTAGGGGGTCGCCCGGTCGAGATCGACATCGAAACCATCCGAAAAGTCTGGGATGTGGTCAAAGGATCAGGCATGCGACTTGCCGTCGACGGCAACCGGGGCTGGACCACGCGCGACGCCCTGCGCGTCAGCCGCGAATGCCCCGAAATCCCGTTCATCATGGAACAGCCCTGCAACACCATCGAAGACTTGCAGAAGATCCGGCCTCAGGTCGCACACGGTATATACATGGATGAAAACAGCACCAGCTTGAACATCGTGATTTCGGCAGCGGGCACCGGTTTGATCGATGGGTTCGGCATGAAGGTCACCCGCATTGGCGGTCTGCATCCGATGCGCGCTTTCCGCGACATCTGCGAGGCGCGCAACCTGCCACACACCTGCGATGACAGCTGGGGAGGAGACATCATCGCTGCCGCCAGTACTCATATCGGTGCCACCGTTCGGCCCGACCTGCTGGAAGGTGTCTGGCTGGCGGCGCCTTATATCGAGGGAAACTACGACCCTAAAAACGGCATCCGGATCAAAGCTGGGCATATTGAACTGCCAACCGGGCCGGGGTTGGGCGTGGTTCCTGATGAAGGCCAATTCGGTGCTCCGGTTGCATCGTTCTAACAATGGATGACTTTATGAACCTGAATGGAAATTCGGCTCTGGTCACTGGCGCAGCCGGTGGCATCGGGGCGTCAATCGTTCAACGCTTGCGCACCGCGGGGGCGCGGGTCGCCGTCGCAGACCGGTCGGTCGGTGGCATCGAGGCTGAGGCACATCTGCCCGGCGATTTACTTGATCCCGCCTATTCTGATTGCTTACCTCAGGCTGCGGCTTCGGCGCTGGGTGGGCTAGATATCGTGATCAACAATGCAGGCGTCATCACGCGCGGGTCGGTCACGGAAACGTCTGATGCGGATTGGTCTCTGTCACTGGGGGTCAACGTTGAAGCGCCCTTTCGTATCTGCCGTGCCGCGATTCCAATCATGGCCGAAGCAGGGAGTGGGGCCATCGTCAACACCGCGTCCTGCTGGGGGTTGCGTCCGGGCCCTAACCACGCCGTGTATTGCATGACCAAAGCGGCCATTGCGTCCTTGACCCAGTGCATGGGCATGGACCACGCCCATCAGGGCATCCGCATCAACGCGGTATGCCCGAACGAAGTGAATACTCCGATGCTGCGCTCGGGCTTTGAAAAGCGGGGTTTTGATCCCGATTCCGCGGTGGCTTCGCTGGGCCAAACCGTACCGCTGGGCCGGATCGCCGAACCGGAAGACATCGCCGACGTAATCATGTTCCTTGTCTCGGACGCATCGCGCTATGTTTGCGGTACGTTGGTCGAGGTCAACGGAGGGAAGCCCGTTTCATGAGGCGTTTCGATGGAAAAGTAGCGCTGGTCACCGGCGGGCGTAGCGGCATCGGTCAGGCCATCGCCCGACGTTTGCAAGACGAAGGTGCACAGGTCTTTACCGCCCAACGCGGCGAGGACAGCGAATTCCATGGAATCGCTGCTGATTTCACCGATCCCAACAGCCCCGAGCAGGTGGTCGGCAATGTGATCGCTGAAGCCAAGCGTCTGGACGTGTTGGTCAACAACGCCGGCATGATGCAGGAAGCCTCGGTCGAGGAAATGAGCCTTGAGGACTGGCAGCGTATCCTGACGGTCAACCTCACCGCACCGTTCCTGATGATCAAGGCCGCACTGCCCCACTTGCGCAAAACCAAAGGCACCATCGTCAACACCGGATCCATCGAAGGTTTGGGCAGCAATCCCGGCCACGCCGCCTACTGCGCGTCCAAAGCAGGGTTGCACGGCCTGACCCGCGCCGTTGCCGTGGATCACGGGGCCGAAGGCATCCGATGCAATGCGGTTGCGCCGGGATGGGTCGATACCGAGCTGAATGAGGATTTCATTGAATCCATGCCCGACCCGGCTGCATTCCGTCGCGACATTGCCAAAATCCACCCTGTCACCCGGACGGGACGTCCTGAAGAAGTTGCGGCGCTCGTCGCGTTTCTGGCATCAAAGGATGCAGCTTTTGTCACCGGGCAGGTCTATACGGCGGATGGAGGGCGCATGGCGAAGCTCAGCTTGCCTTGACCTCATTCCTTGCCTGACCGCCATTCTTTCCAGATCAGATAGCTGTTTACTCCAAACGAGGCGAACGGCTCGGGTGGCAATCGCGGCAGGTCCGGTTGCGCCAGAAAATGATCTGCAATCTCTGATCCACCTTGCAGTACCAGTTCTGCCACCCCTATTCCCTGCAAGGTGCCTCGAGCGATACCCAGACCGTTCTGACAACAGGCCGAGAACACATCATCCTTCAATTCGCCGAACGCCGCCGATCCGTTGCGGCTGAGGCACAGCATACCGGCCCAGCGGTGCTCCATCTGCACATCTGACAGATGCGGGAAACGTTCCCTGAACTTTCTGTCATGCACCCAGCCTGCATTGCGCAGTCGCATTGGACTGGTTTCGATCGTTGGATGAAAGCTTGAGCAGGTGCGAATCAGGATGCGATCCCCGTAGCTGCCGGAAATGCGCCGTACCGACGTCCCCATTGGGTTCGCAGGCGTCACGGACCAACGCGACTGCCCGCCCATTGTCTTGATCTGCGTGTCGGTCAGCGGCGCTGTGAGCGAGGCATAGAGGCATATGTGCATCAATTGCCGCTGGTAGAACCCAAAGCTTTCCAGATGACCGTTATTGGCCAGAATGATCCGCCCGGTGCTGACCTTGGCCTTGTTGGTGCTGACCGCCCAGCCTGCGCCTTGTTGTTCAATACGGATGACGGGTGAATGCTCGAATACATTCATCTGCCCGGCCAGACGGGCAGACAGCGCCCGCACATATGCCGCAGGCTGGATCATCACTGTTCCCGGCGCATAAAGCCCCGAGGTATAGTGTGGGCTGCCTGTGATCTCTTGCATCTGCTGCTGATCATAAAGCGTATGCGGCTCGCCCAGTTTGGTCAGGTGCGCGGCAAAGGCGCGGTTGTGCGCGTCGCCCGCTTTGGTGGCGGCGGCATTGTATTTGCCGCAGGGGTCGAACACTTCCTGTGGCAGCCCGCAATCGGAGGCCACTTCGGTCGCAAAGGCAATGGCCTTGCGGTTCAGCGCAATGGTGGCACGATCTGTCTCTGATCCCTTGCCCGCGTAGTTATCCGAGGCCAAATCATGGGGCAGGTCGATCATGAACCCCGAATTCCGGCCTGCCGAGCTCTCCGCGAAGCGATCGGCTTCCAGCAGAACGATTTTCAGCGAAGAATCCAATTGATGCAGCCGCCGTGCCGCGCTGAGCCCGGCAAACCCGCCGCCAACTATTGTGATATCCGCGGTAAGGTTCCGTTCCAGCACCGCCAGAGGTGTTTGGGGCGGCAGAATCGCGTTCCATCCCGACGGACCTGTCTGCCGGGGTAGCCTTTTGGCGTCATGTCGGCTCAACCGACGGCCTCATCCGCGTCATCGGCCAGATCGATCCAGATGGTTTTCAACTGGGTGTACTGATCATGCGCGTGGATCGAGTTATCACGACCCCCAAAGCCCGATTGCTTGTAACCACCGAAGGGTGTCGTGATGTCACCTTCGCCGAAGCTGTTCACTGTCACGGTGCCTGCGCGGATCATCCGCGCACCTCGAATGGCGCGTTTGACATTGGCCGTGAAGATCGAGGCACATAAGCCATAGTCGGTGTCGTTCGCGATCTGGATCGCTTCATCGAAGCCCGAGACTTCAATTACCGACAAGACAGGGCCAAAGATTTCCTCGCGCGCTAATGCAGCGTCGTTGCCGGGCACTTCGACCACGGTGGCCTCGACAAACCCGTTGTCTGCCTTGCCACCGATCACCACGTTCTCGGCCTGATCCAGATAGCCACAAACCTTGGTGTAGTGATCTTCGCTCACCAGTGCGCCCATGCGGGTTTCGGGGTCGAGCGGGTCGCCGATGTTCCATTGTTTGGCGTGATGCGCGATGCGCTCCAGCAGCTCGGCCTTCACTTTCTTATGCACGATCAGGCGTGACGAGGCCGAGCAGTTTTCACCCATGTTCCAGAATGCGCCATTGACGATATGCGCCGCCACCCTGTCCAGGTTTTCGGCATCGTCCATCACGATGGCTGGGTTCTTGCCGCCCATCTCCAAGACCACCTCTTTGGCGTTGCTTTCCGCCGAATAGGTCAGAAAGCGTTTGCCGGTCACGGTTGAGCCTGTGAAGGATACCATGTCGATATCCATGTGCCGCCCAATGGGTTCGCCCACTTCGGCTCCGCCGCCGGGAACGATGTTCAATACTCCGCGTGGCAAACCGGCCTCCATCGCCAATTCAGCAAGGCGCAGGGCCGTCAAAGTGGTTTCAATCGCCGGTTTCACAACAACAGAACAGCCTGCCGCCAGTGCTGGCCCTATCTTCCATGCCAGCATCAGCAGCGGAAAGTTCCACGGCAGCACCAGACCGACGACGCCGATTGGCTCGCGCACCACCATAGCGATGTGATCGTCGCCGGCGGGCGAAACCTGATCGTAAATTTTGTCAATCGCCTCGGCGTGCCACTTCAGGCAGTGGATCGTCTCGGGCACATCAACAGTTTCGCAGTCAAAGATCGTCTTGCCGCTGTCGATGCTCTCCATCACAGCCAGTTCACGGGCGTTGCGGGTTATCAGCTTGCACAACCTGATCAATATATCCTTGCGATCAGACGGATGCAGCTTGCTCCAGCGGCCATCGTCAAACGCCTCACGAGCTTTCGCGACCGCAAAATCCACATCCGCCCCATCGCAGGATGCGATATCGGTCAGCTTTTCACCGGTTGCAGGGTTCTCTGTCGCAAAGGTCTGGCCCGAGAACGACGGACGGAATGCGCCGTCGATAAAGGCGCCTGTCGGCAGGCTCAGACCTGCGGCGATGGATTTGTATTCGTCCTGTGTCAGCAGATCCATGTTTGTCACCCCTCAGCCACGATGTCAGCGATTGTCTTCCTCAGCACGCGCGTCACCTGTTCCAGCGCGCGCTTGTCATCTTTGTTCAGGCCCTTCAGTGGAGGCCGCATGATACCCGCGTCGATCCCGTTCATGGTGACGCCATGCTTGATGGTCTGGATGAACTTGCCACCCTGTTCCAGCACCCGCATCAGCGGCATCATCGCAGACATGATCCGGCGCCCTTTGGCAAAGTTGCCTTCGATCACGCAGGCCTGATATAGAGCCATATGTTCCGCTGGCAGGAAGTTCGAACCGCCGCAAACCCAGAATGGTGCGCCCCAGGCGAAAAACTCTAGTGCCTGATCGTCCATGCCACAGCCCAGCTGGATATGCGGATAATCCCGCGCCAACAGATGCACCCGGTTGATATCGCCCGAGCTTTCCTTGATGCCGCAGAAATTTCGGCTCCGACCCACGCGGTCAAGGAACTCTTCCCCCATCATTGTGCCGGTACGGTGCGGATAGTTGTAAAGCATCACTGGCAGGTCGGCGGCCTTGTCGATGGCCAGCGCGTTCAGCGTGTTTTCGCGATCCGTCGGTACCGAATAGGGCGGGCTTGCCAACAGGATGGCGTCCGCGCCGATGTCGCGCGCGCCCGCGGCCAACGCAATCGAGTCCGAAGTCAGCATCGCGCCCGTGCCAACCACCAAGGGCAACCGCCCTTTCAGGCGCTGATGCGTGAATTTGGCCAGTTCCAGCCGCTCCGCCACGGTCTGGGCATAATTCTCGCCCGTGGATCCGCCGGAAATCAGGCCGTGCACACCATTTTCGATCAGGTATTCGATCACGTCGGACAGGGCGTCCCAGTTCACGCTACCATCGTCGTGATAGGGGGTGATCACAGGGGTATATATCCCTTCAAACTTGAAAATCGGGTTCATTCCGTCCTCATGCGGGTTTCGAAAATGGTGGGATACCCATCGGCACATCCAGCGCGTCAGGCATCACGAACATCCCGATCTGATCCCGGGACAGGTTCCAGTGATCCTCGGCCAGTTTCGCCGCCGCGGCTTCATCGCGTGCCTCGATGGCTGCGATGATCGCGTCATGCTGTTGGCTGGCCAGCGACAGGTTTTCGGACATTTCAACTGTCTGTGGCCGGTAGAATGTCATGCCAATCCGTGCATGATCGATCAGCAGCCGGTTGAATGACGGCAGCAGGTAGACATTGCCGGACATCTCTCCGGTCACGTCATGAAAACGGTTGTTGGCAAGTGCGCGATCTTCGGCCGACACAGAACGAAGGGCAGCTTTGAACGCTTGCTGAGCCGCTTTCAGTTCTTCGATTTGCGCGTTAGTCGCGTTCACTGCCGCCAGACGCAGGATGGCCCCGTAAACCATCGGCGCGGCAAGGAAGAAATCGCGCAGTGTGGTGTAGGACATTTCCGAAACACGGGCACTGCGGTTTTTTCTCAGATCCAGATAGCCTTCGCCAGCCAGTTGACGAAACACTTCGCGCAGAGGCGTGCGCGACAGGCCGAATTCATCGGACAGATGCGCCTCATCCAGATCGTCACCTGGACGAAGGCGCAGCGTCAGGATGGACATCTTCAGGTGTTCTCTTAGCGCATTTTTGCGCGACTTGGCTTCGTCTTTCATCCTTTGGCCTCACTATGTCCTGTGGCAGCTGCGTTCGAATCGCGGAGGTCACAGTTTTGTATTTCTAAAAAATACAACTTGTATACAAAAAAATCTCGTGCAGCATGGATGTCTGCAAAATAGACTCACGTTCGGGCGTCGGCCCAGTTTGGAAATGGTCCTGCTCATGCCTCAGACGCAGCACTTCGCCTTCATCCTGGTCGAGGAGTTTTCGCACCTCGCTTTTTCCTGTGCGGTCGAGCCGCTGAGAATCGCCAACCTTGTAAGTGGCGAAGAGCTGTATCGCTGGTCATTTGTATCCGAACAGGGCGAGCAGGCCGTGTCTTCCAATGGGTCCGTCACCCTTGTGCATTCCGGACTTGAGGAACTGTCCAAGTGCGATCAGCTCTTTGTTTTGTCGGGCATTCACATGCGTGACCACGTGACCCGTTCCCTTCTGGCCACACTGCGGCGCGAACGAGCGCGTGGAACGCGGATCGGGGCATTGTGTTCCGGCGCGTGGCTGCTGGCCGAGGCCGGGTTCCTCAACGGTATGCAGGCGGCGATCCATTGGGAATACCACGACGCGTTCATGGAAGCCTTTCCGGATATCAATCTGGTGCGCAGCGTCTTTGTCGCCGACGAAAAACACATTACCGCATCAGGTGGGACCGCGACCGCAGACCTGATGCTGCATCTGATTGAACGCGACCATGGCGAAGAGCTGGCCACCGATGTTGCGGATCAAATGGTCTATAACACTGTGCGTAATGCGACCGCCAAGCAGCGCGTTTCGCTGCAATCGCGCAATGGAATGCGCAATGCCCATCTGGCAAAGGCGATAGACATTATGCAGGACAGCCTGGAAACCCCAGTTTCCCCATCCTTCATTGCAGACAAATTGGGTATTTCCACCCGTCAACTTGAACGGTTGTTTGGCAAATACCTAAACACTTCGCCTAAAAGGTACTTTATGGAAATGCGGCTGGAACGGGCCCGGAAGCTGCTTTTGCAAACCGAGGCGTCGGTTACCGAAGTCGCCGTGGCCTGCGGCTTCGAAAATCCGGGTCATTTCTCTAGGGTATACAGATCCAGTTTCGGCATCACGCCGCACGCGCAACGCAACAAGATCAACTGAAAAAGATGGGTTGCTGGTTCGCGCTTACCGGCGGGGGTGCCGCGATCTGTTGGCCTCGAACTGGCCTGATCTGGCACCCCCTGATCCTGCCGGGATACCCCCTCGTTAAAAACTGGACTAGTCAACAGACCGGCAGGATTACCCACCAATAAATCTCGATATAGGCATAAGTATATCAAGAACTTGTCATCCAGAGATTTGTTGTGCCCTGTTTCGTTAATCTACTGTTAATTTAAGGCTCAGATTGAGGCTTTGATTGTGGGTAATCTGCAATATCGACATGCGGTCGCCGCAATCTGTTCAACCTGATGGCGTTTCGTGACTTGGGTCAGGCCTCAGAGGTTTCCAAAAGGAATCTGTGTCACGGTTCAAAACAAGTAGTGAACACATCACTGAGGTTTGGTCGACCCACGCTCGGACAACGCGCCTGCTGATCATCTTTGAAGGCAAAAAAACGAACGAATCCAATCCAGGTCAGAATCAAGACAGCATTCGACGGGCAACTTGACGGGTTGTGAGGAAACCCAGGTCAAGATTGCGCGCCGTTGGAATATGGCTTTGAGGCCGTAGATTGTACGTATCTGACATGCTGCGCTGACGACACTGATATCCTGTACGACTAGAAGCGATCGGGATCCGTCAGTCCAGATGATAGGACAGAAATCGTTCTGTCCCGCCGGCACTATACCCCCACTGTGCTTTGACACCGAAAACTTCTGAAACGGTTTCCAAAGACAGGGCATGTTCGGGCGGGCCAAGAGAGACCAGCCGCCCTTTTGACAAAACAGCAACCCGGTCACAGGCCATCGCCTGATTCAGATCGTGGAGTGCCATCACTGTCGTCACTTTTAGAATTCGAACACAGTTCAGGATCGACAGTTGGTGATGAATGTCCAGATGGTTGGTCGGTTCGTCCAAAAGCAAGAGTCCCGGTTGCTGAGCCAAAGCGCGTGCGATGTGCAGTCGCTGGCGCTCTCCTCCCGACAATGTCGCCCATTCTCTGTGTGCCATATCGGCCATTTCCACGGTTTGCAGGGCTTTGTCGACTTGCCAGGTGTCCTCGGCGCGCCACGGCCGTAAGGCCGACAGCCAGGGCGTGCGGCCCAGTTCGACCACGGATCGTGCAGTCACGCGTTCGGCCGTATCAGCCTGTTGTTCAACGATGGCAATCCGTTGGGCAATTTGTCTGCGCGACAAATACGAAACGGGATGACCCGCTATGACGACTTTTCCTGAAACCGGACGTGCCAACCCCGCCAGCAGGCGCATCAGCGTTGATTTTCCCGAACCGTTAGGTCCGACCAAAGCAAGTGTTTCGCCGGGTTCCACGACAAAGGATACGTCTGACAGCAAAGTCTTGCCGCGAACGGAATATGTCAGGTTTTGCGCCTCGATCTTCATCGGGCGCTCCTCTGGCCGCGCACCAGAATTACGGCAAAGGCAGGCGCACCGATCAGGGCGGTGACCACCCCAATCGGCAGAACCTGACCCGGGATGATGATGCGCGACACGATATCTGCGCCGATCAGGAAGACCGCTCCGATCAAGGCGGCGGTTGGGATAAGCCTGCGATGCCCCGGTCCCACAAGGAACCGGGCAGCATGAGGGATGACCAGCCCGACAAAGCCAATGGATCCGACGATAGAAACCATGACAGCTGTTGTAAGTGCGGTCGCAAAGATCAGGGTTGCCTGCACCCGACGTACCGATATGCCCAGCGAGGCCGCTGAATCAGAGCCGAAAATGAAGGCGTCCAGTGCTCTGGCGTGAAAGCGGCAAATGAGCCAGCCGACAAGGGCCACCGGAATGGCCAGATACACATCCGGCCAGCGCACGCCGCTGAGGTTTCCCATCAGCCAGAACATGATCCCGCGCGCCTGATCGGCATTGGCGGATTTGGCGATGATGAAGGCCGTCAGCGCATTGAACAACTGAGACCCGGCAATTCCCGCCAAGACGATCTGTGCCGTCGCAGCCCGCCCGCCCCCTGCGCCAGCGGCTCGGGCCAGTAACGCGACAAAACCAAAAGCCAAAAGCGCGCCATTGAACGCGCCAAAAGACAGCGACAAGGCCCCCCCACCCAAACCAGCGATGGTTACAGCCACGGCACCCGTCGAGGCCCCGGCAGAAATGCCCAAAATGTAAGGGTCGGCCAACGGGTTGCGCAGCAAAGCCTGCAACACGACCCCTGCGACAGCCAGACCGGCACCGCAGGACGCAGCGACCAGAGCGCGAGGAAGCCGGTAGCTCCAGATAATACCCTGATCAATTGGGTCGACAGGAAAGTCCGCTCCGGCCAGCTTGTTGGCAAGAACGGAGAGAACCAAATCGGGCGACAGAGAGGTTTCCCCGATCATCGCGCCCGCAAGAACCGCCGCAATCAACAATGGCACGGTAAGGCACGCAGCCTTGAAACCCTGCCGTAAAATTGCGGCGACCTCGTTCACAGGTTGTTTCCGATGGTATCCAGCTTCTCGGCCAGATCCTCCAGTGCCGGGATTGCGCGGATGGTGGCGTCCATGGCCTGCGCATCCATAATGACGATCCGGTCATTTTTGACCGCATCCATCTGGCTGGTCACCGGATCAGCGCGCAGGAACTCCAGCTTTTTCAGGTAGTCGTCCGCAGCAAAGCGACGGCGGTCCATCTTGGCGATAACAATCACCGTCGGATTGGCCTTGGCAATGGTTTCCCAGCCCACTGTTGGCCATTCTTCATCCGTCTCGATGACGTTGCGGATACCCAATTTACTCATCATGTATCCCGGTGCGCCTTTCTGTCCGGCCACAAACGGGTCGCTTTCCATTTCGGGAGAGGAGAACCAGAATACGGCTGACACATCGTCCAGCTTCACGGTTTGCGCCTTGGCGACGGCTGCGGCTTCGCGGGCCTTGTACTCGGCAACCAGGTCCGTGCCGCGCTCGGACACATCAAAGGCTGCCGCCAGTTCTTCGATACCCTGATACAGCGTATCGGTCGAGAACGCCTGCAGACGGGTGCCATCGCCGCCGACCGTATTGTCTTTGCCGATGCAATCTGCAGGCATTACATACGTTGGAATGCCCAGTTCGTGAAATTGCTCACGCGTGGCGACGATGCCCTCGGGTCCGACATGCCATTCATATTGCGCTGCGACCAGTCCCGGCCGCTTGGCAACAACGCTTTCAAAGCTGGGATCATTGTCTGCCAGACGCTCTACCTTGGCATTCACCTCGGCATATTCAGGCAGCACCTCGTTGAACCAGACCGAGGTTCCAAGAACCTGCTCGCCCAGACCCAGCGCAAAAAGCACCTCGGTCGCGGCCTGGCCGACCGTGACTGACGACGTCACTGGCGCGTCAAACGTGACCGAGTGACCGCAGTTTTCGATAGTTAGGGGAAAGTTTCCTTCGGCGGCAGCGCTGGTAGCCAGCAAGGAAAGGCCAATCAGGCCAGTGCGTAGAAACATGACAATCGATCTCCATGTGTCAATGACCAGAGAACGGGTGAATGGGCATTTACCGAAGCAACAGACGCTTTACTGCCTGCCGTGAGCGCAGGGTAGAAAATAGACCGCCCGGCGCGTTTCTTCGGCAACCTCCCCGGACAACCCCGCCCGGTGTGTTTCGGTTTCATACCGGCAGGTCTCCTGACTGACGGGTCTTTGTCTGTCCTGTCTTCCCAGACCAAAATGGCCCAGTGACGGAAATGGACAGCGCTCGCCGCCTACAGTTGCGGGGGCAGTTCCGGTTGGCACCAAAAGGCACCTCGGATTCCCTCTTAGCCACATCGGGACCGGTAAAACGCGGGTACCTTAACACTTACCCTGCGGCAAGAAAAAACTCCGGGGTCTTTCCCATTTTCTCGCAAGAGCATGGAACTGCGCGTCTCAACATGGCGCTGATATCAGAAAAGCCGCTGAGAACGCGCCAAAATCCGGACCCAGATTCATAGTGTGTGATATTAGGGAAAATCATGGCTGGGGTGGTAGGAATCCTTGCCCTCCGATGAAACCTAAGAGCTTTTCCCAACGGTAACCAGAACTGGGGCGGT
>NZ_JBXWQP010000025.1:0-32755 GCF_059612445.1 Ruegeria sp. TASC047
AACCATCATCTCAATGGATCACAGGCCAATGATGCACTAACAATCAACTTGGACCAGTCAGATGAGGCTGCTCAGGATCTCCTTTGTTGCTGACATTGACGCTGCGCATTGCAGAAATTCTGAATGCGTCGGTACCACAGAATAGTATCCGGTCCGTTTGCTTTATTTTAGCGTACGGTAATCACCGTGCAGTCTGCACGCTGATTGACTTTTTGCGAAACGCTGCCTTGAAAGATCCGTTGAACCCGGCCCAAGCCGCGGTGGCCTATAACTATTGTGTCTGCACCGATTTCACTGGCCATTTTTAGGATGCCTTCATCGTAATCCCCATTGTTTACCCGTGTCGAAACGCTCTTCGCGCCTGCATCCTTCGCGCGTCGCGCCGCTCCATCAACGATTTTCTCGCCAATCACTGTGATGATACGCTCTCTGTCTGCGCGTGACAGGGGGCCCGAAAATACCGCGTCAATATTGGATGGAATGTCGCCCAAATGAAGCTTCACATCGCTTTTGACTTGCTGAACCAAGTGCTCGACCTCAGTCATGCGGCCCAATTCTTCAATGCGAGCGCCATGTTGAAGAACATGGCCGATAGTCATTGGCACATCCAGTCTGAGCGCTAGGTCTGTAGCGAATTCAACGGCACGATCAGCTGTTTCAGAGCCGTCAGTTGCGACCAAGATATTCGAAATCATGGTTTCCCCTCCGTTTTGAAAGGCCAAGACTGACGGGTATCAGAGGAAGATGCATTGATGCAGGTCAATAGACTCAGTGAACTCGAAACTTGCGATTTCCGCCGTTGCCAACCTTTTGATCGAGGTTCGAGTGGTGTTGAAGCCTGGAGGTTTGCCGTGAAAAGCGGTTTGTTCAAACGCATGTAACTTCAGCTAAATCTGCAATTGGTTTTGCTAAGATAATGCAAAGTTGACTATTATTTGATTGGGCCTTGATCAAGGATGCATAGTCTGTGTGGTTGGTAGCGGGTCTGAGGTTGTGCTGTCTTCGGACGCAAGTACCAGTCTGTTTGAAAGATTTCGCTTATGCCACAAGAGCCAACTAAAGATCCCGGCAATGGGCCAAAATGGCCAGAGTGGATTTATTATGTTGCGCTTGTTGCCACGATGGGAACTTTAATTGTCGCAAGTTTCTTTGCGCCGCCTACCGAACTGACCGCTACGACGATTTCATATAGCGGCGTGAAAGAGATCATTCGTGCGGGACGGGTTCGTTCAGCAGAATTAAGTGATCACAGCATAACGGTTCGCGCTACCTCTGCAAACGGGGATGATGAGCAAGCTTTCCGGGCCGTTGTGCCAAGCCAGAGCGACCCGGATTTGTTGGCGCTGCTGGAAGATAACGGTGTTGATGTTACTGCGATTGAACCATCTGGAACCTCGGTCTTCGTCTATCTTATTCCGTGGATATTTATCCTGGCCCTGTATTTCTGGTTTCAAAGACGAATGACGGGCGGGATAGCCGGCGGTCCGGGAGGTATTTCTGGTGGTCTACTAAGCGGTCGTTTCTCAAAACCAAACGAAGCTGGAAGAAAGGTAACCTTCGAAGATGTCGCGGGGCAGGATCAGGCTAAGCGCGAAGTAATAGAGTTAGTAGAGTTTTTACGCGACCCAGAGCGTTTTGCCCGTGTCGGCGCTGAGGTCCCACATGGGGTTTTGCTTGTTGGCCCCCCGGGGACGGGCAAAACGCTTCTGGCCAAAGCCCTTGCCGGCGAGGCCGACGTACCATTCTTTTCGACATCTGGTTCCGAGTTTATTGAGATTTTCGTCGGCGTTGGCGCAGGAAGGGTGCGTAAACTCTTTGAAGAGGCGCGTAAGGCCGCTCCCTCTATTATTTTTATCGATGAGTTGGACAGCGTCGGACGTACTCGTGGAACAGGGCTTGGCGGTGGTCATGATGAACGGGAGCAGACACTGAACCAGATACTTGCCGAGCTTGATGGATTTAGTGGCCGAGAATCTGTTGTTGTGCTGGCGGCGACCAATCGGCCAGATGTGCTGGACCCAGCCTTACTCCGGCCTGGCCGTTTCGACCGCCATGTAACACTGAACTTGCCTGAGAAAGATGCCCGGCGGGCTATTCTTGACATACATGCAAGAAAACTGCCGCTTGAAGATACTGGCGACCTGGGTTGGATCGCGGCAGGAACGCCGGGGTTCTCGGGGGCTGACCTGAAAAACTTGCTTAATGAGGCCGCAATCGGAGCAGCGCGGCGAAGAGCTGATCTGATTTCTCGCAACGACCTTGATGAAGCGCGTGACAAAGTGATGATGGGGACTGTCCGCACTCTTGCGATACGACCCGAAGAAAGGCACCGTCTTGCCGTGCACGAGGCTGGCCACACCGCCGTTTGCTATTTCACGCCAGAAGCTGACCCCTTGTACAAAGTGACGATTATTCCGCGAGGTCACGCGCTTGGGGGGACACACTCATTGCCGGAAGCAGAGCGTCATACCCTTAGTGAAACGTTTCTCAGAGATCAGATTGTTGCTTTGCTTGCGGGGCGAGCGGCAGAGCAACTGTTCCTGGGAACGGTCAGTTCCGGCGCTGACGACGACATCCGACGGGCTACCGAAACCGCCAGAAGTATGGTGACAAGGTGGGGGATGACCGAAGAACTCGGCCCAATCGACCTGAGGCAAAGCGACGACCACCCATTTCTGGGACGTACAATCGCGCAGCCGACGAACATAGCTGATACAACGGCAGCACAAGTAGACCGGGCAGTTATGAAAATGCTCATTGACGCCGAAGCCAGAGCAATTTCCACTCTCGAAGAGCACAAGCCCGAGGTCGAGACGTTGATTGCAGCGCTTGAAAAAAATGAAACTCTGGACTTCTCTGAAATTCAGGCCTGCCTGGATCCAGAACGTACAATTGAGCAGCCGCAGCAAACTCGGAGTTCGGTGACCAAAATACCGGCGGTTCCGCAGAACTGATACCAAGATTATCAACTACTGTGTTCGCTGGCCACGCAGCAAATGTTCAACTTCTTTGGTTCAGTGCAGACAGCAAAGTCAGGCCAACGGTGCTTGAGCCAAATCAATGTGGCGCGCCAGTTGAACAGCTACGGTTCTCAAGTTGGGAGGCCAAAAAGATTTCGATAGAATATGCCGAAATCTGTCAGCGGTAGCGCAGGCCGAGACCAACGTATTCGTGGAAAACGGACATTTTGCTGTACAAGGCGCCGCGCTATGCGAATTTTACAACGGAGAGTCTAGCCGACAGTCAATGGCAAGTGTGAAACACTGGAGAAGTAATCGTTTTCGCAAATTAACCTTGTGAACTGGGCAGCCTAGGCGATGAACAAACCTCAACCGACACGAGCAATTAGCCGATCCAGTCGCATGATCGACTTCAGCCCATTGGCTCGTCGGTACGCGAAGGCTAGGGTTTGGAGTTTGAATCGACAGAACCCCTCTGTTGTTCAATCGACGCTGTTGACTAGGCTTGTTCGCCGCGCGTCTAAAACGAAGTTCGGACAAGCCCATGGCTTTGACCAAATCTCCAAACTCAGAGACTACCAGCAGCGAGTGCCTATCCGCCAATACGTCGAGTTCTGGCAGGAGTGGTGGCAGGCAAGATACCCCGATCTCATCGACCAAACTTGGCCGGGGCGAATTCCGCATTTTGCAATGACCTCGGGGACAACAACGGGTCGCTCCAAATACATTCCATATTCGACCGAGATGCGGCGTTCTGCGGCGCGCGGATTTCTAGATCTTCTGTGTCACCACTTTGTTAATCGACCGGGCAGCAGGGTGCTGGGGGGCTCTGTACTTGGTTTGACCGGCCCAACTGACTTGCAGCACGCCACTCCAGAGGTGGATGTGGGTTCCGTCAGTGCCATCACTGCAGGTGCAATGCCAAACTGGTTTGAGGGTCGAGTGTTGCCAACCCCCGATATTGCCGGGATCGCAGATTGGGAGGAAAAGATCCGCCGTCTGGCACCCCTATCTTTGCAGAGAGACGTGCGTTTTTTGGGGGGTTCACCAAACTGGTTGCTTATCTTTTTGGACGAACTCGCAAAAGATCGGGACACTTCGGGAGTAAAACTAGTCGATTGGTATCCAAACCTAGAGCTTATCGTTCACGGTGGCGTAAATTTCGCTCCGTACCGGCAGCGGTTTGTGGCGCTGATGCAGGGAGGCCACGCAGAAACACGAGAGATGTACTCTGCCAGCGAGGGCGTATTTGCCTACGCCGACCGAGGCGACGGGGAGGGTATGCGCCTGCACCTGAATGGTCATGTGTTTTTTGAGTTTATTCCGGCGGAACAGCTCCATTCCAAAAATCCCGAACGGTACTGGGTTGGAAACATTGAAACCGGAGTTGATTACGCCTTGGCAATTTCGACAGCCGCCGGACTGTGGTCGTATATTGTAGGGGATATTGTGCGCTTCTTGGATCTCTCGCCACCGCGCTTGTTGGTGGTCGGGCGAGTGGAAAACGGGCTGTCCGTCTTCGGTGAACATCTGATTGAAGCGGAAATCGCGGAGGCAGTAGCTGTGGCCGCATCGAACACAGGACTCTCCGTTGTCGACTATAGCGTGGGCGCAGTCTGCGAAGATCAGCGCAATCGCCATCTCTATCTCGTCGAAGTAGAGGGAGAACCTCATCCGAATGCTGCGGAAACGTTCGCTTCAAAAGTCGACAAAGTCTTGTGCAGCCGAAATGAAGATTATTCCGAGTTACGTGCAAGAGGTCTCGCTCTTACAGCACCAGTGGTGAATTTCGTTTCCTCGGGAGGGTTCCTCAGATGGATGAAATCTCGTCGTGGCTTGGGCGGTCAATATAAGGTTCCCAGGATCGTGACAGATGCCAGTTTGTTCGATGACATGCGCAAGGCGATTTTGAGCCAGTCAAACGAAGGTCAAACTCATGACGGTTGAGGTGATTTGGCAAGACCCCAGCTTACTCAGACTGATCACGCGATCGGATGAACCTTCGGAGGCAACCGTTGAATTGCTCGGACATACAGTCTGGGGGAGCCGATCCACCAAATACCGCATTATTGATGTCCCAAATAAGTTGGCTCGGTTGCGCGACCCAAGTTTTTTCGTTTTGTCTGATGCCGGGCAAGAGCTTTGCGTTTTCGTTCTGGATAAGTGTCTGAAATTGTTAGCGGGGAAAAGGTGCCATGGTTTCCACTTTGTAATGGCCTCGACTAGGCCTGATAGACAGCACGAGGGACTTGCAGGGCAGCTGATTGAGCATGTTCGGAATTATTGCACCTCGACCGTCGGGACACCGGGGTTTGGATTTGCCTATGTCGAAGAAACGACTGAATACTCGCTCCACCTATCGGATCAGATTGGTCATACGGTTGAGGCCAACATACCTCTGGCTCTTTTTTCGCGGTTTTTTCCGCGCAAGGATCCAAAAGTGGGCATGGTCCGTCCCGAGGAAGCGGAACAGGTTTTGGCCGAGTTGGAGCAGGCTTATCAAGACCACGAATTGACCGACTTCCGCTCTTCATTCAAATCGGATGAGTGTTTTGCTGTAAGAGAAGGAGACGCGATAATAGCGCTTGCTCAGGCAGAACTGTTGAGGTGGTCGATCGTCTCGATGCCCGGAATCCAAGGGGCATTTTTTCTTAGGATTCTCCCATATTTGCCTGGGCTAAATAGCGTTTTCTGTTTGCAGGATCTTAGGGTCGTCAGATTTGGAAATCTGGTCGTGAAAGAGGGACAGGAAGCGGTGTTCTTTAAGCTATTGGAAGCCTGCTTGCATCATTACCAAGCCAAGATTGGCCTGATAATGCTTGATGAACGAAGCGGCGTTTTACGTCGCATTCAAGAATGCGGAAAAATGGGCCTCTTATCTCATGCCATGTCAGGCTCAGCTAAATTGAGGATCGACGTAGTCGGAATGGGCGAGGATATGATCGCGAAGTTGCGAAACGGTCCTGTAATGGTGAGTGCTGGTGACGTCTTCTGATTGGTCACTCGCCAACTATCTTGCGTCCCAGCGAACCGGGTATGATCTTGAAGAACAATGCCACAGCCTTATTGAAAAAACCCGGGATACAGATTGGTTGGTTTTTTTCTACGGCGCGTATCGCGGTAACCGCGACATCATTCGGCTCGCTCCACATCCACTTTGGGATCGTGACGGATTCTACTGTTCCACCTGCTGCGGCCTGAAATCCCGTGCGTGTGAAGCCGGGGCACACAGCAGTAACGTGCACGCCGCTTGGTTTCATTTCCGCCCGCAATGCGATTGAGAACTGAGCAAGGTACGATTTCAAAGGGTAGTACAGTGTTCCTCCTGCGTGAGGTGGAACAAATGCCGCCAGCGAGGATACGTTTATGATCCGCCCTGATCTTTTTTCCTGCATTGCAGGAGCAATAAGATAGCATAGTCGCACTGGAGCCGCGCCCATGACTTCGATGGTTTCTCGATGCCTGTCCCATTCCACCTCACACAGATTTCCAGGAACGCCGAACCCGGCATTGTTCACAAGGATGTCCACTTGGATGTTTTGCTCAATCAGATAATCGAACAAACTTTGAGGCGTCTCAGGGATAGCAAGGTCTCCAACCCAAACTTGGACGTCTATTCCGTATTTTGATCGCAGTTGTGACGCCAACAATTGTAGGGGATCATTCCGACGTGCGACGATGAGTAAATTGACGCCTTCGGATGCGTATTCTTCCGCAAATGCCCGCCCAATCCCCGAAGATGCTCCTGTAATGAGCGCCGTTCTGTTGTCTAGCGGATCCAACGTCACGCGCTCCTAAAGATTCAGGGTCTCACGCATTTCGGCAAGACAGCCCAGCAGGAAGTCAATCTGCTCGCGTTCGTGTTGACAGGTCATTACAAACCTGATGCGAGCCTGGCCGAGCGCAACAGCGGGGTAACGAGCATGTGGTGCGACGATACCGCGATGTCTAAGCAGGCGGGTAACCTCGGCCGCTTTTAGTTCGTCGCCAATCAAGGTTGGGACAATGTGTGCTTCGCTGCCAAGAGTTTCATACCCACGGGATTCCACTTCACGTCTGAAGTAAAATGCATTCTCAAGCGCTTTTTCGCGTCTCCAGGGCTCGCGTTCAGCAATGTCGATAGCTTCGGTTACCCCGGCCGCGATGGCTGGCGGCAATGGTGCGGAGAAGATGTATGTCCGTGCAGAAATACGCAAAAAGTCGATTACTTCCTGATCCCCGGAAACATATCCACCAACGCCTCCAAAAGCCTTTGTAAATGTACCCATTTGCAAGTCCACGTCGGTTGAAGCGACCCCGTGGTGTTCTAGGCTACCCCGACCATTAGCCCCGAGCATGCCGACCCCGTGTGCGTCATCGATCATCAGCATGGCGTTATGCTCGCGAGCCAAATCAGCCATCGTCGGGATTGGTGCTATGTCTCCATCCATGCTAAACACACCGTCGCTTACGATAAATTTGGATGGCATTTTCGACTCGCCAATTGCCTCAGCGAGGTGTTTCATATTCTTGTGTGGGAACCTGCTGATCTTCGCCTTTGCGAGGCGTACACCGTCTACGACGCTTGCGTGGTTCAGTTCTTCACTAAATACCTCCCAACCAACGGCGTCATTTTCTCCAAGCTTGTCTTGGCCGGGATGGCCAAGATGGGTCTCGGCCAAAGACTGGAGAAAGTCTACTTTCATAAGCGCTGGGATCACCCCGACGTTAGCCATGTACCCTGCCGCAAAACAAATAGCGTCTGCTTGGCCAACGAATTCGGCTATACGCTGCTCAAGCGCTCTATGAACATCGATGTTCGCTGCCATCTGTCGTGATCCACCGGAACCCAGCCCATAGCGCTCCAGCGCTTTCTGGGCAGTTGCTTTGACATCTGGGTGGTTCGAAAGGCCAAGAAGGTTGTTGGAGCAAAACAGCAGATGATCTCGACCGTCGACCCATATCACAGGCTCGGTCGTCGCGCTGTTTACGATAGGGTTGTTTGGGTACAGCCCTGAGTTTTGCACGAGTTTCGTCAAAGACTTTATTCGTGCGGCTGGTGAAGAAGCAGTTCCTGCCATCAGTCGAACCTTTCTTTCCAAGCCTCGAATTGTTGAGCAACTCAAGACGCACTCCGACAGGTTAACCCGCCCAACGTTGATTGAAATTGATTTGAATCATGGAGGTTTTGAACGCGATCTCAGAAGATGGAACATGTTTGAGAATTCGCCAACCAGCGGGGTGGATGTAGCGCTGTGCCAGACGATTCCCGAAGCATTCGAAGCAAGGGTCAACGATACGCCCGATAGCCCCGCCTATATTCAATTCGTGAACGGTGCCTGGCAGACACTGACTTGGCGCATGGTGAATGAACGGGTTGTCAAACGCCGTGCAGCCTTCGCGCAAGCTGATTTGCGCGCCGGGGATCGGATCGGGATTTTCCTACCGAACTGTGTCGATTGGATAGTCACTGATCTGGCGGCCATGAGCGAGGGGTTGGTAGCTGTTCCGGTCTACACGCGGGATAGTGTTGCCAATATTTGTCACGTTCTGCGCGACAGCGGTGCAGTTTTATGTGTGACCGACAGTATCGATAGATGGGAAGATTTGGGGTCTGAACGTAAGTCCTTGACCGTATTGAAACAAGTTTGGCTGGTCAGTGGGGAAGGGCCGAAAAAAGGTCGAGCGATGGTTTGCCCCGACATAGAGATCGGAAGTTACAAAGAAGATCGAGGTGAATTTGGTTCGCCAGATGATTTGGCGACACTTATTTACACCTCCGGCACTACGGGGCCTCCTAAGGGTGTGATGCTAACTTACAAAGCGCTCCTCTGGAACGCGGCGACTGTGGGCGAAATCAATCCAATTTCCGAAAAGGACTTATTCCTATCCGTCCTTCCTTTGGCCCACGCATTCGAGAGAACCTTGGGCTATATCTGTCCCATGCTTGCGAACAGCCCGGTGGCTTTCGCGCGCTCCATTCAAGACTTGGCTGAAGACATGCGGGCTCTGCATCCGACCGTCATGCTTGCGGTGCCGAGACTCTTCGAGAGAGTCCATGACAAAGTGATTTCGGAAGCAGAAGGTTCGGTAATAGCCAGCAGGCTGTTAGCTTGGACAGAGGCAATCGGCTGGCGCCGTCGGCAAGTCGTTGAAAAAAAACTGCCGCCTCCTTCTATTGTGGCTAACCTTTATTGGACCCTGATCGGTAGACGTGTCAGCAGGCGTGTGCACGAAGCTTTTGGGGGGCATATTAGAATGCTGGTTTGCGGTGGTGCGCCTTTGTCCGCAGATACGTCTCGGTTTTTCGCAGCAATGGAAATCCCGCTGCTTCAGGGGTACGGACTCACAGAGGCTGGACCTGCAGTAACCGGGTCGACAATTGATGATCGTCGCTGTGACAGCGTCGGCTTCACGCTTCCGGGCAGCGAACTAAAAATAGGTGATCGGCAAGAACTGTTGATCCACTCACCGAGCGCTATGATCGGCTACTGGAATAACCCAGACGCGACAAACGATGCCTTCGATCAAGATCATTGGCTTCGTACAGGCGATGCGGCCGAGATAATCGATGAGCGTGTTTATATAAGGGGAAGAATAAAGGACATCCTCGTGCTATCGACCGGGGAAAACGTCAATCCAACGCCTATAGAAGCAGCTCTGGCTGCCGATCCTCTGATCGAACAGGTCTGTGTGTTGGGTGATAGCAAGCCATGGTGCTCGGCGGTTGTCGTTGTAAATGCACCGAAATTCCAAGCTTGGTGCGAAAAGACGGATGTTTCCTTAGCTAACCCAATGTCCGAAGAAGTTCGACGGAATTTGGTTGAATATCTAACAAATAGATTGGAAGATACCCCGCCCTTTGCCCGCATCCGCGACATTGTCATCGAGACTGAACCCTGGGGTCTAGAAAACGGTCTAATCACGCCGACACTAAAGCCTAAGCGAGCTAGAGTTCTAGCAAGGTATGAGAAAGCACTCTCAGATCTTTACCGCTGAGTACAAATTTCTTGTTGCGCCTAACCACCTTTGGCGCGCGCAATGCAGGTTCTTTTTGTCTAAAATCGGGTGGCAAATAAGAAAACGGTGTGAACTTTCAAACGAATCTTGTCCATCTTCATCTGACCCACATCAAGGAGTCGGACGGGACTCGAATGCTAAGATTGGAATGTTAAGTAGCGAAGCTGTTTTTCGCTTTTTGCTGCCCGCTCCAATAGCCGTTTTCGAAGTCGGTGAAAAAAGCGGAGTTGGTACCCATAAGGACACCGCCTTGTTTCAAATCTTAAAGGGCAAAAGACTCAATTTTAGTGGGCTTGAGACTATGAAAAAACTTACGGCAGTAATCCTGGTTGGCTCCGTGTTTTATTCGTTTCAGAGTTTGGCGGAAACAGTTCCGACACAAGGCGAAGATCTATTCATCGCACACTGCGCCAAATGCCATGGGGTTGATGCACAGGGAAATGGGCCTGCGGCGACGGCCGTGAAAACACAACCTCCGGATTTGACCAAGATTGCCGACCGAAGAAGCGGTGTTTGGCCTATGCTAGAAGTGATGTCAATCTTGGATGGCTATCTAAAAACAACGACCCCACGTGAGGACATGCCCGTTATCGCCGAGCTAAGCGAAGGCTCCACGGTCGAATTTGATACGGGAAATGGCTTGGTTGCAGAAGTTCCTGCCAAACTCATCGCGTTGACCGAGTACCTGGAGAGCATTCAATCTCCCAAGCCGCTTAGGTACGTGCCGTGAACACCTAGCCGAAAAAGACTTTTCTAGGTCGCCGGAGGCAAAGATGATTGTTGAAGACCAAAGCGAAGTGGTGGCTTTCCTTTCGGACCCAGCCACGTACGGCATCAATGAGAAAATCGACGTTATCGAAACACATATATCAATCGTATTTCTCGCCGGAGATCGAGCATACAAGCTCAAGAAGGCGGTCTATTTGCCTTATGCAGACTTCTCAACTTCTGAAATTCGGTCAGAGGCATGCGCAAAGGAGTTGCAACTTAACAAAATCACTTCGCCTGAAATCTATCTCGGCGTACGGCACATTACTCGAAGCGGTTCAGTGTTGAATTTGGACGGGCAGGGCGAGTTTGTTGACGCAGTTGTTGAGATGGTACGCTTCGATCAAGATGCAATTCTGGACAAAATGGCTGTGCGGGGAGAGTTGACCTCCAACGTAATGAGTGTCCTGGCCAAGACGATCGCCAAAGCTCATCAGTTGGCAAAAAAAGTCCAAGCCAATGGGCGTGAAAATATCGAAGCCGTCCTGGAAATTAATCATGCGGGGTTTCAGCAAAGTTCGGTGTTTTCCAAGGCTGAAGTTGACCTAATTGACGGGGCTTTTCACGCGGACTTGAAGCAGAGGGCACCTATCCTCGACAAACGCGCCGCGCGTGGTTGCGTTAGACTGTGCCATGGCGACCTTCATCTTCGAAACATTTGCCTCTTCGGCGGTCGCCCGAGACTCTTCGACTGTATCGATTTCAATGACCAACTGGCGACTGTTGACGTTCTTTACGATCTCGCCTTCCTAGCTATGGACCTTTGGCACAGGGATTTACGACAGTTCGCGAACCTCGTCGTAAATCACTATCTAGATATTACAGAGGAAGAAGACGGTTACCCTTGTTTGCCGTTTTTTATTGCTCTTCGAGCAGCGGTCCGAGCGCATGTCCTTGCGACCCAATCCGAAGACCCACACATCGAAGACGCAAACGCCAAGCGGCAAGAAGCCCGCAGTTACTACGAGCTGGCAATGTCTCTCTTTTGTGCCTCAAAGCCGCGCTTGGTCGCGATCGGCGGGTTTAGTGGTAGCGGCAAGTCGACTATGTCGATTGCAATTGCTCCTGCCATCGGATCTGCACCGGGCGCAAGAGTGATAGAAAGTGACAAGACCCGCAAAGCAATGTTCGGGTGCGATCCACACACCAAGTTACCGGATCATGCCTATGAGCCTGAGGTTTCGGATAGAGTTTATGGTTCAATGGCGCAGAGAGCCGGCTCACTTTTGAGCGGTGGGAGCGCGGTGGTGGTCGACGCCGTTTACGATCGCCCAGGCCGAAGGGAGGAAGTCGAACAGGTCGCGCGGGAAGCTTGTGTTCGCTTCGACGGCATCTGGTTAACCGCGGCGCCGGGAGAACTCAAACGACGCGTTCAAACACGGCCTCAATCAGCTTCTGATGCGACTCCGAGAGTGCTTGAAAGGCAGTTGCAAAAGCACTTGGGTCCGATTGATTGGAACCATATTAAGACCTCTTGTACGATAGAAGAAACGCGGTTGAAGATTTTGAAAACGTTGGCCTGAAATTGTCAGAAGAACTTGGCTAGAGGCGGAGCAGGGGGCTTTCGTAGCCTCAGCTTATGAATAAAAGATCGCCATTAAAGTACTACAAAACCAGCCCCGAGATCATTCGGCTGGCCCTAGGATCTGCGGATCTGCACCTTGGTATCTTCCGACTTTGCCAGTGTGACCTTAGGAATATTGATGGTCAGCACTCCATCCTTCAGGAGTGCATCGACACTGTCGGCATCCGCGTCCGGCGGCAGCCGAAAAGACCGGCTGAAAGAGCCATACTGCCTCTCGGAGAAGAACCATGTCTCACCTTTCTCTTCGCGCTTGGTTTGCTTTTCGCCCTTCAGCGTTACAACACCTTCATGAACACTCAAGTCGATGTCTTCTTCAGCCACCCCTGGCAGTTCGACGCTGATACGGTAAGTGTTATCCGAACCTGACGCCTCCGATGCAGGGGCCAACCATTCGGATACTCGCGTCCCCACCTGCCGAAGGGGTTCATAAAGCGAAGGCCAGAAGCCGCTGGTGTGAGATTTCTCAACCATTTCCATGTTCTCCTCTCTGATAGGTTGGAGAGATATTGAGCTGGTCGCCGTTCCACGTCCTTGATGCGGATCAAAAGGGAATGGCTGCAAAGTCCGCAAAGCGGTTGTTGGTGAGAGTTGCATCGAACGAGTGCTTTGAGCCCAAAGCAGACTTTAACGCAGTTACAGCAGTTGGCATTACGGCCGTCGGACCTTCACTACGTGGGAGGAATAATCACATCGCTCACTGCCTCGACATTCACCTTGGAAAAGCACTAAATTTAGAGAGAAGTGAATGCGCATCCCACATCAGAATTTGCCGTGTCGACGATTTCCGCTTTGCTTCAACGTAATTGGCGTTTTGAATCATTGCCCGCGTCTAGAAGCGAAGTACTTAAGCGCCTTGGTTGGCGTTTCGATCTGGGCATAGTCGGTCTCAGGTATCGACACGCCTAAGCGCGCGTGCAGGGCTGTCACAAGGTTCAGAATATCCATCGAGTCGAGCTCCAGATCATCTTGCAGATGGTCATCATCAGACACATCCGCCGGTTTTATGTCCGGCGCGATTTTGTGGATTTCCTCCAGAAAGGCCTGTCTAATCTCACTGTCGTTCATAGTTCCTCCGGTCTCGAAAGCTTTTCGGCCAACACTGTAAGGAATTTTGAGGCCTGCCTGCCGTCGCAGACGCGGTGGTCTGCAGAGAGCACAAAGTTCGTGACCTCACGGGGGGCAACTTTCTCCCCATCCACCCAAGGGCGGATTTGTGGGGCGCCGACCGCCAAGAGGACAACCTGAGGAGGGAAGATCACTCCCGTCATACTGTCGGCACCACTCTCACCAAGGCTGGAAATTGTGAACGTTCCGCTGGTCAGTTCTGAACTACGCAATCGTCCAGATCGAGCACGGGTCACCAGATCACGCATCCCTTCCATGACCTCCTCAAGGGACATACGGTCTGCGTTGAAGAGCGCTGGGGCGACCAGTCCGCCGCCACGGAGGGCGATGGCGACTCCTGTATTGATCTTGTTACAGGGGACAAATGCTCCATTCACAACATGACCGTTCAGCGATTTGACGGTCTGCGCTGCGAGGGCGGCGGCCTTCACGATGGCCGCGCCGAGCAATATCCGTTCTGCCGGGGGCCGGTCCTTGTTGCGTGCGGCCAGCCATTCAGACAGGCCCTGAGTTTCAATCGTGTGTGAGACGTAGAAATGTGGAATTTCCTGCTTTGCGCGCGTCATCGCTGCGGCAACCGCCTTGCGCATTTCGGATAGGCCGTCTGTGGCTTGTTTGGAACTGGCCGCGTTTTTCGCGAAGATCTCAACATCGGCCAAAACAACTGCCCCATCCGGGCCGCTGCCTCGGAGTTCAGACAGCTTGAGGCCAGCATGCCGTGCTGCAACGCGGGCCGCCGGGCTGGCTGCCATAACCGCCGCCGGTCTGGGTGGCGTGGCCGAGACCTTTTGTGCATCAGGGCCATGAGATGGGATGCCTGGAAGCGCAGTGTCGGACGGGTCTGGCAAAACCGCTGGCGCTTCCGGCGCGTCCTCTCCTATACGGGCTAGCGGTTCTCCCACGGGAACGGTTTGACCGACTTGCGCCAGTAATTCTGAGACGCCCCCGGCTTCAAAGCTCTCGATTTCTATGGCGCCTTTCTGTGTCTCTACCACGGCGACGACATCCCCCCGGTGCACCTCGTCCCCTGGCTGAATCAGCCACTCGACCAACGTACCGGCCTCCATATCTGCACCTAGCGAGGGCATCCGAAAAATACTCATGTCAGCTTTGCCCCATCACACTCTTGGCCGCCGCGACAATCGCAGGAACCTGTGGTATCGAGGCGTCTTCCATATGTTTCGGGTAAGGGATCGGAACTTCTTCCGAACACACCCTTTCAACTGGGGCATCGAGCGTCCAAAAGACCTGTTCGGTGATCCGGGCCGAGATTTCAGCTGCCAGCGAGCCGCTGCGCCATCCTTCGTCAACAATGACGGCGCGGCGCGTCCGGGCAACCGATCCCATGATTGTTTCGTCGTCAAGCGGACGTAGCGAGCGCAGGTCGATGACTTCAGCGCCAATCCCTTCTAAGGCTAGCGAATTTGCCGCCTCTAATGTCTTGTGGAGCGACCCGCCATAGGTAATCAGCGTTAGGTCTTTGCCCGGCCTGCGAATAGCCGCGCGGGAAATGTCGACAGGGCCTGCGCCCGAGTCAATTTGACCGCTCAGATTGTAGAGCACAACATTTTCGAAGATAAGGACTGGATCGGGATCCTGCAGAGCGGTCCAAAGCATGCCGCGCGCATCTCCCAGCGTCGCAGGCGCGAGGACCTTAAGTCCCGGAATATGGGCGTACCATCCTTCAAGGCTATGGGAATGCTGGGCCGCGAGTTGCTTGCCCGCCCCGGTTGCCATACGGATGACCATCGGTACGCCGAACTGCCCTCCGGACATGTGCCGGAGGGTGGCTGCGGTGTTCAAAATCTGGTCGAGGGCCAAAAGGCTGAAGTTGACGGTCATCAGTTCAACTACGGGGCGCATCCCGGCACATGCAGCCCCGATCCCAGCCCCGGTGAAGCCTGACTCGGAGAGCGGCGTGTCACGCACCCTGTCCGCGCCGAATTTGTCCATCAGACCTTTGGAGACGGCATAGCATCCGCCATATGCACCGACGTCCTCGCCCATGAGGAAGACACGGGGGTCGCGAGCCATGGCGTCGGAAATCGCGGCCCTAATGGCTTCACGATAGGTGGTCTCGACCAGCTCACCGGTAGGGGAAGAGGCCTCAACAGTTGTCGCGGATGGCGCCATTACGTCCTTAGTTAACGACGACACAGGCTCCCAGGTGCCGGCCTCGGAAAAAGCGACGGCTTCGTCGATTTCAGCATCAGCTTGCTTTTCGAACTCCCGGATTTCTTCTTCGTGGATCAGCCCATTTTCTAAGAGCCATGACTGGAAGCGCAGAATTGGCCCCTTATTACGCCATTCCTCAACTTCGTCCTTTGGTCGGTAAAGTTGGGCATCAAACATCGAATGCGCCCGGAAACGGTAAGTTCTACATTCAAGAAATACTGGCTTTCCCGTTTCGCGGATTTCCTGCAGCGCCTGTGTTGCGGCCACTTCGACCGCGACAATGTCCATACCATCGACCACACGCGCCTCGAGCCCATAAGCGGCGGCCTTGCGGCTGACATCGGTCTCAGACTCGGAGCGCGCCAGAGCCGTCCCCATTGCGTAGCCATTGTTTTCGCAAACAAAAAGAACAGGTAGCCGCCACAGTGCCGCGAGGTTAAGAGTCTCGTGAAACTCGCCCTCGGCCACGGCGCCTTCGCCAAAGAAGCAGGCCGTCACGCCTGTGTCGCCGCGCATCCGTTCGGCTAGAGCCAGCCCCGCAGCCAAAGGGAGACCGCCACCGACAATGGCATTGCCGCCATAGAAGTTCGTGGCGGCGTCAAACAGGTGCATCGAACCTCCGCGTCCGCCCGAGCAGCCTTGGGTCTTGCCATACATCTCGGCCATGACCGAGGACATTGAGACGCCGCGCATCAGCGCATGTCCGTGCTCTCGGTACGTGGCGACGACGCGATCTTTGTCCGACAAGAGCGGGATAATCCCAGCGGCAATCGCTTCCTCTCCATCATAGAGGTGCAGGAAGCCGCGAATTTTTTCCTGAGTGTATAGCTCCGCACATTTGTCTTCGAAACGTCGGATACGGATCATGTCACTCAGCAAGCGTTTCACATGGTCGCGGTCCAGTCTTGGTTTGCTTGTGGTCATTTCTCGTCCGTCTCCAATGTAGAGATGTCACCTTCTGGCAGACCAAGTTCGCGCGCCTTCAAAAGGCGGCGCATGATCTTGCCAGAGCGGGTCTTGGGCAGGGCATTTCGGAAAACGATCTCGCGGGGGGCCACAGCCGCTCCAAGCCGTTTGCGGGCAAGGCCGCGAATGTCGCGCTCTAGCTCCTCATCCTCGGTTTGGCCGGGATTCAGGGTCACGAAGGCTTTGACGATTTCGCCCGCAGTCTCGTCTGGAATACCAATCACAGCGGCCTCGGCGATGGCTTCATGCTCAATCAGCGCACTTTCAACCTCGAAGGGGCCGACCAGATGGCCCGACGTTTTGATTAGGTCATCGGCTCGACCGACGAACCAGAAATACCCATCACTGTCCCGCATCGCGAGATCGCCTGACAAGTACCAGCCATCATTAAAGCATTTTTCGTACCGCGCCTGTTCGTGAAGATAGTCCCGCATCATCGAGGGCCAACCCGGTCGCAGAGCAAGCTCTCCGATCTCGCCATCCGGTAATTCTCGCAAGCCCCCGTTGTCTGGTTCCACAATGCCGACAACAACGCCAGGCAGGGGTCTGCCCATCGATCCAGGCTTGATGTCATGCGCTCTAGTATTGGCAATCATGATGCCGCCGGTTTCTGTCTGCCACCAATTGTCGTGGAACGGTCGACCGAATACCTCGTTGGACCAGACCACGGCTTCGGCGTTCAGAGGCTCACCGACGCTTGCAAGAAACTGCAGAGCGCTGAAGTCGTACCCGCGTGCGACCTCACTGCCAGCGCGCATCATCATGCGGATGGCTGTTGGGGCTGAATACCAGACCTCAACGCGTTCCCTTTCAACGATCCCATACCAGCGTTCGAGATTGAACTCTGCCTCGTCCACAATCATCGTCACGCGGTTCACCAGTGGTGAGATAATTCCGTAGGTCGTTCCGGTGACCCAGCCCGGGTCAGCGGTGCACCAGTAGGTCACGCCGGGCTGCAGTTCGAGTGCGTAACGACCGGAGAGCGCGTGGTGCTGAACTGCGCCATGCACGTGAACCGCACCTTTTGGCCTCCCGGTGGTACCCGAGGTAAAATGAATCAATGCCGGGTCTTCCGTCTGTGTATGGACCGCCAGAAATTCTGTCGAGGCCTCTTGCAATGCCGGGGCCAGAGCGACGCAATCATCAGGAGCTTCGTCGCCAACGATGAGGACCAGACGCAGCGACGTCATTTCCTGACGCCACGATGCGATTTTGCGTTTGTAGAGTGACTTAGTCGTGACCAGAACATTGGCATCGCCGATTTCCATCCTGGTTCTCAGGGGTTCCGGCCCAAAGGCGGCAAAGAGTGGCGTAAAGACCATCCCGGCCTTTAAAGTGCCAAGGGCTGCAGCATAAAGCTCAGGCCGGCGCCCCATCGCGACAAAGACGCGGTCTCCTTTTTGTTGTCCGTGGTCATAGAGCAGATTTGCAAATCGCGACGACATGGCTGCGAGATCGCTATAGCTGAGCGTTTGCTGCGCTCCGTCCTTGGATAGCCATATCAGGGCAGTATAGTCTCCATGCCCCTGAGCTACGTGGCGATCGACAGCTTCAAACCCGATGTTGATCGAGCCATCTGGCAAACCTGTGAGAAGTTCGCGGCCAAGGTCGTGTGTCGGCTGCTCTAGGGCATCCGAGGTTGGTTGCCAACACGCAGCGGCGCGCTCTTCGGGTGATTTCCGGATGGTGCTCATTGCTACATCCTCCCACAGAAAGTCTGGCGGGGAGATCTGGGGGAAGACAATGACTCAAATCAAAGCGCGCAATATGGACTCATCTAAACCGATCTTTAACGTTTCGGGCAAGGTCAGTGCGCGCGCGATTATGTACGTACCATGGTTTGTTAGGACTACATCAGGTCCTTATGGCCTTTTACATCTTCAATGATAGACTTGTGCATCGTTTCGACCGACTGGAAGCACATTTTGAAGGCCTCCCCGAATATCCGATTGTCACCTAATGCACGGACCTGCATATCTAACCGCGTGCAAGATCGCATAAAGAACCGCGGCAAGGCCGGTCTTTCCAGTGGGCAGCATGATTAGTGATTTTGCCCCGGATGCGTCTTTCTTGACCATTGTGCTGGCCGGAGTTGTTATCTTCGCAGCCTCTTTTGCTCGGGGTTATTCGGGGTTTGGGTTCTCGACTATTCTGATGGTGGGCTTGCTCCCGGTCATTCCCGCTTCACAACTCGTGCCATTGTCCATTGCGCTTGAAATTCTCGCGTCCAGTAGTCAGGCGCCGCGTATCCTGCCTGATATCAACCGCCGTTATCTCGGCATTCTTCTTGGCGCCAGCCTGATTGGTGCGCCAGCCGGTATTTTTCTACTGTCCTATGTCGCGGAAAGTACACTGCGGATGATTGTCTACGGTGTGGTGTTTGCCTCAACGGGGTTGCTGCTCTTGTCTGCTTCCCGGCCTGTATCCATTACGATGCCGAGGTTGGTTCTGGCTGGCCTTATCGCCGGGGCGGCAAATGGGGCGACCGCGCTGAGCGGTCTTGTATTGGCTTTGTTCTTCACCTCCTCGACTATTGAGTCAACAGCGATGCGGGCAACGCTTATCGCCTATCTCTTCTTCGTAGATCTGATTACAGGAGGGTTGCTTTTCGCCGCCGGCCACTTTGAAACAATTACGTTCTGGCTAATTCTGGCGGCAATACCCGTGATGCTGGCGGGCATTTGGCTGGGCTCGCGCCATTTCTTCGCCACGCCATCGGACTCGTTCAAGACAAGGGTCCTCTGGCTTCTGCTCGCCTTTTGTATCGCGGGTGTAGGCCAGATGCTAGTTTACGGCTTTCGATAAATTTCCATTTCGTCGGGTATCGACAAATTCGGGGAACGGCGAAAGGGAGATTTGGCCAAATGATTGGCGTAGCAGTATAAAGAACTGTCATCGCTTTAAGCTCACGGCCGAATGTGCCGGTATACGCGCGTCGAAAAAAACAACTGATTGGTGCTTGAAACAAGCGCCAATTCAATAAACGCCATAGGCGAACTGCTTTTTCTACTCTTTCAGTTCTCAACATGTTTGGTCCATCGGTGTCATGTAGCAAGTCAGTCCAAACATTTGAGCAAGTAGAGTTCCTACGCCATGATTTGAATCAATGAGACATGTACGTTGCGGTAGTAGAAATATCGAGATCAGAAAGCGCCCGGGTTTGGGATGTGGTATCTGCTGAGAATCTTGGCGCTGCACGAACGTTGGTTGAGGTTAGTGTGCGGTCTTCCTGGAGGTCGAAATTCGCGCCATGCGGTGTTTTTGCGATCCAAAAATTTGGATTGATTGAATGATCAAGTACTACCTACCGGTCGCAATTGGCGCGCTACTAATTGCCTTTTGGGTAAGTCCTGACGCGCAGGTGGTTGCAGCTGGGATCGCTATCTTTTTGTTTGGCATGCTTATGCTTGAAGACGGTTTCAAGCTACTTGGAGGCGGAACACTAGAACGAATGCTTCAGCGGGCGACAAAATCCGTTTCGCGATCTCTCTTATTCGGTTTCGTCTCTACTGCGTTGTTGCAGTCCAGTTCACTGGTTTCGGTCATAACGATTTCATTTTTAAGTGCTGACCTGATTTCTCTGGTCGGTGGGGTGGGCATAATCTTTGGGGCCAATATCGGAACGACGACGGGTGCGTGGTTGGTTGCCGGGCTAGGATTGAAGGTGAATATCGCAACCTATGCCATGCCAATTATCGGCCTTAGCATAATCCTTGTGTTTCAGAAGCCGAAGGTGCTCCGTGGGATTGGTTACGCTCTTGGCGGACTGGGTTTTCTGTTCCTAGGCATTCATTACATGAAAGAGGGTTTCGACGCGTTCAAGGACCAGGTCGATCTAATGCGATTTGCTTTGTCGGGATTTTGGGGGCTGGTGGTCTATTGTTTGTTGGGGACTGCCGCAACCGTGATTATGCAGTCGAGCCACGCGACGATGGTGCTTACTCTCACTGCGCTTGCCGCTTCACAAATTAGCTATGAAAACGCGCTGGCTCTCGCGATCGGGGCTAATATTGGAACCACGATTACGGCGATTATTGGCTCGATCAGCGCCAATTTTCAGGGCAAGCGACTGGCATTGGCGCACCTGATCTTCAATACAATAACTGCGGCGGTAGCTTTGGTTTTCATAGTCCCGCTACGTGAGATGGTTGACATGATCAGTGGTGCCGTGGGTATCGGTGCGGAAGATTTTGCTCTGAAGTTGGCAGTGTTCCATACTATCTTTAACGTGCTCGGCGTCTTGCTCATGTTACCATTGATGCGGGGGCTGATCTCCTTTCTAGAACGCAGTATTATCGAACCAATCCCGGATGTTAGTCAACCGCGTTACCTGAACGATGCGGCCGATGATTTCCCACAAACTCTTGAGATTGCACTTCGAAAGGAGGTCATGCACCTATACGAAAACGCGATGACGTTGATCTTGCATGGCCTGAATCTGCATAGGAAGGATGTGCTTAGCGCGAACAGCGTTGCAGAGGTGGTTCGAAGCAGTCGAACACCTACCGACATGGATATTGAGGAAAGCTACCGGCGCAAGATCAAGACACTCTATTCCGCCATTGTCGAATTCTCGACGCGCGTCGGGGAAAAACGTGTCGAACCAGATGTAGCGGAACGAGTTTATGCCCTGAGAGATGTCGCTGGCGACATCGTTCAAGCGGTTAAGTCGGTCAAACACCTGCGAAAGAATATCTTGCGTCACACTGTACGGTTTTCCGGGAGTGCAACCGAACTGTATGATGACCTCCGTACTGAAATTGCCAGAATACTCATTGAGATTCAAAAACTTGAAGAAGCAGAACCGGGTGAGCGTAGTGCGCTCTGGCTTGATCAGGAACGTGCGCAAATAGAAGAAGATGCTCGGACCGCTGCGCGCCGTGTAGAACAGCTCATTCGAAAAAACCAACTCACTCCCGATGCCGCAACTTCATTTCTCAACGACTCGGATTATGCCTATAGCGCGATGCGTAAGCTGATCGAAGCAGCGAGAACCTTTTACATCGAACGAGACAGCGCCATGGCCGAAGTCGAACGTTTGTTGGCTTTAGAAGAAGAAGAACTCGGTGAGTATAAGATTGAAACCGATGCGCTCTCTAAGGAAGAAGAATCCGAAAAACATCACAGTAAAGTCGTAGAAAGCAAATAGCATGCTGAAATTGTGCGACGATCTGCGGGGGGTATTAAGATGGGATTGAAAAAACTTGCCGAAAAAATGGTCGAGTACAACTCGCGTCTTGAGGCAGGCAAAGCGGAGAAAATTAAATCCAGCCATGTTCAAAAGGTACTCAAAAAGCTGCGCAAGAAGGTGGCAGATCTTGAAGCCGAAATTAATTTGGAGAAGAATTCTGACAGGAAAGCCAGACTGGTTCGAAAACTCGGAACAGCGCACGAGAGTGTCAAACGGGCTGAGTGGCTGTTGAGCGAAATTGACTAATACTCTGGTTCAGGCTTTAAAAATTTGAGGACTCGCGACGAGTGCCTTGGTGGCCATTTTGAACCTGATGCCAACACACCTAAGCAACTGGAGTGCCACATTTTATTTGGACCACCGTTACGTCTGAGAAACGGAGGGCCGAGAATGGCGAACAAGAGACATAAGCCGGAAGAAATAGTTAAGAAGCTGCGGCAAGTTGATGTGCTTGTCGGCCAGGGAATGATGCGTGTAGATGCGATCCGCGAGGTTTGCATATGGTGGCGAAATGCCAATCTTTGGCGCGGTGTTTGAGACAGACCAACAAATCGCGGTGGCTTTGCCCAATGGGCAATCTATGATGGTTGGCCTGCCGTTGGCGAATTTGCTCGCTTTTCTTGAATCGATCCAGTCTGAATAGGCGCTGACCAATCCGCTAGTCGGTATCCGCCGTGCGTCTGATCGACATGAGAGTCAACGGCGGCCCCAACACCTCGAAGGCCACAGTACTGGCCAGAGTAATGGCCATGATCGACGCGGCCCAATGCGGAAATTGCTCTCCAGCTACAAGGGCCATTCCGACCGCAACACCGGCCTGTGGCAACAAAGCGGGACCGTACCAGCGGGTCTCACGGCGAGGCAGGCCGCCAAGTCTTGCTCCGCAGTAACCTCCGACCAGGCGGGCCACGGCGCGCAAAAACAGAAAAAGTGCACCAGCCCAGCCCATCAAGCCGAAGGCTTCAATGTCCAACGTGGCGCCAGCCAGCAGAAAGAACAGAATCATGAACGGCCACTGAATGTGCTCGATCTCATGAAAAGCACGGTCGTGATGGCGCGCAAGATTTCCGATAACCGCGCCCGCAACCATGCCTGCTACCAAGAATGAAACCTCCAGCCAAAGCGCGAGGCCCGCTGTCAGAAAGACTATGCCCACTGCTTCTGCCTGCATGGGTTCTCCGGGTTTCAAGCGGCCTGTCAGGTAAGCGGATGGCACGCCCAGTGCGGTACCCAATAGTATCGCCCCTCCGAAATCCCACATCGCTGTGGTCGTGACGGTGGCCCAACCATCCGAATGACCGGCCAGAACCAAGGCGATGCTGAAAACGATCAGACCCCAAGCGTCATCAATTGCGACTACGCCCTTTAATGTTTCGGTAAAGCTGTTGGACACCCCAGATTGTTTGATCACGTCTGCAATGGCGGCCGGAGCTGTAGCCGTGCCAATTGCCGCCAGCACCAACGCCAACCCGAACGGTACGCCAATCGCGGTCAGTCCAACCGACACAATAACAAGGGTTGCAACCACGATTGAAATCGAAATCGTCAGAATGGCTCGGCCATGCCGAACCAGGTTTTTGCGGGTCAAAGATCCTCCAAGAAGAAACGCGACCATCGTCAAGGCAACAATGGAGATCTCATCGAACCACTTGGCAACGTCGACCGGGATCACCCCGAATCCTGCGTTCCCGGCAATCAGGCCGAGGAACAGTAAGGTTGTAACACGAGGAAGATGCGTGGCCCGGCCAAGTTGATCGGCCGCCAATCCGGCAAGGAAAAGGACACCAAGGGTAATCAGAAAGCCGGCAATGTGCATAGAAAACCAAGCGTTAAGATCTTGTCTAGACTACTCTAACCCCAACCCTGCTTGCTAGGAACCGATGACGGAGAAAATGCGAGAGTCCCGTCGCAGCTTAGGCCGAAGATCCCTAAAAAAGGGATATTGATCTGTATTTAGGCGAAAGCGCGCCGCACTTGGCACAATAACTCATTCAGGAAATGAGGAGGAACTTTCGATGCCGACAAAGAAATTTAACACAAATAGCCCGACCTCGCTTTTGGATGTTTTCAAGCAAATGCAGCCGCCCATTTCTGGCAATCCGGCCTTCGGTGCCCAGATCGAACAATTTTGGGACGCGCAAGAGAAATTGCTCGAAGAAACCGAGGCCTTTGCGCAGCATTGGTTCGAACGGCGTCATGAGGCGGTCCGGACGGCTCTAAAAGCTGCACGCAATGTGTCTTCCGCGAACCCGTCCGATCCTTCTAAAGCCTTTCAGAGCATGGCGGAGTGGCAGCGCCATTCGGCGGAGCGGTTGGTTGCTGACGCTCAGGAATGGTTCGAAACCGTGGCCCGTTGTGCAGCATATGTCGCTGAAACCGAAGCTGAAGCTGTTGAGAAAACAGTTGGCGATGTTGCAGCCTCTACAAAGAGCGCGGGGAAATCTTCAAAGTCTAACCCTGTGTAGGGTTCCTGCCTCCGAAAAACCAAACTGAAATCATCGGAGCAGTAGCTGGGAGGGTCTTGTCCGAATAACTTTGCTTGAGCGGGTTAGGGGTGTTGAGTAGCTTTTGCCCATGACCAGACCTGCCTCTTTCAAGTACTTCAAAACCAGCCCCGAGATCATCCGCCTTGTGGTGATGTTATACATCCGCTTCCCGCGCTCGCTTCGGAATGTCGAAGATCTGCTGCATGAGCGAGGCATCAACGTTAGCCATGAAACTGTCCGGTAAGGCTGCGCTCAGACAATTGGGTGCTCTTGAAAAACAAGGGACGGGCAGTTGGCTAAACAACCGCGTCGAGAACTCACACCTCCCGTTCCGACAACGAGAAAGCGCAATGCAGCGTTTCAGGCGTATGCGAAGTCTGCAGAAAATCGTCTCGGTCCACTCCTCCGTCTACAACCACTTCAACCAGGAAAGATCGCTCGCAAGCAGAGGCTCTGTGGCGGTACATCGCGGTGATTACCGAAGAGACGGCTATCGGATTAAATCACATGGTCCTATCAGAGCTGATCCGCGATCTCGACCGGTCCCGGAAGTTCTTAACGGAGACAGAAACCCACGATTACCCGATGACGAGATTGATCGGCGAAGCCATGGACGCAGGCGTGATCCGAAAGGCCGATCCGACCTTCGCAACCAACCAGTTGCTGGCGCTCGTCAAAAACTTTTTCTTCTGGCCAGAGTTTTTCCACGGCGAGAACCCGACACCAAAAGACGTACTGGACGATTGCATCGCTATGTTTTTGGCGCACTACAAAGCAGACATTTGATCGGTCATCACGAACGGCAGGAAAGTCCGCAGAGCGGTCATAGGCAAGATTTCAACGAACGTCAGGTGTTGGAAGAAGCGGCCGTTCTGAATTCCGGATTCATGTCCAGCCCTCAAAATAGATCCGGCTTGTGACCAAAGAAGACTTTAGTCACATCCTCATTGATATGCCATATCACCCGGCTTCCATCACTCACGAAGAGACTGTCTCCCGTTTCGAGGTCGCTGACCTTGCCAGTTGTCAAATCAACCAATCTGCATCGACCAGACAGGATCGTCATAAGTTCATCGCCCTGTTCCGTGCATTCGAAAACGCCCTTTGTACACCGCCAGATGCCAACGCGCGTCGCTTTGCCCTGTCCGCCCACATCTATGCGGCCGGACGCCTTGGGGTCACCTTCTTTGATCTGATATGCGCTGTCTGGATTGTCGAAGGGCCACTCCTCCAGCGGGCCCACGTCATCGCCGGGCTTGTAGTTCATCATGTCTCTATCCGAATTCCTGTTTGTTGGCCGCCTTTGGCAGCCATGGTTGAACCGACGCTCGAAACCTGGGCCGCGTTGGGCAGGGCAGAACCGCACAGTTCCTGGCGAGGAGACCGTGGCAAAGGCGGACAACGCCACTCAACGGATTGCTGTCTCGTCAGTTGGCCCAGTTTGCTATGACGTCGTAGCCCTCAGGCGTTGGAACGCTCTCCAGATGCTCAGAGAACTGACCCCACAGTGCCTTCACCTTTTCAGCGTTGGCATCAGAGGTTGCCTCGTTTTCGACTATCGAAATCACGTAACCGCTGCCATCATCGTTCATAACATTGACGAAGTTGTGCATACCCGACATGCCCATGATTTGGCCCTTCAACTGGTTCATCAGTGCTGTTGCGGCCTCCCGTGATCCAGGCTTCATCTTGTATTTCGTCACACGTGCAAACATAGTTTATCTCCCAAAATCATTCGTTAGCTAAAAATCCGGCGCAAGCAGCCCCGCCAAGAGACCTTAGCACACATGTTGTCTAACAGGACAACTCTCCGGTGGATTTCTGTGCTCGGCCCAAGCTGAGCCCCAGAGACGAGTTTAGCGTCATCTTCCGTGGCACTGCGTAAAATTCTGTATGCGGGCTGCATGAAGTCCGACTATTCTCAGAAAATAGTGCGGCACATGGAAAAACAGCAGCGTTGGGCTCTCAATGACTGTGGGTCAGAGGAGTTCAAGCAGGGTCTGGAGTGCTAAACCAAACGGAGGTCCAAAGTTGCCTGACAGGCAGATAGTCGTGTGGGGGCGGCAGACGGTTCACCCACTTAACCAAAAAGCGCCCTTACCCTCAGGGAAAACGAGACCCCCACCAATGGCAACGTAGCTTCGACAATTGTATTCATCGACTAGACACTTGGAAACAATCTGTTTCTCGAAATCCTGCGCTAAGGAGACTGCCCAGTGGGGTGTGAGAGTTAATCGTAAACCTTCTGGCCCAAGTGCATCTTGGGGAAGAGGTTGAGGCCAAACTCGTTGCTTTCGCCCTCACACCCAGTTTACGTATGCGCTTCTATGAATGTTTCAATGGACTGACCCCAAGTTCGTCAGAACTCACGCTACGCTCAAGGTGGGGTGTGAGAGCGGTTCCGTAAAACTTCAGGCCCGGAAACGGCTCAAACACTCCCCGCCGCACCGCCGCTCTGAGCCCAAAGCATCAAATACTGCAACCGGCACGACTGACTTAGGCTCGGCATACGGAATTCTGCCTATGGAACCACCCTGTCCGCCCTCACGGACAAATTATGAAACATCCGCCAACGGGTAGTCTGGGTCCATATTTTTCAAAGATAGCCATTTGTGTTTTGGGGTGCAGAAGCTGAGTGAGACTTGCTCAGAATGCCAGATGCCAGGAAGACACCCCCCGCAACGAGGGTGATGCCAAAAACTTTGATCGGGGTTATCGATTCATCCAGAAAAGCTACGCCCCCAAGGAGCGCGAGTATTGGGGTCAATGCGCCAAAGGCGGCTGTTTCCGCAGCGCCGAGAAGCTGCACAGCGTAGCCGAACAGAAACATCGCCAAAATTCCAATTATCAAGCTCTGAAGGACGATCATCACAGCGATGTCCCACAAACTGGACGTGGCAAATGTCACGTTGCCCGTGGCCAGCAAGATAGGTGTAATAAGCACCGTGCCCCAAAACAGCCCGATGACCAAGCTGTGCGACGGGCTGAGCCCACTTTGGCGAAAAATGATGGAGTAGATCGCGAAACATCCCGACCCAGTCAAGAACATCAGGTGGCCTTTCCAAGCGCCTTCGTCAGTACCTGTGAGTATTTGCCATAGGCTGACTATCATCGCGCCGGCCAATATCATCGCAAGCCCGACCCTGCGGCGCGGGCCAGTGATTTCTCCAGTCATAAAGTAAGCCGCCAGAGCCGTCCAAAAAGGCAGCATGCCCGGAGCGAGCGCGCCTCCGTCCGAAGCGGGCGCATAGGCCAGACCCATTGACACCACATATGGAAACACGGCACTCGCGCCAATCATCAACACGAGTGCGCGAGGCCAAGACACCCCGCGCGGCATAACTCCAAGTCGCCACATAACAGGGGCCATGACCAAGGCACCCGGCATCAAACGCAGGATCAAAAGTTCTTCAACGGTGAAGTTACTCTGCACTGCAAATCGCGTGACAAGCATGAAACCCGCCCAGATCGTCACTGTAGCAAGTGCTGCAACCAATCCAAAAGCACGTGGTCCGGGAAGAGGCATTGATCCGGCCTTTCATGCAGAGATCGCCACCATGACTAATCTCAAAACCTTTAGACGCAACAATGGAATGCATACGCTCAGTGCTTTTGATTGCAAATTTCTCATTGGAAGTTGCCGCACCGATTACAAGTGTCAGTATTGTTCGACCGCGTTGCCCCGGGGAAGCCCAACGGATGTCGCTGGGCTGTAGCTAGTTTCGATTTAGATCGGAGGGGTTGCGTGCGCGCTGACTAGGTATTTGGCTGCGATCCTCTCTCGGTGGATCATGTAGAGCCCCGCACCAATGATAATGCCAATACCGAGCAGACTGAGTGTGTTTGGAAAATCGTTGAATACGAGATATCCGAAAATCGTCGCCACCGGCAGCTCGAAATATTGGAGTGGGGCAAGCGTGGCGGATGGGGCGAGCGATAGGGCGTAGGTCATCATCATATGGCTTACAGTGGCGAAAAACCCGGCTCCAAAAAGCCATAGCCAGACGATGTCGCTTGGCCAAACAGGATCAAACAGATCAGACCCGGAACCTTCCGCCAGAAGCAAGACGGGAATGCAAAACAGGCTGGCTGTTAGGCCGGTGTGGAACTGTAATGCCACGGGATGAAACCGTCGTGTTAGCCCAGGCGTCAGAAGTATGTAGAAGGCAAAGGCGACCGCCGTTCCAAGCGGAATTGCAGCAACAATACCGAAAGCTGCAAAGCTCGGTTGGATGACGAACAAGACGCCGACGAACCCCACGAGTGCTGCTCCGACGCGGCGAGGGCCTACTTCTTCACCGAGGTAAAATTTGCCGACCAAAAGGACAATGAACGGGGCAATAAACACAATCGCCAACGCATCGGCGAGTGGCATCACGCGGATTGCGGCTATGAAGCAAAATGTAGCGAACAACAAAAGCAATGCCCGTGTGATCAAGGTCATCAATTCGCCTTTTGGCACCCGTAACGATAATCCCATTGCCCAAATAAAGGGAGCCATCAGTGCGCACTGCACGACAAAGCGTGCCGCGGTGATTTGCCCGATTGGAACGCTGGCTGAAGCGAGTTTTGCCGCTACATCCAGCAAAGGAGCGGTCAAACAGAATCCGAGCATGAGCACGACACCGGTCAGGACGCGGTCTGTAGATTGAGGGGAGGTTACAGCTGTGGGCACCCGCTCATTTACGTGTTTCGCCCAATGCGCGTCCATCCTCAAAACGACGTTGGACCGAAAGCCTGAAACGCGGGCGGCGACCGCAGTATCGTTGAAGCCCGGTCAACGTCCGCAAAGGACCGCAAGCGCTAGTGGGTTGCTCGGAACAGAGTGGCTGGTTCGCATATCGGTCATTCAGACAAAGTGCAGCGAACGACCGCTCCGAGCCCGAATTTGCCATTGAGATTGCCTTATTCAACTAGGGTTGTTTCACGGTGAAGAATGACTGCATACTCCGGTCTGACAGTCTTTGAACAACAGGATTTCTCATGCACTTTTTGTCAAAAATCTCTGGCTTGCTGATCTGCGCTGTGGGTGCCGTGCCAATGGCCGCCACTGCCCAGAGTCAACCAAAACTCATCGTGCAAATCACTGTCGATCAATTGCGCGGCGATATGCCAACTCGGCATCTCAAGCAGTTTGGAGAAGGCGGTTTCCGCTACCTGATGGAAGAGGGTATCCACTATAACAACGCCCACCACACGCATGCCAACACCGAAACGATTGTCGGCCACACAACTTTGGCCACAGGGGCCAACCCTGCAGCACACGGGATGATCGGAAATCTGTGGTATGACCGCGAAGCCGGACGCACGGTGTACAACATCGAAGACCCAAACTATTCGATTCTGACCAGCGGGGCGGATGTTGACGATGAAACCGAAATCGACCCCACGCAACGCGCCGCGACCAGCGACGGCCGCTCACCACGGACAATCCTGACCTCAACGTTTGGCGACGAGTTGGCGGTTCACACAGCCGGAAAAGCAAAGGTATTTGGCGTCTCGATCAAAGATCGTGGCGCAGTTGCGATGGCGGGACATGCGGGCAAAGCATTCTGGTTCTCAAAAGCCGCCGGAGAATTTGTGACCAGCAGCTACTATTACGATGCCTACCCCACTTGGGTCGATACATGGAACGACAAGGGTTTGCCGCGAAGCTATAGTGGTCAGTCTTGGAAGTTGCTGAACCCGATCGACAGCTACCTTTTCGCCAATAGCAACGAGGACGGCTACAAACCGGACTTTGCCGGTTTCGGGAGCACATTCCCCCATCCTCTGGGTGACGCGAGCGGTCAATATTACACAACATTCCTTACCCTCAGTCCCTACGGGGATAGGATGACCGCTGACTTCGCTAAAGCGTTAATTGATGCCGAGGACTTGGGCGACGACGACGTGACCGACTTTCTTGCGGTCAGCTTTTCAGTCACCGACTACGTTGGCCATTTCTTTGGCCCATCAAGTCTTGAGGCGGAAGACAATCTGCTGCAGCTTGACCGCACGCTGGCCGATTTCTTTGCCTATATCGATGCCGAAGTCGGGCTTGAGAATACGCTGATCGTCTTGTCGGCAGATCATGGCGCCCCTGAAGCGCCCGGCTATCTAGCCTCCATCGGAATGCCCGGAGGGTACGTGACACCGGATGCATGGGATACTGCACCCGCCGCCGACCGGATCAAAGAACGCTTTGGTATAATCGGTGCGCTGTTCGAAGGTTACGACCACCCCTATTTGACCTTGGCCGCGGAAGTCCGAAACAACCCTGACATCGACCGCGTAGCGCTCGAGACGATGATTGCCGATGAACTGGTTGCTTTTGAAGGCGTGGCCTATGCGATACCCAGTTCGCGCCTGCGCGAAGGGTCACTGCCGGACAACGCTCTGATGCAGGCGGTCTTGAACAACTACCACCCGGGCCGGTCGGGGGACATTCACCTCGTTTTCCAACCAGAATGGTTCATCAACGATATGGACGGCCTGTCTGTGACGGTGACCCATGGCTCACCTTGGCGCTATGATACGTTTGTGCCGATCCTATTTGCCGGACAAGGTATCGCGCCGCAGAAAGTTTCGCGCCGCGTGCATACGATTGACGTGGCTTTGACCCTTTCCATCGTCGCGGGCACCCGCCCGCCTTCCGGGGCGACGGGGGAGGTTCTGCTCGAGGTGCTGGGCCAGTAAAGATTGTTAAAAACGGATGGCAACATTGACCGCGATTGCGATTTCTCGAGCGGCAGTTTTGTCCGCAGAACAGTCATTTAGCCGGCCTTCAACCAACGCCCGCTTTGCGAAAAAAGAAAGCAAAGTGATCCCCCGGAAACCCGCTAAGGGCCGCCGTGGGTTCTGTCTACGAGGGTGGTCTTCGGTTGACGACATAGTCGGCCAACCACTACCAGTAGCCAGTAAATGACGAGTGGGGCAATGCTGATGGCATAGCGTAGCGGTCATAGGCTCATGTTCCGCCAGCGTTTGCACTTGATGGAGAAGCGGCTGTTCACCGCCGGATTCTGGAAGTTTCGCCCTGAATTTCGGCTATTGGGGGTATCTTGTGCACAGCATGATCCAATCGGATCATACGGGGGAAATTTCTCCCTGTGGCCATTGTAAGCGATGTTGTGGAATCTGATGGGTACGGATTGCGTGCTCCATCGGCAGTGCAGCGGAGGTATTGCACCGCCTCCCTTTAGTCATCCTCTGTTTCAACTTTGGCTTTAGCTTTTCGCTTCCCCTTTGGGCCGGTGCTGAGGCCGCCATGCAACCTGCAACGCCGTTTTCCAGGTACTACCCGGGCCTGGCATTGGCCACCGGCTCGGGTCTTTGCGCCGCATGTTGGGCGCTCTGTCCTAGGCAAGGGTTCCCTGGCATCATTCAAGCCCAGCTCAGCCATCCGTTTGCAATTTACGCCGTGGCACTGTGAGCAATCCCTCCGATAGTTTGGGTGCTTGTGCGCCTCTGCTGGGCACGGCCGCCAACGTGACCAAATTTCACACCAATCAATCGGATCGCCTTGAAAGAGCGAACGTATTTTGACTTCCAGCTTTGTCGGTCTCCCCATCAATAAACACCAACATTTATTAACATAGTCTGCAAACCCCATGATGCGCGAAATTGCTCGTCCTTGGTCTTCGCAAGGTCCCTGCCATGCATCTCACCGTCGCGTTTGCAACTTTGTTTTGTACCACCCCGCGATCGGACAGGTGGCGCAGCGCCACCACCACCCACCCCCCTTTTAGGGGTGGTGGTGGTAGCGCAACTGTTTTTAGGGGTGTTAGCGTCACCTTGCGCTACCCCTGATTTTTGGGTGGCGGCGCACATCACACCGTTGCCCATTCGCCTACCTCCACAGTGGGGACAGGCTTGCGTTGAGCACCTGTTTTCTGCCCTTTGACCAACGCCCCGGATTTCAGCCAAGTATCGATTATCTTCTTGATGCGCTTGCGGTCGGCTTGGGCGTCGAAGCCCAGCACTTCAGCTACGGTCACACCAGCCCACTCGCCGCCAGCCTGATCCGAGTAGCGCCGCCCCTGACCATCCAGAGCATGTTGCACTGCCAGCAGGTCAGCGACCGATACCCCATCGAAAGTGTCCGGCCATTTCCAGACCTCAGCAACGCCTACGCTATCCCCATTGGATAGCTGCACAGATGCCATGCGCCGCCAAACACGATCCCCAACAGGGGCGAGGTTCGCTTTGTCACGGGTCACGGCAAAGTAGGTGGACGGATCGTTTTGAACACCCGCCTCGGCCTTCATGTCGTTGCTCATCTTGTTGAGCACACGACCGGATCTTGCTGCTGCCAAGAGCGCCGTTGCACCGCGCCCGCTTTCAGTAGTTGCTTCCTCGCCGTTTGTCTTGCGAGTGTGGTGCACAAGTTCAATTGCACAATTGCAACGATCTGCCAGCCGCGCCCATTCCTTTGCCACAAGTGTCCGTCGTCAGGGATTTTGGGACAGATGGCGCTCTGATCTAAGAGAGGATGTGGCTCATCTGGTTGGATTGATTA
>NZ_JBXWQP010000026.1:0-2683 GCF_059612445.1 Ruegeria sp. TASC047
TTGGCGGTTACGATGAGCCAGAAACCCTCTCTTATCAAATCGACCAAAACTGTCCCATTGGTGCTGACGTCAGACACCCCAGCCGATCAAGTGATAGCCGAGTTCACCGAAATCCAATCCGGCAAACGGGACGACCGGGCAGAGCTATGGAACGCCATCAACCTTGTGAAGAAGACCCGGTCAAAGCTGCTGATCCCGAAGCTGGACAGATTTTCTCGGAAGGTGTCGTTCATCTCAGGGATCATCGACCAAGGGATTGAACTTGTCGTCTGCGAACACCCGAACGTCTCAACGTTCTTCCTGCACCTGCTGGCCTGCTTTGCGGAGGAGGAGCGCCGACAGATATCAGAACGCACCAGAGCCGCACTCAGGGCCGCAAAGAACCGGGGAACCGTTCTTGGCCGGAATGCCCATGCGTTAGCGACACAGAGGCAGTCAGAGAAGCGAAAATTCTTCGAAACGATCCGCCCCGATTTTGAACGGGCAATTGCTGAGGCCGGATCGTATTCGGGGGCAGCACGGCTACTGAACGACCGAGGTGTGACGACGTGCAAGGGTGGCCGCTGGTATCCACAGACCGTTAAGAATTACGCCGTGTTCTTGGATAGCCGTGAACTGCGGAACTCTTGACGACCTCACAGTCAAATGACCGCTCTGCGGACAAAGCAGACGGTTTGAGTGAAAGTACGCTCCAATTGTCCAGATCGCGACAAGTCTTTGCTAAGTTTGGAAGTGTGAGGAGTGGTGTCCCAAATGGTCTAAAAACACCAAACATTCCCGCAAAGGTTAACAATGCGTGTTGTTGTATCGTGAATGTGCACTCATCTTGCCATCTGGGCCGTACAATCTCTGAAAAACACGATATCCTTATGCGATCAGGGCCACGAGTGCTAATTTTTAACCGTTGTTTTTGTGCGAGTTGAATATGGTAAACCTGAGTAAATGGAAGCTATTCCAAACAGAAAGTAATCTCTCCCAATATGTCTCAGTTGGAAAAAGCTCTCAAACACCTGTACGAGCTTTCTTTGAAATAGCTGGACCAGTTTTCGTTCTTTTAGTTTTGATTGCCTACGCCCTTTATAGTGCTTCTGCAGCAAACTATGCATCAGCCCTTATCTGAAGCCAGTTAGCTTCGTCTGAAATGCGAGGGCTCTGGGCGTTTGAAGAGGTTCCAGCGTCAACGGCTGCTTTGACTAGGGCAGCGGCAGCCTTGGTTTCTTCGTCAGGCGGTGCGGCAACAAGCCTTTCAACTCCTATAGTAGGCACCTCGTTGGAGCGGCTGCTGACGGTTAATTTATCTGGCCGCCACTGGAAGCACTGAATTGGGCGAGGGATATTCTTTAGCTTGTGACCTGCTCCCCTTTGAGTCCGCTAATTTAGGTTAGCTCTGTTCAGGTTTTGGTCTTCCTTTGACCGGTTAGCATATTCGTGTGGCGTCAGACCAGCGAGGCTGGAGTGAGGCCGGTGGTGATTGTAGTCGGCGCGCCATGCCGCAATCATGCGGCAGGCATGGCGCAGAGACGGAAACAGGTGTTCGTTCAAGCATTCCTCCCGCATCCGGCCGTTGAAGCTTTCGACCAGGCCGTTCTGCATTGGTTTGCCTGGCGCGATGTAGTGCCACTCAACTTTGCGGTCTGCCTGCCATTTCAGCATCGCGTTGCTGGTCAGTTCCGTCCCGTTGTCCGAGACCACCAAACAGGGGTAACCGCGCAACTCGGCGATCCGATCCAGTTCGCGGGCGACACGCGCACCGCCAATGGATGTGTCCACGACGGCGGCCAGGCATTCCCGGCTGAAGTCGTCGATGACATTCAGCACACGGAACCTGCGGCCATCTTCCAGCGCATCCGACATGAAGTCGAGCGACCATCTCTGGTTTGGCCCCTGCGGGATCGTCATTGGCGTCCTGGTGCCCACTGCACGCTTGCGTCCGCCCCGTTTACGAACGGTTAATCCTTCTTCGCGGTAGAGCCGGTATAGCTTCTTCCAGTTCACCTCCCAGCCTTCGCGCTTCAACAGGATATGCAGACGGCGATATCCGAACCGTCGCCGCTCGGACGCCAACTCCTTCATCCTGGCCCGCAACTCCGTGTCGACGGGGCGCTTGGATCTTCGCCGATATACACGCGGATCGATCCCAGCCAAGGAACAGGCCCGTTTATTGAATCTATTCTTTTTATGATCTGAGTGCCCGGAAATCTGCATCTCGGTTGCGTTCGTTGTTGATATTTGGAAACAGTTTGTTTCATTCATATTTTTTTCAAATTTGATCCAGTCAAGTGCGGCCAGCGTAAACCCTGTATCGAAACACAAGGGGGCTAAAATGAAAAAGCTTGTCGTACTTTCCACCACCGCGCTAATCGCGCTCGCTGCACCTGTCATGGCTAACGGTAATTCCGGCGCCGCGAAAAATATGGCGGACACTCTTTCCGGTACGCCGGGAATTGGAGCAGCCGCGCCGACGGTCAGCGGTAAAAACGCTATCGATGGTAACAAGAGTGATAGCGGTTGGGGCAATGCTGGCAGTCGTGTAGTCGCTGGACAGCAAGTCTCTCGCGGAAAAAAATAGTCAATACAACCTTCTGTTCGGGACCAATATGAACATAGTGTCTGACGTCAGCACCAATGGGACAGTTTTGGTCGATTTGATAAGAGAGGGTTTCTGGCTCATCGTAACCGCCAA